>NZ_JAKSYO010000125.1 GCF_022829635.1 Methylobacterium sp. E-066
ACGATTTCGAGACCCCGTCCGGCGCGAGCCGGGCGGGGTTTTCTTTTGTACCGCGACGACGGCTTGGGCGAGGGGCAGGAGGCTGGATGGGAGCGGCCGGTCGGATGGAGCCCGCCTTATCGAGACGGTTGTGTCGATCACTCCGCTCACGATGCAGCGCGGGGCCCCTCTCCCGTGCGGGCTACGATGTTCACACATCGTTGCTGAATCAGGCGGACGGCCAGACGCACGCGCGTGTCCCTCCCCCGCAGAGGGGGGAGGGAAGGCGCGCGGTAGTTCTGGAGTTGCCATACCCGTCGATCGGACGGTGATCCCAAACGCGAAGTGTGAATCTGGTAGCCCGCACGGGAGAGGGGACGCGTCGTGGCCTGCACAAGCTGACAAGTGAACATCGTAGCCCGCGCGGGTGGGGGGCTTCGCTTCGCGAACTCAGCAGCACCGCCAAAGCAATCGTTTGCGCCGCGACCGAGCCTGTTGAGAAGCCGCAAGCCATTGTCGGAAAACATCATTCCGGCCCGGTCCACGCGAAGTCCCGCATCGCGAAACATAATCCCGCCCGCCTCGTGTTGCAGCGCACACCCGGTTCGGCACCGCCGCGCTACATCACGCTCATGGCAATGAAATCCTTCTCGTACCTGATGATCGGTGTGTTCGCCTCCGGTCTCGTCATGACCCTTCTGGGCTCCGTCGGCCTCTTCGCCGGGAGCTGAACCTAGGCGCCGGCGTGACCTCCGTCATGCCGGCGCTGCTGCATCGACCCAGGCGCCACCGTCCCACAGCCGGACCCGGACGGTGGCGCAGCCCTCCGCGATGGTGATGCGGTTGTAGGCGTTGGGCTCGTTGCCCCGCAGCCGCGTCGAGGTCGCCGAGCCGGCCTGGACCGCCAGAAGACGCCCGGGACGAGACCGGATCGAGCCCCGGTCCAGCGTCTCGGGGATTGATCCTTCCGCTTCCGCATAGCGCGCGTAGTGCCGATGCAGGTGGCCGGCGAGCGTCAGGCCGACACCGCACCGGGCAAACGCCGCCAGGGCCCGGTCGGCGCGCCCGACCAGGCGCGCCTCCTCATCCCAGGGCGGCGGCAGGAACGGGTGGTGGCCGACCACGATCTTGAACAGGTGGGCCGGCATCGCCGAGAGCCGCGCCTCGGCCCGCTCGATCTGGCTGCGGCGGATCACGCCGTGCGACCAGTCCGGCTCCGGCGCCCAGCGCCGCACCGTGTTGAGGCAGACGATCCCGATCTCGGCATCCTGGAAGCACGGCTCGGTCTCGGCCGCGATGGCGCGCCGGTAGCGGGTGAACGGGTGCACGAATCGCTGAACTAGCCGGAACGGCGAGATGTCGTGGTTGCCCGGCACGCCGATCCAGGGGGGCGCCAGGCGGTCGAGGAAGGCCCGGGCCTGCGCGAATTCCGAAGGCCGCGCCGCCATGGTGAAATCCCCCGAGGCGACGATCAGGTCCGGCGCATCCGCGTTCAACTCGTGGACCAGGGCCTCCACCACGGCCGGATCGGTGCGGCCGAAATGCAGGTCGGAGATATGGCTGATCCGTCTCACGTGTGCTGGCTCGACCGAGGCACGATCACCGTCAGCGCCTGCCGGTGGATCCGGTAGCGCAGGGGCGCGGGGATCAGCGCCACCTCGCCGTCGTTCATGACCCGCAGCGCCCGGGTCTCCGACGCGATGGTCAGGTTGGCCACCGGCAGCCGCTCGATGTCCGGCAGGCGCCGCCAGTCGCCCAGGGCGAAGCCGAGGGCGAGGCGCAGGGTCCGCCACGGGGAGAGATGCGCCAGGACGTAGAGCGTCAGCTGCCCGGCATCGACCGGCGCCCGCACCAGCATGCGGCCCGGCCGCTCGACATAATCACCGATCACTACCGCCAGCAGCCGGAACCGCCAGGTCCGCGCCGCGCCGTCGATCGTGCCGGTCACGGTCAGGCGCGGATACCGGCCGAGATGGCGCAGCACCCCCAGGATCCAGCGCAGCAGCGTGCGCAGGCCGAGATGCCGGCGATGCGCCTCCCGGTGCCGCGTCACCCGGGCCGGCAGGCCGAGCACGGAGTTGATCAGGAACGTGCGGCCATTGACCTCACCGACATCGATCTGGCGCCGGGCTCCGGAGGCCAGAGTCGCGACCGCGCCGTCGATATCGAGCGGCACGCCGAGATCCCGCGCCAGGAAGTTCATGGTGCCCAGCGGCAGGATGCCGAGGGGCGTGGCCTTGCCGATGAGCGCTGCGGCCGCGCAGGCGATGGTGCCGTCGCCGCCCGCCACCACCAGGGCGTCGATATCGGGCTCCGACGCGGCGGCGGCGATCCGCACCGGCAGGGGCGCCCCCCGGTCGGCCTCGCCCAGGGGCTCGATCCCGGCCGCGACCAGCTTCTCCCGGATCGCCTCCGGCGTCGTGCCCGACGCCACCGCCCCGGAGGCGCCGTTGATGACCAGAGCGATGCGCATGGATTCGGGCATCCATCCCGATGACGAGCCTAGCTCCTCTGCCAAAGCTGCACGTCGATCGCATGTCGGTGGCGAATCGTCCCCGCGATCCCCGCCCGGATCGGCGCCCGCCCCTCGACGTCGCTCCCGCGGCTGACGTAGAAGCCTCGCGGGTTCGGGTGATGCGGTATGGAGCCGGAGATCAAGATGCCGGAAGCGACGCCGTTTCGCCGTATCCTCCTCAAGCTGTCGGGCGAGGCTCTGGCCGCCCCGGACGGCTACTGGCTCCATCCGCCGACCCTGGCGGCGCTCGCCGAGGACATCGCCCGCACCATCGAGTCCGGGGCCGAGATCGCCATCGTGGTCGGCGGCGGCAACATGATCCGCGGCGCCCGCATCTCGGCGGCCGGCTGGATCGACCGCGCCACCGGTGATTCCCTGGGCATGATGGCCACCGTGATGAACTCGCTGGCGATCGAGACCGCGCTCAACGCCGCGGGCGTCCCGGCCAGGACCATGTCGGCGGTGTCGATGCCGACGATCTGCGAGACCTATGCCCGCCAGCCGGCCCTGCACCATCTCGACAAGGGCCAGGTGGTGGTTCTGGCCGGCGGCACCGGCAACCCGTTCTTCACCACCGACACCGCCGCGGTGCTGCGCGCCGCCGAGCTGCGCTGCGACGCCGTGCTCAAGGCCACGCAGGTGGACGGCGTCTATTCGGCCGATCCCAAGACGAATCCGAGCGCCACCCGCTACGACCGGCTGACCCATGACGAGGCGATCGCCCGCGACCTCAAGGTGATGGACACCGCCGCCTTCGCGCTCGCCCGCGAGAGCCGACTGTCGATCGTCGTCGGCTCCCTGCATCAGCCGAGCTCGATCGCCAAGATCCTGTCCGGCGAGGCGCCCTCGACCCTCGTGGCGCCGTAACCGCACGCTGCGCGCGCCTCTCGATTCGCATCGTCTTCTTCCGAAAGCCGGCGGCCACCTTTCGGGACGATGCTCCAGAGGTTTGCGGCACCGGCAAAATTCGGCCATTGAGGCCGCGACTGCCCCTGCCGGGCGAGAAGACAACGTCAGACGTGTCGGGACGACCACCATGGCCACACCGGAATTCGACCTCAACGACATCAAGCGCCGCATGCAGGGCGCGGTCGCGTCGCTCTCCAAGGATCTCGGATCCCTGCGGACCGGGCGGGCCACCCCCTCGCTGGTCGATCCGATCCAGGTCGATGCCTACGGCTCGTCGATGCCGATGGCGCAGGTCGCCACCGTGAGCGTGCCCGAGCCCCGGCTCCTGTCGATCTCGGTCTGGGACCGCAGCATGGTCACCGCCGTCGAGAAGGCGATCCGCGAATCCGATCTCGGCCTCAACCCGCAGACCGAGGGCCAGACCATCCGGCTGCGCATCCCCGAGATGAACGAGCAGCGCCGCAAGGAGATGGTCAAGGTCGCCCACAAGTACACCGAGGAGGCGCGCGTGGCCGTGCGCCACGTCCGCCGGGACGGGCTCGACCACCTCAAGAAGCTCCTCAAGGACAGCGCCATCTCGGAGGACGACGAGAAGCGCCAGGCCGCCGACGTGCAGAAGGCGACCGACCAGTTCATCGCCGAGATCGACGGCGTGCTGGCCTCGAAGGAGAAGGAGATCATGCACGTCTGAGGCACCGGCTGAGACGCGCGTGACCTCCGCTGCCACACCGGCCGCGCGCCCCTCCGGGCGGCGCGAGCTCTGGCTGCGCGTCGCCTCGGGCGTCGTGCTCGCCCCCGCGATCCTCGCGGCCCTGGTCACTGGCGGTTGGCCCTTCGCCGGGATCTGGCTCGCCGCCGGGATCATCGGCTTCGCCGAATGGATGGTGATGAGCCGGACCGAGCCGCGCGAGGTGCTGATCGCGCTGGGCGCGGCGACGCTTGGCGCTCTGCTGCTCTGCCAGCGTGGGGGCGCCCCGGCGCTCGCCTGCCTCGCCGTGCTGCTCCTCGGGGCCGCGGCCTGCGCCACGGTGGCGCGCACCGGCTCCGGCCGGGTGCGGGCATTCGCCGGCGTGCTCGGGGCGGCGGCCATCGCCTCGGTGCCGGTGGCCCTGCGCGACGATCCCGGGATCGGCCTGGTCGGCCCGGCCTGGATGTTCGCCGTGGTCTGGTCCACCGACATCGCTGCCTACTTCGCCGGCCGCAAGATCGGCGGCCCGAAGCTGATGCCCCGGGTCTCGCCCAACAAGACCTGGTCGGGGGCCATCGGCGGCCTGATCGGGGCGGTCGCGGCGGGCTCGCTGGTGGCGGTGGCCGCCGACCTCGCCGGGATGGATCTGCCGAGCGCCGCCTCCCTGCCGGTGGTGGCAGGCGTCAGCGCCCTGGCCTCCGTGCTGAGCCAGGCCGGCGACCTCGTCGAATCCGGCCTGAAGCGCCGCTACGGGGTGAAGGATTCGGGCAAGATCATCCCCGGCCATGGCGGCGTCATGGATCGGCTCGATGGATTTTTCGCGGTGGCCGTGTTGGCCGGGCTCTATCTCGCCCTGCGCGGAAGCGGTCTGATCCCATGACTCTGACCCCATGACGATGAGGGAGTTTCACCCGTGACCCAGATCGTCACCGTCTTCGGCGCCACCGGCTCGATCGGCCGCTCCACCGCCGACCTGCTGGCCCAGCACCCGGACCGCTTCCGCACCGGCGCCGTGGTCGGCGGGCGCGATGCGGTCGCGTTGGCCAAGGTCGCCCGTGAGCTCGGCGCCACCTTCGCGGCGCTCGCCGACGAGACCGCCGGCCCGGCCCTCGCCGAGGCGCTCTCGGGCAGCGGTATCGCCAACGGGGCCGGGGAGGGCGCCGTCATGGAGGCGGTGGCCCGCGACGCCGACATCGTGGTCGCCGCGGTGAGCGGCGCGGCCGGGCTGAAATCCACCCACGCTGCGCTCCGGCTCGGCCGCAGGGTGGCGCTCGCCAACAAGGAGAGCCTGGTTTGCGCCGGCGACGCCTTCATGCGCGACGCCGCCCGCTACGGTGCCACGATCCTGCCAATGGATTCCGAGCACGACGCGCTCAGCCAGGCGCTCGCCGGCCGGCCGCTCGCCGATGTCCGCACCCTGATGATCACGGCCTCGGGCGGCCCGTTCCGGACCTGGACCCGCGAGCGGATCGCCGCCGCCTCCGCGGCCGAGGCCGCAGCCCATCCGACCTGGTCGATGGGCATGAAGATCAACATCGATTCGGCCAGCCTGATGAACAAGGGGCTTGAGCTGATCGAGGCGCACCACCTGTTCGGCATCGAGCCCGAGCGCCTGGACGTGGTCGTGCACCCGCAATCGGTGATCCACGGTCTGGTCTACTGGCTCGACGGCGCCGTGACCGCGGAGCTGGCGCTTCCCGACATGCGCGTGCCGATCTCGCATTGCCTCGGCCTCGGCGACCGCCTGACCATCGCCCGGGGCCGGCCGCTGGACCTGGTGAAGCTCGGTGCGCTGACCTTCGAGGCGGCGGACGAGGAACGCTTCCCGTGCCTGCGGATCGGCCGGGCGGCCCTCGCCGCCGGCGGCGCGGCGCCCACCGTGATGAACGCGGCCAACGAGGTGGCGGTGGCCGCCTTCATCGCCGGCCGCATCGGCTTCTACGGGATCAGCGACCTGGTCGAGCGCGCATGCGAGCACTTCGCCGGACAGTACCGGACCGCCCCGGCTGACGTCGACGAGGCGCTGGCCATCGACGCCCATGTCCGGGTCTGGAGCGCCGAGGCCCTGCCGGAGCTGCGCGCGGCCGGCTGAGGATTCAGCTCTCCGGTCCGTACCCGGCCAAGAACACCCGCACCGCGTTGCCGACCAGATAGCGTATCTCGGCGTCGCTCGCGCCGTCGCCTGCCGCGAACAGCAGGCGCGTCATCTGGCCCGCCTGGCAGAGATGCAGGAAGTGCCGGGCCGCCAGTTCGATGTCGGCGATCCGCAGGCGTCCGCCCTGCACCTGGGCGTCGAGATAGGCCGACAGCCGCGCTACGCCGCTGGCCGGACCGGCCTCGTAGAAGGCCTGCCCGAAGCGCGGAAACTTTTCGCAGGCGCCGATCACCATGCGGACCACCGCGACGTGCTCCGGCCGGCCCATCTCGGTCAGGAAGCGCGTGCCGAGCTGCGTCAGCACCGCCGGCACGTCGAGATCCTCCGCGTCGAGGGTGAACAGGGCCTCGGCCAGCCCGCGCTTCTCCTGAATGATCAGCGCCTCGAACAGATCTTCCTTGCTGTCGAAATAGACGTAGAGCGTGCCCTTGGAGACGCCCGCCGCCCGGGCGATCTCGCCCATGCTGGCCCCGTCGAACCCCGCGGACAGGAACACGGTCCGCGCGCCGTCGAGGATCTGCCGCCGCTTGTCGCCCTCGATCGGCGACGGCTCCCGCTCCAGCACCGCGCCTTGATCCATCACCCGACTCCGCGTCCGAGACGCCGCTTTGCTTGACCGAACCGTTCGGTCAATCTAATCTGAGACCTCTCCCGACGCGCGTCAAGGCGCGTCCCAGCCGTTGACCGAACGGTTCGGTCATTAGGTCAGAGGCGCTGTGATGTCCCTTCGCGAGGATGACGACCGGTCCGCTTCCGGCATCGAACGCAGGGATGAGGAGCGGGCCGAGGGTCCGGCTCCGGCCCCGGTCCAACCGAGTGGCGCCGAGATACCTCCCGCTGCGGTGCCGGAAGCCGGCCCGGCCCGAAAACGCCCGCTCAGGCGGATGCTGCTGCTCGGCTTCCTGGCGACGGCTCTCGGCGGCTGCGTCTATGAGGGCTGGCACTGGTGGAGCGTCGGGCGGTTCTTCGTCTCGACCGACGACGCCTACGTGCAGGCCGACATCTCGATCCTGGCCGCCAAGGTCTCCGGCTACCTGGAATCCGTGCCGGTGGTGAACGGCATCTCGGTCAAGAAGGGCGACGTGATCGCCAAGCTCGACGACGGCGATTACCGCCTCGCGCTCCAGGCCGCGCAGGACAAGCTCGCCACGCAGGAGAGCACGATCGTGCGGATCGCCCGGCAGGTCGAGGCCGCGCAGGCGCAGGTCGCCCAGGCCGCCGCGCAGATCGACGCCGCCCGCGCCGATGCCGTGCGCGCGCAGGCGGATTTCGCCCGGGCGACCCAGATGCAGGCGGATTATGTCGCCAAATCGCGGATCGACCAGGCCCGCGCCGACCGGGACCGCACCGAGGCCTCGGTGAAGGGCATGGAGGCCGGACTCCTGGCGGCCCGCGCCAATGTCGACGTACTCCAGGCCCAGAAGCGCGAGGCCGAGCGCCTCTCGGCCGAGCTGCGCACCGCCGTCGACCGCGCCCGGCGCGACCTCGATTTCACGGTGATCCGCGCGCCCTTCGATGGCGTGATCGGCAACAAGGCGGTCGAGGCCGGGGCCTACGTGGCGCCGGGCACCCGGGTCGCCGCCCTGGTGCCGCTCCAGAGTGTGCGCATCGATGCGAACTTCAAGGAGACGCAGGTCCAGCGCATGCGCCCGGGCCAGCCGGTGCTCGTGACCGTGGACGCCTATCCCGATCGCGAGATCGAGGGCGTCGTCGAATCGTTCTCGCCGGCCTCGGGCTCGGTGTTCAGCCTGCTGCCGCCGGACAACGCCACCGGCAACTTCACCAAGATCGTGCAGCGCCTGCCGGTGCGGGTGCGGGTGCCCGAGGCCGTCGCCCGCGAGGGCCTGCTGCGGCCCGGCCTCTCGGTGGAAGTGCGGGTGGATACCCGGGCGGGCACTGATCGTTCGGTCCTCGACCACGCCGAGGACGGGCGCTTCAACGCCGCGAGCCGCTGAGCCCGCCCGTGGCCGCCACCGCCGCCATCTCGGCCGGAGCCCCGGCCGCCGAGCCGCCGATGGACCGCCGCCGCATGGTGGCGTTCTTCTGCATGGTGTTCGGGATGTTCATGGCGATCCTGGATATCCAGATCGTCTCGGCCTCCCTCAACGAGATCCAGGCCGGCCTCTCGGCCTCCGGGGACGAGATCCCCTGGGTCCAGACCAGCTACCTGATCGCCGAGGTCATCTCGATCCCGCTGTCGGGCACCCTTTCGCGGGTGCTCTCGACCCGCTGGATGTTCGCGATCTCGGCGGGCGGCTTCACGCTGATGAGCGTGATGTGCGCGACCTCCTCGTCGATCTCCGAGATGATCGTCTGGCGGGCCGCGCAGGGTTTTATCGGCGGCGGCATGATCCCGACGGTGTTCGCCGCGGCGTTCACGATCTTCCCGCCATCGAAGCGCACCATCGTGTCGCCGGTGATCGGCCTCGTGGCGACGCTCGCGCCGACCATCGGCCCGACGATCGGCGGCTACCTCACCGACCTGATGTCGTGGCACTGGCTGTTCCTGATCAACGTCGTGCCTGGCATCGCGGTGACGATCTCGACTTGGATCCTGATCGACTTCGACAAGCCCAATTACGACCTGCTGAAGTCGTTCGACTGGGCCGGCCTAGCCTTCATGGCAGGGTTCCTAGGCTGCCTCGAATACGTCCTCGAGGAGGGGCCGAACCACGACTGGCTGCAGGACGAAGCGGTCTTCACCTGCGCGATCATCGGCGGGGTCTCGGGGCTGCTGTTCTTCTGGCGCGTCTTCACGGCGAAGCAGCCGATCGTCGACCTGCGGGCCTTCTCCGACCGCAACTTCGCCAGCGGCTGCGTCGCGAGCTTCGTGCTCGGCATCGGGCTTTACGGCCTGACCTACATCTACCCGGTCTATCTCGCCCGGGTGCGCGGCTACTCGGCGCTGATGATCGGCGAGACCATGTTCGTCTCAGGGTTGTGCATGTTCGCCACCGCCCCGATCGCCGGCCGGCTCTCCGGCAAGGTCGATCCCCGGATCATGATGGGCGTGGGCTTCGTCGGCTTCGCCTGCGGCACCTGGATCGTCACCGGGCTCACCAAGGATTGGGATTTCTGGGAGCTGCTCTGGCCTCAGATCTTGCGCGGCTGCTCGCTGATGCTTTGCATGATCCCGATCAACAACATCGCCCTCGGCACCCTGTCGCCGGCCCGGATGAAGAACGCCTCCGGCCTCTACAACCTCACCCGCAACCTCGGCGGCGCCGTCGGCCTGGCGCTGATCAACACCGTGCTCAACGCCCGCTGGGACCTGCACCTCGCCCGGCTGCACGAGCGCTTCACCTGGGCCAACAGCACCGCGCTCGAACGCCTTGACACGATGCAGCGCGGCTTCGACTCCTACGGCAGCGCCGCTTCCGGCATGGCGCTCAAGGCTATGACCAACACGGTGCGGATCCAGGGGCTGGTCATGGCCTTCGAGGACGTGTTCTTGGCGCTCACCGTGCTGTTCCTGGCGATGGCCTGCGCCGTGCCGCTGATCCGCCGCCCCCGCGCGGCCGCCGGTGGGGGCGGGGGGCACTGACGGTTTCCAGGGTGGTGATGGGCTTCGCAGAGTGAGGATAGCGGGGATCGTTTTTTTAGGGAGCGACAGCCTAAGCTTTAGCTGTGGCGTGCGAGCGGGGAACCCCTCGCCCCGCTTGCGGGGAGAGGGCTCCGGCGACCTTGTCGTCGCCGGAGCAAGGCGGCAGCCGAGGGTGAGGGGGTGGTTCGGGATGAGCCACTTCCTGACCCGCCCCCCTCACCGCCGCTCCGGCTTCGCCTGCGCTTCCCGCACGGACGACGAGGTCCGTGCGGGCCTCTCCCCGCGCGCAGGGAGAGGGGACCCACGCGAACACCCGCGCCAGCCGCGGCGGATTGCGTTGGCGGTAAGCCGCATCGATCTGCTAAACCGGCCCGATGGCCGGCCTGAGAAGCCGGCGCAGAGACGGCCAGGGATCGGCTCATGGACTTCCTCAACGCGATGGGCGGGACCGCCGGCGGCTTCTTCGGGGCCGTGATCCCGTTCCTGTTCGTGCTCACGGTCGTGGTCTTCGTCCACGAGATGGGCCACTTCCTGGTCGGGCGCTGGTGCGGGGTCGGCGTGCACGCCTTCTCCCTCGGCTTCGGCCCGGAGCTGTTCGGCTTCAACGACCGCCGCGGCACCCGCTGGAAGCTCTGCGCCATCCCGCTCGGCGGCTACGTCAAGTTCCACGGCGACGTGAACGGCGCGAGCGTCCCGGATCCTGAGGCGATCGCCCGGATGTCCCCGCAGGAGCGGGCGATCAGCTTCCCGACCCAGCCCGTGGCCAAGCGCGCCGCGATCGTCGCTGCCGGGCCGGTGGCGAACTTCCTGCTGGCGATCCTGCTGTTCGCCGGCGCGATCTGGCTCGCCGGCCGCTACGAGCTGCCGGCCCGGGTCTCCTCGGTGGAGCCCGGCAGCGTCGCCGCCCAGGCCGGCTTCCAGCCGGGCGACGTGATCACCGCCATCGACGGCGAGAAGATCGGCGACTTCAACGCCATGTACCGCACCGTGACCGGCAGCGCCGGCACGCCCCTGACCTTCACGGTGGAGCGGGCTGAGCAGCCGATTACCATTCAG
This sequence comes from Methylobacterium sp. E-066, assembly GCF_022829635.1. Lineage (GTDB taxonomy): Bacteria > Pseudomonadota > Alphaproteobacteria > Rhizobiales > Beijerinckiaceae > Methylobacterium. The sequence continues at coordinate 10,847 of NZ_JAKSYO010000125.1, forward strand.
GCGACCCCGGCCACCTACGAGGAGAAGACGCCCTTCGGCCGCCACCGGATCGGCCGGCTCGGCATCCGCTCGCCTGCGGGCTCGGAGGCGCGGCTCGTTCGGTACGGCGCTTTCGACTCCCTCGATCTCGGCGTGCGCGAAACCTATTTCGTGGTCGAGCGGACCTTCTCCTACCTGAGCAAGCTCGCTACGGGGCGCGAATCCGCCGACCAGCTCTCGGGTCCGATCGGCATCGCCCGGGTCTCGGGCGAGGTCGCCAAGAACGGCGGGGTTGGCGGGCTGGTCGGCCTGATCGCGCTGCTCTCGGTCTCGATCGGTCTCTTGAACCTGTTCCCGGTGCCGCTGCTCGATGGCGGGCACCTGCTGTTCTACGCCTTCGAGGTCGTCCGCGGCCGCCCGCTCAGCGAGCGCGCCCAGGAGATCGGCTTCCGCATCGGCCTCGCCCTGGTGCTGATGCTGATGCTGTTCGCCGCCTGGAACGACATCCTCAACCTCGGCGCGTCCTGGCGGAACACCTGATCCCCGGATCCCGCGCGGGTACCGGTTCCGGTCTCCACCGGAATCGGTGCCCCAATCCCGCCGCGATACCGCCAGGAGAGCGCCCAGAAGGCGCCGCGCCGGCGACCCGGCGGAGGCTTAAAACAGGGTTAACGTTCGTATCGACGTTTGCGAAAACAGTCGTGCTCGCAAAGATTTACAAGCCATTCACCACGATTGGCGCTTTGCCGACTCGGTGCCCGTGCCGTTAAGTGGCGCGAAGGCCACGACCCCCCAAAATCCCCTGACGATGGCCTCCCGCGCGTTTGCTTGGCAGGGGAATCCCGCTAAGAGCTACGCTTGGACCTGAAGCCACGCTTGGACCAGGGTGACAGGACGACCGGTCAACGGCCGCCTGTGACGGGCTAACCCCCGCGACCAGAACAGAAACGGGCGATTGCATGATGTCGTTGACGGGGAAGCCCCGACGTAAGTCGGTGCGGAAGACCATCGTCCTAGTCGCTGCCGGTGCGGGCCTGGTCCTGAGCGGTGCCGCCCAGGCGCAGCAGATCGTCGTCCAGGGCAACCAGCGCGTCGATGCCGACACCATCCGCTCCTACGTGACGGGAACCGCCTCCGGCTCCTCCGAGGAGGCCCGGCGCAACCTGCTCGCCAGCGGCATGTTCTCGGACGTGAAGGTCGCCCAGTCCGGCGGCCGCACGGTGGTCACCGTCCGCGAGAACAACCTGATCAACCGGGTCGTCTTCGAGGGCAACAAGAAGATCGAAAAGGCCACGCTCGAGGGCGTGGTCGAGGCGAAGGCCCGCGGCCCCTACAGCGAGGCCATCGTCAACGCCGACCTCGCCCGCATCCGCGACGTCTACAAGCGCTTCGGCCGCGGCACCGCCAAGGTCACCTACCGGACCGTCGACCTGCCGAACGGCCGGGTCGACGTGATCTACCAGGTCGACGAGGGCGACAAGACCGGCATCATCTCGATCAACTTCGTCGGCAACAACGCCTATTCGGAGCGGACCCTGAAGGGGCTGATGAGCTCCTCCGAGATGAACTTCCTGTCGTTCATCAAGACCTCCGACGTTTACGATCCCGACCGCATCACCACCGACCTGGACCAGGTGCGCCGCTACTACCTGAAGAACGGCTACGCTGACTTCCAGGTGGTCAGCGCCGACGCCCGCTACGTCGAGGGCGACAGCTCGGGCTACGTCATCACCGTCACGGTGAACGAGGGCGAGCAGTACAAGGTCGGCGCGGTGGCGGTGGATTCCCGCCTGCCCGGCATCGACACCGCCAAGCTCGACGGCAACATCACTGCCGCGGTGGGCGACGTCTACAACGCCGACGACGTGGAGCGGACGCTCAACAACGTCACCCGCGAGGTCAACCGCGCCGGCTACCCGTTCGCGCAGGTCCGCCCGACCGGCCAGCGTGATCCGGCGACCCACCAGGTCTCCCTGGGCTTCGTGGTCGAGGACGGCCCGCACGTCTACGTCGAGCGCATCAACATCCGCGGCAACACCCGCACCCGCGACTACGTCATCCGCCGCGAGCTCGATATCGCGGAAGGCGACGCCTACAACCGCGTGCTGACCGACCGGGCCGAGCGGCGCCTGAACGGCCTCGGCTTCTTCAAGAAGGTCCGGTTCTCCAACGAGCCCGGTTCAGCGGCCGACCGCGTGGTCATCAACATCGATGTCGAGGATCAGCCCACGGGTTCGTTCTCGGTGGCGGGCGGCTACTCCACCCAGGACGGCATCATCGGCGAGGTCTCGGTCTCCGAGTCGAACTTCCTCGGCCGCGGCCAGTATGTCCGCCTCGCCGGCACCGGCGGCCAGTACTCGCGCGGCGTCGACTTCTCGTTCACCGAGCCGTACTTCCTCGGCTACCGGCTCGCCGCCGGCTTCGACGCCTTCTACAAGTACTCCGACCTGACCCGGTACTCGCGCTACGAGACCACGGTGTATGGCGGCCAGCTGCGCCTCGGCCTGCCGATCACCGAGGAGTTCGGCATCACCCTGCGCTACTCGCTGTACAACACCGAGCTGAAGGTCCCGAACACCCTCAAGCGGCCGTACAACGACTGCTCGACGCCGATCCCGGGCTACACAGCCCGTTACCAGCCCGGAACGATCGATCCGAACAGCGGCCGCGACATCGGTGGCCAGGCGCTCTACCCGAACTGCGCGTATGACGGCGAAGCTTCGATCGCCATCAAGGGCTCGCAGGGCAACACGCTGACCTCGCTGGCCGGCCTGACGCTCGCCTACTCGACCCTCGACGTGGTCGGGGCGCCGCGCAACGGCCTCTACGCCGAGCTGAAGCCCGACGTGGCCGGCCTGGGCGGCGACTCGAAGTTCTTCCGCGTCACCGCGGATGCGCGCTACTACAAGGAGCTGTTCGAGGACGTGATCGGCTTCGTCCGGTTCCAGGGCGGCCACATCAACGCCATCGACGGCAAGCCGCTGCGCGTCACCGACGAGTTCTTCCTCGGCCCGTCGCTGGTCCGCGGCTTCGCGCCCAACGGCATCGGCCCCCGCGACGTCGGCATCGCCGACGCCCGCTCCAACGCCATCGGCGGCTCCACCTATATCGGCGGCACCCTCGAAGTGCAGTTCCCGCTGCCCCTCATCCCACGGGATCTGGGCCTGAAGGGCGCGGTCTTCGCCGATGCCGGTACGCTGTTTGGCTATAACGGCCGGCGGTCGTTCAACGTGAACGGCGACGGCTTCATCAACGGCATCTCGCCGCAGACCGGGAAGTGCAACTTCTCCGCGTTCAACATCGGCGTCGAGCCGGAATGCGTGAACGTCCGCGACACGGCCGCGATCCGCTCCTCGATCGGCGCGTCCATCCTGTGGAACTCGCCGCTCGGCCCGATCCGCTTCGACTACGCCTACGCCCTGACCAAGGACGAGGGCCAGTCGGTCTACGTGCCGCTGCTCGGCAAGGTCGGCCATATCGGCAAGGATCAGACCCAGGCGTTCCGCTTCTCGGGCGGCTCGCGGTTCTGATAAAATCCAGGCGCGCCGGCCGGATTTCTCCGGCCGGCGCGTTGTCACGCATGTCAGATCTCGATTTTTTCGCTGCGACCGGCTCCCTTACCCTGGCCGACGTCGCCGCCGCCGCTGGCGTAGCCCTGCCCGAGGGCGCGGACCCGGAATACCGGCTCACCGGCGCCGCGCCCCTCGAGAGTGCCGGGCCGCACCACCTCGCCTACATGGATAATGCCCGTTACGGCGAGGCGCTGACCCTGACCCGGGCCGGGGCCTGCCTGGTGAGCCCGCGCTTCGCGGCGCGCTGCCCGGCCGGCACCGTCGCGCTGGTGACCCGCGACCCGTACCGGGCCTACGCCGCCCTGCTCGGGCGCCTGCACCCGGATGCCATGCGGCCGGGCTCGCAGTTCGGCGGCCGCAGCATCGCCCCCGGCGCCCATATCCACCCGGATGCGCGGCTGGAGGAGGGGGTCACGGTCGATCCCGGCGCGGTGATCGGCCCCGGCGTCGAGATCGGGTCCGGCAGCGTCATCGGCCCGAACGCGGTGATCGGCCCGGGCGTCCGGATCGGGCGCGACTGCTCCATCGGCGCCGGCACGACCTTGAGCCACGCGCTCGTCGGCAACCGGGTGATCCTGCATCCGGGTGCCCGCCTCGGCCAGGACGGCTTCGGCTTCGCTATGGGCGCGACCCATCTCAAGGTGCCGCAGATCGGCCGGGTGATCGTCCAGGACGATGTCGAGATCGGCGCCAACACGACGATCGACCGGGGTGCCTCGCGCGATACGGTGATCGGCGAGGGCACCAAGATCGATAACCTCGTTCAGATCGCCCACAATGTCGTCATCGGCCGCCATTGCGTGATCGTCTCCGGGGTCGGCATCTCGGGCTCGACCACGCTGGAAGACTACGTGGTGCTCGGCGGCCAGGTCGGCGTGGTCGGCCACCTGCGCATCGGCCGCGGCGCGCAGATCGCCGGCTCGTCCAACGTCAACCGCGACGTCCCGCCGGGCAGCCGCTGGGGCGGCACGCCGGCCAAGCCGGTGCGGGCGTGGTTCCGCGAGCTGACGACGCTGGCGCGGCTGGCCGAGCGCTCAGGCAAGGATCCGGAGAAGGATCCGGCTCCCGACGCCGGGTGATATCGGCCGGCCATCCCGGAAACCCTTGCATCTCCGCCGATTTCTTCCGAAGAGGGCGTCCGCCCGTCATGGGGGGCGGATATCGGTCCGCCCGATGGCGGTGACTCGAGGTACGGGATTCGATGAGCGAGGCGGCACGCGAAACCAACGAGGAACTGGGCACAGCCGACATCCAGACGCTGCTGGAACTGCTGCCGCACCGCTACCCGTTCCTGATGATCGACCGCATCGTCGAGATCGATCGCGATGAATCCTGCGTCGGCATCAAGAACGTCACCGCCAACGAGCCGCAATTCATGGGGCATTTCCCCGGGATGCCGGTCTTCCCCGGGGTGCTGCTGATCGAGGGCATGGCCCAGACCGCCGGCGCGATCTGCTGCCGTCACATCCGGACGGACGAGCTGCGCACCAAGCAGGTGTTCTTCATGACCATCGACAAGTGCAAGTTCCGCAAGCCGGTCACCCCCGGCGACCAGGTGCGCTTCCACATGAAGAAGATGAACCACCGCCGGACCATGTGGTGGTTCCGCGGCGAGGCCCGGGTCGACGGCGTGCTGGTGGCGGAGGCCGAGATCGGCGCCATGCTGGTGACGGAGTGAGCGACGCCCTGATCCACCCGAGCGCCGTGATCGAATCCGGCGCCGCGATCGGCGAGGGCGTGCGGATCGGCCCGTTCTGCCATGTCGGGCCTGAGGTCGTGCTGGGCGAGGGCTGCGAGCTCCTCAGCCACGTGGTCCTGGCTGGCCGCACCACGATCGGCCCCCGCACCCGGATCTTCCCCTTCGCCTCCATCGGCCACCAGCCGCAGGATCTGAAATACCGGGGCGAGGCCTCGACGCTGACGATCGGGTCCGATTGCCTGATCCGCGAGGGCGTGACCATGAACCCCGGCACCAGCGGGGGCGGCCTCGAGACGACGGTCGGCGATCACTGCACCTTCCTGGCGAACTCCCATGTCGGCCACGATTGTCGGGTCGGCGACCACGTCATCTTCTCCAACAACGTGATGCTGGCCGGCCATTGCAGCGTCGGCGATTACGCGATCCTGGGCGGCGGCGCCGCGGTGATCCAGTTCGCCCGGGTCGGGGCGCACGCCTTCGTCGGCGGCCTGTCGGGGCTGGAGAACGACTGCATCCCCTACGGCATGGTGCTCGGCAACCGTGCGTATCTTTCGGGGCTCAACATCATCGGCCTGCAGCGCCGGGGCTTTGCCCGAGAGGACATCCACGCCCTCCGGCGGGCCTACCGCCTGCTGTTCGCCCCCGAGGGCACGCTGATGGAGCGGGTCGAGGACGTGGCCGCGACCTTCGAGTCCCACACCGCCGTGGCCGAGATCCTCGCCTTCATCCGCGCCGGCGGCAAGCGCTCGATCTGCACGCCGCGCGAGCTTCCGGTCCCGATCGGGGCGGCCTGAGCCTGCCCGCATGGCCGAGGCCGCTCCGCTGCCCGAGGGCACGCTCGTCCTGATCGCCGGCGCCGGCCGGCTGCCGGAGCTCGTCGCCGAGTCGCTGACCCGGACGCACCGGCCGTTCCGGCTGATTGCGCTCCGCGGCTTCACCGATCGGTCCCTGCGTGCCCGGGCCGATGCCACCGTCGACCTACTCGACCTCGCCGCGATCCTCAAGCTGCTCCGCGCCTGGGGCCCGGCCGTGATGGTGCCGGCCGGCGGGGTCTCCCGGCCGAGCCCGGCTGCGCTGCTCAATGCCGGCGCGGCTTTGCGCAACCGCGAGACCCTGCGGGCGATCGCCGGCGGCGGCGACGACCGGCTGCTGCGCGCCGCCCTCGCCCTTGTCGAGGAGGAGGGGCATCGGGTGCTGGGCGTCCACGAGGCCGCCCCGGACCTGCTCTGCGCGGAGGGCCGGCTCGGCCGCCTCGGTCCCGATGCGGACGCCGATACATCGATCCGCACCGGGCGCGGGGTGCTCGATGCGCTCTCGCCCTACGATCTCGGGCAGGCGGTGGCGGTCTCGGGGGAGCGGGTGATCGCCGTCGAGGGGCCTGAGGGCACCGACCGCATGCTCGCCCGCGCCCGGGCGCTCGGGCGCAAGCCGTTCGGGCGGGGGCGGGCGCTGCCCGCGACCGTGCTGGTGAAGGCACCGAAGGTCGGCCAGGATCTGCGCATCGACCTGCCGGCCATCGGCCCCCGGACGGTGCGCAACGCCGCCGCCGCGGGCTGCGTCGGCCTGGCGCTGGAGGCCGGCGGCACCCTGGTGATCGATCGCGTCGCCACCGCCACCGAGGCCGATCGCCTGGGGCTGTTTCTGGTCGGCTACGGAGCCGAGCCGTGAGCGCCGCCTCCGTGTCCCCATCCAAGACAATCTGGCTGGTGGCCGGCGAGGATTCTGGGGATCAGCTCGGGGCCAAGCTGATGCGGGCGCTGCGCGCGACCGCGCCCGGGACCGTGTTCGGCGGGGTGGGCGGCGAGGCTATGGCCGAGGAGGGCTTTTCCTCCCTGTTCCCCCTCGATGACGTTGCCGTCATGGGCTACCTGCCGGTGCTCGCCCGTGCCCGGACCCTGCTGCGCCGGATCCGCGAGACCGCCGCTGCCGTGGTGCGCGCCCGGCCCGACGTGCTGGTGATCATCGACAGCCCGGGCTTCACCCACGCCGTGGCTCAGCGGGTCCGGAAGGCGGCGCCCGGCATCCCGATCGTCGATTACGTGTCGCCGAGCGTCTGGGCCTGGCGGCCGTGGCGGGCCAAGGGCATGCGCGGCTTCATCGACCACGTGATGGCGCTGCTGCCGTTCGAGCCGGACGCGCATCTGCGCCTCGGCGGGCCGCCCTGCACCTATGTCGGCCACCCGCTGATCGAGCGCTTTTCGGAGCTGCGGCCCTCCACGGCCGAGAGCCGGCGGCGGGAGGCGGTGCCCTACAGCCTCGTCATCCTGCCGGGCTCGCGCCGGGCCGAGATCGACCGGCTGATGCCGGTGTTCGGGCGGGTGCTGGAGCAGGTCTCCCGAATTCTCGAGGTCGAGGCGGTTCTGCCCGCGGTGACCCGCCACCGGGCGCTGATCGAGCGGATGGCCCTCGACTGGCCCGTGCCGGTGCGGGTGCTCACCGGCGGGGAGTCGAAATACGCCGCCTTCCGGGGCGCCCGGGCGGCGCTCGCGGCCTCCGGCACGGTCACGCTGGAACTGGCGCTCGCCGGGGTCCCGATGGTGGTGGCCTACAAGGTCTCGCGGGCGGAGGAGTTCATCGCTCGGCGGCTGATCCAAGTCCCCAGCATCGTGCTGCCGAACCTGATCCTGGCCGACAACGCCATGCCGGAATTCGTCCAGGCCGAGTGCACCCCCGAGCGTCTCACCCGGGCGCTGCTGCCCCTACTGGTCGGCGGGGCGGAGCGCGACGCGCAATGCGACGCGCTCGCCCGCATCGACGGAGCGATGCGGCTCTCGGGGGACGACACCCCGAGCCGGGCCGCGGCGCGGATTGTTTTGAACGCCGCCGCCGCCGGGGGGCGGATGATCGGGATCGCCTGACGCATCGAGGATGACCGGACCCGAAACAGACGTTCCGGTGAACGGCATGGCGAAGTTCTCACCGTCATTGCGAGCGCAGCGAAGCAACCTAGGGAAACGCCACGGTTTGAGATCGCGCGCTGCTATGGGTTGCTTCGCTCCGCTCGCAATGACGGAGTGGGTATCCTTGATTGAGAAGCCCCGCCGTGGACCCTATGCGCCCCAGTCGCCCCTCACCCCCCGCGCCGGCCACAGCGGATATAGGCCGCGGTGCCGCGCGCGCTCGACCAGGTGAGGCGGTCGCCGGCGACCATGAGGCGGACCTGGGAGGACCAGTGCCGGCCGCGGTCGCTGCATTCGGCGCCCATCACCCAGGCGTTGCCGACCCGCCGGCTGTCGTGGAAATTGCAGATCGTCCGTCCGGCCCGGGCGCGCTCCTGCGTGATCGTGGCCGGGATGAAGCCCCGGCGGCGGGAGCGGGCGCCGCAGGCCTCTGCGGTCGGACCCCAGATCCCGACGAACTCGGCGCTGCCGGAGGTCTGAGGCTTAGCGGAAGCGGCCGCCACCGGGGCGGAGGCGGCCGCCCGCGTGTTCGGCTGCGCCTGGCTTGGGGACGCTTCCGTCGCGGCCTGCAGCGACGCGTCGGGGCGCTGCACGTCTGGGATGGCCTCATCCGGCATGTCGAGCATCACGACCCGGCGGCCGGGGGGCTTCGGCGCCGGCCGGGTCTCGGCCGGCTGGGACCGGAACGGCAGGTCCTCGGTCAGATAGGCGGCGCTGTAGGCGAACAGCCCGGCCCAGCCGAGCACGAGGAGGGCGGGCACGATGAAGCGACGCTTGGAACCGGCTCGGGTTTCCTCACCCGGATCGGCCAGCACGACCGCGCCCATTCGATCCCCCTGGTCCAGGCATCCTGCGCCGATTCGGTCACCGGCTGACCGGTGAAAAGCATGCCCCAACAAGAGTCTGGGTGAAACCGTCGTGGTGCTCAGCGTCCGAAAATCCCTTTCAGGAACTGCGCCGTGCGGTTGCGCTTGCGCTTGCGTTCCAGCTCGGCCGCATCCTTCAGCCAGGCGACCTGCACCACGCGCCGCTCGCCCTCGAACGGCTCGTGGCCGTGCCAGGAATTGTCGGCCCGCAGGAAGGCGAACATCGTGCCCATGGTTGGCGGCACCTCGACCGCGAAGGGCGCGTAGTTGCGGCCGTCGTAGAGCACCCGCAGGCGGCCGGCGGCCGGGGCGTCCCAGGCGTCGTTCATGTAGACCAGCAGCGTCAGCACCTTCGACGGGCCGTCGGTGTGGATCGAGCCGTATTTGAGCTGGCTCTTCCGCATGATCGTGGTCAGCCGCGGGCAGGAGACGAGGTCGATGCCGAACTTCTCGCCGAGGATCTCCGAGAACGCGTCGCTCTCCAGCTCGTCGATCAGCGCCTTGAACCGGCCCTTGAGGGCGACCTCGTCCACCGTCAGGTAGCCGGGCTTGGCGATGTCCGGGAAGTCGCGCCGGATCGCGTCGATCGCGTCCGGGTTCAGGACGTTGGTGCCGAGCGTGTACGGGTAGGGCTCGCGGGCCACCGGGGCGGCGCGCACGGCTGAAACATCGAGGATCGAGAGGGCGGACATCTGCGGGTCCCTGGGCTCCAGCGCACGTCGGCCGGCACGCCGGGCGCCGGAGGCGCGTGCCGGAGGATCAGCCGGGAGGCTCGGGCCGGGGCCGCCCGTCGGGCGTCCGCGGTCGCACAGTTTCGAGCGCTCTCCGTGGTCCGGGAATCCCATAATCCGGTGATTGCGGCGGTCCAACGGCGAAAGCGGCGTGGTGGCGCATTCCGGTGACAGTCTCGGGCCGCTCGGCCGTGCAGGATGGCGCGATGCCCGAGGACTTTCTTCTCGGGTGCGTCGTGTTTCTGGAACCCATTCGCGATGAGGCCGCTGGTCCTCGCCTTGCTGTGCATTCACCTGGTCGCCGCGACGATCGGGGCGGCCGCGCTCGCCCAGCCTTCGCGCTCGCCGCGTCCAGCCGGCACGGTGCGGATGACCTGCGCGGAGGCGATGGCGCTGGTCAAGAACGAGGGCGACGTGGTGATCGCCGGCGGCACGGCGGCGGAGCGCTTCGTCAGCGGCCCCGGCCAGTGCAGCGGCGCCGAGATCGCCGAACTGCGCTTCGTGCCAACCCGCGACAATCCGCAATGCCCGATCGGTTATCGCTGCCGCGAGCCCGGTTTCGAGGAGTGGAACTGGTAGCGCGGAAAGCGGCCTGACGTCGCGATTGCCGGATCCTGACCAAACTTTCACGTGACAGCGCACGCGAAGTGCCACGTTGTCGCCACGACCCAGGGCCAAGGCCGCCGGGTTGCGTACCCTCAAGGGCGCTCACGTTAGGCGGGAGACACGCGTGGCTTCACTCAGGACCGGGCTCGGGATCCAGGCCGTGCTCACGGCCGTGGCCGCGCTGATCCTGCTGGCGCTCCCGGGGATCCCCAGCCCGCCGCTCTACGTCTCGCTCGCCGGCTTCGTGATGGCCGGCATCCTGGTCGCGGCGAACGGCATCTCGGCCTACCTGAAGGTCTTCGTCTCGGTCTACGGCCTGGGCTACCTGCTGCTCGCCGGCATGAAGACCATCGCGGCCATGGGCCTGCTGCCCCCGGTGATCGCCGCCCTGCTGCCGCCGGATTTCGCCGCCACCGGCGCCGTGGTGTTCGGCGCCATCGTGCTCGCCGTCTCGCATCTCGAGCCGATCCGGGCGATCACCGACATCGCCGACCCGTATTTCGCCAACCGCGACAAGCCGACCAAGGAGATCGGCCTGTTCCGCTGGTTCGGCAGCACCGAGGGCCGGATCGGGCGCAACCTCGTCGCCCTGTCGATCTTCGTGAACTTCGCCGACGTGGCGCTGACCCTGCGGTTCAATTTCTTCTACCGCGACATCTACAACTCGCTGCAGGAATACGACGCGGCGGCGTTCTGGTACCAGCTGCTCTGGATCTTCATCCCGCTGGCGACGCTCAACATCGCCATCGGCATGTTCGACCTGTTCGTCGATTCCTCGCTGCACATCCGCTGGCGCACCTGGCTGACCCACAGCCTGTACGAGCGCTGGCTCGGCAAGGGCACCCATTACCGCATCCCGTTCACCGACGAGGAGGCGGACAACCCGGACCAGCGTATCCAGGCCGACGTCAACCTGTTCATCCAGCAGACCGCGAGCCTGTCGATCCGGCTGCTCAGCCAGGCGGCGCAGCTCGTCTCGTTCATCGTGATCCTCTGGACCCTGTCGCGCGACTTCGTCGTGCCGTTCACCGACACGGTGATCCCGGGCTTCCTGGTCTGGCTGGTGATCGCCTACGCGGTGGTCGGCACCTGGCTGACCCACCTGATCGGCCGGCCCCTGATCGGGCTGAACTTCCGGCAGGAGCAGGTCGAGGCCGATTTCCGCTTCTCGCTGGCCCGCAACCGGATCTACTCGGAGCAGATCGCGCTGCTGCGCGGCGAGCGCGCCGAGGCGACCCGGCTGGGCACGCTGTTCCATAGCATCATCGACAATTACGTTGGCATCATCTTCCGCCGGATTAAGCTGATCGCCTTCACGTTCAGCTACCGGCAGGCGAGCGTGATCTTCCCGATGGTGCTCGCCGCGCCGTCGTTCTTCGCCAAGAAGATCACCCTGGGCGCGCTTCAGCAGACCTCGCAGGCCTTCGGGCAGGTGCAGAGCTCCCTGTCGTTCTTCGTGGATTCCTACACCACGCTCGCCTCCTACAAGGCCAACACCATCCGTCTCGGCTCCTTCCGCCGGGCGATGAGCAAGGCCGAGGCGCTGGAATCGGCGGGCTACGGGCTGGTCCGGGGCAACGAGACCGCCAATGGCGTCACCGCCCGCGGGCTGGTGCTCGCTTTGCCGGATGGCCGCGAGATCGTGTCGGCGCCGGAGCTGACCCTGCCCAAGGGCGGCGCGACCCTGGTCACCGGACCCTCGGGCTCCGGCAAGTCGACGCTGTTCCGGGCGATCGCCGGGATCTGGCCGTTCGGCAAGGGCCGGGTCGACGTGCCAGCCGGGCAATCGGCGCTGCTGCTGCCGCAGCGGCCCTACATCCCGCAGGGGACCCTGCGCGGCGCCGTCGTCTACCCGAACACCACCGACCAGTTCTCGGACGACACGATCCGCGAGGCCCTGACGGCGGCGCAGCTGCCGCATCTCATCGACCGCCTCGACGAGACCGATACCTGGGAGCGGCGCCTGTCCGGCGGCGAGCAGCAGCGCCTCGCCATCGCCCGGGCGATCCTGGCCAAGCCCGCCTGGCTCTTCCTCGATGAATCCACCGCTTCGCTCGACGAGCCGTCCGAGGCGAAGATCTACGCGATGCTGCGCGAGCGGCTGCCCGACACCACCATCGTCTCCATCGGCCACCGCTCGACGCTGGACGCGTTCCACGACAGGCGGATCGTCCTGGAGCCGCAAGGCAGTGTCTTCACCCCCCGGGAGCGCCGCGAGCCGCAACCGGCGGAATAAGTGGACTCTGTCACGACATCCCGGGAAAAATGCCCCGCAGAAGTTGCGAGATGGAAATATTAAGGAACCTGGGACTGCGGGGTCCGTTTGTCATGCGCTGAATAAATCGGAGGAACGCATGACCAAGATCAAGACCCTTGCGGGCGCCGGCGCTCTCATCCTGATGTCGACCGCCGCCTTCGCGGCGCCGTGCGCGACCGGGACGACCGTGACGCGCGACAAGGAAGCCAGCAAGGCCTCGAACGTCGATCCGAGCGTGAAGACCCCGACCACCCCCGGCGCCAAGGCCGAGTCCCCCGGCACCGTCGGTGCCATGACCAATGCCGGCACTGCCACCTCGCCGTCGGACGTGCAGGCCCAGTCGCAGGGCAAGCCCACCGCCGCGCAGGCCGGCAAGGGCGGCGACGACTGCTGATCGTCGCCAACCAAGTTATCGGATGATGGAACGCCCGCCCGGCTCAGCCTCGGCGGGCGTTCTCGTTTCCGGGGACGGTCAGGCGGCCTTGCGCAGGCCGGACGCGGCCCGGGCCGCGCGCTCGATGGCTTCGCGGTCCGGTGCGCCGGGCTTCACCACCCAGCTGCCGCCGACGCAGAGCACCGACGGGATGGCGAGCCAATCCGGTGCGGTCGCCTCGGTGATCCCCCCGGTCGGGCAGAACTTCACCTGGCCGAACACGGCGGTGAGGGCCTTGAGCGCCTTGATCCCGCCCGCCGCCTCGGCCGGGAAGAACTTGAACCGGTCGAGCCCGTAATCGAGCCCGCGCATGATGTCGGCCGCCGTGGCGATGCCCGGCAGGTAGGGCACGCCGTTGGCCTTGGCGGCGTCGGTCAGCGGTGCCGTGAGCCCCGGCGAGACGATGAACTCGGCCCCGGCCGCCAGGGCGCCTTCGAGGTCGCCCGGGTTCAGGACCGTGCCGGCCCCGACCACCGCGCCCTCGACCTGGGTCATCTCGCGGATCACGTCCAGGGCGGCCGGCGTGCGCAGGGTGACCTCCAGGGCGGTCAGCCCGCCCGCGACCAGGGCCTCGGCGATCGGCCGGGCCTGGGCGACATCCTCGATCACCAGGACCGGGATGACGGGCACGGAGCGCATCAGCGCGTCGATGCTGGTCAGATCGTTCATGATCGGCTTCTCCCGTTCGACGTTCAGAGGCCGGCGGCCGCGAGCATGGCCGAGGCGCCCCGCTCGGCGGTGTCGGCCCCGTGGCGCATGAAAGCGAACAGCTCCCGCCCGGTTCCCGCCTCAGGCACCGGCTGAACCGCCTCCTCGCGGGCGGCGAGTTCCGCATCGTCGACCAGCACCTCCAGCAGCCCCTCGGCGGCGCTGAGGCGGACGATGTCGCCGTCGCGGATCCGCCCGATGGCACCGCCGCCGAGCGCTTCCGGGCTCAGATGGATCGCCGCCGGCACCTTGCCGGAGGCGCCGGACATGCGCCCATCCGTGACCAGCGCGACCTTGTGGCCGCGGTCCTGCAACACCCCGAGCGGGGGCGTAAGCTTGTGCAACTCGGGCATGCCGTTGGCCCGCGGACCCTGGAACCGCACCACCACGACCACGTCCCGCTCCAGCTCGCCGGCCTTGAAGGCTTTCAGCACGTCATCCTGGTCCGAGAACACCCGGGCCGGAGCCTCAATGGTCCGGCGGCTCTCCTCCACGGCGCTGGTCTTGAACGTCGCCCGGCCGAGATTGCCCGTCACCAGCCGCATGCCGCCATCGGCCTGGAACGGGTTGTCCGGCCGCCGGATCATGGTGTCGTCCAGGCTCTCCGGCACCGCATCCGCGAAGGCGAGCTCGTCGCCGTCGAGCTTCGGGTCGCGGGCGTGGTCGCGCAGGGACTGGCCGGCGACGGTGAGGATGTCGTCGTGCAGCAGCCCGGCATCGAGGAGGGCAGCCATGACGAAGCTCATGCCGCCGGCGGCGTGGAAGTGGTTCACGTCGCCCGCGCCGTTCGGATAGACCCGGGCGATCAACGGCACGGCGTTGGACAGCCGGTCGATATCCTCCCAGTCGATCACGATGCCGGCGGCGCGGGCGATGGCCGGCAGGTGGATCGCGTGGTTGGTCGAACCGCCCGTGGCGAGCAGGCCGACCGCCGCGTTCACGATCGCCTTCTCGTCCACGCACAGGCCGAGGGGCCGGTAATCGTTGCCGGCGGCGCCGATCTCGGTGAGCCGGTGGATCGCCGCCCGGGTCACGGCCTGGCGCAGCTTCGTGCCGGGATTGATGAACGAGGCGCCCGGCATGTGCAGGCCCATCATGTCCATCATCATCTGGTTCGAGTTGGCGGTGCCGTAGAACGTGCAGGTGCCGGCCCCGTGATAGGAGGCGGACTCGGATTCGAGCAGCTCCGCGCGGCCGACCTTGCCCTCGGCGTAGAGCTGGCGGATCCGCTGCTTCTCCTTGTTGGCGAGCCCCGAGGGCATCGGCCCGGCCGGGATCAGGATCGTCGGCAGGTGGCCGAAGCGCAGCGCGCCGATCAGCAGGCCGGGCACGATCTTGTCGCAGATTCCGAGCAGCGCGGCGCCATCGAACATGCCGTGGCTCAGGCCGACCGCGGTGGAGAGTGCGATCGTGTCCCGGGAGAACAGCGACAGCTCCATGCCGCGCTGGCCTTGGGTGACCCCGTCGCACATCGCCGGCGTACCGCCCGCCACCTGGGCGGTGGCGCCGCGCTCCCGGGCGAACACCTTGATCTGGTCGGGATAGCGCCCGTAGGGCTGATGCGCCGACAGCATGTCGTTGTAGGCGGTGACAATCCCGATATTCATCACCGTCCGGCCGTCGCGCAGCGCCGGCTTGTCCTCGCCGGAGGCGGCGAAGCCGTGGGCGAGGTTGCCGCAGGCGAGCGTCGGACGGTGCACGCCCGAATCGCGCTCCCGGGCGATCAGGTCGAGATAGGTCCGCCGGGACTCGCGGGAGCGCGCGACCACGCGCTCGGTGACCGCCGCGACCTCGGGATGAAGCTCGGTCATGCTCGTTCCTCCGTCCAGGATGCCGACGGATCGCCGACTCGGAGCCATGTCCAGCTCCGGCGGCGCAACCGCCTCGCGCGCCGGTATCTAAGGGGTGCGCCGCGGGAAGTAACCCAGTCGCCGCGCGGGGATCTGGAGCGTCGGGCGCACGACCGAGGGTATCGCACGCCTTCGGATCTCCAAATCTTCCCCCTCATCCTGAGGTGCGAGCGTAGCGAGCCTCGAAGGAGGGCTCCAGTGCGCGCGCGGCCGGCTGGAGGGCTCCTTCGAGGGCGACGCGACGCGCCGCCACCTCAGGATGAGGTCGAGGGTTGGAAACGCGAGTCGAAGAAGCTCTCAATACTCCCAAAAAATCCGCTGCAGCTCCTTGGTGTCCTGAGTCTTGGTCAGCGCCACCGCGGCCAGGATCTTGGCCTTGGCCGGGTTCAGGTCGTGGGCGACCACCCAGTCGTAGGTGTCGTCGGGCTGCTCGGCGTTGCGCAGGACGAGACCGTCCGGCACCCGCGAGGAGCGGATGACGATCGTGCCCTTGGAGCGGATGTCCTTGAGCTTGTCCACGAGGTAGCCCGGCACCGAGCCGTTGCCCGTGCCGGCGTTGACGATCGCCTTGGCGCCGGCCTGGACCTCGGCATCGTAGACCCCGGGGATCATGGTGCCCGAACCGTAGACGATGCCGACCAGCGGCAGGCTGTCGATCGTATCGATATCGAACTCGGAGCTGGTGTTGTGGCGCTTCGCCAGGGAGCGGACGAAGTAGGTCTTGCCCTCGATCACCATGCCGAGCGGCCCCCACTGGCTGTAGAAGGCGCTGGGCACCACGTTGGTCCGCTTGTTCACGTCGCGGCCCGACTGGATCGTGTCGTTCATGGTCACGGTGACGCCCTTGCCGATCGCCTCCTTGCTGGCCGCCACCGTCACGGCGTCGAGCAGGTTGAGGGCGCCGTCGGCGGAGATCGCCGTGCCCGGGCGCATCGACCCGACGACCACGATCGGCTTGTCGCTCTTCACCACGAGGTCTAGGAAGAACGAGGTCTCCTCCAGAGTGTCGGTGCCGTGGGTGACGACCACGCCGTCAACATCGTCCTGCTTGAGCAGGGCCGAGACCCGCTTGGCGAGCTGCACCAGCTGCGTGTCTGTGAAGCTCTCCGAGGCGATCTGGAAGACTTGCTCGCCGCGCACATTGGCGATGGTGCTGACCTGCGGCACGGCCGCGAGCAGCTTGTCCACCGGCACCTTGGCGGCTGTGTAGGTCGCGCTGTTGGCCGCGTCGGCGCCAGCGCCCGCGATCGTGCCGCCGGTGGCCAGGATGACGACGTTCGGCTTCTTCACCGCCGCCGCCGTGCTGGCATCGGTCATCTCGCGGGCGCGGAGCGGGGTCGCCCCGAGCGTGCCGGCCAGCACCAGGGCCAGGGTCGCTCCGCGCAGGGCATGGGCCGCGCCGCTTCGGCAGGAAAGCATCGGGGATCCTTGAGATCTAAAAGTGGGTCGCGAGTCGGGCTCGCGGGTGGGGATCGTAGACCCCACTGGGCGCGAGGCAAGTTTCGTGCAGGGACTCCGCTGGCGGGCGGATCCTTTTCGTAAGCTTAGGCGTTACCCTATGTCGCTGTACGTTCGGAGGTAGACCCCCATGCTGCATCTCGCCGGCCTGCTCGACGAACTCGAGCGGAGCGAGCCCGCACGGGCCGCCATGGCGATCCTCGAATCGGCCCTGGCCCGCCGGTCGGTCGACGAGCAGACCGCGTTCTGGCGGGCGGTCGATCTCTACTACGTCTCCCGCAAGGCCCCGCCGGAGGAAACCGCTGCCGGCGTGCTCGGCGCCGCGTCGCAGATGGCTGCGGCCGTTTAGGGGACTGTCGGGTTCAGACAGCGTGTTCTATCGAGATCTTGAGCTTTGTGCGGACGGCTCAAGATCCGCCCTGTCATTTCGCGACGCCGAAGGTGAACCCAGCGTCCAGAACCGCCGACGGTGCAATATCTGGAACTGACAGGGGATCTGGATTCCGGGCTCCGCTGCGCGGCCCCGGAATGACGGGATTGGTAGGCAGGCTTCCCGGCCGTCCGTCACCCTCCACCCATCTCTCGGGTCCCTCAGGATGTCGCGAAGGACTTCACCGCGGTGCCGCCCCGGCCCGCCGCGCGGTCGAACAGGCGGTTGAGGTAGTCCCGCATCGGCCGCTCGATCAGCAGCAGGCTGGCCATGCCGAGCGCGATCGCCGGCAGGACGAGGGCCGCGCTGACCCAGTCGCCCATCGCGTCGTGCAGCACGTAGAACGGCTGCTGCCACAGGTAGATCGCGTAGGACCACGCCCCGAACAGCAGGAGCGGCGTCGACGTCAGGCCGTCGCGCAAGGCGGCCGGTGCCCTCGGGAGTGACGCCACCGCGCCAGCGAGCAGGGCGGTGCCGAAGCTGTACTTGATCGGGTCTGGCACGGCGTTGACGTTCAGCGCCAGGCCGGCCAGCAGCAGGAACGCCGGCTGCCAGGACGGCCTATCGCTTGTCGGGTCGCTGCGGCCGAACTTCAGATGGGCGACAGCTCCGAGCAGGATCGACGCGCTCCGGACATCGCTGCGCCAGTACACCTGCGTGTAAGTGCCGCCGATCAGCGTCGAGACCAACCCGTCCAGGCAGGCCAAGGCCGCCAGCACGGCGAGGACCGAAAGCAGCGGGAAACCGAATCTGTGCCAGAGAAGCGCGATGACGCCCAGCAGGATGTAGCTGTGCTCCTCGACGCAGAGCGACCAGATGTGGTCGACATTGGGTACCTCGTCAAACCACAGGTGGTAGTAGTTGTAGGTCAGCGTCACGGCCGCGAGGCAGCCATAGAGCTGCCGATAATGGCCGGTGACGAGGGCCAGAATGCTCATCGCCAGCACGAAGCAGATCAGCGCCGGATAGATCCGCGACGCCCGGCGGACGAAGAACGTCGTCAGCGGCGTGGCGCGCACGAACAGGATCTCGGCCATCAGGCGGCCGCTCAGGACGAAGAAGAACTCCACCCCGAAGCGGCCGAGATTGATCCCGCGGCTCGTCGCGAAATGACCGACGAGCACGAGCAGGATCGCGCAGCCGCGCCAACCATCGAGCACGGGCAGGTGACGCGAGGGCATGGGGCGCCTCTCGAACTCATTTTTAGTGAGATTCTAGAGAGGCGAGTTCCCTGCGCGGCGCCGAGATGGTCTTAAGCGGTAGGCGGCGCGGACAGCCCAGTCCGACGCCTCGAAAGGCGTAACGGGTCCCGCGCGGTTCGGCTGTCGGTCAAAACACCGAGATCAGCACGATCCCGCCCGCCATCAGCAGGCCGCCGATCAGCCGGCCGATTCCGGCGCGGACGCGCTTCATCCCGAGCCAGCCGAAATGGTCGATGGCGATCGAGGTGAACAGGTTCGCGGTGATCAAGAGGCCGTTGAAGGCGCCGGCGCCGACCTTGTCGACGAACAGCAGGCCGGCAAACACCGCCACCGCCCCGGCGATCCCGCCCAGCGCACCCCACCACGGCACCCGGGCCACGTCCGCCCGGGTCGGCAGCGGCGTCGGGCGGATGAGGAACACGAACAGGAACACCAGGGCCACCGGGATGAACGACACGGTGGCGGCGAGCCAGGGGTTCACCAGGGCGCCGCGCAGCTGCGCGTTGAGCACCACGCCGACCGCCTGGAGCGAGCCGGCGACCAGGATGAACGGGTAGAGCAGCTTGGCCATCAGGCCGCCCTCGCTGCCCTCGGCCTTCTCGTCTTCCGATTTCGGGCCGGTGGCGCGGGCGATGAACACGATGCCGATGACCATCAGCAGGCCGCCGAGCCACGGCATCGGCTTGAAGCCGCCGGCCTTGAGGCCGAACAGGCCGAGGCTGTCGAGCGCCAGCGAGGTCAGGATGTTGGCCGTGATGGTCAGGCCGTTGAACGGACCGGCCCCGACCTTGTCGACGAAGGCGAGGCCGCCGAACACCGCCACCGCGCCGGCGACGCCGCCGAGCGGCGCGTACCAGGGCATCGAGCCCAGGGTCTGCAGCGTCGGCAGCGGCGTCGGCATGGTGAAGAACAGGATCGCGAACACGATCACGATCGGCATGAACGAGTAGGTCGCGGCGAGCCACGGATTGACCAGCGCGTCGCGCAGGCGCGCGTTCATGGAGTTGCCGAGCGCCTGCAGGGCGCCCGCGACCAGGATGAAGGGATACAGCAGGGCGGCGTTCAAGGATGGGGTCTCCGGGCGTGGGAGGGCGAGGCGATCGGGGCAGGCACCGTCCTGGGAACCGGAGACCGGGTTCTCAGACGAGGAGGAGGGCGGCCAGCGCCAGAACCAGGGCGGGTGGCATCACCAGCAGGCCGAGCTTGAGGAACTGCCAGGCCGACACGTCCTCACCCTCCCGGCGGATCGCGGTGAGCCACAGGATCGTGGCGAGCGAGCCGGTGACCGACAGGTTCGGCCCGAGATCGACGCCGATGAGGATCGCGCCCGCGACCTTGTGCGAGACCTCCGCGGCCTGGACCGCGGCACCGGCGAGCAGCCCGGCCGGCAGGTTGTTCACGAGGTTGGTGCCGAAGGCGATCAGCGCGCCGCCGGCCCAGGCGGTGGCGGCGGGGTCGGCCTGCGCGTAGCCCTTCAGCGTGTCGGCCAGCAGGGTGAGCACGCCGGTCTTCTCCAGCGCCTCGACCAGCACGAACAGGCCGGCCACCAGTGGCAGCACCGCCCAGGACACGTCCTTGACCACCTCGACCAGGCCGCCGCGGTTGAGCGCCACCACCAGCAGGGTGGTGGCGAGGCCGGCCACGAAGGTCGGCAGGCCGAGCTCGATGCCGGCGGCCGAGGCCCCGATCAGCGCCCCCGCGGTGGCGATGATGCCGAGCCCCGCGACCTTGCCGCCGAGGCCGAGGCTCACGGTCTCGACGTCGGTCTTGATGGTCTGACCCTTCAGTCGAGCGTTCTGGGTCAGCCGCAGCACCACGTAGGTGGCGACGATCGCCAGCACCGAGGGCAGCGCGAAGGTAGCGAGCCACTGGCCGAGGGGCGGCATGTCGGTGGCGAACACCACCAGGTTGGCCGGGTTCGAGATCGGCAGCACGAAGCTCGCCGCGTTGGCGATGAAGGCGCAGATGAACAGGTAGGGCAGGGGCTCGGCATCGGCGGCCTTGGCGGCGGCGTAGACAGCGGGCGTCAGCACCACCGCGCAGGCGTCGTTGGAGAGGAACACCGTCACCACGGTGCCGACGATGTAGATCAGCAGGAACAGCCGGGTCGGCGAGCCCTTGGCGGCGCGCACGGCGAGGCCCGCCAGCCAGTCGAACAGGCCCTCCTTCCGGGCGATCTCGGCGAGCAGCATCATGCCGACCAGGAACAGGTAGACGTCGGTGCCCTTGGAGACGCCGTCGAGGGCGATCTGCCAGGGCAGCAGGCCGAGCACGACCAGCAGGGCGGCGCCGAGCACCGCCCAGATCGCCTCCGGCCACGAGAACGGGCGCACGATCACGCCCAGGGTGGCGAGGGCGGCGATGCCCCAGGTCGCCAGGTTCGGTGTCAGGGTCAATCCAGCGAACACGTCTAACAATCTCCCCCCGGAGGCTTGGTGAGGATCACCACTTGCGGCCGTAGCGGTTAGGCCCGAGCTGGTCGCCGCGCACGCCCTTTCGGACCCAGGACAGGATCCGGCCCGCGTCGCTACCCGGTTTTTCCGGCATCGCCGGCAAGGCCGCGCTGTCCGAGAAGGCGATCACCGGCTCGATCACGTCGGTGTCGACGTAGTCCGGGCCGTGGCCGGGCCAGCGCCCGTCCACCGCCTCGACTTGGATGCTGCGCCCGGACCCGTCCCAGGGCAGCGCAGCCGTGTAGCAGCGCGAAGCCGGATCCCGCTCCATCAGGAGCCAGGGGCCGGTATCGACCCGGCAATGGACGTAATCCGGCGCCGCATCGGACAGCACCACCGCCCGGACGGCGATCCGCCCCTCGGCGTCGAGATCCATGCCGCAGCTCGGGGGCGTGGTCGGCAGCGTCGCGACCCGCCGGTCCGCCGGACTGGTGATCAGCACGAACGGCGCCGTCCGGTCCAGCGCGCGGAAGCGCCAGCTCGTCACCGGCCCGTCGATGGCCGCGACCGCGTAGCCGACCGAGCCGTCCTCGTTCTGCCCCACCGAGCGGGCGGCGGCGTAGAGGGTCCGGCCGTCGGGGGCGAGCTCGTTGTAATGGGTGTGGCCCATCTCCACGAGGCGGACACGGGTCGCCCAGAACAGGCCGCCGATGTCGAGGCGGTCGTCCGGCTCGCGCAGGTCGTCCGGGTAGGCGTGCATGAACACGGCGCAGGGCTTTTTTTCCGCTGCCGCCTGCGTGAGCTGCTCGCTCAGCCATTGAGTCTGCGGCCGGCCGAGCCGGAAATCGAGCCCGATGCCTTTCCGGCCGAAGCCCGGGCTGACCATGTCGACGAACAGGCAGCGCACGCCCTGGATATCCGCGCTCGTGCAGTAATGCGGGATCGGCCGGACCGGCCAGGTCTCCGGGCAGCCGGAGGGCGGCTGCTCCAGGTCCCAGACCACCGGCTCCGGCAGGCGGTCGCCCAGGCTCGCCGCGAAGGCGTGGAAATCGTCCATCCGGCCGTGCTGGCGGTCGTGGTCGCCGGGGATCAGGCGAACCGGCAAGCCGGGGTGCCGATCCAGCGCATCCTTCAGGATGCGATATTCCGAGGCGTAGCCGTTCTCCGCCAGATCGCCCGGCAGGTACACGAAATCGAACAGGTCCCGCGGGGCGATCGTCGCGATCTGGTCGAGGATCGCGTTCAGGTCGATGGCATTCTGGGCCGCTGCATCCTGCAGGTGCAGGTCGCCGACATGCAGGAAGACGAGCGGATCGCGCCTCGGCACGGAGCCGGGATCGGGGGCGGACATGGGGTGATCCTGCTAGCCGATCAGGCGCTCGCCGGCACGGCCGGGGGCAGGCCGGCGCTGCTATCCGGGGTGCCGCTCGCGGCTTCCCCGTCGCGGGTCTCGGGCATCATCGTCAGGTAGAGGACGAAGCCGAGCCCGGCGATCGCCGCCAGGGCCAGGAACGCGGTCGAATACCCGGCCGACACGATGATCAGCCCGGCCAGCGTCGCGCTCACCGAGGCACCGACCCCTTGGGCGGTGGCCACCGCACCCTGCGCCGCGTTGAATCGCCCGCCGCCCCGGGTCAGGTCGGCGACGACGATCGGGAACAGCGCGCCGTAGACGCCGGCCCCGACCCCGTCGAGGAGCTGGACGCCCACCAGCCAGAACGGGTTGTCCGAGAGGGTGTAGAGCACGCCGCGCAGCGCCAGCACGCCGAACGCCGCCAGAAAGATCGGCTTGCGCCCGATGATGTCGGCCCGGGCGCCGACGAAGATCGCCACCGGCACCATCACGCATTGCGCGGCGACGATGCACACGGCGATCAGCGAGGTCGCGTGATCCTTGCCGGAGAGATGCGTGAGCAACTGTCCGACCGAGGTCAGCATCGCGGCGTTGGACAGGTGGAAGATCGCGCAGAGCACGGCGAACAGCATCAGCGGCTTGTTCTGGAGCAAGGTCGCCAAGCCGGAGGGCTGCTCATCCGCCTTGGCCTCCGCCTCGGTCATGCCCCGGGCGAGGTCGTCGTCGATGGCATCGGCCGGGACCAGCAGCATCGCGCCGATCGACAGGGCGGCCAGCACGCCCATCAGCCAGAACACCACGATCGGCCCAAAGAAATAGGCCAGGCCCCCGGCGATGGCCGCGGACGCCGCGTTACCGGCGTGGTTGAAGCCCTCGTTGCGGCCGATCCGCTTGGCGAACATTTTTGGGCCGACCACCCCGAGGGTGATGGCGGCGAGCGCCGGCGGGAAGATCGTGCCGGCCACGTGGGCGATCGATTGCGTCGCGGTGACGAGGTAAAAGTTCGAGATGAACGGCAGGATCAGGCAGCTCGCCGTTACCGCGATGGCGCCGCCGATCACGACGGCGCGCTTGTGGTTGGTGGCGTCGATCAATGCGCCGGCCGGCGTCTGCGCGATCAGGCCGAGGATGCCGGCGACGGTCATCACCAAACCGGTGGTGGCCTCGTTCCAGCCCTGGTCCGGCCCCCGCACGGCGATCAGGTAGATCGCCAGATACGGCCCGAGGCCGTCGCGCACGTCGGCCAGGAAGAAGTTGAGGGCGTCGAGGCCGCGCAGGGCCTTGGTGGAGGGAGCCCGGACGGTCGCGCCATGCGCCGCCGCTCCGGTATCGGTCCTGTCCATCCTGCCCTAACCCCCGCTCGAATGCCGCCGCGGCCGAGCCCGATCCGGGCCGGCACGTGACGAGCTTGACGCCGGCTTAATCCATCCGTTCCCTGGACTTTTTCAAGAACGCTTGTTCCGGCGCAATACCGAGGCGGATGAGTGGTTTACCCACCCTCTGGATCGACCGATGCGTCGGGATTTACGACATCGACCGTCGCTTCTGCGGACAGATCCGTCCCGGGGACGGCCAAGCCGTAGCGCTCGATCTTGGCGTAGAGGAGCTGGCGCTGGATCCCGAGGCGTCGGGCGGCCCGAGCGCGGTTGCCGTCGGCCTCACGGAGCGCGGCGGCGATCATGGTCCGCTCCAGCCGGGCGACGGCGCCGGGTAGGTCGCCCGCCAACCAATCCACCGGCAGGTCGATCGTGACGCCGCCCTCGTCGAGCCGTGAGGCCGGCCGCTCGGTCGGCAGGTCGATGGCATCGGGCGCGATCACCCCGCAGCGGACCAGCACGGCGGCGCGTTCGACGACGTTGCGCAACTCGCGGACATTGCCGGGCCAGCCATAGGCCAGCAGCCGTGAGGCCGCGCCCGCGCTCAGGCGCTTGCCCGAGGGGCCGAGGAAATGCTCGGCCAAGGGCACGATGTCGGCCAGGCGCTCGCGCAGGGGCGGCAGCAGGATCGGCACGACGTTGAGCCGGTAATACAGGTCGGCGCGAAACAGGCCGCCGGCCACCAGGGCCGGCAGGTCGCGGTGGGTCGCGGCGACCAGGCGGACATCGACCCGGGCCGACCGGCCGCCGAGCGGCGTCACCACGCGGTCCTGGATCACCCGCAGGATCTTCGCCTGCATCGGCGGGGGCATGTCGCCGATCTCGTCGAGGAACAGCGTGCCCCCTTCGGCCTGGTGAAACGCGCCGGCCCGATCGCCGACAGACCCCGTGAAGGCGCCGCGGACATGGCCGAACAGCTCGCTCTCCAGAAGGTCGGGCGGGATCGCCGCGCAGTTGACCGGCACGAACGGCCGCGCCCGGCGGGCGGAATAGGCGTGCAGCGCCCGGGCCACCTCCTCCTTGCCGGTGCCGGTCTCGCCCTGGATCAGCACGGTGGAGTCGGTGTCGGCCACGAGCCCGATGGTCTTCTGGACCCGGCGCATGCCGACGCTCGAGCCGATCAGGCCGCTTTCGGGATCTCGGTCCCCGGGATCCGGCTTCGCGGTCGACAGCATCGCGTCGAGGACCGCGGCGAGGTCGGCGCGGCCGACCGGCTTGGTCAGGTGGTCATGGGCCCCGAGGCGCATCGCCTCGATCGTGTTGGCCGGGCTCGCATAGGCGGTGAGCACCGTCACGGGCGGCCGGTCCGGCAGGGCGCAGATCCGCGCCAGGGTCGCCATGCCGTCGAGGTCGCCGGGCATGCGCAGGTCGAGCAGGACCGCGGCGACCGGGGTCTCGTGCAGGCGCGCCAGGGCCTCCGCCCCGGAGGCGGCCGGCAGTGGCGTATGGCCGAGATCGGCCACGGTCTCGGCCAGCCCCTCGCGCAGGGCGGAATCGTCGTCGACGATCAGGATGGTCGCCATGGCAGGTCCAGTACGAACGTGGTCTCGGGCGCATCGTCGATCAGCCCGACCGTACCGCGATGCGCCAGCGCGATCTCGCGCACAATCGCGAGGCCGAGCCCGGTCCCGTCCGGCCGGCCGGTCACGAACGGCTCGAACAGGCCGGGGCGGACCGCCGGGTCGATCCCGGGGCCGGTGTCGGCCACCTGCAGGTGCAGGCGCACCGCGCCGTCGACGGTCACCCGCGCGGCGCCGAGACGGACCCGGCCCCCCGCTTGCGTGTGCTGGAGGGCGTTGAGCAGCAGGTTGTCGAGGGCCCGGGCGATCTGGGCGCCGTCGATCTGTGGGCGGTCCGCCCCGGGCAGCGCGTCGGCTTCGATCGCGATCCGCACGCCGCGGGCGCTCGCCAGATCCTCGTGCAGGCGCGCGCAATCGGCGAGCAGCGCGGCGATGTCGGTGGGGGTGCGGGTGAGCGTGCGGGCCTGCGTGAGATTGAGGAGGTCGCGCAGCAGGTGATCGACCCGGGCGATCTGGCCGAGCATGCTCTCCAGCGCCACCGTGGCGCGGCCCGGATCGCCGCTGACCAGGGCGTTCTCGGCCTTGAGCCGCATCGCCGCGATCGGGTTGCGGATCTCGTGGGCGATGCTGGCCGCGAGCCGGCCGACGGCGGCCAGGCGCTCGGCGGCCACGACGCGGGCCCGGGCCTCCCGCAGGCGCCCGCCCGCGGCGTTGAGGGCGTCGACCAGGCGGTCGAGTTCGCGCTCCCCGGTCGGGGCGAGGCGGGGCAGGTCCTCGCCATCCGGCCGCGGTGCCGCGAGGGCGGCCTCGACCCGGGCGATCCGGCCCGAGAACCCGTACAGGAACCAGCCCAGGAACGCCGCCGAGCCGAGCACGGTCACGGCCAGGAAGCCGAGGCCCGCCAGGAAGCGGGTATAGGCCGGGCCGTCGTTGACGTGGGCGCGGCCCATGGTCCAGGCGGTCAGCCCGGCTTCCGGACCATGCAGCGGGCAGCCCTGGACCAGCAGCACCTGCGTCCGGCTCGGCCGGCGGACCGCAACGGCGTGGTCGACCCGCAGGGCCTGGGCATTCACCGCGGCGATGCTGTCGCGCTCGGCCTCGGGGAGGTCGGTCTTCGGCCCGGTGCCCTCGTAGGTGGGATAGGCGTAGGCGAGCGGCCCCTCGGCGGCGCTCCAGACCCCGCCCTCGATGCCCGGATAGAGGTCGAGGGCCGCCCCGACGGTGGGGCCGAGCTCGGCTCGTGCGATGCTGCGGGTCCGGCGGGTCAGCGCGGCGTAGCGGTCGATGATCTCCCGGCAGGCGCGCCCGACCGAGACCTCGGCCTGGGCGACCTGGACCGCGGTCGACTGGCTATAGAACCCGAACATCAGGTAGGCGGTGGCCACTGCCGAGGCCAGCAGCAGGACCCACAGGGCGAGCAGCCGGGCGCGCAGGCTGTAGGCCGTCACGGGTCAGGTTCCTCCGGGGGCCGAGCGCCCCGGACTAAGCGGATATCCGGGTGGGCAGGCTGTGGAAACGGTGGCAGAGTCCATCGGGATCGGAATCGGCCGCTGGACCGCGCGGCGATTGCGCGCTTCAGTCGGATCGTTCTGCAAATCCGCTGCCGGAGACGGATGGTGTCACAGTCCCTCGTCGATCGTGCGGCGCTCGACGAACTTGAAGGTGTCATCGGCACCGAGAAGCTCGCCCGCCTGCTCGACCGCTTCACCACCAGCCTCGCCACGGCCTTTGACGGCGCGGACCGGGCGGAGGCCGACTACGCACGGGAGGCGCATACCCTGGTGTCGATGTCGGGCATGCTGGGCTGCGCAGATCTGTCGCAGGCCTGTCGGGACTTCGAACAATCCGCGAAGCTCGGCGGCGACGTCACGGCGCGGCTGGCGGATCTTCGAAGTCTGCGCGACCAGACCGTCGCAGCCCTGCGCGATCTGCGCGAAGACACGCAAGCCGCCCGGTAGACCTCAGCCGGCCGTCACGGCGGCGAGCGGCGCCTCGAAGGTCAGCACCGCACCGGTGGGCGGGTAGTTCAGCTGCGCGGTCCCGCCGAAGCTGTGGGCGAGGCTGCGGGCGATCAGGCGCGTCCCGAACCCGGTGCGGGTCGGCGGGCTGACCGGCGGGCCGCCGATCTCCTCCCAGCGGAACCGCAGGGTGGCGCCGTCGGCGGATTCCGCGACGGTCCAGGTGATCACCACCTGCCCCGAGGGCACCGAGAGCGCGCCGTACTTGGCGGCGTTGGTGCCGAGCTCGTGCAGCATCAGCGCCAGGACCATGCCGTGGCGCGGGCCGAGCGTGAGGTCGGCGCCCTCTACCCGGAACCGACCCGACACCCCGTCGCCGTGGAGCGAGACCGCGCCTTCCACCAGCCCGACCAGGGAGGCCGCCGCGAACGAGCCCTGCAGCAGCACGTCATGGGCCTGGGCCAGCGCCAGCAGCCGGGCGGCGAGCGCCTCGCCGGCGGCCTCCAGCGAGCCGGCGTTGCGCAGGGTCTGCGCGGCCACCGCCTGGACCATGGCCAGGGTGTTCTTCATCCGATGGGACAGTTCCTGCATCAGCAGGGTCTGGCGGGCCTCGGTGAGCTTCAGCTCGGTGATGTCCCGGGACGCCGCCAGGATCCGCTCGGGATGGCCGTGCCGGCCGCCGACCGGCGTCACCGCGATATCCCACCACGTCACCGACCGGCCGGTCTCGATCTTGGCCTGGAAGCGACTCGCCCCGCCCAGCCGCGCCTTGCCGAGCGCTGCTGCGACCGCATCCCGGTCCTCTGCGCGGGTCCAGACGTCGATCCACGGGCGCCCGATCGTGTCCGCGGGGTTCCGGCCGCTGAGGCTGGCCGGGCCGTTCTCGCCCGCGGTGATCAGATGTCCGTCGCGATCGAGCACCTCCAGCACGTCGGCGGCGACCTGAAGCATTCCTGGCGCGGTCAGCTCACCGGCCCAGGACGGCGCGGACCACGTCTCGACGCGGCCCGATTCGTGCCGATCCAGCGCGTGCGGTCCCGTCGCTTGAAAGGGCTCGCGGCCGAGGCGCCCGGCCTCCACGCGGCTCGCGGCCTCGATGATGCGACCGAGCCGTCGGCTGCGCTGCCGTTCCGAATCCGCCTGACCGGTCGCCTGCATCAGCAGGGCCCGCAGCCGTATGTTCTCCGCTTCGAGCGCGACGAGGCGTCGGTCCGTCCCGTCCGCGCGCGGCAACACGAGGTCCGCATCCATCGCTCGCCCCCCTCCTCACCGTCCACATTCCGCACCGCTCGCCCCAGGCGCGCAGTGCGGAAGACCCACCGTAGACGCGGTGCGGCGACGTGATGTCGAAGCGCGAAGACGCCGGCGGATCGAACCGCTTCTGGTGGCGCCCCCGCGCTCGCGACCGCGCGAATCGAAGGGTTCCCGAAGCTAACATGATCGCGGCGATAATCAAACGAAGTGTGTATTCGTCACCGCTTCGCAACTAGAGGTGCGGGTCGCCCCGGTGCCGAAACCGGTTACTTGTTCCGCATCAGCAGCACCAGCCACCCGACGCCGAGGATGAAGATCACCAGGCCGATCGAGACGAAGACCGGCGTGCCGAGATCGATCAGGCGGGGCGCCAGCTGGGTGGCGAAGGCCGCCACCACCAGGGCGACCGCGACCCGGGCGGCGGCCCGCTCGATGCCGCGGGTGACCTTGTCGAGGCCCTTGATCTCGATCTCGACGGTGACGCGGCCCTGCTTGAGCCGCACCAGCATCAGGTGGATCAGGGTCGGCAGCTCGGAGGCGGCGCCGTAGAGGCCGACGCCCAAAGCCTCGGCCTTCTGCTTGAGGGCGCCCAGCGAGAACTGCGTCTGCATGCTCGCCTTGACCGTGGGGCCGGCCGCCGCGAACAGGTCGAAATCCGGATCGAGGTGGCGCATCACGCCGTCGGCGGTGACCAAGCCCTTGAACAGGATCGCCAGGTCGGTGGGCATCGCGAGGTCGTTCTCGCGGGCCATGTTCATGAAGTCGGTGAGCACCAGCCCGAGATTCAGCGGGATCGAGGAATGGCTCTCCACGAAGGACGTGGCCGAGACCTGAAGCTTGGTCAGGTCCGGGTTGCTGGTGCCGGTCCAGTCGAGCAGCACGGCCATCAGGCCGTCCGCATCCTGCTTGAGCATGGCGCCGATCAGCACCAGCAGCTGCGAGCGCCGCCGCTGCGACAGCCGGCCGATGATGCCGAAATCGATGAAGCCGATCTTGTTGCCCGGGAGCGCCAGCATGTTGCCCGGGTGCGGATCGGCGTGGAACACGCCCTCGATCAGCGCCATCTGCAGGAAGGCGTCGGTGCCCTTCTGGGCGAGCAGCTTCTTGTCGAGCCCGGCCGCGCGCAGCGCCGCCTCGTCGTTCGGCGGGATGCCGTGGATGAAGTCCTGCACCAGCACCCGCTCGGAGCAGTATTCCCAGTGGATCTTCGGGAACACGATGTCGTCGCGGTCCTCGAAGATCTGCGCCAGCAGCTCGCAGTTGCGCGCCTCGTTGAGCAGGTCGAGCTCGCCGTTCAGGCCATCGGCCAAGTGGCGCATCTGCTCCCGCGGCTGGTAGCGGGCCATGTCCGGCCACTCGTTCTCGACGATGCGGGCGCCGTGCGCCATCAGGCGCAGATCCGCCTCGATGATCTTGCGCAGGTTCGGCCGCAGCAC
Source organism: Methylobacterium sp. E-066 (assembly GCF_022829635.1). Lineage (GTDB taxonomy): Bacteria > Pseudomonadota > Alphaproteobacteria > Rhizobiales > Beijerinckiaceae > Methylobacterium. The sequence continues at coordinate 40,829 of NZ_JAKSYO010000125.1, forward strand.
CTTGACGATGACGTCCTCGCCGGAGTGCAGCCGCGCCCGGTAGACCTGCGCGATCGACGCGGAGGCGATCGGGTTCATGTCGAATTCGGCGAACACCTGGTTGGGCGGGGCGCCGATATCCTCTTCCAATTGCGGGCCGATCTGCTCCCACGGCACCGGGACGACCTGGCTGTGGAGCTTCTGCAGCTCCTCGGTCCAGGTCGGCGACAGCAGGTCCGGCCGGCTCGCGAGCACCTGCCCGAACTTGATGAAGGTCGGGCCCAGAGCCTCGATCGCCCGGCGCAGGCGCTCGGGCTCGGACAGCCGGGTGACGTCGACCCGGGGACGGCGGCGCGGCAGCAGCGGCAGGTAGCGCAGCCCGAGGCGGTCCACGACGCGCGTCACGCCGAAGCCGATCAGGATCGACGCGATCTCCGACAGCCTCTGACGGTCGCGGGCGGCAACGAAGGCTGTCTTCAGCATGAAGGGGGCGATCCGTTCGGACACGATTGGGCGTCCGGACAGCACGAGCATAAGGACTTTTTTGCGGTCGCGAAGCCCACGACACCCGCGACGGCGACAATAGGGCCGCCGAGGGCGTCAGCGTACGGATGTTACGTTCGCGGCGCCGCCGCCGGCAGGGTCGCGACGACCGCCGGCCGCCGCGCGTCGCCGAAGCGGGCATTGACCACCAGCAGCGTCACCACCACGGCCGAGAGCGCGAGCGCGGCCAGGAAGTACAGGCCGGCCTCGAAGCTGCCGGTGGTCTCGCGGATCCAGCCGACCATCGAGGGGGCGACGAAGCCGCCGAGATTGCCGATGCAGTTGATCAGCGCGATCCCGCCCGCCGCCGCGCTCCCGCTCAGGAACACCGAGGGCAGCGCCCAGAACGGCGCCTTGGCGCCGTAGAGGCCGGCGGCGGCGAGCGCCATGAACGCCACGGCCCAGAGCGAGCCGGTGGCGAGACCCGCGAGCGCCAGCCCGGTCGCGGTGAGGCCGAGGGCGGTCGCCAGGGTGATCCGGCGGTCGTCGTAGCGATCGGAGATCCAGCCGACCGTGAGGCCGCCGACCACGCCGAAGACGTAGGGCACGGCGGTCATCAGGCCGGTCTGCATGTCCGACAGGCCGGTGCTCTTCAGGATCTGCGGCAGGAAGAACGCCAGGCCGAGATTGGCGCCGGTGTTGGCGAAGTAGATGAACGACAGGGCGATCAGCCGCGGATCCGAGAGGGCCGCCCGCAAGCTGGTCCCGTGGGCGCCGGCGACGCTGCTCTGCTCGGAATCGATCAGGGTCTGCAGGGCGGTGCGGTCGGCCGGGGCGAGCCAGAGGGCGTCCTTGGGCCGGTCCGGGATCAGCGCCAGGAACACGAAGCCGAAGAGGGTGGTCGGAATCCCCTCCAGCAGGAACAGCCATTGCCAGCCCTTGAGGCCCAAGGTGCCGTCGAGCTGCATGATCGTGGTCGAGAGCGGGGCGCCGATCGCGAGCGAGACCGGGATGCCCACCGCGAAGGCGCCGAAGATGCGGGCGCGATACGCCTTGGGGAACCAGTAGGTCAGGTACAGGATCACCCCCGGGTAGAACCCGGCCTCGGCCGCACCGAGCAGAAAGCGCAGGATCAGGAAGCTGGTCGCGCCCTGGACGAACATCATGGCGGCCGAGAGCAGGCCCCAGGTGATCATGATCCGGGCGATCCAGCGCCGGGCGCCGACCTTCTCCAGGATCAGGTTGCTCGGCACCTCGAAGATGAAATAGCCGATGAAGAAGATCCCGGCGCCGAGCCCGAACACGGCCGGGCCGATCCCGAGATCCGCATTCATCCGCAGGGCGGCGAAACCGACGTTGATCCGGTCGATATAGGCCATGACGTAGCCGACGAAGAGCAGCGGCATCAGCCTGAAGAACACCTGCCGGACGATCCGGTCCTGTTCGCTGGCGATCATGGTGTCCTCGTTGTTTTTTGGGTTGTTTTTTCTGGCCGTCATTGCCAGCGGGGCGACCCGGTGCAGCGCGCGATCCCCGAACGATGCGTGTCCCGGGTTTGCTTCGCTGCGCTCGCAATGACGGTGGAGGCGTCTCGCGCCCTTTTTAGAAAGCCGGCTCAAGACCGCTGGCGCGGTAGGCCTCCGCCGCCTCCGGCGTGGTCAGCCCGGCGAGGAAGCGCAGGGCGCCGTCCCGGTCGGTGGCGCCGCGCAGGATCGCGGCCGAGAAGGTCGTGACCTCCTGCACTGGCTCCGGGAACGGCCCGACCACCGCGATGCCCGGCACGACCATCAGCTCGCTGATCTGCTGGACCGCGATATCGGCCTCGCCCGACACCAGCTTCTCCGCCGTAAAACCCTGCGGGATGATCGTCGCCCGGGCGTTCACCGCATCGGCCAAACCGAGCCGCGGCAGCAGTCCGGCGAAGTAGATGCCGCTGGCGCCGGTGCGCGAATAGGCGACGGAGCGCGCCTCGACGAGCGTGCGCTTGAGCGCCTCGACGCTGCCGATATCCGGATGCGCCGCCCCGGCCTTCACGGCGATGCCGTAGCGGGAGCGCACCGCGTCGACCCGGCTCTCCGGCTCGACCTTTCCGGCGGCGATCAGCCGGTCCATGGCGTCGGAGAGCACGAACACCGCGTCGGCGGTCTCGCCGGCCTCCAGCGCTTTCATGATCACCGCGGTGGGCGCCCAGTCGATCGCCGCCTTGCCGCCCGCCGCCTCGAAGGCGGGGACGACATGGGCGTCGAAGGCGCCCCGCACCACCAGGGCGCATTTCAGCCGCGTCGCTCGCTGGTCGTCCGCCATGCCGGTTCCCATCGTCTCGGGTTCTGTGCTCACCGGGCCGGCGGCTCGGCACGGGAATAGTCGAGGGCGGTGAAGCCGCCGCCCTGGTAGCGCTCGATCACCGGGTTGCCGCTGGTCTTGGATTCGAGCGCCAGCTCGTAGGAATCGGCGCTGTCCTGCGGCGCCCAGCCGATTACGTCGCGGCCGTCCCGGCGCCACCAGGTCATGCGGCTGTTGTTCGAGGCGCCCCAGATCACCACCGATCCCTTCGGCCCGAGGCTCGGGGCCAGGGTGGCGCGGGTGATCAGCCGGGTCAGGTCGGCGTAGGACAGCCAGGTCGCCAGCATTCGGGCGTCGATGGGCTCCGGGAAGCAGGAGCCGATACGCAGGAACACGCTCTCGACCCCGTGCTTGTCCCGGTACAGGCCGCCCATCAGCTCGCCATAGGCCTTGGACAGGCCGTAATAGCCGTCGGGCGCGAGGGCGCAGTCGTCGTCCAGCACCTCGCTGCGTTCGTGGAAGCCGATCGCGTGGTTCGAGGAGGCGAACACCATCCGGGCGCCTTCGCGGCGGGCCGCCTCGTAGGCGTGGTAGAGCCCGCGGATGTTCGGGCCGATCACGGTCTCGAACGGGTGCTCCACCGAGATCCCGCCGAAATGCAGGATCGTGCCGCAGCCCTCCGCCAGCCGCAGGATCGCCGGGCCGTCCTCCAGGTCGGCAAGCTGGAAGCGCGCGCCCTCGGGCAGCGGATCGGGGAAGGGCACCCGGTCGGTCAGGCGCAGCGCCCAGCCCTGCGCACCCAGCGCCTTCGTCAGCACCCGCCCGAGGGCGCCGGAGGCCCCGGTGAGCAGGACGGGTTTTTGCGGGATCGTGTCGGTGGGTTGGCTCATCGGATTCGCTCCTGGATCAGGCGGTTTTCACCGCGTTGAGGGGCGGGGCCGCCTGCGGGCTGTGCGGGCGCCTGACGAAGATCGCCATCGCGATGACGCCGGCGGCCGCGATCACGGCGGCGATGACGAAGGCGCTGGCGTAGCCGCCGAGATACTGCACGGCGAATCCCGTGGCGGTCGGCCCGATAATGCCCGAAATGTTGCTCAGCAGGTGGATGAAGCCGCTGACGCCACCGACCCGCGCCTCCGGCACCAGCTCGTGGATGGTGGCCCAGCAGGATTGCACCGAGCTCGTCAGCATCAGCACCGCCAGCGCGATCAGCGAGACCGCCACCGCGGCGTTCGGCGCGGCGTTGACGGTGATCAGCGCGACGCCCGCGATGGCGAGCGGCACGATCGTGGTGATCTTCCGCGCCGCCAGCTTGTCGTCCATGCGCTTGTACAGCAGGTCGGCGACGATGCCGCCGCCGACATAGCCGACGAAGCCGCAGGCCCAGGGGATCGACGCCACGAACGCCATCTGCTGCACCGGCATGTGCAGGGCGTCGGTGAGGTAGCTCGGGAGCCAGGAGAGGAAGATGTACAGCGTGTAGTTCACCGCGAACATGCCGAGCCCGAGCGACAGCGTGCTCGGCAGGAACAGGTAGCCGCGCAACGACCGCTCGTGGTCGGAGGCCGCGAGGTGGGACACGGCCCGGCTGCGCTCGACGAGATCGATCTCCTCCGCGGAGACCCGGGGATTGTCCCGGGGCCGGTCGGTCATGAGCATTCGCCACGCCACCACCCAGAGCAGGCCGACGGCCCCGATGGCGACGAAGGCCACCCGCCAGCCGTACTGGATCGCCAGCAGGCCGACGACGGGCGCCGCGATGGCGCTGCCCACGGTCTGGCCCGAGAAGGTGAAGCCGATGGTCCGCGCCGTCTCCTCGCGGGGAAACCACGTGGTTATGGTCCGGTTCGTGGTCGAGTTCATCGGCCCCTCGGCGAAGCCGAACAGGGCGCGGACCACGAACATCTGGGCGAAGCCGGTCACCGCGCCGGTGAGCATGCACAGGACCGACCAGGCAGTCGCCGCCCAGGTGTAGACGCTGCGCGGGCCGTAGCGGTCGGCGAGCTGGCCGCCCACGAAGGCGAACAGGGCGTAGCCGAAGAAGAACGTGCTGAAGATCACCCCCAGCTCGGAGGGCGACAGGTTGAGGTCCTGCTTGACGAAGGGCGCTGCCACGCCGAGCGCGGCGCGGTCCATGTAGTTGATGATCCCGGCGATGAAGAGCAGCGTCGCGATCAGGAACCTGTATCGTTTGGCGAACATGGGGCTTCCTCCGGGATCGTCATGTTTTTGTTGTGTATTTTTATAGGAACGCGATCGTGCAGGGGCTCGGGCTCTGGCGTGAGCCCGTCGGCGTGAGGTCGCCGCTGCCCGGGTCGATGGCGAACGCGGCCAGGCTGTCGCCCTGCTCGTTGGCGACCAGCAGGTGGCCTCCGTCCGGAGTCAGCGTCATGAAGCGCGGGTCCCGGCCGCCCGACGGCGTCCAGCCGGCCGGTTCAAGGTGGGCGCCGTCCACCCGGAAGCGCGCGATCCCGTCCTGGCCGCGATTCGAGGCATAGACGAAGCGCCCGCAGGGCGTGACCACGATCGCCGCCGCGGTGCTGGCGCCGAAGAAGTCCGGCGGCAGCGTCGGGGCGAGGTGCAGCGGTGTGAGCGTCCCGGATCCCGCATCCCAACGGCAGGTCGCGACGGTGGAATCCAGCTCGTTGACGAGGAAGGCGAGGGCGCCGCCGGGGTGGAACGCGATGTGGCGCGGGCCGGCGCCCGGACGCAGCACGGCCTCGGAGACAATCTTAAGGTGGTCGCCGTCGAACTTCAGGACGAAGACCCGGTCGAGACCCTTGTCGGGCACGAGCACGTGGCCTCGGTCCGGCGAGAGGACGACGTGGTGCGGATGGGCGCTCGCCTGCTCGGTCCGGTGAGGGCCTGGCTCGCCCGGCATCGGCAGGACCTGCGCGGCCGGTTCCAGCCCGCCATCGGGGCGCAGCGGCATCAGCGCGACCGAGCCGCTGGCGTAGTTGGCGACGATCAGGAACCGCCCGCCCGGGTCGAGCGCTTGGTGGACGCTGTTGGTGCCGCCGGTCCCGGCGCTGCCGAGGCTCCGCAGGGTGCCGTCGGGCGCGGCCGCGAAGGCGGTGGCCGACGTGCCGTCGCCCTGGACGGTGTAGAGCACCGAGCGGGCCGGATCGGCGACCAGGAAGGACGGGTTCTCCAGCCCGTCGACCCGGCCGAGATGGGTCCAGTCGTCGAGCCCGGCCCCGACGCGGTAGATGTCGATGCCCCGGCCCCGCGCCCGGCGGCGCGCGGTGGTGAAGCAGCCGACGAAGGCGAGGCCGAGGGGCGGGTGGGGCGCGTCGTCGGTCATGCCGGTCTCCGGGTCAGCTCCGCCGCGGGACGCGGCGCAGGAAATCCGGGTTGAGCTCGGACAGGCGGTTGACCCCGATCAGCGCCATGTCGCGGTTGAGCTCCTCCTTGAGGATCCGCATGGCGTGCTCGACGCCCGCCGCCCCGCCGAGCGCGGCGCCGAACATGAACGGCCGGCCGAGCAGGACGAAGTCGGCGCCGAGCGCCAGCGCCTTCATCACGTCGGTGCCGCGGCGGATGCCGCTGTCGACGATGATCTTCAGGCTGCCTTTCTTGGCGGCGATCTCCGGCAGCACGTCGAGGGGCGCGATGGCGTGGTCGAGCTGGCGGCCGCCATGGGTCGACAGGATGACGCCGTCGGCGCCGCAGCCTTTCGCGATCTCGACATCCTCCGGGGCGAGAAGACCCTTCACCACCAGGTTGCCGGACCAGCGCTTGCGGATCGCCTCCAGGTTCTTCCACGAGAGCTGGTCCCGGGCGATGGTGTTGCGCACCGCGCCTTGCGACATCATCGGCGGGCCGCGCTCGGCCTCAGTGTTCTCGAAATGCGGGGCGCCGTGCTTGAGGAAGGTCCGGGCGACGGTGCCCAGCAGCCAGCGCGGGTGGGTCGCACTCTGCCACGCGACCTTGGGCGTGACCTTGATCGGCATCGAGAAGCCGCTGCGGGTGTTGTGCTCGCGGTTGCCGAGTGTCGGGGTGTCGGCGGTCACCACGAAGGTCCGGTAGCCGGTGGCCGCGACCCGGCCCAGCAGGCGGTCGATCCGGGTCTGGTCGCCGGGCAGATAGCCCTGGAACCAGGCCTGCGGGTTCTGGGCGTAGACATCCTCCAGCTTGATCAGCGACGAAGCGCTGAGGATCATCGGCAGGTTCATCCGCCGCGCCGCCTCGGCGAGCACGATGTCGCCCCGATAGGCGATAAACGCCGCCCCACCGAGGGGCCCGATCCCGAAGGGCGCCGCGTAGGTGTGGCCGAACAGCTCGGTGGCGGTGTCGCGCCCCGCGGTGTCGCGCATCAGACGCGGCACCAGCGCGTAATCGGCATAGGCGCCGCGGCTATGGGCGAGCGCCGCCCCGGTCTCGGCGCCGCCGGCCACGTACTGGAAGATCATGTGCGGCAGCAGCCGGCGGGCGTGGCGCTCGAAATCGTCGAGCGCCAGCAGATCGCGGAACCGGTAGGGCGTGACCGCGTCGCTGCGCTTGAGACTGGTGACGAGAGCCTGCGGGCCGGCGATGCCGGGCGCCTCGGCATCGGCCTGGTCCACAATGGCCGAGTCACGCTCCGTCGCCTCCGGGCCGGAGGCCGGCTGGTCGAACGTCGCCATCCGTTCCTCCCTAAATTCCGCCGAGCCCGGATCCCCCCGGGCTGGACACCTTTCTGAAAGCGCTTTCAGATAGTCAGCCTCGCCCGGCGGTGTCAATATACTGCCGGTCCGCGCCGCGCACAGCGATGCGGGCGGGGTTCGCCAGGAGAGTCGAATTTCAGTGTTGGACCTGCCGGGAGAGATTTTGGAACCGCTCGCGCGCAGCCCGGTGGCGCGGGACGTGGCCCATCGCGCCGGGGTCTCCACCGCGACGGTATCCCGGGTCTTGAACGGCTCGGCCGGGGTCCGTGCCGACAAGCGCGAGGCCGTGATGCGGGCCGCACAGGATCTCGGCTTCGTCGCCAACGGCGCCGCCCGGGCGCTCTCGACCCGCCGGTTCATGGCGGTGGGCGCGGTGGTGCCCAACATCGAGAACGAGGCGTTCGTGCGCGTCCTGTCGAGCTTTCAGGAGCGGCTGCGCCAGGCGGGCTACACCCTGGTCGCGGCCAATGCCGGCTACGACCTCGAGGACGAGCTGCGCGAGGCGACTTTCCTGCTGGAGCGCGGCGTCGACGGGTTGATGCTGGTCGGCGACATTCACCATCCGGATCTCCATACCCGCATCGCCCGGCACGGCATCCCGATGGTGCAGACCTTCAGCCTCTCGCGGGAGCGCCCCTGCGTCGGCTTCGACAACGCCGCCTCCGCGGCCCGGGCGGCGAATTACCTGATCGATCTCGGCCATCGCCGCATCGGGGTGATCTCCGGTCTGCGCAAGGACAACGACCGCGGCGGCGCCCGCGTCACCGGCATCGCCCAGGCGCTGGCGGCGCGCGGCCTGACGCTCGCCCCCGAGCACGACATCGAGATCTCCTACGGCATCGGCGGCGGCCGCGACGGCTTCCGCCAGATGCTGGCCGGCGGCCCGCCGCCCACCGCGATCATCTGCGGCACCGATCAGATCGCGTTCGGCGCCATGATCGAGGCCCGGGCCCGGGGGCTCGACGTGCCCGGGGACCTCTCGGTGATCGGCCACAACGATTCCGACTTCGCACCTTTCCTCGATCCGGCGCTGACCACGATCCGGATCCATTCCGCCGAGATCGGCCACGCCGCCGGCGACCATCTCATCGCCCGGATGCAGGGTCGGCCGGTGGTGCGGCTCACCCAGATCGACGCCGAGCTGATCCTGCGCGCCAGCACGGCGCCGCCGCGAAGATAGGCCCGTGACCGAAGCGGATCGGCGATATCTTGCCACCGCTTTGAAATCGCTTACAAGACGCTGAACGGCGACCGGACGTCGAACCGCGCCACATCCCGGGAGACAGCATGGCCCCCCGCATCGTCCTCCTGCACGCGACGCCGGTCGCGATGGCTCCGATCCAATCGGCCTTCGCCGAGCGCTGGCCCGAGGCCGAGATGGTCAATCTGCTGGATGACGGTCTGTCCCTCGACCGGGCCAAGGAGCCGGGCGAAATCTCCGAGGGCATGATCGACCGATTCGTCCGGTTCGGGCGCTACGGCCACGACATGGGCGCCGACGGCATCCTGATCACCTGCTCGGCCTTCGGGCCGGCCATCGACCGGCTGATCGAGACCGTGCCGGTGCCGGTGCTCAAGCCGAACGAGGCGATGTTCCGCGCCGCCATTGCCCAAGGGCAGCGCATCGGCATGCTGGCGACCTTCGGCCCCTCGATCGGCACCATGACCGACGAGTTCGAGGAGTTCGTCGGCCAGTCTGGCCGGCCCGCGACCCTGCGCACGATCCTCGTCGACGACGCCATGGCGCGCCTGCGTGCCGGCGACGCCGAGACCCACAACCGGCTCATCGCCGAGCGGGCGCCCGAACTGGCCGATTGCGACGCGATCATGCTGGCGCATTTCTCCACCTCCCGGGCGGCCGAGGCGGTGCGCGCCGCCGTCGCTATCCCGGTCCTGACCGCGCCCCATGCGGCGGTGGACCGGATGCGCGCCATGATCGAGACGGCTGAGGGGGTCTGATCCATGAAGCTCGGTGCCTTCTCCGACCGCCTGAGCGGCCATTGCGGCTTCCTGTTCACGGAGCTGCCCCTGCCCGAGCGGTTCGCCGCCGCGGCCAAGGCCGGGTTCCGGGCCGTGGAGCATCCGAACCTGTTCGCGACGCCGGCGGCAGAGGTCGCGGGCTGGCTCGAACGGGCCGGCGTGCCCCTGGTCCAGACCGGCTTTCCGGCGGGCGACGCCTCCAAGGGCGAGAAGGGCTTTGCCGCCCTGCCGGACAAGGTCGCCTATTACCGCTCCACCATCGAGCCGACTCTGGATTACGTGGAGCAGCTCGGCTGCCGCATGGTCCATCCGATGGCCGGCGTCCGCCCAGCCGGGGCCGAGCCCGCGCGGCTCTGGGAGACCTATCTCGACAACCTCGCCTTCGCGGCCGACGCCGCCAAGGCCCGCGGCATGACCGTGATCGTCGAGCCGATCGGCCCGGGTTCCATCGCCGATTACGTGATCGACGACCCGCTCAAGGCCGTGGAGGCGATCCGGGCGATCGGCCGGGACAACGTCAAGCTGCTGTTCGACGCCTATCACTGCGTCTGCCTCGGCCACGACCCGGCGGCGCTGATCCGGGCGCACGCGCCCCTGATCGCCCATGTTCAGATCGCCGACAATCCGGGCCGGCACGAGCCCGGCACCGGCACGATCGCGTTCGACCCGATTGTCGAGGCCCTGGAGGCGGTGGGCTATGCCGGCTTCATCGGCTGCGAATATCACCCGGCCGCCGGCACCGAGGCCGGCCTCGCCTGGATGCGGGCGGCCTCGGCATAGGGCTGGCGGCCCTCAGAATCGCGCCGCGACGCCGCCCAGGATGGTGCGCGGCTGGCCCGGGGTGGCGTAGCGGTTCTGGAAGGCGCGGTCGTAGTAGGTCTCGTCGAGCAAATTATCGACGTTGAGGTAGACCCGGACATCCGGTGTGATCTGATAATACGAGATCAGGTTCACCACCGTGTAGGCGGGCATCGTGAAGGTCGACAGGGCCGTCCCGGCGGCACGTTGGCCGACGACGTTCAGCCCGCCCCCGAAGCCGAGCCCCTTCAGGGCGCCGCCCTGGATCTCGTAGACCGCCTGCAGGGCGAGGCTGTTGGCCGGGACGTTGGCGAGCCGGGTCCCGACCGGGATCGTGTTGTCCCGCGCCACCGCCGCATCGACATGGGTGTAGGTGCCGATGAGCCGCAGGCCCGGCGCCAGCTCGCCCGCCACGGTGAGATCGAAGCCGCGGCTCTGCACCACGCCGGCGGCGACGCTGAAGGCGGAATCGAGCGGGTCCGTGGTCGGGACGTTGGTGCGCCGGATGTCGAACACGGCCGCGGTGGCGTTCAGGCGCCCGTCGAGCAGGCCGACCTTCACGCCGGCCTCGTAGCCCTCGCCGCCCTCGAAGGCGAGGGGCTGGCCGCGCCGGTCCAATGTGGTGCTGGGCTTGAACGAGCGCGCGTAGTTTCCGTAGACCGAGACCGCGTCGGACAGGTCGTAGACCAAGCCGAAGCGCGGCAGCGCCTCCGTGCCGCGCAGGTTGGTGGTGCGGTTGGTGAGATAGGATGTCGAGTCCTGGCCGACATCCTCGACCCGGACCCCGACCAGGGCGTGCAGCTGAGGCGTGATGTCGATCTGGTCCTGGACGTAGCCGGCGAAGCTCTCGGTGTGCTGCAGGAAGTTGGTGATGGTGGGCAGGCTGCGCGGCAGCGCCTGTCCGTAGCGCGGCGCCAGCAGGTCGAGCAGGAACGGGTAGGGCGCGGCGTTCGAGCGGTCGAAGACCTCCCGGTAGCGGTAGCGGTCGTATTCGAGGCCGAGCAGCAGCGTGTGGTGCAGGAAGCCGGTGTCGAACTTGCCGGCCAGGTTGACCTGCAGATCGGTGTCGGACCAGGTCAGGTCGCGCCATTCCAGGTTCCGGCGCAGGGTGCGGCCGTCCGGCAGGAAGCCGTTGGCGGCGGCGCCGACGCCCCAGCTCTTCAGGGATCCGCCGAGCACCTGGGCCCCGGCGGTGAGCACCCAATCCTGGTCGAACCGGTGCTCGATCCGCAGCTGGCCGAGGGCATCCTGGACCACGCTCTGCGGCAGGCCGGGCTCACTGAGGAAGCGGGAACGCGGCACGTTGCGCAGCCGGCCCTGGAGGGGGACGATATCGCGGTCGAAGGTCGTGCCGGTGCTGACGAAGGCGCCTTCCAGGGTGACCGTCGTGTCCGCGCTGGGCTTCCACGCGATCACGGGCGCGACGTGGTAGCGGTCGCCGCTGACGAAGTCGCGAAAACTGCCGTTGTCCTCGACCGCGCCGGTGATGCGGGCGAGCACCTGACCGTCCGCGTCGAGCGCCCCGGTGGCGTCGAAGGTGCTGCGCTTGGCGCCGTAGCTGCCGTATTGCGTCCCGATCGCCAGCGACCGTTCGGCCAGGGGCTGCTTGGTCACGATGTTGAAGGTGCCGCCGGGATCGCCCCGGCCGTACAGGAACGCGGAAGGCCCCTTGAGCACCTCGATGCGCTCGATCGCCACGACATCGGGCGTGTTCGGGTAGCCGCGATTGATCGGGAAGCCGTTGCGATAGTAATCGAACACGGAGAAGCCGCGGATCGTGACTTCGGTCAGGCCCAGGCCACCGAAATTGTTGGAGCGGCCGACGCCGGCCAGGTCGAGGGCGGTGTCGATCCGCGTGGCGGCGGCGTCTTCCAGCACCTGCCGGGGCACCGGCACCACCGTCTGCGGGACATCACGCAGCGGCGTGTCGGTGCGGGTGGCGCTGACGCTCCGTGACGGGGCGTAGCCCTCCGGGGCCCGGGAGGCGCTACCCTGGCCGGTGACGGAGAGCTCCTCCAGAATGACTTCCTGATTCGGATCGGATGCAGGTTTCGCCCAGGCGCAGTCCCAGTTCAGGAGTGCGCCATGTCCGACAAAAAAGGCCAAGACGGCAACCGCGAGTATCGAATAGGAAGTATTCGATCCGGATTGAGAAGAATTTTTCGCCACGTTCTCAGGCCACGCTACATCGAGGCCGCCGAGATGGTGGAGTGGGACCGGTAGGGTCAAGCTTGCCGAGCGAAGCTCGCGCGGCGCAAAACTTGGAATGATTTCGACCTGGCTGCGGATTAGCTTACGAAGACTCGAAGCTGCTCCACGACATCTTCGACCTGTTGCCGCCCGGCAACATTCTTGCCGGCTGGTTCAGACGGGTCTCGCGGATGTGGCTCCGCTACGCAGTGCCGAGCAGCCGCGCCCGGCGCTCCAGCACCGCCGGCCAGACCTCCGGGTTGACGAGACGCGGCGGGGTCTCGCCCCGCAGGAGGCCGATGATCTGCTCGGCGCCCCAGGACGCCACGTTGCGGCGCGCCTCATGGGTGACGCCGGCGGTGTGGTAGGTCGCCACCACAGTGTCGAGCGTAAGCAGCGCCGAATCCAGGGGCGGCGGTTCCGGCGCCCAGACATCGAGGCCGGCCCCCGCGAGATGGCCGGAGGCCAGGGCTTCGGCGAGCGCCCCCTCGTCGTGCACGCCGCCGCGCGCCGTGGTGATGAACAGCGCGCCGGGCTTCATCGCCGCGAAGGTTTTGGCGTCGAAGCTGCCGCGGGTCGTGTCGTCGAGCGGGCAGTGCAGGGAGACGATGTCGGCCTCCGCAAGCAGCCGCGCCCGGTCCACCGGCTCGGCGCCCCGCGCCCGAATCTCGTCGGCCGAGAGCAGCGGGTCATAGGCCAGGACCTGCATGTCGAAGCCGCGGGCGAGCTTGGCGACCTCCCGGCCGGTATGGCCGATGCCGATGAGACCCAGCGTCGCGCCGCCGATCTCGTGGCCCATCAGCGATTCCCGCGAGAAGCCGCGCGCGGTCCGCAGTAGCCGGTCCGAGACGCAGATCTTGCGGGAAACAGCGAGCATCAGGCCGATCGCCAGCTCCGCCACTGAGCGGGCATTGCCGCCGACCTGGTTGACCACGGCGATGCCGGCCCGGGTGCAGGCGGCCGCGTCCACCGTGTCGAAGCCCGCCCCGCCCGAGGAGACCGCGAGCAAGTTCGGGCAGCCGGCCAGCAGTTCGTCGGTCACGTGCCAGCGGCGGGGCAACTCGTCCCGGGCCGGGGAGACGTGGAAGACGTGAGCCTGCGCCAGCAGGGCTTCGAGCGTTTCCGCCGGGCCCTGCAGGTCGCCGACCTGCAGGTCGATGTCGGGTTCGGCCCTCAGCCGCGCGTCGAAGACCGGGTTGATCCAGAGATTGAACCGGCAGACGCGCTTGAGGGCCGCCATCGGGTCAGCCTTTCACGACGGCGTCGATCGCATCGACCACGTGGTCGATGTTGTGGGTGTTGACCGCCGCCACGCAGATCCGGCCGGTCTCCAGGGCGTAGACCTCGTGTTCCTCGCGCAGGCGCGTGGCTTCCGCGGGGGTCAGGCCCGTGTAGGAGAACATGCCCTTCTGCGCCTTGATCGCGTCGAAGCCGCGTTCGGGATGGCGCTGCTGCAGGCTGTCGGCCATGCGCACCCGCATGGCGCGGATCCGCTCGCGCATCTCAGCCAATTCCCGCTCCCAGTCGGCCCGCAGCTCCGGATCGGTCAGCACCATCTCGACGATGGCGGCGCCATGGGTCAGCGGGTTCGAGTAGCTCGCCCGCACCAGACGCTTGGCCAGGGACTCGACCTTGGTCTTCATCGCCGAGGTCTCGGCGACGATCGTCAGCGCGCCGACGCGCTCGCCGTAGAGCGAGAACGACTTCGAGAACGAGGAGGCGACCAGGAATTCCTGGCCCGTTTCGGCGAACAGCCGCACCGGCGCGGCATCCGCGTCGAGGCCGTCGCCAAAACCCTGGTAGGCGATGTCGAGGAACGGGATCAGGCCGCGCTCGGCCAGCAGGGGCGCGAGGTCGCGCCACTCGTCGGGCGTCAGGTCGGCGCCGGTCGGATTGTGGCAGCAGGCGTGCAGCACCACGATCGAGCCCTTCGGCAGCTCTTGCAGATAGGCGCGCATCGCCGGGTAATCGGCACAGCCGGTCTCGGCCGAGAAATACGGATAGTCGACGACCGTGAAGCCGGCCTGGGTGAACAGCGCCTTGTGGTTCTCCCAGCTCGGGTTGCTCACCGCCACGGTGGCGCCGGGCTTCAGCCGGGCGAGCACGTCCGCGCCGGTCTTGAGCGCGCCGGTGCCGCCGATGCTCTGGAGCGTCGCGGTGCGGTTCTGCTTGAGGATCGGGGCGCCCTCGCCGAACAGCAGGGCCTGAACCGCGTCGCGGAACGGCTTGGTGCCCTCGATCGGCCGGTAGGTCTTCGGCAGGCCCTTCTCGATCCAGCGCTTCTCGGCGGTCTGCACGGCGCGCAGGCGCGGCACCTTGCCGTCGGCATCCGTGTAGACGCCGACCACGAGGTTGAGCTTTTTCGTGCTCGTGTCGGCGTTGAAGGCCTCGAACAGGCGCATGATCGGGTCGAGCGGCGCGTCCTGGATGCCGGCGAACAGCGAGGTCATGATCGTCAATCGTCCCAGAGGGTCTTCGATGCGGCGCGAGCGGGCGGTTCTGTCCAAAGTCGCGGGCCGGCCGACGCCCTTATTTCCCACATCGCGTCCGCCCGCCAGCGCTTCCGCGCGCGGCAGCATCCCGATCCGCTCAACGATCAACGGGTTCTGAAACCGCGGCCGCGTCCGCGAAGACGCCGATGCGCGCTTTCCGCCCGGCCCGACCGACCCTAACGTGTGCGGATGAAGCACAGTCTCGCCCCGATCGTTGCCGGCCTCCTGTTCGCGGCACCGGCCGCCGCGCAGGCGCCGGTGCGGATCGGCCTGTCGGCGCCGCTCTCGGGGCCGGATGCCGCCTACGGGCCGGGGCTTCGTCAAGGCGCCGAGCAGGCGGTGGCCGATCTCAACCGGGCCGGCGGCGGGCGGCCGAAATTCGCCCTCGTGCCGGTGGACGATGCCGGCGAGGCCAGGCAGGCCGTCGCCACGGCAAAGAAATTCACGGCCGACGGCGTGCGCTTCGTGATCGGACCGTTCGAATCCGGGGCGGTCGCCGCGGCGGCGCCCGTCTACGAAGAGGCCGGCGCCGTGATGATCGCGCCGGGCGCCACCTACGCGCCCCTGACCGGCCGCGGCTTCGGGACCCTGTTCCGGCTGGCTCCGAGCGATGCCCAGCAGGGGCGGGCGGCGGGGAGCTATCTGGCCAAGGCGTTCGCCGGGCGGCGGGTCGCCATCCTCAACGACCGCTCGACCTACGGGCGCGGCCTCGCCGAGGCAGTGGCGGCGCAATTCAAGGAGGCCGGCACCCCGGAGGTGTTGTTCGACGGCTTTCCGCGCGGCACCCGCGACCTCTCCGATCTCCTCGGACGGCTGAAGGCGGCCCGAGTGGAGGCGGTGTATTTCGGCGGCCTCGCCCCGGAGGCCGCCACGCTCGTCCGCGCCCTGCGCGAGGCCGGCATCGCCGCCCCGCTGGTGGCGAGCGACGGCATCCTCGATCCCGCCTTCGCGGCCATCGCCGGTCCGGCCGGGGAGGGGACCGTGATGACCCTGCCGCCCGATCCGCCGCGCCTGCCCGAGCCGAAGGGCGGCAAGGCACCGGCGCGCAGTGCCGAGGCCGAGAGCGTGGCGGCCTCGGGCTACGCGGCGGTGGAGATTCTGGCCCAGGCGCTGGAGCGCGCCCGCGCGGCGGATCCGAAGGCCGGGCGCATCCCGGACGGCCGCAAGGTGGCCGAGGCGCTGCACGGCACCCAGCCGGTGCGCACGATCCTCGGGCTGGTCGGCTTCGACGAGCGCGGCGACCGGGCGCCCGGCGCCGTCACGGTGCGGGTCTGGCGCCGCACACCCGACGGGCGCCTCGATTACGCCGGCAACGACATCTCCGGGCCGTGAAACCGAGCCGACTCAATCCGTCATTCAGGACTCTTTGCTGAATGTCCTCCCGAAGATGGCCGTGCTCTCGCGAAAGTTGGCGTCAAATCAGGGCCCGCGCGCGTCATTCAGGGCCTGATATCCCGTGTGATGCGCGCAGCGTGACTTGCAGCGGGATCGTGCGACGACTAAATGCGGGCGGCGTCGCTCATCAGGCGCGGACCGTCCGTCGGATCGGATCCGCGCCCTGCGGCGTTTCCCGAGCTTGATGACAGCCGTAGAAGTTTTGCCGGAACGCCTGCTGCCGGACGGTCCGACTGGAGAAGGTGCATGGCGAAAGAAGAATTGATGCAGTTCGACGGTCTCGTGATCGAGATCCTGCCGGACGCGCGCTACCGCGTGCAGCTCGACCAGGGCCACGAGATCGTGGCCTACACGGCCGGCAAGATGAAGAAGAACCGCATCAAGACGCTGGCCGGCGACCGGGTCACGGTCGAGATGTCGCCCTACGATCTTGAGAAGGGCCGCCTCGTGTTCCGGCACAAGGACGAGCGCTCCGCGGGTCCGCGTCCGCAGGTGCGGGGCGGTCAGTTCCGCCGCCGTTGAGGCCCGTGCGCGCGACCCGGGTTTCCTCGGTCGCGCCGGCCTATCTGCTCCTCACCCTCACGGCGCTGCTCTGGGCGGGGAACGCCGTCACCAGCCGTTGGGCGCCGGGCCATATCTCGCCGCAGGTGATCACCACGTTGCGCTGGGCTGTGGCCTGCACGGTGCTCGCGCCATTCGCTGGCCGAAAACTCGCGGCGGAATGGCCGCTCCTGCGCCCGCACTGGCTGCGCATCCTGCTGATGGGCGGCCTCGGCTACACCGCGTTCAACTGTCTGTTCTATGCCGCCGGCGTCCATACCGGTGCGGTCAACCTGGCCCTGTTCCAAGGGGCGATCCCGGTCTTGGTGATCGTGCTCAACCGCTTGGCCTACCGGGTGCCGGTCACCCTCGGGCAGATGCTCGGCGTGGTCCTGACCCTGATCGGGGCCGGCATCGCGGCGACCCACGGTGACTGGACGGTGCTGACCCGCCTCGACTTCAACCGCGGCGACGTGCTCGTGTTCGGGGCCTGCCTGCTCTACGCGGGCTACACGATCTTTCTGCCGACGCGCCCGAAAGTCTCGGCCCTGGCGTTCTTCGCCGCCATGGCGATCGCCGCTTTCGTCACGTCGCTGCCGCCGCTCGCCGTGGAGTGGGCCACCGGTCATGCGGTCTGGCCAGGGCCTGAGGGCTGGGCGATGGTCGCCTTCGTCGGCCTGGGGCCGTCGCTACTGGCGCAGCTGTTCTTCATGCGCGGGGTCGAACTGATCGGCCCGAACCGGGCCGGCCTGTTCGTCAATCTCGTTCCGATCTTCGGCGCGATCCTCGCCGTCCTGCTGGTCGGCGAGCCGTTCGGGGCGATTCAGGCGGTCGCCCTGGCTCTCGTGCTCGGGGGGATCGCCTGTGCCGAGCGCCTGAAGCCGGCGCTCGCCGCCGAGGCGACCTCTGACGCCGCTTATTCGCAGACGCGCACGCGCCGGATGTAGACGTCGCCGTAGGGATCGACGGTGCGGCGGCGCTCGAAGTGGCAGACCGGACCGTAATCCTCCTCCACGTAGACGGGCGGCGGGGCGCGATAGACCGGGCGGCCGGGATAGTAGCCGTTGTTGGACGACGCGATGGCGCCGCCGACCGCGAGGCCGCCGAGCACGCCGAGGGCAGCGGCGCCGCCGGCGCCGATCCCGTCACGGGCCTGGGCGGCCGGCGCGAGGGTGGCGAGGCTCCCGACGATGAGGCTCGTCGCGAGAAGGTACTTCATGACATTCCCCCTGATGGGTGCGATTCGGTCCGGGATAGGCTGACTACCACATCTCAGCTTTGGGGCGTTTGTTCGGCCGCACATCCCGACTTGACGTGGGGTGTTCCGACGCACCAAACCCGGGCGAGAGCGACAGAGCGGAGGCCGGCATGGTGACACGGGGCTTCGTCGGGCGCAGGCAGCCGCCCGAGACCGGCGCGCGCATCCCGCCCGGCCAATATCTCACCGACGACTTCCCGATCCTCCAGATCGGCCCCAACCCGACCGTGGATCTCGCCACTTGGCGGTTCACGCTGCGCGAGGGCTCGCGGCCGATCAAGGCGTGGAGCTGGGACGAGTTCGAGGCGCTGCCTCGCACCACCTGGCAGGGGGACATCCACTGCGTCACCAAGTGGTCGAAGTTCGACACCGCCTGGGAGGGCGTGAGCTTCGACGACCTATTGGCCGATGCCGGCATCACGGCGCCGACCGCCTTCCTGCTGGCGGAATCCTTCGACGACTACACCACCAACGTACCGGTGGCCGACCTCGTGAACGGCCGCGCCATGGTGGCGACCCGCTATGCCGGCCAGCCGATCCATCCGGACCATGGCGGCCCGGCGCGGCTGCTGGTGCCGCATCTCTACTTCTGGAAGAGCGCCAAATGGGTGAAGGGCTTGCGCTTCACGAACGTCGACACGGCCGGCTTCTGGGAGTTACGCGGCTACCACATGTACGGGGATCCCTGGCGTGAGCAGCGCTACACCGGTGACTGAGCCGATCGTCTTCCGCTGGCACCAGGCCGAGATCACCGCGATCGCACCCGTCACCCCGCAGGTGACGAGCTTTCGGCTGCGCTCCGAGCTCGCTCAGAGCTACCGCGCCGGCCAGCATGTCGATGTCCGGCTGACCGCCGAGGACGGCTACCAGGCCCAGCGCAGCTACTCAATCGCCTCGGCGCCGGACGGCAGCGGCACCCTGGAGCTGATGGTCGAGGCGCTGCCGAACGGCGAGGTCTCGGGCTGGTTCTCGGAGGCTGCCGAAATCGGCGACCGGGTCGAGCTGCGCGGGCCGATCGGCGGCTCGTTCTCATGGGACGGCCCGGATGGCGGCCCGCTGCTGCTGGGAGCCGGCGGCTCCGGCGTGGTGCCTCTGCTGGCGATGCTGCGCCGGCGCGCGCAGGTCGCCCCGGAAATCCCGGCGGCCCTGATCTACTCTGCCCGCACCCGCGCGGAGGCGATCGCGCTGCCCGAGCTGGAGCGGCTCGCCGGAGACGGCTCGGGATTCTCCCTGCACCTCAACACCACCCGGGATGCCGGCGGCCGGCGGATCGACGCCGCCCTGGTAGCCGGCGCCCTGGCGCGGATCGGACGGCCGGGAAAGGTCTTCCTCTGCGGCTCGAACCGCTTCGTCGGCGCCGCCTCGGACCTGATCCTGGCGGCGGGCGTTCCGGCGGGGGTGATCCGCACCGAGCGATTCGGCAGCTGATCAGGGGCTGAAGATCAGCACGAGGTAGACGAAGAACACCACGAGGTGCACCGCCCCCTCCAGCACGGTCGTGCGCAGGCCCGAGAAGGTCTGCATGCTCAGGATCAGCGTCACCGCGAGCAGCGTCATCTCGGTGGGCTTGAGGCCCAGCACGACGGTCTGGCCGGTGAGCAGGCCGATGGTGAGGATCGCCGGCACGGTGAGGCCCACCGTCGAGGTGGCCGCCCCCAGGCACAGGTTGATCGCCCGCTGCAACTCGTTGCGGGCGATGGCCTTCAGCGCCGAGATCGCCTCCGGGGTGAACACGATCGCGGCGATCAGCACGCCGCCGAGGGCGGAGGGCGCGCCCAGAGCCGCGATGCCGTGATCGAGGATCGCCGCCAGGCTTTTCGCCAGCAGCACGATCGGCACGACGTTGGCGAGAAGCAGCAAGACATGCTTGGCGATCCCACCGCCCGAGGTCGAGCCCGCGCCGGACCCGGCTTCCGCCTCGACCTCGGAATCCTGGAAAAAATCGCTGTGGCGGCTGGTCTGGATCAACAGGAATACGCCGTAGAGCGCCAGCGTGAAGACCGAGAAGGTCACCGCCTGGAGGGTCGTCAGGGTGCCGTCGGCGGTCGAGCTGGTGAAGTTCGGGATGATCAGCGCGATGGTGGTCAGCGGGATGATCACCGACAGGAAGGCCGAGGCCCCCTGCAGGTTGTAGCTCTGCTGGTGATGGCGCAGGCCACCCATCAGCAGCCCGAGGCCGACTACGCCGTTGAGCACGATCATCAGCACGGCGAACATCGTGTCGCGGCCGAGGGTCGGCGCTTCCTTGGCCGAGAGCATCACGGCCGAGATCAGCGCCACCTCGATGATCACGATGGAAAGCGTGAGCACCAGGGTGCCCAGCGGCTCGCCGAGCCGGTGGGCCAGATCCTCGGCCTCGTGCACGACCCCGAAAGCCGACCAGACGATCACCGCGAGCAGCCACGCGAACAGGCCGCCCGCGAACCAGGGCTGCGACAGGTCGCCGAGCCAGGTCTTTCCGAACCACGCGAAGGCGAGCACCGTCGCCCACGCCACCGCCAGCCGCAGGGCTCCCGTCATGGTCTTGGTCATCTCCGGTCGGATCGCTGTGATGGGGCGATGCACAGAACTAGGCCGTGTCATAGGTCGGATGACCGGCAAGGCCAGGGTTGCCCGAGCGCAGCAAGGATTTAGAGGTGGACGACGCAGGCTCGCCCCGCCCGCTCAAGCCCGCGCAACCGGCCCATGCCGTGGCGGGAGTGGTCAGCCGGCTCGGTTGGCGCTACCATCTGGGACCCGAATAAAGTCCGGTGCCTGATTCCTCCGCCGCGCGATGGCGCGCTGCCGGGCGCGGCGCGGCCGTTGAGAGTTCCCGAAACTTGCCCTTCCCGACCCTGCCCGCCCCCCTCGCGCGGGCCCTGTCCGAGCGCGGCTACGCCGATCCCACCCCGGTCCAGGCCGCGGTGCTGGAGGCTGCGGCCGGCGCCCGCGACCTCCTCGTCTCAGCCCAGACCGGCTCCGGCAAGACCGTGGCATACGGTCTCGCCATGGCCGACATGTTCTTCGGCAAGTCTACTCGCGATAGTGCCGATGATGACGCGTCCGGGGGTGAGACGCTGCCGCCGCCCGGTGCGCCGCTCGCCCTGGTGATCGCTCCGACCCGGGAGCTGGCGCTTCAGGTCCAGCGCGAACTGCTGTGGCTCTACGCCCCGGCCGGCGGGCGCGTCACCGCCTGCGTCGGCGGCATGGATCCCCGCCGCGAGGCCCGGATGCTCGCTGACGGCACCCATATCGTGGTCGGCACCCCGGGCCGCCTGCGCGATCATCTGGAGCGCCGCAACCTCGACCCGACGGCCCTGCGCGCCGTCGTGCTCGACGAGGCCGACGAGATGCTCGATCTCGGCTTCCGCGAGGATATCGAGTTCATTCTCTCGGGGACGCCTCCCGAGCGGGCGACCTACCTGTTCTCCGCGACCCTGCCGAAGGCGATCGAGTCGCTGGCCGAGCGCTACCAGCGCAACGCCCTGCGGCTGGCGATCAAGGGCGAGAGCAAGGGCCACGCCGACATCGCCTACCGGGCGGTGCGGATCATGCCCCGGGAGACCGAGCACGTGGTGCTCAACCTCCTGCGCGAGGCGGATGCGCCGACCGCGATCGTGTTCTGCAACACCCGCAACGCGGTGCGCCATCTCCAGGCCAGCCTGACCGAGCGCGGCTTCTCGGTGGTCGCGCTCTCGGGCGAGCTCGGACAGGGCGAGCGCAATGCCGCTCTCCAGGCTCTGCGCGACGGCCGGGCCCGAGTCTGCGTCGCCACGGATGTCGCCGCCCGCGGCATCGACCTGCCCGGCTTGAGCCTGGTCATCCACGCCGACCTGCCGCACGACGCCGAGGTGCTCCAGCACCGCAGCGGGCGCACCGGCCGCGCCGGCCGCAAGGGCACCTCGGTGCTCCTGATCCCGAATTCCCGGCGCCGCCGCGCCGAGCAGATGTTCGCCATCGCCAAGGTCAGCCCGGACTGGTCCGGCCCGCCCTCGGCCGACGACATCCGGAAGCTTGATGGCGAGCGCATGCTCTCCGACCCGCTCTTCTCCGAGCCCCCGGCCGAGGAGGATGTCGCGCTGGCCGGCGCCCTGCTCGCCGGCAAGACGCCCGAAGAGCTCGCCGCGCTGCTAGCCCGGGTCTACCGCACCCGCCTGCCGGCGCCTGAAGAGGTCAGCGATCCCGGCGAGGGCCGTGCGCCCCGCGGCGTCAGCGAGCGGCCGCCCTACGACCCGATGAATCCCGAGCAGATCGCCGCCCTCGGGCCGGCGGTGTGGTTCCGGCTCAATCTCGGCCGGCGCGACAATGCCGATCCGCGCCGCCTGTTGCCGATGCTGACCCGCCGCGGCGGCATCGGCCGCCAGGAGATCGGGGCGATCCGGATCTTCGACCGGGAGACCAAGTTCGAGATCCGCGGCAATGCCGCCGCGCGCTTCGCTGAATCCTTCGCCCGCAACGGCTCGCCGGAGATTCAGGTCGAGGCGCTGGCGGGCGACGCCGGTCCGGCCGAGCGCAAGAGCGCCCCCAGTGGTCCGAAGGGTTTCGCCAGCCCGCGGGCCGGCAAGCACCAGCGCCACGCCGAGCGGTCCGGTCCCCGGCCCGATTCCAAGCCGGGCCGGAACACCGGCCGCAGCTGATTTTTTGGGATTTTCCCCGGGGGCGTCGTCCCCCGGGCGGGAATGTCAAAAAACCTTCTTGACGGCGTCGCCCAGCGCGTCGACGCTCTCCTTCAGCTTCCGTCCGGCGGGCGCCAGGGACGGGAGCTTGATGCCGAGCACCTCTGTCTCCTCGTCGGCCGGCTCCGCCTGCGCGACGGTCGCGGCCGCAGCGCCGGGCTTGGCGGCGTCCGCGGTCTTCTTCGCCATGGGCGGCTTGTTCACGGCCACCGCCTTGCGGGCGGTCTTCTCGGACGAAGCTGCGGCTGGTGTCGTCGCGACCGGCTTGGCCGCAGGTACCGCGGCGGGCGCGACCACATCGCGGGCCCGGACCGTTTCCGACGCGCGCGGCGGCTGCAGCGCCGCGGTGCGGGTCGGTGGCAGCGGCACGACCACCTGACGGGTGGCGATCGGCGTCACCGGGGTCGGCGTGGGAATACGCTTGGTCGGCGCCTCGGGCACGGCCACGCTCTTGGCGGGAGCCACAGCGGCGACGGGCGCGGCCTGCGCGGGGGCCGGGACGACGGGGCTCGCTGGCGCGGGGGAAACCGCGGGCGCCAACGCCTCCGGCAACGAGGCCATGCGTAGGGCCGGCTTCTCCGGCTCCGCGGGCTTCGCCGCGACGGGAGCCGCTGGGGCGATCCCGGCCACGGCCGGCAGGCCGTCCTTCAGTTCGGGCCAGTCCGCGGCCCGGCTCATCGGCGCGCGCTTGACCGGCGTGGGGGCGGCGAGCCCGGCCATCAGGGTCGAGGCGGCGACGCCGAAGCCCGCGACGGCACTCGCGCCGACCAGCCCGACCAGGACGAGCCGCAGATTGGATTTGCGTCCGGGACGGGCCTCCGGCGACCGATGCGGTCTTGTATCGGACGGGTCCAGGGCGAGATCGATCATGGTCCGGGGTCTCTAGACACGATGCACGACGCGCGCGACCGGGCTCCCCATGACCGGCCGCCTCTCTCCCTTATTCGGAGATGGGTCGACTCCAGAGTCGATAGAGGAACCGCAATACGGCGCAAAGATGTCGGCTCGAATTGCGTGCCCGGCCAGTCGAGGATCGGCTATCCACAAGATAAGCCGAAGCCGCTTAAGAATCCGTCATCGGTTCCACCCCGGCGGGGCGGATGAACCCCTCTTCCGCGCCGGGCCGGGGCATGGACTTCGGCGATACGCCCGCTATGCGTCTGACCGTGGATACGACACCGAGCCTGCTTCCGACATCTGCGCCGCCGCCGACATCCCGCCGCGCCGGCTTCCGGCCCTGGGCCGATGGGTCGACCCGGGCGCGGCTCGTCGCAGTAGTGCTGTTCATCGACGCGTTGGCGGCCTTGGTCTCCTGCGGGGTGATCGTCCTCAACGCCCGCAATGCGGTGCGGGTCGAGACGCGCGCCTCGCTTGCCACCGTCGAGTCCCTGGTCGCCGACACGATCCGCCTGTCCGACACGACCTCGCCCGACACGCTGCTCCAGACCCTGGATCTGCGCTTCAAGGTTCTGCGCCACGTCCGGGTCGCCGTCCTCGAACCGGACGGCGACCAAGTCGGTAAGCCGATGCCGCCGCATAAATCCGAGCGCGAGGCGCCGCGCTGGTTCGCCGACCTGATCATGCCGCCGATCGAGCGCCACACCCTGCCGATCGTCGTCAATGGCCAGACGCTGGGCACCGCGCAGATCACCACCCAGCCGATGGACGAGATCGACGAGATTTGGGGCTATGCCCGGGCGCTCTCGATGACCACCCTGGCGATCAATGCCGCGATGCTGATCGCGCTCTATCTGGCCCTCGGCCGCATCCTGGCGCCGCTGCAACGGCTGGGCGCCGGCCTGACGCAACTGGAGCATCACGACTATACCGCGCGCCTGGAACCCCCCGGTGCCCGCGAGCTGGCGGTGATCGCCGAGCGGTTCAACAAGGTCGCCGAGGCCCTCAGCGAGGTGCGCGGCGCCAACGGCCGCCTCAACCGTCAGCTGCTCACCGCCCAGGACGATGAGCGCCGCCGCACCGCACTCGAACTGCACGACGAGTTCGGCCCCTGCCTGTTCGCCCTGGAGGCCAACGCCGCCTCGATCGCCCGGATCGCCTCCGGCCCGGCCGAGCCCAATCGCGAAAAACTCGCCGCCCGGGCGGCCGAGATCAGCGCCATCGTCGGGCAGGTCCAGACCGTCAACCGGGAGCTGCTGAACCGCCTGCGTCCGCACGGGCTCGGGCAGGCGCCGCTCTCCACCTGCCTCGACCTGCTGCTGCGGGGCTTCGGCCAGCGGCATCCCGGCACCAGCTTCGTCGGCCGGTTCGACGGCTTGGCCCGCGGCTACGGCGACCTCGTCGACCTCACCATCTTCCGCTGCGTGCAGGAGAGCGCGACCAACGCCGTGCGCCACGGCAGTGCCACCCGGGTCGAGGCCGAGGCCATCGAGGCGGTTGGCAGACTGCACGTCACGATCCGCGACGACGGCACGGGAATCCCCGCCGAACACCGCACCGGCCTCGGTCTCTCGGGGATGCGCGAGCGTGTCGAGGCACTGGATGGGACCTTCGCCCTTGACAATGCCGGCCCCGGCGCAATCGTCACGATCATGATCCCCGTTCCGCCGGAGCGGGTCGACGAGAACAACAACGCGCCGAGCGCATGAACGCCATCGCCTCCCAGATCGACGCCGCCGCCACACGCCTGCCGGTCCTCGTGATCGACGATCACCCGATCGTCCTCCAGGGCTGTCGACGGGTCCTCGAGGATTCCGGCGTCGAGACCATCGCGGAGGCGACCACGGTGGTCGGCGGCTACCGGATCTTCCACCGGCTGCGGCCGCCGGTGGTGATCTGCGACCTGACCTTCCAGGGCAGCGGCATGGCCGGGCTCGGCCTGATCCGCCGCATCCGCGCGGTCGCGCCGGAGACGCGGATCCTGGTGTTCAGCATGCACAACGATCCGGTGATCGTCGCGCGCGCCCTGGAGGCCGGGGCGCTCGGCTACGTGTTGAAGGACCACGCCTCGGCCGAGCTGTTCGAGGCGTTCGGCAAGGTCCGGGTCGGCGAGGTCTATCTCGACCGCCGGCTCGCCACCGAGGTCGCGATGCTGCGCGCCGATGCCCGGCGCACCCCGGAATCCCAGCTCACCCCCCGCGAGCAGCAGATCCTGGCGCGTCTCGCGCAAGGCCGCTCCTACGGCGCCATCGCGGCCGACCTGTCGGTGAGCTACAAGACCGTCACCAACGCCTGTTCGCAGATGCGCCAGAAGCTCGGCGTGCGGACTCTGGCCGAGCTGATCCACGTGGCCGTCACGCACGCCCAGCGGCAGGGGTAATGCGATCCCCTGAACGGTGGCGCCGATGTCCGGGATAGATAGACAGCCTGCCGTGAACCGGCTTCGGCCACACGGGTTCGAAGCGCCATCGCTCCTGAAAGCTGCGACGCGCCCCCTCTCCCGTGCGGGAGAGGGTGGGGGTGAGGGACCCGGTCTTTCCGGAGAGGTCGCATCCCTCACCCTGTCCCTCTCCCGCACGGGATAGGGGACCTGCGCTTTCTCCGGCGCATGATGTGCTGGCGTCCGCCAGGCGAACCTGAATATCCTGTAGCTGAGACTGGGCAGGAGGTGCCTTTGACCGATGGTGACCGGGGCCCAAATTCCTTCTCCCGGGAGGCCTGGGCGCGCAACGCGGCGGCCTACGAGACCATCCGGACGATGCCGTTCAACGGGGAGCTCGCCGCCGGCACGCTGCGGCAGGACAGGTTCCGCCACTACATCGTCCAGGACGCGCATTACTTGATCGGCTTCGGCCGGGCGCTGAGCCTCGCCGCCGCGAAGGCGCCGGACCCGGACGGGATCGTCCAGTTCTCCCGCGCCGCGCAGGACGCCATCGTGGTCGAGCGCGCCCTCCATGGCGGCTTCTTCCGCGATTACGGGATCGGCCCGGAGACGTTTGCGGGCACGCCGCTGACGCCCGCTTGCCACCACTACGTCTCCTACCTGCTCGCCACGGCCTATGCCGAGCCGTTCGAGGTGCTGTGCGCGGCCCTGCTGCCGTGCTTCTGGATCTACAAGGCGGTGGGCGACGACATCTTCGCCCGGGCGGTCGCGGACAATCCCTACCGGGCCTGGATCGATACCTATGCGGGCGAGGAGTTCGCCGCGGCGGTGGCGGGGATGATCGCCGCTACCGACCGCGCGGCGGAGCAGGCTTCCCCGGGTACGCTCGCGCGCATGCACGACGCCTTCACGCAGGCGACGCGGCTCGAATGGCTGTTCTGGGACAGCGCCTACCGGGACGCCGCGTGGCCGCTGTAACCCGCCCGGCCCGGGCGTGACGCCGCCGGATCTCAGCCGCAGGGCCGTGATCGCCGCCGGTGCCGCCGCGGCGGCTTTCGGGCCGGCCCGGTCCGAAGCCGCCGACGCGCCGGCCCCGATCCCGCAGGACCGTCCGGTCCGGATCGCCATGATCCTGTATCCGGGCATGACCGCCCTCGATCTGGTCGGACCGCAGGCGCTGCTGGCCGGCCTGGCTCCCGGCAGCCTGTACCTGGTGGCGCAATCCGCAGGCCCCATCGCCAGCGATACGGGCCTGGGCCTCGTGGCGACGCATGCCTTCGAAGCCTGCCCGCCCGATCTCGACGTCCTCTTCGTCCCCGGCGGCGATGGCACGCCGGCGCAGATGCGCGACGCGGCGCTGCTGGCCTTCCTGCGCGACCGCGCCGCTCGTGCCACCTGGGTGACGAGCGTCTGCACCGGCTCGCTGATCCTCGGGGCGGCCGGTCTGCTCAGGGGCTATCGCGCCACCTCGCATTGGTGCGTGCGCGACGCGGTTCTGCCGCTGCTCGGCGCCGTCCCGGTGGCCGAGCGGGTCGTGTTCGACCGCGATCGGGCCACGGCGGCCGGCATCTCGGCCGGGCTCGATCTCGCCCTGGCACTGGCCGCCCGCCTGCGCGGCCCGGACTATGCCCGCACCGCCCAACTCGTCGCCGAATACGCCCCGGAGCCGCCGTTCCAGGCCGGAACGCCCACGCAAGCCGGCCCGGCGATCGTGCGTGCGGCGGACGCGATCCTGGCGCCCCTGGTCGCGGGGGCGACCGAGGCGGCGAAGCGCTGATCGATGCACCAATGCCACGCTTCACGTCCACGTGATGCGCTATCCTTGACGGCGGGTCGCACGAACCGAACTGTGCCGTCAGGAACCCTCGGAGCCGACATGTCCCTGATCGCACGCCTGCGCGCCTACGCGACCGAGGCCCTCGGCGTCGGCGTCTCCGAGCCGGTGGACGATACCCATCTCGCGGCCACCGCGCTGCTCGTGCACGTCGCCCGGGTCGACGGCATCCTGGCGCCCGCCGAGAGCGAACGCCTGTCCCGGATCGTGCAGGGCCGCTACGCCGAGGGGCCGGACGCCGCCCGGGCGCTGATCGAGCGCGCCGCCGCGATCGATGCCGAGACCCGCGACGTGGCGAGCCTCGTCGAGATGATCCCGCACGAGGCCAACAAGGCCGAGCGGCAGGAACTGCTGACCATGGCCTGGTCGGTGGCCGCCGCGGACGGGACCGTCGACGAATTCGAGGAGGCGCTGGTCGAGCGCCTCGGCCGGTTGCTCGGCTTCGACGAGGCGGCGGTCACCGCGGCCCGGCGAACCGGGCAGCACGGCGTCGGCGCCGTCTGACCGCACGGTCCCGGACGATGATCGCCAGCCTGGCGCTGATCCTGCTCGCCCAGCTCCTGGGTGAGGCCCTGGCCCGCGGGGCTGGCGTGCCGATCCCGGGGCCGGTGATCGGCATGGGGCTGATGTTCGGCTTCCTTCTGCTGCGCGACAGCCGCCTCGGCCTGCCGCGCGTCCTGCCGAAGCCCCTGACCGACGGCACCCTCGAGACCACGGCGCGGGGGCTCCTGATGAACCTGTCGCTGATGTTCGTGCCGGCCGGCGTCGGCGTCGTCGGCCGCCTCGACCTGCTCCGGGCGCAGGGGCTCAAGCTCGCCATCGTGCTGGTGGTCTCGACCGCCCTGTCGCTGCTGGTGACCGTGCTGGTGTTCCGCGCCGTCGCGTCCCGGGTCGAGCGGCGCCGGCCCGACGGGGAGGCCTGAGCTTTGTCCGGCGACTTCTCGCTCTGGGTCTATCTCGCCCGCACGCCGCTGCTGTGGCTGACCGTGACCCTGACCTCCTACGTCCTGGCCGACCGGATCGCCGTCGCCACCGGACGCCATCCGATCGCCAACCCGGTGCTGATCACGGTGATCCTGGTCGGCACCGTCCTGGCGGTCACCGGCACGCCGTATCCGACCTATTTCGAGGGCGCACAGTTCGTCCACTTCCTGCTCGGACCGGCGACCGTGGTGCTGGCCATGCCGCTCTACGAGCGCCGGGCTACGGTCCTGCGCGCCCTGGTGCCGATGCTGGCCGCCCTGGTGGCCGGGGCCGCCACGACGCTGGCCGTGGTCATCGTGCTGGCGCGGCTGCTCGACATCCCGCAACCGATCCTGATCTCGCTCGCACCGAAATCCGTGACCTCCGGGGTGGCCATGGGCATCGCCGAGGCGCTGGGCGGCGACCCGACGCTGACCGCGATCCTGGTGATCCTCACCGGCATCATCGGGGCGATCCTGGTGACGCCGCTGATGAATCTTTTGCGGATCACCGACATGCGCGCCCGCGGCTTCGCGGCGGCGCTCGCGGCCCACGGCATCGGCACCGCCCGGGCCTTTCAAGTCAGCGAGACGGCCGGCACCTTCGCGGGCATCGCCATGGGGTTGAACGCGTTCCTGACCGCGATCCTCGCGCCCCTGGCGCTGCACCTGCTGTTCTGAGCATTCAGGCGTCGAGCTGCCCGATGACCGCCTCCGCAAGCGACAAGCTGGACGTCAGCCCCGGGCTCTCGATCCCGAACAGGTGGACGATCCCGGGGAGCCCGTGCTCAGCCGGTCCGTCGATCCAAAAGTCCGCCGCCGGCTCGCCCGGGCCGGTGAGCTTCGGACGCAACCCGGCGTAGTCCGGGTAGAGCGCCGCGTCCGGCAGGCCCGGCCAGTAGCGGCGGATCGCGCCGTAGAAACTGTCCGCCCTCTGCGGGTCCACCTGGTAGTCGAAGCGCTCAACCCATTCCACGTCGGGCCCGAACCGGGTGCGGCCGGCGAGATCGAGGGTGAGGTGGATGCCCAGGCCGCCGTCGATCCGCGGCGCCGGATAGATCAGGCGCGAGAAAGCCGGCTTTCCGGTGCAACCGAAGTAATTCCCCCGCGCCAGGCGCAGCACCGGCACCCGGTCGGCCGGATAGCCCTCCGTCCGCGCCGCGAGGGTGGGTGCTCCGAAGCTCGCGGCGTTGATGACGGCGTCGAAGGCCATCGCCCCCGGCTCGCTGCCGCCGAAGGCCGCGTGCCATTGGCCGTCCCGCCGGGACAGGCGCTCTACCGGCGTGCGCAGCGCCAGGGCGCCGCCGTGATCCTCGATCACGCCGAGGAGCGCCAGCATCAGCGCGTGGCTGTCGACGATCCCGGTTCGGGGCGCATGCAGGGCCAGCGTGCAGGCGAGGCTGGGCTCCAGGCGCTTGGCCGCCGCGGTGTCGAGCAGCTCCAGGTCGGGGACGCCGTTCGCCTCGCCCTGCTGGCGGATCGCCGCGATCGTGTCGGCCTCCGCGTCGTCGCCGGCGACGATCAACTTGCCGCAGGCGCGATGTGGCACCCCGTGATTCGCGCAGAAGTTGTACAACTTCTCGGCGCCATCCACGCAGTGGCGGGCGCGCGCGGAACCGGACGGGTAGTACATGCCGCCATGGATCACCTCGGAGCTGCGGGCCGAGACGCCGGTCCCGAACGCCGCCTCGGCCTCCGCCACGATAACGGCATGCCCGTTCAGGGCAAAGGCCCGTCCCACGGCCAAGCCGACGACACCGGCACCGACAACCAGAACCTCCATGCGCAACCCTCTCGGCTCTCGGCCCTACAGGTCCGGTGAGTCTTCAATACCGCACCCGAGCCGCCGCATAGGCCGCGTGTTAATTCGACATTGACCTGAATTATCAATTCTAAGTAGAAACAGCCGCGCAATAGATGCTCGCAGTGGTTGTAAGCGTAGCGAGCCGGCGCATAATGCCACCACGCGCTGCCCCAGGGCGGACCGGATTTCTGTTCCGGGCTCCATCACCGGCAGCCGACAGCACTGCCCTCTATCGACCCGACAAAGCCGCATCGTCCGACTAAAAACCTTGGGAGATGACAATGCTGACGACCTCTCCGAGCGTCGAACTCGCCGCCAAGATCCTAAGCGCCTACGTGACCAAGAACAGCGTGCCGGCCGCCGTTCTCCCGAGCCTTTTGTCCGAAGTTCACCGCTCGATCACGGCGCTCGATGCGCCGGTGGAGCGGCAGGTCCAGCGGCCGACCGAGGCACAAATCCGCGCCTCGATCCGGCCTGACACGATCATGAGCTTCGAGGACGGCAAGTCCTACAAGGCCTTGCGCCGGCACCTGACCCTGCGCGGCCTCACCCCGGAGGCCTACAAGGCCAAGTGGGGCCTGCCGGTGGATTACCCCCTGGTCTCGGCGGCCTACAGCGCCCGGCGCTCGAAGATCTCGCGCGAGATCGGGCTCGGCCAGAAGCTGCGGATGCAGCAGGCGGCGGAATAACGACGGTTGACGTCATGTCGGGCAGGGCCGGCCGTGTGCGTCACGGCCGGCCTTCCGCCGTCGAAACCTCTTGGATCAGCAGGGCCACGAGGCCGGACCAGCCGGTCTGATGCGAGGCGCCGACACCACGTCCGGTGTCGCCGTGGTAATATTCGTAGAACAGCACCAGATCCCGGAAATGCGGGTCCTCCTGCTCGATCCGGCTGTCTCCGTAGACCGGTCGGTGCCCATCCGAGCCGCGGGTCGAGAGGCCAATGAGGCGTCGCGACAGTTTCTCCGCGATCTCCCGGAGCGAGTAGGTCCGCCCCGAGCCGGTCGGCGCCTCGACGCGGAAATCCGGGCCGTAATAGGCGAAGAACTGGTTCAGCCCGGCGATCAGCAAATAATTGACCGGCATCCAGACCGGCCCGCGCCAGTTCGAATTGCCGCCGAACAGGCGGGAGCGCGATTCCGCCGGTTCGTAGGCGAGCCCCATGTCCCGGCCGTCCCAGGGGAAGCAGAACGGCTGGTCCGCATAGCTGCGCGAGACCGCCCGCAACCCATGCTCCGACAGGAACTCCGCCGGGTCGAGGGCCCGGTGCAGCAAGGCCTTCAGCCGGTGGCCGCGCAGCAGCGACAGCAGCACGGTCTGACCTTCGCCGGGTACGCTCCAGCGCGAGACCAGGGCCGCCAGGTCCGGGCGGTTTTCCAGGAAGAACCGCATCCGGTTCCGGAGCGCGGGCAGCTTGTCCAGATCATGCGCGCTGATCGTCGTGACCGCGAAGATCGGGATCAGGCCGACCATGGTCCGCACCCGGATCGGCAGGCGGTGACCGTCGCGGGTCTCGATGACGTCGTAGAAGAACCCGTCCGCCTCGTCCCAGACGCCGTCGCCGGTCGCCGCCGCGATGAGCAGAAAGTGCTCGAAGAACTTTTCCGCCATGTCCTCGTAGGTCGGGTCCTGGAGCGCCAGCTCGATGGCGATGCGCATCAGGTTGAGGGCGTAGGCCGCCATCCAGGCGGTCGCGTCGGACTGGGTGAGGGTGGCGCCGTCGCCGACCGGCTTCGAGCGGTCGAAGATGCCGATATTATCGAGCCCCAGGAAACCGCCCTGGAACAGGTTGCGGTCGTCGGAATCCTTGCGGTTCACCCACCAGGTGAAGTTCAGGGTCAGCTTGTTGAAGATCCGCTTGAGGAACACGTGGTCGGGGGTGCCGGTGAGCGCCCGGTCCAGCTCGAACACCCGCCAGGCGGCGAGACCGTGGATCGGCGGGTTGGCATCCCCGAACCCCCATTCGTAGGCCGGCAGCGCCGCATTCGGGTGGGCATAGGCCTCGTCCACCAGCAGCAGGAGCTGGTTCTTGGCGAAATCCGGGTCGATCAGCGCGAACACGATCGCCTGGAGGGCGAGGTCCCAGGAGGCGAACCAGGGGTATTCCCAGGCATCCGGCATCGAGATGATGTCGTTGGCGCGCAGATGCGCCCAATCGGCGTTGCGGCCGTGCCGGCGCGCGGGGGCGGGGGCCGGCTGCGCCGGATCGCCGGCCAGCCATTCGCGCACGTCGTAATGATAAAGCTGCTTCGACCACAGCATGCCGGCCAGCGCCTGCCGCTGCACGAGCCGCATCTCGGGATCGGGGATCGCGGCCTGCAGGGCGCCGTAGAACGCATCCGCCTCGTCCTCGCGGGCCGCGAACACCGCATCGAAATCCGCGAAGGGCTCGCCGGGCGCGGTCTCGGGGCGCAGCCGCAACCGCAGGGTGCGCGACTCGCTGGGGCCGAGATGCAGGTCGTAACGGGCCGCGCATTTCGTGCCGGACAGATGGTTGGCCGCCCCCGCCTCGCCCTGGACGACGCGCCGATCGATCCCGTCCTTGTAGAACCCGGCCTCCGGGCCGGTGCCGAACAGCCGGTGGGTGTTGGTCTCGTTCTCGGTGAACAGCAACTCGGCCGCGTCCTCGGCGAAGAAGCGCATCGGCGCCACGCTCGGATGGCGCGCCCAGACAGACCCGTCCGAGCCGGCGGACAGCTCCGGCTTCTCGGTGCCGGCCTTCCACGACCACAGGTTCCGGGCCCAGAGCTGCGGCAGCAGGGTGAGGTCGGCGGTTTCGGGACCGCGATTGGTGGCGGTGACCCGCATCAGCACGTCGTCGGGGCCGGCCTTGGCGTAGGCGATCTCGACATCGAAGTAGCGGCCTTCGTCGAACAGGCCGGTCTCGAGCAGCTCGAATTCCGGATCGTCGAGGCCGCGGCGGCGGTTCTCTTCGAGCAGGCGCTCGTAGGGGAACGCGCCCTGCGGGTACTTGTAGAGCATCCGCATGAAGGCGTGGGTCGGAACGCCGTCGAGGTAGTAATAGAGCTCCTTCACGTCCTCGCCGTGGTTGCCCTCGGCGTTGGTGAGGCCGAACAGGCGCTCCTTCAGGATCGGGTCGCGGCCGTTCCACAGGGCGAGCGCGAGGCACCAGTTCAGGTGCCGGTCGCCGAAGCCGCCGATCCCGTCCTCGCCCCACCGATAGGCCCGGGACCGGGCGTGGTCGTGGGGCAGCGAATCCCAGGCCTCGCCGTCGGCGCTGTAATCCTCACGCACCGTGCCCCATTGCCGATCGCTGAGATACGGCCCCCAGCGCCGCCAGGCCGGATCGGTCCGCGCCTGCACGAGCCGCTGCCCCTCCACGGTCTCGAAGAGGCCCGGGACGCCGTTCGGCTTGGTCATGCGCTCGCTGTCCCGGTTCGGTGTCTGACTTCGTGCCCGGATATTGCCGCGGTTCGGCGGGGAGAAGTCAATTCCGGGGCGCGGCCTTTCCGGTCGCGCTCATCCATTCTGCAAGCGGCATTCCGGCGACCGCGAAGTGACCCACCCCGTCATTCCGGGGCGCTGTAGGCGAGCCCGGAATCCAGAGCCGCCGACATTGCAAGGCCTTGCGCCACCTGTGTTTCTGGATTCCGGGCGCCGCTTCGCGGCCCCGGAATGACGGGGTGGGGGCGCGGGCGGCGGCGCAGATCCTGGACCGTTGGGAGAAGCGTATGTCTCGATGCGGGGTCCTGAAAGCCTGTTTGACCGCGTGATCGCACTCGCACCACGGTTTTAGTCGATCGAGATCCCGATCTCTCCCCTCATCCTGAGGTTCTGCGCAGCAGCCTCGAAGGAGCCCTCCAGGGATCGCCCGGCTGGCTGGAGGGCTCCTTCGAGGCCTCCGCTTCGCTCCGTCGCCTCAGGATGAGGGGGTTGGGTGGGATAGACGCATCAAACAGGTTCCGAGTGACCGCATTGAGCGCGGTTAGCGGACGCCGACGACGCGCAACCCGTCCGGCCCGGCATCGACGGTCAGCGCGCGATAATCCGGGATCGTCGCATGCCGCGTCTCGATCGGCGCATGATGGGTGGCGGTGACCACCACGACGCTGGCGCCCGCCGCCTCGCCGGCCCGGATGCCGGCCGGGGCATCCTCGAACACCAGGCAATCCGCAGCCGCGACGCCCAGGCGCTCGGCGCCCAGCAAAAAGCAATCGGGGGCGGGTTTGCCCTGATCGATGTCCTCGGCGGCGACGAGTACGGCCGGGACCGGCATGGCGGTGGCCTCCAGGCGGCGCAGGGCGAGTTGCCGGGGCGCCGAGGTCACGATCGCCCAACGCTCCGCAGGAAGCGCCCGCAGGAAGGCCCGGGCGCCCGGGATCTCGGCGATGTCGCCGACATCCTCGATCTCCGCCCGGGTGATCGCCGCGGCCTCGGCCTCGGGATCGACGCCGGGCAGGCCGAGCCGGCGGATCGTGTCCACCGAGCGCACGCCATGGATCGTCGGCAGGAAGGTCGCCACGTCGAGGCCGTGGCCTTGCGCCCAGCGCGTCCAGGCCCGCTCCGCCGAGGCGATCGAGCTGATGATCGTGCCGTCCATGTCGAACAGGAAGGCGGAAAAGCGGCGCGTCGGGAGTGTTTCGAGACTCATGCCCGAGGGCTACGCGGGCCGGGGCGGGCGGACAACCGCGCCGCACGCACGGCCGCTGCCCGCCCGGTCGCCGTTGACCGGCCTCAGGACTCTTCGGTCTCGGAGCCGGGCGCCTGCCGGTTGGCTGCATGGTCCTGGTACTGGTCGGTCTGGACCGCCTTGCCATCGAGTCCGCGTTCGTCGCCGTGGCGAGACTTGTCCCGGTTGCTCAGGACCTCGTTCTCGCCGAGCACGCCGTCCGGCAGATCGGTCATGCCGCCGCTGCCCGAGCCCTTGCCCTGACCGCCCGGGCCCATGTGGTGCTTGTCGGCCTTCGCCATGTCGCGCTCCTCATCTTCCAGGGGGTGGACGCCGGGAGATGGAGTCTGCGATCCGTCCGACAAGGCGGGGTCCGGCCACCGCGAGGCCGCAGGGGCGAGCGCTTCACGGGCCGACGCCGATGGTGTAGCGCGGAGGTAATCCTGGGCCGGATCCCGTCCCTTCGTCGCGAAAACCCGTATCAGATCCATGCCGAGCCGCATCGACGCCACCTTCGCCCGCGCCCGCGCGGAGAACCGGGCCGTCCTCGTCACCTACGTGATGGCGGGCGATCCCGACCCGGAGACCTCCCTAGAGGTTCTGAAGGCGCTGCCCGGCGCCGGCGCCGATATCCTGGAATTCGGCCTGCCCTTCACGGACCCGATGGCCGACGGCCCGGCGATCCAGGCTGCGGGCCTGCGCGCTCTCAAGGCTGGCCAGGGCGTCGCCGGTACCCTCGACCTCGTGCGCCGCTTCCGCGCGGAGAATGACGGCACGCCGATCGTGCTGATGGGCTACTTCAACCCGATCCACACCTACGGGGTCGAGCGGTTTCTGGACGACGCCGTGGCGGCCGGGGTCGACGGGCTGATCGTCGTCGACCTGCCGCCGGAAGAGGATTCCGAGCTGTGCCTGCCGGCCTTGGCCAAGGGGCTCGCCTTCATCCGGCTCGCCACGCCCACCACCGACGAGCGCCGGCTCCCGGCCGTGCTCGCGAACACCGCAGGCTTCGTCTACTACGTGTCGATCACCGGCATCACCGGCACGGCGACGCCGGATTTCGGCAAGGTCTCGGAGGCGGTCGCCCGCATCCGCCGCCACACAGACCTGCCCGTGGTGGTGGGTTTCGGGGTGAAGACCGGCGCCCACGCGACGGCGATCGCCAAGGGCGCCG
Source organism: Methylobacterium sp. E-066 (assembly GCF_022829635.1). Taxonomy (GTDB): domain Bacteria; phylum Pseudomonadota; class Alphaproteobacteria; order Rhizobiales; family Beijerinckiaceae; genus Methylobacterium. The sequence goes on from NZ_JAKSYO010000125.1 coordinate 77,212, forward strand.
ACGGCGTCGTGGTCGGCTCGGCGCTGGTGGACACGCTGGTCCGCTCGCTCGATGCCGAGGGACGGCCTCAGGCCGGCACCGTCCCGGCCGTGGAGGCGCTGGTGCGGGACCTCGCCGCCGGCGTCCGCGCGGGAGGCGTGGACCGGGCGGCCTGAGCCTGGGATTCCCGCGCCCCCTGGCGCCGGGGGATCCACCACCTGATATCAGCGCGAGCTTGAAGCGAACGGACACGAGTCGATGGTCGAACCGATGAACTGGATCTCGGAGGTGGTGCGCCCCCGGATCAAGACCCTGTTCAAGCGCGAGACGCCGGAGAATCTCTGGGTCAAGTGCCCGGATACCGGCCAGATGGTGTTCCACAAGGAGGTGGAGGCCAACCATTGGGTGATCCCCGGCTCCGAGCATCACTTGAAGATGAGCGCCGCCGCGCGCCTCAAGATGATGTTCGACGAGGGCACCTGGATCGACGTGGCGCTCCCCGAGGTCGCCACCGACCCGCTTAAGTTCCGCGACGAGAAGCGCTACGTCGACCGGCTCAAGGAGGCCCGCGCCAAGACCGGGCTGCAGGACGCGTTCAAGATCGGCTTCGGCCGGGTTGGCGGCCTGCCGATGACCCTGGCGGCGCAGGAATTCGGCTTCATGGCCGGCTCCCTCGGCATGGCGGCGGGCGAGGCCTTCGTGCGCGGTGCCGAGACCGCCCTGGAGAAGCGTACGCCGTACGTGCTGTTCTCGGCCTCGGGCGGCGCCCGCATGCAGGAGGGCATCCTGTCGCTGATGCAGATGCCCCGGACCACCGTGGCGGTGCGCCGACTCAACGCCGCGCGCCTGCCCTATATCGTGGTGCTGACCAACCCGACCACCGGTGGCGTCACCGCCTCCTACGCCATGCTCGGCGACGTGCATCTCGCCGAACCGGGCGCGCTGATCTGCTTCGCCGGCCCCCGTGTGATCGAGCAGACCATCCGGGAGAAGCTGCCGGACGGGTTCCAGCGCGCCGAGTACCTGCGCGAGCACGGCATGGTCGACCAAGTGGTCCACCGGCACGCCCTGAAGGAGACGATCGCCCGGATCTGCGGCCTCCTGACCAACGCCGCGACAGCCGAGGCGCCGGGTCCCGCCCAGGCCGCGGCCTAGCCCGCCGCATGGCCTCCTCCGACGCCCTCATGGCGCGATTCCTCGCGCTCCATCCGCGCACCATCGACCTGTCGCTGGGCCGGATCGAGCGGCTGCTGGCCCGGTTGAACCACCCGGAGCGGCGCCTGCCGCCGGTGATCCACGTCGCCGGGACCAACGGCAAGGGATCGACCATCGCGTTCATGCGGGCGATCCTCGAGGCCGGGAGCCTGGCCGCCCACGTCTACACCTCGCCCCACCTCGTCCGGTTCCACGAGCGGATCCGGCTCGGCGGGATCGGCGGCGGGCAGTTCGTGGACGAGGACCGGCTGGCCGACGCGTTCTCCCGCTGCGAGGCCGCCAATGCCGGCGAGCCGATCACGATGTTCGAGATCACCACGGCGGCGGCGTTGCTGCTGTTCTCGGAAAGCCGGGCCGACGTGCTGCTGCTGGAAGTCGGTCTCGGCGGACGGCTCGATGCCACCAACGTCATCGCCCAGCCGGCCTGCGCGGTCGTGACCCCGATCGGGCGTGACCATGCCGAGTATCTCGGCGACACGGTCGAGTCGGTGGCCGCCGAGAAGGCCGGGATCTTCAAGCGCGGCTGCCCGGCGGTGATCGCCGCGCAGGACTATGCCGAGGCCGACGCCGTGCTGTGCCGGCACGCCGAAGCCGTGGGCGCGACCCCGGTCCTGATCGGCAACCAGGATTTCTCCGCGCACGACGAGCGTGGCCGCATGGTCTACCAGGACGAGACCGACCTGTTCGATCTGCCCAGGCCGCGGCTGGCCGGGCGCCATCAATTGGTCAACGCCGCCACCGCGATCACGGCCCTGCGGGCAGCAGGCTTCGGCGATATCGGCAACGCCGCCCTGGAGCGGGGCCTCGTCGAGGTCGACTGGCCCGGGCGGCTGCAACGCCTCGGCCGCGGGCGACTGGCCGCCCAGCTCGATCCCGGCGCCGAGCTGTGGCTCGACGGCGGCCACAACATCGACGGCGGCCGGATCCTCGCCGCCGCCATGGCCGATCTCGGCGAGCGCAGCGACGTGCCGCTGGTGCTGATCGTGGGCCTGCTCAGCACCAAGGACGCCGACGGCTTCCTGCGCAACTTCGTCGGCCTGGCCCGGGCGTTGATCGCGGTCCCGATCACCACCTCGATGGCGGCGCGGCCGGCCGAGGAGGTGGCGCGGATCGGTGAGGGCGTCGGTCTCTCGACCCGGACCGCCCCGAGCATCGAGGCGGCGCTGGCGCAGGTGAAGGATATCGCCTTCGAGCAGCCGCCCCGCATCCTGATCTGCGGCTCGCTCTACTTGGCCGGTCTTGTGCTCGCCGCCAATGATACGCCGCCGGTCTGAGTCGCAGCGCGCCTTTGTCTTGGGCGCTGGCTTTTTTGAGAAGTTGGGTTAACGGCCCACTAATCGCCGTTGATTCGCCGCATTCGACCCCGCGAAATGTCTCCAACGGCCACGCTTTCCCCTGGCTGTGGCAGCGAAGCTACATCCCCGGCAGGTCCGATCCCATAACTTCGGCGTCGATCGGGCTTGTGCTGGGGATCACTGGAATGAAGACGCTTCTCACCTCTCTCGCGGCATTCACCGCGCTTACCGCCGCCGCTTCCGCCGCCGACCTGCCGCGTCGCGCCGCGCCGCCGCCGGTGTTCACCCCCGTTCCGGTGTTCACCTGGACCGGCTTTTACTTCGGTATCAACGCCGGCTACGCCTTCGACGCCAGCGACACCGACAGCAACCGCGGCTTCGTGCAGACCGCCGGCAGCCCGGCCGTGCTGGGCGCCAACGGCCTCGTGCCGTACCGCGCTCTGGCGCCGCTCGGCTCCTCGCTGATCTACAACCGCAACAACCGCGAAGGTTTCTCGGGCGGTGGCCAGATCGGCTACAACTACCAGTTCACCCCGGGCTCGGGCGTCGTGATCGGCTTCGAGGCCGACGCGCAGTACCTCGATTTCGGTGGTCGTCCGCGCTACGCCACGAACGCCGCCGCGATCAATCCGGGCTTCATCCCGGTCAACGGCACCCTGAACACGCTGGACTTCTTCGGCACCGTGCGCGGCCGCCTCGGCTACGCCTTTGACAAGACCCTCGTGTACGCCACCGGCGGTTTCGCTTACGCCACCGGCGACCAGGGCACCCAGGGCGTCGCCTTCCAGAACTTCGCTGGCCGTCGCGACGACTTCAAGACCGGCTACACCGTCGGCGGCGGCGCCGAGTTCGCGCTCCCCACCGACTCGTTCCTGAACTTCTTCCGCTCGTCGGCGGTGACGTTCAAGGTCGAAGGTCTGTACGTGAGCCTGGACCGCAACCGCACCGGCCTCCCGCTGGTCGGCGCTGCCCTCAACTCCGGCGCCGTCCTGCCGGTCTACGCCGTCACCGGCAACACCAGCCGCAACACGAACGACTTCGCCGTCGTCCGCGCTGGCCTGAACTACAAGTTCGGCTCGTACTAAGAGCTTTCTCACAAAGCTTTCTCTCGCGAGAGACCCCCGCCGCACGGCCCCGTGCGGCGGGTTTTTTGTGAAAGACTCCAAGATCGAACCAGAATCCCGGGCCTCCGCCCGGGATATTTTTTTACCAAAACCGACATATTGCGAAGACTTCGATAAAATATAGCAATGTCTCTGACTGGAAATAGATAAACAGAATATATCTGTATTTAATCCCTCTGATCTAATTTCAATGCCTGAATAGAAATACCTGAATTTGACGATATTATTCCGTGCAGCCGGCTCCGACTTTTGACCTTTTCTAGCTGAAGTTTATAAAATTCCGGACATGGGATCGATATCGGGGCAGGGGCCGGCATGACGTTCCGGACAAGCGTGGGCAATCAGCTCGCGATCGCGACGGGCGGCGCAGTGGCGCTGGTCATCCTCGGCCTGCTGGTCATCTCGGGATGGAACGCCGATGCGCGCATCCGGGCGGACTTCACGGCCCAGGCGACGGAGAAAGCCGCCGGGTTCGCCGGACGGGTCTCGACCGAGCTCGCCGAGCCGGTCTCCGCGGCCGTCAGCATGACGGCCAGCCTCTCCGCCCTGATCGAGGGCGGCGCGGCGAAGCGCTCCGACATCCTCGCCGTCACCAAAGCCGTCTTGCAGAACTATCCGGTCGCCTTCGGCTCCTGGGTCTCCGAAACGACCGACCGGCCCCTGGCCTCGAAGATCTCCGGCCAGGAGGCGGTCAACAAGACCGGCTTGTTCACGCCGTACTGGACCAAGACCAAGGCGGATGCGATCGAATTCAGCACCTTCGAGATCGTGCCCGAGGAGCCCTGGTATGCCGCGCCGCTCACGACGGGCAAGAGCCTCCTGACCGAGCCGTATCGGAGCACCACGGGCGATCTCATCACCTCCGTCTCGGTACCGCTCCGCGCGGAGGGCCGGGTCGTGGGCTTGGCCGGCCTCGATATCAAGCTCAGCCGGCTCCAGGAGATGTTCGGCAGCTTTCACCCGTTCGGCAGCGGCCGGGTGACTCTGCTCTCGGGCGCCGGCAACTGGCTCGTTCCGCCGAGCCAGGACCTCGAGACGAAGGCGTATGACGGCGCCGGCGCAAGCGAGCTGAAGGCCGCCCTCGCGGATGGACGGATGCGCGTGGTTACCGACGGGCTCGGCGGCGCGCTGCGGTTGATCTATCCGTTCACCGTGCCGAACATGAACACGATGTGGGCGCTGGCCGTCGATGTACCGGCGACCGTCCTGTCCGAACCCGTCGAGGAGGACCGGAGGGAAATCGTCCTGCGCGGATGCGTCCTGCTGGCGGCGGTCCTGCTGGTGGTCGTCCTGACGACACGCCTCCTCGTGACCAAGCCCTTGGCCGAAGCGGCCCGGATCGTGGAGGCTCTGATCGGCCGCCAGTACGACGTCGTGGTCCCGAACACGGAGCGGCGGGACGAGATCGGCGCGATCAGCCGGGCGCTGGCGCTGTTCCGGGACACGGCGCGGGAGACGGAACGGCTGAAGGCCGAGCAGGAGGCGCTTCAGCGCAGGCAGGAGGCCCGCATGGCGCTGATCCAGCAGCATTCCGAGACTTTCGATCGCCGCATCACGGCGCTCACCGATACGGTGCTCGGCCTCGTCACCGATCTCGATACGGCCTCCTCCAACCTGTCGAAGCAGGCGCAGTCGACCAGCGAGCGCAGCGTCTCGGTCGCGGCCGCCTCGGAGCAGGCCTCTGCCAATGTCGGGACGATCGCGGCGGCGGCCGAGGAATTGCTGGCCTCGGTCAACGAGATCGGCCGCCAGGTCGGCCTATCGGCTGAGATCACCGGGGACGCGGTGAGCCAGGCGCGGGAGGCGAACGGCAAGGTTGGCGGCTTGGCCGATGCCGCCCATCGCATCGAGGAGGTCATCCAGCTGATCAAGGGCATCGCCGGGAGGACCAACCTGCTCGCCCTCAACGCGACGATCGAAGCGGCGCGCGCCGGCGAGGCCGGGCGGGGCTTCGCGATCGTCGCCACGGAGGTCAAGGACCTCGCCGGGCAGACGGCGCGCGCGACGGAGGAGATCGCGCAGCAGATCGAGGCGGTCCAATCCGGGACGAAGGATGCCGTCCAGGCGATCCTGACCATCTCGGATGTCATCGAGAAGATCAGCGAAGTCACCCTGTCGATCCGCGAAGCGGCGGATCACCAGGGCTTGGCGGTGCGCGAGATCGCCCTGAATATCCAGAACGCCTCCGCCGGCACCCGGGACGTCTCGACCAGCATCTCGGATGTCTCGAAATCCGCCGACGGGACGGGCCAGGCCGCCAAGGTGGTGAGTTCCGCCGCCCTCGTCCTGCAGGGCAAGTCCACGGAGCTGCGTCAGGAGGTCGTGACCTTCCTGACGCAGGTTCGTGAAGCCGGCTAAAGCCGGTTCGATCCTTCGAGACCAACCAGAGCCATTCCCAATCGCATTCCAATCGGGAATGGCCCTAGCCGGGCATGGGTCACGCGACCTGGGTGCCGATCCAGCGGGACAAGTCGCCCTTCGGGGCGGCGCCGACTTTCTTGTCGACCTCGGTGCCGTTCTTGAACAGCAGCAGCGTCGGGATTGAGCGGATGCCGTACTGGGCGGCGATCTGCGGGTTCTCGTCGACGTTGACCTTGGCGATCTTCACCTTGCCCTGGAGATCACTGGCGATCTCTTCGAGCGCCGGGCCGATCTGGCGGCAGGGGCCGCACCATTCCGCCCAGAAATCCACGACGACGGGCTCGGCGGACTTGAGAACGTCCTGCTCGAAGCTCGCGTCGGTTACTTTCACCGTCGCCATAACGTCACCTTTCGGAAGTGGCCGCCGGTGAGGCGGCCTCGGACGGGCAGGGGCCCGCGCGGTTCGATGAGAATTGGCGACGGGCCGGCGCCCGGTCAAGCAGTCCGCCCGCCGATGCATGGGGGCGTCTCCAAGGGCGCATTGCGATGTGCGCTGGCGCATGTCGGGTGGGGAAGGACGCGGGAGAAGACCCTTCCAGCGGATGCCGCCGCGTTGCAGCTTTTTTCCTCGACACCCCCACCAATCGTCATTGCGAGCGCAGCGAAGCAACCCAGTGATGCGCCACGTTTTAAGATCGCGCGCCGCCCTAGGTTGCTTCGCTACGCTCGCAATGACGTCGTGAGGCGCGGATGATTCGCCCAGGAACAGTCCACTGCACCCGCCCACCCGAAAAGGCGCCCGTCAGTCGTCGATGCCCGCCTGCCCCAGCGCCGCCCGGATGTCGTCGCCGCTCAAGGTCCGGATCACCGGGCCGGAGGTCCAGATCAGCATCGGCCGAATCGTCCGGTCCGGATAGATCTGGCCGAGGAGCTGCGCGTAGAGGGCGATCTGCCCGGCTTCGGCAGCCGGTAGCGGCTCGTCCTCGGCCGGGGGGCGGCCGGTCTTGAAGTCGGCGATCCGGATCGTGTCGGCCGCGACCGCGAGGCGGTCGACGCGGCCCTGCACCACCCGCTCGGCGCCGCCGGCCCGGACGCGGCCCGTGAGGTTCACCTCGGCGCGGGCGTCGGGGGCGAACAGGGGGGCGAGGTCGGGATCGTCGATCAGGCGTAGCACCGAGCGGACGATGCCGTAAGTCGCCGGGCGCGGAATGCCGGGCGCGCGCGCCCGCACGAAGGCGAGGCCGGCCGCCTCCCGGCGCTCGGGCTCGATCCGCGGCAGATGCTGCAGCAGGGAATGGATCAGGATGCCTCGACGCCGCGCCTGGGCATCCGCCAGCCGGGGCGGCGGCACCCGCGAGCCATCGGCCGCCTGGAGGGCGCCGGACGGGTTGAGGACCGGGATCTCCGGCTCCGGCGGCACGGGGCTGCGCAGCCAGTCCGGCTCCGGCTCGCGGGCGAGAGGCGGTGATGGAATCTCCGGCGGGCGGAGCGTCTCGGTGCCGTCCCGCCACAGGGTGGCGGGGCCGTAGGGCAGGTCCAGCGCCTGTCCCGCGCCGAGGGCGGCCTCCAGGCCGGCCCGGACCATCCGGCACCAGGCCGCCTCGCTCTCGCGCTCGTGGCCGCGGAACGGCGCGACGATCAGCCGGTCGGCTGCCCGGGTCATGGCCACGTAGAGCAGACGATTGTGCTCCTGCCGCGCCCGGGCCAGCAAAGCCGCCCGGGCCTCGCCGGTGGCCGCGCAATCCTGTGTCTTCCCGCTGGACCAGACTGGCGGCAGCGCCGTGCCGTTGCCCGCCAGCGGCAGCAGCGGCGGATCGTTGCGCCCCAGCGGCTCGCAGCCATCCATGACCACGACCACCGGTGCTTCGAGGCCCTTGGCCCCGTGCACGGTCATCACCCGCACCTCGTCGCGGCCCGATTCCATGTCGCGCTTGACCGTGTGCCCGGCCTCGGTGCCGACATAGCGGGCCAGGAAGCCGCCGAGCGAGGGCGCGTCCTCGCCGGTCTCCGCCTGGGCGGCGGCGGCCAGGAAGACGTCGATGGCGTCGCCTGCCTCGCCGCCGAGCCGGGCGACCAGCTTCGCCCGCCCGCCCTGCGGCCCGAGGAGTCGCGCGTAGAAGCCGAACGGACCGTGGAGCCCCGCGAGCGCGATCCAGTTCGAGAGCGCCGACAGCCCACGGATCGCCGCGGGATCGCCGGCCTCGGCGTGGCGGTGCAGGGAATCCTCCAGGGTCTCCGACAGGTCGCGGCGGGCGGCGAGCCGCACCAGATCCTCGTCGGTGAGCCCGACCAGCGGCGTCTTGAGCGCGGTGGCGAGCGTCAGATCGTCGGCCGGCAGCAGCCCGGCCCGCCCGGCGGCGACGAGGTCAGCCACCGCGATATGGGCCGAGACCTCCAGCCGGTCCTGGCCGGCCACCGGGACGCCGAGATTCTTCAGGGCGCGGATCACCTCCTCGAAGGCCGGCCCGCGCTTGCGCACGAGGATCAGCACGTCGCCCGGGCGCCAGACCCGGCCGGTGGCGTCGCCGGTGGTCGTCCAGGTCCGCACCGCCTGCGCCACGCGGCGGGCGGTGACGATCGCCGGGGCGCTGGTCTCGGGGGCGTCCACCGGCGCCGTCCAGGCATCCGGCTCGGGCGTCGGCTCGGGCTCGGCGATCGGCCACAGCTCGACGGCGCCGGGCGCCCCGGGCCGGGCGCTGGCATGGACGGTCCTGCGGGCGGTGTCCTCGAACGCCAGCCCCTCGTTGTGCGCGTCGAGGGCGAACACCGCGTCGACCGCCTGGAGAACCAGGCCGGTGGAGCGGAACGAGAGGGTCAGCGGCACGTCCTCGAAGGTGAGGCCGGCGGCGCGCGATTCCTGGATCCAGGCCGCCCGGGTGAGGGCGAATTCCCGGGGCTCGGCGCCCTGGAAACCGTAGATCGACTGCTTCGGGTCGCCCACCGCGAAGCGGGTCCGGGTCCCGGCCCGGGCGCCCTCGCCGGCGGCGAATTCCTGGGTGATCGCCCGCAGGATCTCCCACTGCTCCGGGTTGGTGTCCTGCGCTTCGTCGACCAGAACGTGGTCGATGCCGCGGTCGAGCTTGTACAGCACCCAGCCGGCCCCGACCCGGGCCAGCAGGTCGAGCGCCTTGTGGATCAGGTCGTCGAAATCCAGCGCCCCGAGCCGGGCCTTCTGGGCCTCGACCCGGCGGTGGATCTCGGCGGCCAACTGGAACAGCGCCTGCGTCCGGGCATGGGCCCGTGCAGCGCGCAAGCGATCGAACAGCGGCTCCAGCCGGTCGCGCTCGGCGATCAGGCTTTCCTTTGCCGACGCCGGAACGCTCTTGGTGCCGAGGCTGCTGTCGGCTTTCGGCTCATCCTTCTGGGTGAAGAACACCGCCCGGTAGAGATCGAGCGCCTCGGACCGGTCCGGCAGCTCTTCCGACCGTGCCCGCTCGGCTTCCGCCGCCGCCAGCGCATCGGCCAGCTTCTCGTCGTTGGCCTTGCCGGTGCGCAGGGCTTCGATCAAGGCCGCCCGATCCTCGGGGCGGCAGCCCGGGCCGCCATCCAGGATCGCGGCCTCGATGGCCTCCGCAGTCTCTTCGGCGGCAAGCCCCAGCGCCCCGTGCAATTGCGCGAAGGATGCGTCCATCCGAGCCCGGTCGCCGATCAAACTCCGCGCCCGCAACGCCGAGCGTATCGCCGCCCGCAGGGTGTCGCCCGTGGCCTCGGGGGTGACCCGGGCCAGGGCGGCGCTGAGCGGCGTGTCGCCGTTCGAGACCGCGTCGGCCAGGACGTTGGCCATCTCGATGTCGAAAATCTCCCGGGCCTTGGTCTCGTCGAGCACCACGAAGCGGGCCGGCACGTTCGCCTCGAACGGGAACATGTGCAGCAACCGTTCGCACAGGGCGTGCAGCGTCTCGATCTTCAGGCCGCCCGGCGTCTCCACCGCCCGGGCGAACAGGCGCCGGGCCATGCGCAGACGCTCCGCGTCGGCCCGCTCGCCGGTCAGCGCCGCGAGTTCGGCGGCCAGCGCCGCGTCATCGAGGGTCACCCAGCGGCCGAGCAGCCGAAACACCCGGATCGCCATGTTGGCGGCCGCCGCCTTGGTGAAGGTCAGGCACAGGATCCGGCCCGGAGGCGCGCCGTCGAGGAGCAGCCGCACCACCCGGTCGGTGAGCACCTTGGTCTTGCCGGCTCCGGCATTGGCCGAGACCCAGGCCGAGGCACGGGGATCGGCCGCCCGGCGCTGGTTGGCCTGGGTCAGGTCGTCGACGACGAAGGGGTTTGCGATTGGGGCGCTGCTCAACGGTCTCGTCCGGCTCGGCTGCGGCACCTCTCTACAACAGAAACGCGCCTGCGGGCCGAGCAAGGCGTCACACCGGGCGTTGCGGGATTGCCCCGGGCGCGGTCGCGCCGCATGGATGCATCAGACATCCTCGCGACACCGAAAACGCCCGTGACCCAGCCGACATCCGAGCCGGCGCGCCCGCCGATCCGCTTCCGCGGCCGCTCCTTCATGGCCACCGTCCTGGCCCCCGTGCCGCCCGTGGCCGAGTGGTTCGGCGACCTCGATGCCCTGAACCGGCGCGCGCCCAACTTCTTCGCCGGCCGGCCGGTAATCCTCGACCTCGCCGGCCTGAAGCTCACCCGCGAGGATCTCGACGGGTTGCTCGCAGAACTCGCTGCCCGCAGGATCGCGATCCTCGGCATTGAGGGCGCGCCGCCGTCGATCCTCACCCCCGAACTGCCGCCGGCTCTCTCGGGGGGCCGCCCCGTCGGCGAGGTCGCCACCCCGGACGCGGATGCGCCGCCCGAGCCGGCGCCCAAGGAGAACACCGCGCGCTCGCTGATCCTCGACGCCCCGGTGCGCTCGGGCCAGACCGTGCTGCATCTCGAAGGCGACGTGACCGTGCTGGGCGCCGTGGCCTCGGGCGCCGAGGTGATCGCCGGCGGCTCGATCCACGTCTACGGCGCCCTGCGCGGCCGGGCGGTGGCGGGCGCGGCCGGCAATCCGGGCGCCCGGATCTGGTGCCGCCGCTTCGAGCCGGAATTGGTAGCGATCGACGGCCTCTACCGCGCCGCCGACGACCTCGACCCGGCCTTCCGGGGCCAGGCCGTGGAGGTGCGGCTGGTGGAGGACGCGATCAAGCTGGGTCTGTTCGAGCGGGGGTAAGATGAGCGGCGACGCATGGACAGCGCCAACCGCAGAGAACTAGTATCGCAAGGTACTACCTCGGCTGGAAGAGGCAGCTCATGGCCGCGCCGACATCGATCAAGCTCGACGACACGCTGAAAGGTCGGGTCCAGCATCTCGCGGAGATCCGCCGCCGCACGCCCCACTGGATTATGCGGGAAGCGATCATGCAGTACGTGGAGCGCGAGGAGAAACGCGAGGCGCTGCGGCAAGAGACGCTGAAGGCTTGGGAAGACACTCAGGCGACCGGCCTGCACGCGACGGCCGCGGAGGTCGAGACATGGCTGGCGACCTGGGGCTCTGAGAACGAGCTGCAGCCCCCAGAATGCCACGAGTAGTCTTCGCTCCGGCGGCAATCCGGGATCTCGAACGACTCCGCGCATTCCTGCATCCCAAGAGTCCATCGGCCGCCAAGCGAGCCGGTGAAGCGATCATCCAGGGCGTGCAGGATCTCGGCACATATCCTCGGATGGGCCGGATGATCGAAGACCTGCCCGAGCAGTACCGGGACTGGCTGATCGATTTTGGAGATAGCGGCTACGTGGCCCGCTATCGCGTCGATGACGACGTGGTCACGATCTTGGCCGTGCGGCACCAGAAGGAAGCAGGTTTCTGACAAGATTTTTCGTTGAATCAGTCGGCCTATCCTACCCCCGTCCTCGCGAGTGTCGCGAAGCGAACCAGGGACACGAAGGTCTGGGACGCTCTCACCAAGTTTTTTCGCAACGCTTGCGATGACGGTGATGCCCGCCATGCGTCCTGATCCGGAAACCGTATGCCGAGGCGGCAACGTCGTGCGTTGCTGTATTGGCTGCGATCGACGAAGGATGAGCGCGTCGCGATCGGGATCGTAGACACCGGATTTCGAGCGCGGCCACAGACGGGTGTGCTCGAAACGCGAAGCCCGACCGGCCATCGAGGACAGAGTCCGCAATTCATCGAACCAAATTTTTTACCGCAGAAGGCGAGACGCGCCGCGTCCTTTAGCCGGCGGTCGATCCGAGTTTCGGCGGCACCGCGCCGGTGCGTTCAAGCGCATCTTCTTGGGAAATCTGAAGTTCAACAACAGCTTAGGCCGGCGTGACCCTGTGCGTTCGCAGGGCCGGCTCGCGCCGGCCGGCCCCGATGCTTGCGGTTGTAGGGCGACCCCGGCGTCCTGGCTGCGCAGGCCCCAGGCTCCACCGATACCAGGATCCCGGCAGAATTTGCCGACCGGATCCAAAACTTAACCCTTCGGTAACCATGCCCGCCGTCAATGGTCCGGTAAGGACTCTTAACGGGCCGACATGAGCGAAACCCTCCCCGAGCCGATCGACGACCCGGAGACCGCCCCAGCGGCGGCTCCTGCGCCCCGGCCGCTCAGCCTTCGCGGGCGGGCGTTCAAGGGCCTGGCCCTCACCCCCGAGCCGCCGCTGCCCGAGTGGCTTGCGGGCCTCGACGCGGCGCTCAAGCGCTCGCCGACCCTGCTGAAAGGCCGGGCCGTGATCCTGGACTGCGCCCAGCTCAAGCCCGAGCCGGACGCGCTCGAAACGTTAATGGCCGAGCTCAAGGCCCGCGGCATCGCGGTCCTGGGGATCGAAGGGATCGACGCCGTCGCGGCCGGATTTCCGCCACTGCTGGTGCAGGGGCGTCCGTCGGACACGGTCGAGATGCCGGCCGCTCCCGCCGAGCCGGAGCTGCAGGTGGTGACCTCGATCACCGTCGAGGGCTCGGTCCGCTCCGGACAGAGCGTGATCAACCCCACCGGCGACGTCACCGTGATGGGGTCCGTCTCCTCGGGGGCGGAGATTCTGGCGGGGGGCTCGATCCACGTCTACGGCGCCCTGCGGGGCCGCGCGATCGCCGGTGCGGCGCGCAACCCGCGGGCCCGAATCTACTGCCGCAAATTCGAGCCCGAGTTGCTGGGGATCGACCGCCTCGTGCGGACGGCGGAGGACATGGGCACGGCCCTGCGCGGCAAGGCCGCTCAGGTCTGGCTCGATGGCGGCAACATCCGAATGGCAAGCTTAGACTAACGCAAGCTTAGAAATCAGGGAGATCGACGCGTGGCAAAGGTTCTCGTCGTCACATCGGGCAAGGGCGGCGTCGGCAAGACGACGACGACCGCGGCCCTCGGAGCGGCCCTGGCGCAGGGCGGGCAGAGCGTGTGCGTCGTCGACTTCGACGTCGGCCTGCGCAACCTCGACCTGGTCATGGGTGCCGAGCGCCGAGTGGTCTACGACCTCATCAACGTGGTCAACGGCGACGCCAAGCTGCCGCAGGCGCTGATCAAGGACAAGCGTCTCGACACCCTGTTCCTGCTGCCGGCCTCGCAGACCCGCGACAAGGACGCGCTCACCGATGTCGGCGTCGCCCGGGTGATGGAAGAGCTGCGCGAGCGGTTCGACTGGGTGGTGTGCGACTCGCCGGCCGGCATCGAGCGCGGCGCCCAGCTCGCCATGCACCACGCCGACGTGGCCGTGGTCGTGACCAACCCCGAGGTCTCCTCGGTGCGCGACTCCGACCGGATCATCGGCCTCCTCGATTCCAAGACCGCCAAGGCGGAGAAGGGCGAGGAGATGGAGAAGCACCTGATCCTCACCCGCTACGACCCAATGCGGGCCGACCGCGGCGACATGCTCAAGACCGAGGACGTGCTCGACATCCTGTCGATCCCGCTGCTGGCGATCATCCCCGAGAGCCAGGAGGTGCTGCGCGCCTCGAACCTCGGCTGCCCGGTCACCCTCAACAACCCCCTCTGCGCCCCGGCGCGGGCCTACGCCGATGCGGCGCGCCGGCTGAAGGGCGAGGCCGTGCCGATGAGCATGCCGACCGAGCGGAAGTCGTTCCTGGACAAGCTGTTCATGCGGAGGGCGGCATGAGCATCCTCGGCATCTTCCAGAAGCGCAATTCCGGCGCGGTCGCCCGCGACCGCCTGCAGCTGATCCTCGCCCACGAGCGCGCCGAGTCGGGCCGCCCCGATTTGGTGATGCAGCTCCGCGACGAGATCCTGGCGGTGATCGCCAACCATGTCTCGGTGGAAGCCGACAAGGTGAAGGTCACCCTGGAGCGCGGCGAGGGCGTCTCGACGCTGGGTCTCGACATCGAGCTGCCGCTCGGTGTCTCGGCCAAGCTCGATGCGAAGCTGTCGGCCAAGCTCGCCGAGGTCGCGGCGAACAAGGCCGGGCGGAAGCCGGCAGCCAAGAAGGCCGCTTGAGCCGGGCCGGGATCGTCACCGCCGGCACGAACCTGCGCAAGCCGCGCCCGCTGAGCCGGGTGCGGCTTTTTTTTGAGAATTGAGCCGCGATTCCGTCGGACTTCCCGCGTCCGGGCGAGGACCGGGATCAGGCGCCAGCCGGTTCCCGCGGGATGAGCTGGAACTTGGCGAAACGCTGCGGCTGGGTGGTGACCACCGCATGCGGCAGGATCGGTTCGCGATCCTCCAGCACCAGCCGGAACCGGGCGAGCAACCGCGCCAGCGACAGCACCGTCTCGATCAGCGCGAATTGCGCGCCGATGCAGACCCGCGGGCCCGCCCCGAACGGCAGGTAGGAGAAGCGGGCCGGCGGCTTCGCGCCGGGCAGGAACCGGCCCGGGTCGAAGGCTTCCGGATCTGACCAGAGCCCCCGGTGCCGATGGAGCACCCAGGGGCTCACCATCACGATATCGCCCTTCCGGACCGGATGGCCCGCGATCGTATCCGGGCCGAGCGCCCGGCGGACGATGACGAAAGCCGCCGGATAGAGGCGCAGGGTCTCGTCCACCGTCGCCCGGATCAGCGGCAGCCGGCCGTCGCTCTGGCAACCGGTCGGGTTGGTGAGGTCGGCCGTCCGGGCTTCGGCGGCCAAGCGCTCCTGCAGTTCGGGGGCGAGCGCCAGCATGTAGGCGGCCCAGAACAGCGTGCCGGCCGTGGTCTCGTGGCCGGCCAGGATCATGGTGGCGACCTGGTCGCGCAGTTCCTCGGCGCTGAACGGGGCGCCGGTATCCGGATTGCGGGCTGTGGCGAGCAGGTCGAGCAGGTCGCCGGAATGGCCCGCCTCCCGCGTCGCGGCTTGGCGCGCCGCGATGATCCGGTCGAGAAACGGGATCCAGCGCCGCCGGAACCGCGCCCGGGACCAGTCGAGCGGCACCGGCCAGCCCGGCGGGATCACGATATCGAGGAGGTGCGGCCGGCCGATCTTGACGCTGTACTCGGCGATGAAGTCGCGCAGTTCCTCGCCGTACTGGTCCATTCCGACCGAGAACATGCTGCGGCCGGCAATTTCCAGCGCCAGCCGGTGGAAGGCCGTGAACAGGTCGATCGGACCCTCGGCCGCATCGGCGACGATTCGCTCCATCCCGTCGGTCACGGCAGCGGCGATGTGGGGCACCAGCCCGTCGATCGCCCGGGGCGTGAAGGCCGGCGCCAGGGTGCGGCGCTGGTGGCGCCAGGCCGAGCCCTCGCTGATCAGCAGGCCGTCACCCAGGATCGGGCGCAGGATCCGCACCGTGCCGGTGGTGCGGGCGTAGTTGGCCTGATTCTCCACCAAGAAATGGCGGATCGCCTCTGGGTCGTTCAGGACGTAGCTCGACCGCCCCAGCAGGCTGCGGCGGGTGATCGGCTCCTCGAAGGCGCGCCGGGGGAAACCGGCCAGGCCGTTGTCGCGGATCGAGCGCAAATAGGCCGAGAGCGGCAGCTCGCGCTCCGCCAGGGCCGGGTGCGGCGGCACCAAGCGCGGCAGGCCGGCTAGGCTCGGATTCGTCCGGTCCGAACTCGCGATCGCGTCGGTCAATACAGCCATGTTGGGCCAACCTGTGCCGGAGACGGGCTGCAGTGTAAACCGTCGGCCGGACCGGGTCGTGCGTCACGGCACCGCCGCGTTCGCTTCACTCGGCGGCGTTGCGCAGACGGGATTCGGTGGGCCGGAGCGCCAGCCGTGTCGGGAAGCGCGCGGCATCCGCCTCGCTGGACACGCTCGCCACGAGACTCCCCTTGGGCAGAACCGCCGCCGTCACGTCGAGCAGCGTTTCCACGCCGCGCTCGAGCTGCTCGCTGACCCGCTCGACCACGAGGATCTCCGGGTCGCGCAGCAGCGCCCGGGCCAGGCCGATCCGGACGCGCACGCGCTCGGTCAGGAGCTGGCCGCGGTTGCCGACCTGCTGGTCGAGGCCGCGCCGCTGGACCGGCCGCTCCAGGTCGAACTGGCGGAACACCGCCCGGGCCTCGCGCTGGACGATCTGCTCGCCATGCATCCGCGCGGTGTCGATGCGGCCGAACAGCAGGTTGTCGAGGACGGTGCTGCGCGGATTGATCCGGTTCGGGTCGTAGGATTCGATGTCGCAGCCGTCATGGCCGTGCATGAACGCCTGCACCACGCCCCGCGCGCCCACGATCCGGAGCTTGAGCGGCTGGTCGAGCAGGCCGAAGCGCATCCGCGGCTCGACATAGGCGAGCGCCAGCGCCAGGAACGCCACGCTGTCCGCCTCGTCCAGCCGGCCCTCCGCGGGCAGGCGGGCGAGCCGGCGCAGATACTCGGGCAGGGCGTCCGGGGTGATCAGCGAGAAGCGCCGGAACAGGGGGTGGCCCGGCGGCACGTCGGCGAAGATGTCCTTGAGGTTCTGGGCGATCGCCACGCCCATCCGGTCGAGATCGTCCAGGAGCTTCGCCCGCTCCAGCGCCTCACGGAACAGCCGCACGCCCGCGAGCCGCCGCGGATCCGTCAGGGTCGGGTCGCGCGGCACTCCGAACATCAGGTTCTCCGCCACGGTCGCCTGGACGTTGTAGCTGCCGCGCGAGAACGGGATCACCAGGTCGGCGAGCCCGCTCTGGGCGAAATGCTCGCGCAGATGCTCCCGGGCGGCGATCATGCGCTGGCCCGCCGGCGTGTCGTGGACCACCGTGCTGAGCGCGCCGAGGCCGAACCGGTACAGGTCGTCGCCGAGATCCAGGCGGAAGAGCAGGTCGAGCAGGCGCTCGTCGAGTTCCCGGGCATCGCGGACGCCGAACCGGGCGTAGTCGATCCAGGGGTCGTCGATGCTGTCGGCCGGGTTGCCGGTCTTCACCGCCTCGTTGATCCGCGCCTTGCTCAGGTCGAGGCTCGTCGTCCGCAGGGGTTTGACCCGTAGCCCGTAGAGGAGGTTGTCGCGCACCGTCCCGGGAAACAGGACCGGTGCGAGATCGGCGAAGGCGATGCGGCGGGCACGGGTCGATCGCGGCAGGGTCGACAGGTCGTGGTCGCCGATCCGGATCGAACCGCTGGTCGGAACCCGCAGGCCCGCGAGCGTCCGGGCGAATTCCTGCGCGATCGGTCCGGGCGGGACCAGGGCGAACCGGCCCGGCAGCGCGGCCTGGACATCGCCGATCTCGATCGGCAGGCCCCCCTGTGGATCGCGCAGCGCCAGGGCTTCGGCGCGCAGCGGGCTGCCGAGCAGCGGCGGCGTCCCCTGCTTCTCCCGCTCCGCGGGCAGGAGGCGCTGCGGCCCGAAATGCGCCGCCACGGTCTCGTACTTCACCTCGACGTCGAGGCGCTGCTGGTCCCAGTCGATCAGCTCCTTCAGGGGCGGCGGCAGGTCGCGATAGGCCGCGAGCACCGCCACGAGCTGGCCGATATCGAGCTCGCCCTTGAGGGCGAACACGCCGCCGATGGCGTAGAACAGGAACGGCGTGATCTGCGCGAGCAGGTTGTTGAGGTATTTGACCGCGAATTTCCGCCGGTAGATGCGCAGGCGCAGGTCGTACAGGCTGTAGAGCCGGCCGCCGATCTCGGCCCGCTCCCAGCGGCCGGTGTCGTTGAGCGTCACGGCCTGCAGCCCATCGAGCACCTCGGCGACCCGGCCGGCCAGGTTGCGCGAGGCGATCTGGCGCTGGCGGCTGAGCAGGATGATCTGCCGCCGCAGCCGCGGGATCACGGTCATCTGCACCGCCACCATCCCGCCGGCCGCGAGGCCGAGCCAGATGTTCTGCATCATGATGAAGGCGAGCGCGGTCGCGGCCTGGGTGCCGAGGAAGACCGGCACCACGATCGCGTCGCCGATGAACGAGCCGATCGGCTCGACCTCGTCGCGGATGATCGTCGCCGTCTCGGAGGATTTCACCTCCCGCTGCGCCTCCGGGGTGAAGCGCAGCATCAGGGAGAACAGCTGGTAGCGCAGCCGGCGCAGCATCCGCTCGCCGAGGATGCCCTTCTGCAGGTTGATGTAGAACTTGAACGCGCCGTTGATCAGCACGAGCACCAGGAACAGGGTCGAGAGCCCGAGCAGCAGCTCGAACCGGTCGAACTGAAAGCCTTCGAACACGCGCGTCGTGCCGCCACCCAGCAGGTCCGGCCAGTGGATCGTCACGTCGAGGAAAGGGGCGGTGGCCTCGCCATGCGCGAAGGCCTTGCCGGTTATGGCATCGTTGACGATGCGCTTCGGCAGGTCGAGCGAGGCGAAGTAGAACGGCAGCGAGGCCAGCACCACGGCGCAGATCTTGAGCTGCTCGGCCTTGGAGTAGCGCCAGATGTAGGGAAAGAGCCGCGGCTCAAGCTCGCGCATCGGGAACGTCCGGCAAAGGTCTCTCCTGGCGAAAACGATGCCGGCTCGGTGTGCGCCCACGCACAGATCTGAGCGAAAACGTCATCGGACGATGCGGTTCCATTGCGTAAGCTTGGCGGCATCGGACGCAGGCCGCCGGTCCCGTTGGTGCAACCGCGCGGTCCCGCTGCGCGGCCGTCGTGTCATCGCGCCGTCATATAGGGCATGCCGGGCGCACGGCGGCACCATCCGATCACGGATTGCGTGCTGCGCTGTGCGTACCGCAGGGCGTGGTGCGGCGGTTCAGATGGAGCGGGTCACTCCGCCATCGACGCGTAGGTTCTGCCCGGTGATGTAGGCCGCGCCGTCCGAGGCGAGGAACGCGACCGTGGCGGCGATCTCGTCGGTGCGGCCGTAGCGGCCCATCGGGACGCTGAGCCGGCGCTCCTCCGCGGCGGGCAGGCTGTCGATCCAGCCTGGCAGCACGTTGTTCATGCGGACATTGTCGGCCGCGTAAGTGTCGGCAAACAGCTTCGTGTAGGCCGCGAGCCCGGCCCGGAACACCGCCGAGGTCGGGAACATCGGGCTCGGCTCGAAGGCCCAGGCTGTCGAGATGTTGATGATCGCGCCGGCGCGCTGCGCCTGCATGATCGGCGTTACCAGGCGCGCCGCCCGCACCACGTTCATCAGATAGGTGTCCAGGCCGGCGTGCCACTGCGCGTCGGTGATGTCGAGCAGGGGCGCCCGGGGGCCATGTCCGGCGCTGTTGACCAGGATATCGACCCGGCCCCAGCGGGCCATCGCCCCGTCGACCAGGCGCTGCAGGTCCTCGGCAGATTGGTTCGAGCCGGTCACGCCGAACCCGCCCAGTTCCTGACCCAGCGCCTCACCCTTGCCGGACGACGACAGGATCCCGACCGCGAAACCGTCGGCGGCGAGCTTTTGGGCGGCGGCCGCGCCCATGCCGCTGCCGCCCGCCGTCACGAGAGCCACCCTGTCGCCCATAATCGTCCGCTCCGCTCTCGTCCGGTGACCCTGCCGGGCAGGTGCAGGGGCGACGAATCGCCACCGCCGGCAAGCCGTAGCGGTTTACGGTACGCGAACGGTTGGGCGGAACGGACTTCGCAGCAAAACGACGAGACTACGGCGTGCGATAAGGTGGATCGCTGCCGCTTCGAGCCCGAAATTTGCTGGCACCACGTGTGGTTTAGCAGGGGACGCCGCGCGCAACGGCGTACCGGCATGCATCCGCTGGCCTTGCCGCGGGGCCCGCGGGCTTATATTGCGACGCAACCACCTCGACCGTACCTCACCCGGCGCGGACGGCCGCGCCGCGCGGCCGCCAGGGAGCCGGCACAACCCGTTTCGGGCCGCCATGAATCTGCGCAACATCGCCATCATTGCCCACGTCGACCACGGCAAGACGACGCTCGTCGACAAGCTGCTGGCCCAGTCCGGCACCTTCCGCGAGAATCAGCGGGTCGAGGAGCGGGCAATGGACTCCAACGACCTGGAGAAGGAGCGTGGCATCACGATCCTGGCCAAGGCGACTTCGGTCGTCTGGGACGACACCCGGGTCAACATCGTCGACACCCCCGGCCACGCCGATTTCGGCGGCGAGGTCGAGCGCATCCTGTCGATGGTCGACGGCGTGATCGTGCTGGTGGATGCCGCCGAGGGGCCGATGCCCCAGACCAAGTTCGTGGTCGGCAAGGCGCTCAAGATCGGCCTGCGCCCGATCGTGGCGATCAATAAGGTCGACCGTCCGGACGCGCGCATCACCGAGGTCGTGAACGAGGTGTTCGACCTGTTCGCGGCGCTCGACGCCACCGATGATCAGCTCGACTTCCCGATCCTCTACGGCTCCGGCCGCAACGGCTGGATGGCCGACAGCCCCGAGGCCGACCCGTCGGTGGGCCTCAAGCCGCTGTTCGAGCTCGTGTTGAAGCACGTGCCGCCGGCCAAGGTTGAAGAGGGTCCGTTCCGGATGCTCGGCACCCTGCTCGAGGCCAACCCGTTCCTGGGCCGGATCATCACCGGCCGCATCGCGTCGGGCACCGTCAAGCCGAACCAACAGATCAAAGTGCTGTCGCGGGATGGTAAGGTCGTCGAGACCGGCCGCGTCTCGAAGATCCTCGCCTTCCGGGGCCTGGAGCGCGCGCCGATCGATATCGGCGAGGCGGGCGACATCGTCTCCATCGCCGGCCTGATCAAGGGCACCGTGGCCGACACGTTCTGCGATCCGCAGGTGGATACGCCGATCCAGGCCCAGCCGATCGATCCGCCGACCGTGACCATGTCGTTCATCGTCAACGACTCGCCGCTCGCCGGCACCGAGGGCGACAAGGTCACCAGCCGGATGATCCGCGACCGCCTGTTCAAGGAGGGCGAGGGCAACGTCACGCTCAAGATCGAGGAAGCGTCCGACAAGGATTCTTTCTATGTGTCCGGTCGCGGTGAATTGCAGCTCGCCATCCTGATCGAGACCATGCGCCGCGAGGGCTTCGAGATCGCGGTCTCTCGTCCGCGGGTCGTCTACGAGAAGGACGAGAATGGCGAACTTCTCGAGCCGATCGAAGAGGTCGTGATCGACGTCGACGAGGAGCATTCGGGCGTCGTCGTCCAGAAGATGTCGGAGCGTAAGGCCGAGATGCTGGAGATGCGGCCTTCGGGCGGCGATCGCCTGCGCCTCGTGTTCCACGCCCCGACCCGCGGCCTGATCGGTTACCAGGGCGAGCTGCTCACCGACACCCGCGGCACGGCGATCATGAACCGCCTGTTCAAGGCTTACGAGCCGTTCAAGGGCGAGATCGCGGGCCGCCGCAACGGTGTGCTGATCTCCAACGACAAGGGCGAGGCCGTGGCTTACGCCATGTGGAACCTCGAAGACCGCGGTCCGATGATGATCGAGCCCGGCTGGAAGGTCTACCAGGGCATGATCATCGGCGAGCACAACCGCGAGAACGATCTCGAGGTTAACGTGCTTAAGGGCAAGAAGCTCACCAACATCCGCACCACCTCGAAGGACGAGGCCGTGCGCCTGACGCCGCCGATCCGGATGACCCTGGAGCGCTCGCTCGCCTGGATCCAGGACGACGAGCTGGTCGAGGTCACGCCGAAGTCGATCCGTCTGCGCAAGACCGTGCTGGATCCGAACGACCGCAAGCGCGTCGAGCGCTCGTCGAAGGACACTGCCGCCTGAGCTGAATGCCGGGCAACCGGGCGCTCAGGCCCGGTTGCCGATGGGGACTTCATTCTGCTCCCCGGTTGACCCACCGAGCCGTCCCGCAGAGCATTCCGGCTCGGCGGGACGGCCCGAGCGGGCCGCATGAAACCCCGTGACCCCGATGCCCGTCGCCTTGAACGCCAACCTGCCGGCCCGCTCGGCCCCGGCAGCCGCTCCGTATCTCGTCGGCCAGGATGGCGAAGGCCATTGGGTCGCCGTCGAGACCGGCGGCAGGGCAGGGGGCCTGTTTCGGACCCGCCAGGACGCGATCCGCTACGCCTGCGTCGAGACCGGTTGCCGTCCGGACGAGGTCGCGTTGGCCGTCGAGCCGATCCGCGTCCGGCTTTCCTGAGCGCGTATCCCAAACGATTAGAACCCCGCATCGACCTTGGGGCTCATGCCCCGAGGTCTGCGGCCATCTCGAAAAGAGACCTCAGCTGCCGCCGGGGTCGGTCTCGTCGTTCTGGCTCTTGTCGCCCTGCGGACCCATCCCGGGCTTGCCGTCGGTCTTCTCGTTGGGGTCCTTCACCGCGTCGGGCGCGACGTTGGCCGGCTTCTCCGGCTTCGGCTCTTCGCGCTCGCTCACTTTTTGTCCTCCTGCTCGACGCGATAGTGTCCGTCGGCCACTTTCTGGTCGGCGGCCGGGCCCCGCGACGCTGTCTGGTCCGAATGGCCGCCCGACGAGCCGCCGACAGCGGGGGGTGAGCGTCCGGCCTCGCCGGATTGGCCCCACCCCTCCTTGGACTCGGTCTTGGCCGCTTCGCCCGAACCCATATCGGTGATCGCTGCCTGTTCGGCAGTCTGGTGACCGCCGCCCGCCGGAGGCTCGCCCTTCGAGCCGACCGTGTCGTCGGGCTTGCGGGTAACGGTTCCGGAATCGCTGGTGAGCCTGCCCATCAGCGTTTCCCATCGTCCTGGCCGACCGCCGCGGTGGCCCGGTCGATCGCCTCGCCCAGGCTCGAGCCCTTGTCCGAAGCCTTGCCGAACTCGCCCTGCAGCTTCTTCAGGTTCTCGGGTGGCGTCTCCGCCTCGGTGGCGTCGGTGGCGTCCGAGCCCGGGGTGCCGGAGGCGATCCGCGCCGCCTGGGCGTCGCCCGC
This sequence comes from Methylobacterium sp. E-066, assembly GCF_022829635.1. GTDB lineage: Bacteria > Pseudomonadota > Alphaproteobacteria > Rhizobiales > Beijerinckiaceae > Methylobacterium. Next base: position 100,158 of record NZ_JAKSYO010000125.1, read on the forward strand.
CGGATCGCGCTTCAGGTCGGCCTGCGTGTTGGCAGGCAGACCCACGTCGAGGGGCGAATCCTGGCCGAGATCCTGACCGTTGCGGTCGGCATTGGCGTTGAAGTCCTTCAACGACGGCCGTGTCGTCTGCTCTGCCATGGCTCCTGCCTCTCCTGCTGTGCGCTGTGGCGGGACAACGGGGGCGGGAGATCAGGGTTGCGTCGGCGCCGGTGATCCCTCGGAGCCGTCCGGTCCGCGGGCTGCCGGCGGTGAATCACATTCAGGGGCCGACGATCCTGGGGGCAAGGTTCTGCACCAGGGCCCGCACCGAATCCTCGGCGTGCCCCGGGCTGTCGGCCTTGGCCTGGATCATCAGCAGGTCGCCGTCGCGCAGGATCACCGCGGTCGATCCGCCGCCATTTCCCAGCCCATAGACGGTGATCCACCCGATGGCCGGGCTCACCGGCAGAGCCGAGAGGCGGCAATCCGGGTTCTGCTGGATGCACAGCGATTCGAGCTTGGCGAAGGTGGTCGCCCCGGATCGCACCCGCTTTTCGGTTCCGTCGTTCAGGCGTCCGAGCTCGATATCGGCTATGGGCGAACCCCGGCACGGGGCACAGGTCACGGTCAGGGTCAGCGGGGTCGCCTGCACCGAGGCCTTGGTGTCGATCGCGATCCGGACCCGGTCCACGAATCCCGTGAGGTCGTGGCTGGCAAAGCCCTGCGCCTGCGCAGCCTGGGCGATGAAGCAGCCGAGGAGAACGAGAAGCCAGCGCATGCGGGGATGTCCGTCCGGTCTTGGATCGTCGGCGGGGCGAGGGGCCCGGGACTCACATGACCGATGCGCGAAGGTTTTCCAAGATTTGGGTCTCGATGCGTCGTCGCGCGGCGCGCAGATCACGGATGATGCTGAAGGATACTGGGTATAAACCGGGACAAATCGACAAGATTGATGAGAGGCGCCACCCGATCGAAGTCGTGGATCATTGAGGCTAATCTATTGCTCGCGACAGTTGGTACTTCAGCGCGATAACTTGGACGGAATAGTTCGTGGAATAGGCAGCCGCTATCGTTCCGAAACGCCAAAGCCGCGCCGGCTCCAAGAGAACCGGCGCGGCTTGAGAGGTCATCGTCAGTGTCGGTGCGTGGCGTGGAGCTGCCCCGCCCGGTGCTAGCCGATCCCGTCGAACAGGGCCGACGAGATATAGCGCTCGGCGAACGAGCAGGCGATCGTGACGATCCGCTTGCCCTGGAATTCCGGCCGCTTGGCCAGTTCCAGCGCCGCCGCGACATTGCCGCCGGTGGAGATGCCGCCCGGGATGCCCTCGAGCCGGGCGAGCGCCCGCGAGGTCTCGAAGGCGGTGTCGTTGGAGACCTTGAGCACGCCGTCGAGGATGTCGGTGTGCAGGTTCCCCGGGATGAAGCCCGCGCCGATGCCCTGGATCTTGTGCGGGCCGGGCTGGCCGCCGGAGATCACCGGGGAATCCACCGGCTCCACCGCGAAGACCTTGAGGTTGGGCAGCCGCGGCTTCAGGACTTCGCCGACGCCGGTCACGGTGCCGCCGGTGCCGACGCCGGCCACGAAGGCATCGAGTTGGCCGCCGGTATCGGTCCAGATCTCCTCGGCCGTGGTCTTGCGGTGGATCTCGGGATTGGCCGGGTTCGAAAATTGCTGCGGCATCACCGAGCCCGGGATCTCCTTGAGCAGTTCCTCGGCCTTCGCGATGGCGCCCTTCATGCCTTGTGCGCCGGGGGTGAGCGCCAGCTCGGCACCCAGGAAGGCCAGCATCTTGCGCCGCTCGATGGACATCGTCTCCGGCATCACCAGGATCAGCCGGTAGCCCCGCGCCGCGGCCACGAAGGCCAGCGCGATCCCGGTGTTGCCGGAGGTCGGCTCGACCAGCGTGCCGCCGGGCTGCAACTGGCCCGCGGCCTCCAGGGCGTCGATCATGTTGACGCCGATACGGTCCTTCACGCTGGCGATCGGGTTGAAGAATTCGAGCTTCAGCAGGATCTCGGCATCGACGCCGTGCTCTTTGGGCAGGCGGTTGAGGCGCACCAGCGGGGTGTTGCCGATGGTCTCGGTGATCGAGCCGTAGACACGGCCGTGGCCGACCTTCGCCGGCGCGTTGAGGGAATCGGCCATCGCGGAACTCCTGCAGGTCTCAAGTCGAACGGATGTCGGGTCCGGGCGATCCGTGCCAAGGGGAGCCTCGGCCGGCCGGCGGACAGGAGGCTGCGATATCGCGTCGCCGAACCGGGGGCAATCGGGCTAAGTGGCCTGTACGAAAGTTCTTTTTGCCGGCGGTGGGGAATATTCCCGATTATGGAAGAAGGCGGCTGATGCGCAGTCGTTTTGTGGAATATCGTTCTCTCGCCCGATGCGATACGCCGCGCCGCGGATGGCTGCCGACGAGGGATGACCGATGAAACGCCGTCCACTCGCTGCCGCCGGCCCGACTCGCCGCGCCGGTCTTCTGGCCGCCTTTGGCCTCGTTCTCGTACGGTCGACCTGTGCTGCGGAGCCGACGCGCGTCGTTCTTGCCACCGCGACACCGGGTGGCGGCTTCCCGGCCTTCGGGGATGCCTTCGCGGCAGCGATCCGCGCGGCGGATCCCGAACTCGCCATCGAAACGCGCGCCAGCGGCGGCTCGGCCGAGAATATCGGGCTGTTGCGCGCCGGCCGGGTCGACCTGGCCCTGGTCCAGGGCGAATACGCCTATCCGGCCCTGGCTGAGCCGGGCGGCCTCACGGTTCTGGCGCCGATGTACCCCTCGCCCGGCCTGTTCGCCGTTCCCGCGGCGAGCCCGATTCGCGCGGTCGAGGATTTGCGCGGGCGGACGGTGGTGTTGGGCACGCATAAGTCCGGCCTCACCGTGATGGGCCGTAGCGCACTCCAAGCTTCGGGGCTCGATCCCGAGCGCGACATCCGCCCGATCCTGCTCGCCCAGGCCGGCGACGGGCCGCCCATGGTGCGCGATGGCCACGCCGACGCTCTCTGGGGCGGCGGCCTCGGCTGGCCAGGTTTCCTCGCGATGGCGCAAGCGCCGGGCGGCGCCCGGTTCTTCGGGCCGTCGGAGGCCGGCATCGCGCGGCTGGCGCAGCCCGGCGCGGCGCTTCAGCGCCTGATCGTGCCACCCGGCAGCTTCCCCGGTCAGTCCGCCGCAATCGAGACGGTGGGCTCCTGGAGCCTCGTGCTCGCGCGGCCCGGCTTCGAGGCCGACACGGCGTATCGGATCGTCCGGGCCCTGGCCCGGGCCGATATGGTCGCCCGCCATCCGCAGGGCGCGGATAGCCATCCGAAGAACCTGTCCGGACTTGTGCCGGCGACGCAGCTCAACCCCGGCACGCGTCGCTATCTCGGCGAGACCGGTGTCGTCGTCCGCTGAGCCTCCGGGGGGCTAGCGGAACGAGGCGACGCGCCGGTCGCGCTTGCGCTCCGCGGCCGGCTGGTAGGCGATCTCGGCGTGGTGGGTGCAGTAGGGCAGCCCGGTGATCGAGCGGGCGCCGCAGAACCGGAATTCCGGCGTGGTCGGGTCGCCTAGCGGCCACCGACACATGGATTCGCGCAGGTCCATGATCGTGACCCGCTGCGACACCGACAGCGCCACCGGCTCGGGGGCCGCTGGGGCTGGTGCCGGGAAGACCGGCGCGGGACGATGCGACAGGATCGCCACCGGCTCGGGCGCCTGGGTCTCGACCACCGCGATGGCGGTCTCGATCTCCACGGCCTTTGCGGTTTGCGCTGCGGCGGGAGCCTCCTCGCCGCCTCGGGCGCGGCCGCCCAGGCCGAGACGATGCACCTTGCCGATCACCGCGTTGCGGGTGACGCCGCCGAGCTGCGCCGCGATCTTGCTCGCGCTTTGCCCGTCTTCCCACAGCCGGCGCAGGAGCGCCACGCGATCATCCGTCCAGCTCAGGCCCGCTTCCATAGTCCCCCTCCGCCCCCTGCGGCCCGCGCGCTATACCCGCGTGACGGGGTGCGTTCCGGATCATACAGACCCGCCCGGCCGTTCTGCCGGTGCGAACCGCACCCGTGCGCGTCACCCATGCGCGTCGGATGCCGCACCGCGTGCGACACCCTGTCTCGTCAGGCCACGGCTGGACCCTAGCGCGGCGTTCGCGACGCTTGCAAGGGCGCCCCGGAGACGGAGACCGGCCCTGTCCACCGGCAATGGCTCCCTCGTCCGAGAAGGTGGTTACCGGCGTCGGAAGCGCAGAGCGATCCCGGGACGGCGTGTCGCCGGCGTCACAGGCCGGCGCAATCGCATCACAATCGTGCCGAATGCTAAGCTCGGCGGGAACGCCGTTACGGCCAAGCTGCTTCCGTGTGGCAAAAGGGGCGAGCGTTGCTGTTATCCGAGGTGAGGACGATGGGTTACCGTCAGGGGGGGCTGCGCGTGCTGGTCGCGCTCGGGCTGGCCGGCCAGGTGGCGGCCTGCGGCAGCGTCCCACGCACCGCCTACACGGCCGAGCAGGCCGCGTTCGCCAGTGTACCCGGCATCCCGGGGGCGCGGGTCTATGCCGACGCGTCGGTGGACACGATCGCGGAACTCGCCGGCAATCCGCAGCGCCGCTCCGCCGGCTTCAACTATCTGGCCCTGTCGGGCGGCGGCGGCGACGGCGCCTACGGGGCCGGCGTGCTCAATGGCTGGACGGCCTCCGGCACCCGCCCGGAATTCAGCCTGGTCTCGGGTGTGTCCACCGGCGCGCTGATCGCGCCCTTCGCGTTCCTGGGCCCGGCCTACGATCCGTACCTCACCGAGTTCTACACCAGCGGCGTCGCCGGCGAGCTGGTGACCTCGCCCAACATCGCCAACGTGCTGTTCGGCTCCGGCCTGTTCGGGGATGGGCGCCTGCGCAACCTGATCGCCCGCTACGTGACCCCGGAGCTGCTCACCGCCATCGCGGAGGAGCATGCCAAGGGCCGCCGCCTCATGGTCGTGACGACCAATCTCGATTCCCAGCGTGCGGTGATCTGGAACATGGGCGTGATCGCGTCGAGCGGCGCGCCGAACGCCCTGGAGCTGTTCCGCGACGTGCTGGCCGCCTCGGCCAGCATCCCGGCGGTGTTCCCGCCGCAAATGATCGACGTGACCGCCGCCGACTCCCGCTTCCAGGAGATGCACGTCGACGGCTCGGTGGTCACGCCGGTCTTTACCCTGCCGCAGACGCTGCTGCTCCGCGACGGCAAGATCCGCACCGGCGGCAAAGCCAACATCTACGTGGTGATCAACGGCCGCCTGGAGCCGGATTTCGAGGTGACGAAGGACAACACCCTGTCGATCGTCGAGCGCTCGTTCACGACGGCGAGCCGCGCCCGCTCGCGTGCCACCCTGACGGCGACCTACGCCCTGGCACGCGGCAACGGCATGGGCTTCAACCTGACCTATATCGACGAGAACGGCCCGAAGGCCTCCGCCGCCAAGGGCTTCGATACCGGGTATATGCGGGCGCTCTATCAGGCGGGCCTCGAGAAGGGCCGGACCGGGACGTTCTGGCAGCACACGGTGCCGGCCGCGCCGACGCTCAAGCAGACCGCGGCCGCCGTCGCAAATTGATTGTCTGAGGCTTCAGCGCCGCGCCCCAGATGGGGGCGCGGCGATCGGTCTGGTTACTTGCCCAGGATCTTGGTGACCAAGCGGCCGATCGGCGTCGCGGTGCTGGCGTTCCGGTCGTCGCGGTCGATGGGGCGGTTCTCGTTGCCGAGAAGCTTGGTGACGATGCGTCCGATCAGGCTCATGGGTCCCTCCGCGCGTTCGCGCCAAAACGGCGCAGCTTGCCCATTAACGGGCGATGCGCGGCCGACGTTCCGCGGCTCGCGGCGTCAGATCTGCATCAGCCGGATGTTGTTGGTGTTCCCCATCGTGTGGAACGGGATGCCGGCGGTGACGACGATGATGTCGTTCGGCCGGGCGAAGCCCTCGTCCTGCGCGTGCTGACAGGCCTTGGCGGTCATCTCCTCGTAGGAATCGACATCGTCCGTGTGGACGCTGTGGGCACCCCAGAGCAGGCACAGGCGCCGCGAGGTCGCGAGGCTCGGGGTCAGCGCCAGGATCGACGCGGCGGGGCGCTTGCGGGCGACCCGGGCCGCCGTCGTACCGCTGGTGGTGTAGGTGACGATCGCGGAGGCGCGCACGGCCTCGGCCAGATCGGCCGTGGCGGTGGCGACCGCGTGGGGCGGCGTCTCCTCCTCGCCGGGCTCCGAGGCGGCCACGATCGAGTGGTAGAGCTTGTGACCCTCCACGCTGCGGATGATCCGGTCCATCATCGACACGGCCTCGACCGGATATTGCCCGGTGGCCGATTCCGCCGAGAGCATCACCGCGTCGGCACCGTCGTAGATCGCGGTGGCGACGTCCGACGCCTCCGCGCGGGTCGGGGCGGGTGCGTTGACCATCGAGTCCAGCATCTGGGTCGCCACGATCACCGGCTTCACGGCGAGCCGGCAGGCACGGATCAGCTCCTTCTGCCGCCCGGGCACGTCCTCGTGCGGGATCTCGACGCCGAGATCGCCGCGGGCAACCATCACGGCGTCGGAGAGCCGGATGATGTCGTCGATCCGCTCCAGCGCCTGCGGCTTCTCGATCTTCGACATGATGCCGGCCCGGTCGCCGATGATCCCGCGGGCCTCGATCAGGTCCGACGGCTTCTGGACGAAGGATAGGGCGACCCAGTCGACGCCGAGCTCCAGCCCGAAGGCGAGGTCGGCCCGGTCCTTCTCGGTGAGCGGCGACAGGTCGAGCAGGGTGCCGGGCAGGTTGACGCCCTTGCGGTTCGAGATCGGGCCGCCGGTCACCACCTCGGCGGTGATCGAATCCCGTTCCGGCCCCACGACCCGCACACGCACCCGCCCGTCGTCGATCAGGAGCTCCTGGCCTGGCACCACCGCGGCGAAGATCTCGGGGTGGTGGAGCGGGATCGCCTGCTTGTCGCCCTCCGCCCCTTCGAGGACGAAACGGATCGTCTCCCCGGCGACGAGATCCTGGCGCCCGCCCTGCAGCGTGCCGATCCGGATCTTCGGACCCTGCAGATCCTGCAGGATCCCGATCGGGCGGCCGACCTCCCGCTCCAAGGCGCGGATCGAAGCGTGGACCTTGGCGTGGTCCTCCTGCACGCCGTGGCTGAAGTTGAGCCGGAAGGTGTCGACCCCGGCGAGGAACAGGGCGCGCAGCCGGTCGGGCGCGGAACTCGCGGGACCGACGGTGGCGACGATCTTGGCGTGGCGGTGACGGCGCATGCGGGGCTCTGCCATGAACACGACCTCCGGGAATCGGCCGGCCGATCGGGTCCGCCGACGGCCCCCACATTGGTAAGGATGCGCGCCGAGGCGAGCTTTTTTTGCGAGACGCGCGAGATTCGCCGATCGGGCTCGCCGCCTACTCCGCCGCCTACTCCGCCGCCTACTTGGCGACCTCGCGGGCGATGCCGGCGAGGCCCGCGTCGTAGACGCCGGTGATGTCCGCGAGGGCCTCGGCGTCGCTCATGCCCTCTGCGTCGAAGGTCGCGGTCCAGACCACCGTGGAGCCCGCGCCGTTCGGGCGGACCGCCAGCGTGGCGTTGTAGGCCCGCACCGGCAGCGGACCCTGGATGAAGCTGTAGCTGTAGCTCATGCCCGCCTCGTCGCGGGCGGTTTCGACCTCCACGATCGTGCCGAGGCCACCCTTCGCCACGACGCCGCGAATCTGCGCCCGGATGCCGTCATCGTCGTCCTCGCGCGACAGGATGCAGCGCTCGACCTGCGGATGCCACAACCCGATGGCGCAGAAATCGCCGATCAGCGCCCAGATCGCCGCGGGCGGCGCCGGGATATCCCGGCTGCGGGTGACTTCCAGGGCGCAGGCCGGGCTGGCGATGAATAACGCTGCGATGCCGAGGGCTGCACGGGCGGGTCGCTTCACGTTGGGGTCTCCGCCGGATATCGCCGAACGGAAGTAGGGCGCCTGGTGGAGGAAACCCATCCGGGCTCCGGCAGCCGATCCCTGGAAACCGCCGAGCTCGGCCGATAAGACAGCTGGGTTGATCGCTCGGCCGCTCGACCTTTCGCCGTCATTGCGAGCGTAGCGAAGCAACCCAGGGAAACGCGACATTCGGAGATCGCGCGCGGCCCTGGGTTGCTTCGCTTCGCTCGCAATGACGGCGCGGCGCGCTTCGACCACATGTCAGGCTTGGAGCCGGAGACGCCGATGGACGATCGCATCATGTCGGCTTCCCCATCGCGGCAAGGCAGGCATACGGGGCTTCGCGCCCTCAGGCTCGGGATCGCAGCCCTGGCGCTGGCTCCGGGGCTGGCCGTGGCGGCACCGGAGGCGGCCCCGCCCTCCGTGCCGACCCCGTCTTTCGAGACCTGCCGCACCGATCTGATCGCCTGGGCCGCGGCGCATGACGTGCCGCAGGCCATCGCGCAGGCGCAGCTCGGCAGCCTGGAGCCCGATCCGGACGTGCTGGCCGCGACCCGGAACCAGGGCGAGTTCGTCCGGCCGATCTGGGACTATATCGAGGCTAGCATCACGCCGGCCCGGATCGAGGCCGGGCAGCGCAAGCTCGCCGAGCTGGCGACGCCGCTCGCGGCGATCGAGACGAAATACGGCGTCGACCGCTACACCCTCGTCGCCTTCTGGGGCGTGGAATCGACCTACGGCACCGTGCTCGACAATCTGTCTGTGGTGAAGCCGGTGGTGCGCTCGCTCGCGACCCTGAGCTGCGGCGATCCCACCCGCGCCGCCTACTGGCGCGACGAGCTGACCGCCGCCCTGCAGATCCTCGCCCGCGACGAGGCGCCCCTCGACAAGATGCCCGGCGGACTGACCGGATCCTGGGCCGGCGCCATGGGCCACACCCAGTTCATGCCGACCGTCTACCAGCAGAACGCGGTCGATTTCGACGGCGACGGCAAGCGGGACATCTGGACCTCGGCCACGGACGCGCTCGCCTCCACGGCGAATTACCTGCGCGCCCATGGCTGGCGGCCCGGCGAGGGCTGGGGCTACGAGGCGGTCCTGCCGGAGGGGTTCGACGCCGCACTCGCCGACGAGACCACGCCGCGGAGCCTCGCCGCCTGGCGGGACCTCGGCGTGAAGCCGACCCGGGACCGTCCGATCCCGGATGAGACCGCGCAGGCGACCCTGATCCTGCCCGCGGGGATCCGCGGACCCGCCTTCCTGCTCCGGCCGAACTTTGCGGTGATCCTGCGCTACAACACGGCCCTCGCCTATGCCCTGACGGTGGCGCAGCTCTCGGACCGCCTGCGCGGCGATCCGGGTCTGTCGCGGGACTGGCCGCGGGGCGACCGGCCGCTCACCGGGGACGAGCGCCGCGACCTCCAGACCCGGCTGACCGAGCGCGGCTATGCCACCGGCGGCGTCGATGGCAAGATCGGCCCGAAAACCCGGGCGGCCCTGCGGGCCTACCAGGGCACGCAGGGATTGCCGGCGGATGGCTACGCGGACGCCGCCCTGCTGGAGCGGATCCGGGCGGCGCCGTGATCAAGCCAGGAAGGCCGGCTCGTCCCGGGCGAGCACGCGCTTGACGCTCTCGAGGTGCAGGCGCGCGCTCTCGGCGCGGCCGGCGGCTTCCTGGGCGGCCACGTGCTTCACGATCTCCTCGGGGACGACCTTCAGGGTGCGGCCCGTGCTCATGGCGAGCACCTGCGCCTGGGCGGCGCGCTCCAGGTAGTAGAGATCGTCCCAGGCCTCCGCGATGGTTTCGCCCAGGACCATGACCCCGTGGTTCTTCAGGAACACGATATCGGCCTCGCCGGCGCTCCGGGCGATCCGCTCGCCCTCGCGGGAATCGAGCGCCAGCCCGTTGTAATCCTCGTCCACCGCGATGCGGCCGTAGAAGCGCAGGGCGGTCTGCCCGGCCCAGAGCAGCGGTTGCCCTTCGAGCATGGCGAGCGCCGTGGCGTAGGGCATGTGGGTGTGGAACGCGGCCCGGGCGTTGGGCTTCAGCCGGTGCAGTTCGGCATGGATGTGGAAGGCGGTCGCCTCCGGCTGGCCATCGCCCTCCACCACGTTGCCGTGGAAGTCGCACAGCAGCAGGCTCGATGCGGTCACCTCGGCGAAGGCCAGGCCGTAAGGATTGACCAAGAACAGGTCCGGCCGCTCCGGCAGCACCGCCGAGAAGTGGTTGCAGATCCCCTCTTCGAGGCCGTTGCGCGCGGCCCAGCGCAGGCAGGCGGCCAGATCGACACGGGCGCGGCGGACGCCGTCCGCGTTCAGGGGCTCATTGCTGCGGACGGGGGGCGTGCCCGAAGCGGTGACGGCGTGCGCCATGCGGGAAGGCTTTCTCTCGGTTGGAATCTTGGCCGCCGGAATCAGGCGGCCCGGCATCTTACGCGGTTGCGCGGCGCAGCGGACTACCCCTGCGTGCAGACAGTCAGGCGCCTCCGTCGGTGACGCCATCGACGAGGTTGAGCGCCAGCAGGAAATCCGAGGCGAAATCCGTGCGCACCACAGGATCGCGCGGCACAGGCTCGCGCAGGGCGTCGCGCTCGGCCCGGCGGGCCGCCACCGCGTCGGCAACCGTGACGCTCCGAAACGACAACCGCGTCCCGCCCTGCGCCTGGGCGAGCCGCCCGAGATCCGGCCCGATCACCGTCGCGATCTTCGGATAGCCGCCGGTCGATTGCCGATCGGCCATCAGGATGATCGGCAGGCCGTTGCCGGGCACCTGGATCGCGCCCATCGCCACGCCGTCGGAGACGATATCGTGGCCCTTGGCGTGGGTCAGCGGTGCGCCGTCGAGGAAACAAGCCATGCGGTCGCCGCGGGGCGAGACGGTCCAGGGACCGGCGAGGAAAGCATCGATCTGGTCGGCGGCGAAATAATCGTCCTGCGGGCCGAGCACGACCCGGATTGTTTCGGGATTCCGGACGAGCCAGGGGGCGATCAGACGGTGTGGCGAGACCTCGCCGGCGCGGGGCTCGGCGACCGGGAGGCGGTCGCCGGCAGCCAGCCCCCGCCCATCCAGGCCGCCGAGGCCGGAGCGGGTGTGGGTCGCGGTCGATCCGAGGACCGGCGCCACGTCGATGCGCCCCTGCACGGCCAAGTAGCCCCAGGCGCCGGATGCGCCCGCGCGCACCGTCAGTGTCCGGCCGGGTTCCAGGGTCAGCGCCACCGCGTCAGGCAGGGCGGCCCCGTCGAGGGTGATCCGGAAGCTTCGGGAGACCATGGCGATCCCGAGCGGCCCGCCCTCGGCCGTGACCGTGAGGCCGCCGGTGGAGACCTCGATGGTGGTGGCATCGAGGGGATTGCCCGCCGCCCGGTTGGCAGTGGCGTGCATCAGCGGATCCATCGGGCCCGCGGCCGTGATGCCGTAGCGCAGGTAGCCGTGCCGGCCGCCATCCTGCAGCGTGACACCGGGCCCGGCGGATTCGATGACGAGGGCGGTCATCGAACGGCCTCTTCGCGGCGGGCGACCGGCTCGCCGGCCGCCTCCCGGGCCGTCAGGGCGTCGAAGGTCGTGACGTCCACCGGCTCGAACCGGATCAGGTCGCCGGCGCCGATGAAGAAACTCTGTTCGCGCTCCGGGGCGTAGAGCCGGGCCGGGGTCGCGCCGATCACGTACCAGCCGGTCGGCATCGGTACCGTGGCCACCGCGGCGAGGCCGCCGCCGATCACCACGGCATTGCGCGGATGCGGCGGCCGGGGGCTCGCGCGCCGCGGCACCGCCAGGGTCTTGGGCAGGCCGCCGAGATAGGCGAAGCCCGGCGCGAAGCCGTACATGTAGACCCGGTAGGTCGCCCCGGCATGGGTCGCCACGATCGCCTCGGGGGACAGGCCGGTACGCTCGGCGACCTGGGCGATGTCCTCCCCGTGCGGGGCGTCGTAGCAGCAGGGCAGGGTCCACAGGGTCGGCGTGCCGGCCCGCGCCACGGCCCCGGCGACCAGCGTCTGGACCCGCTCGGCCAGCGCCTCCCGGTCGAGCACCAGCGGATCGTAGTGGAGCATCAGCGAGCGGTAGGTCGGCACGCGCTCGCGCAGGCCTTCGGGCGGATCCGCGCCGAGGGCGTCGTCGAGCGCCAGGACCCGGTCGCTGATCGCGGGATCGACGGTGCTGCCGAACTCCATCACCAGGGCCGCCTCGCCGGAATCGAGCAGCCGGGGCTCGCCCTCGCTCATGTCCGGAACGGCGCCAGCGTCACGCCGGCGCCCTCCAGCCGGGCGCGCACCGCCCGGGCTGTGGCGACCGCGTGGGCGGAATCGCCGTGGACGCAGATCGAGCGGATCGGGGTCGGCAGCGCTTGGCCCGAGGCGGTGAGGATCGCCCCGCCCTCGACCATGCGCAGCACCCGCTCGGCGGCCGCGTCGGCCTCGGTGATCAGGGCGCCGGGCTGGTCGCGCGGAATCAGCAGCCCAGCCTCGGTATAGCCGCGGTCGGCGAAGATCTCCTGGTGGACTTCCAGGCCGCAAGCCTCGCCGGCCGCAACTTGCGCGGTGAGCGCGATGGCGAGCAGGGCCAGGTCGCGGTCGACCGCCCGGACCGCCTTGGCGATGGCGTCGGCCACCGCACGATCCTCGGCGGCGAGGTTGGCGAGTGCCCCGTGGGCCTTCACGTACGTGATTCGGTGGCCAGCGTACGTTGCGAGCGCCTGGGCGGCGCCCACCTGGTAGGCGACCAGCCGCTCGATCTCGGGCGGGGTGAACGGCATGCGGCGGCGTCCGAAGCCCCAGAGGTCGGGGAAGCCCGGATGGGCGCCCACCGCCACGCCGCGGTCTTTCGCCAGCGCGAAGGTGCTCGCCATGATCTCGGGATCGCCCGCGTGTAGGCCGCAGGCGACGTTGGCGGAAGTGACGATGCCGAGGATCGCGGCATCGTCGCCGCAGGCGTAGGCGCCGTAGCCCTCGCCGAGATCGGAGTTCAGGTCCACGCTGGCCAACGGACTCGTCCCCTTCCTGCTGCACCGCCGCCCGGAGTGCATGGCGACCGAATCGGTTCTTTCCACACCGCCTACGATCGGAAGTCGAGAGCGCTGTGTCGGCGGCGCGACAGGTGCGGCAGGCTGCTCGTGCGCGCAACGATGTCCACGCACCTTCGACGGAAGAGGACAACGGTCGGTGACACGCGCTTTCCCTCCCCCCTCTGCGGACTATCGGATTCCCACATCCCCGGATGTGGCGCGGGTCCCCTCTCCCGCACGGGAGAGGGGGCGCGTGGCGGCTTTCGCAAGCCGATGTGTGAACAACGTAGCCTGTGCGGGGGAGGGCGCGTGCCCGGCGAACGCGCTGGGCAAATCCTGTCGTCTGCGCCAGCGCCGCAGCCGTCCGCCTATCGAGGCAGCCCGGGATCCGCCTGCGCGATGAGCTTGCGGCCCAGCAGGGCGAGGGTCGCGCGGCGTCCGAGCTTCATCACCGGATAGAGCAGGCGGGCGCGGGACGGGTCACGCAGCAGTCGCGCCAGGGTTCGGCTGACCGCGCCCCGGTCCTCGCTGAGGGTCGAGACCAGCACGAGGGCATCCGCGCCGTAATACAGGGTCTGGCCGTGCCGCACGACCATGCCGTTGTTGAGGTCATAGCCGCGCCGGGCAAGATCCTCGACCACGGGGCCGCCCTCCCGCGCATCGATCAGCGCCACCGCGCCGACCGAGCGGCGCAGGGCCATCAGGCGCACGTAGTTGCTGCAGAACGGGCATTCGCCGTCATAGACGACCGTGAGGGCAGCGTCGGTCATGGCTTCAGATCGATCCGGTGCTCGGCTTCCGACACCACCCGGCGGACCGGCAGACCGTCCTGCAGGCTCAGACAGACGGATTCGCGGCGGTAGATATAGGCGACGACATCGCGCAGGGGCACGCCGTCGAAGCTCGCGCCGTGCTGGAGCGGGACGAAGAAGTGATGCGGATAGAAGGCGTGGGGAAACGACCCGAGCGTGTCGGCGATCCGGCTGACCAGGCTGTGATAGCCGCGGATATAGGCGTCGACCGCGGGCCGGTCGATCTCGTTTTTGGACAGTTCCTGCCCGCCATCGTCCCGGGCGGTCAGGACCGGCACGTCGCAGGTCTGCGAGGCCAGCACCTTGCGGTAGACCTGGGTTCCGCCATTCGGGTTGTCGAGGGCGAAGGCGGTCTCGGCGTCCGGTGACCCATAGGCCATGTGGGCGAAGGGATACGAGTAGAAGGTGAAGAAGTTCGTCGGGACGTAATGCCGGCCGCCGTCCTTATCGACCGCCTGAAAGTACATCTTGTTGTTCGCGGCAGTGTCGTACCAGCCGAGCCGCGCCTGGGTCATGAAGCTGTTGTCGGTGAGGATGAACAGCACCGAGAAGAGCCCGACCAAGAGCGGCGGCCGCTGGTAGTGGCGGCTGACCACCACGGCGCCGATCGCCAGGTTCAGCAGGATCCACGGGGCGAAATTGGCCCCCATGACGGCCACGATGGACAGGTGCATCGCGTCGAAGCCGAGCAGCAGGACCACGAGCCAGCGTCGCGGCATCAGGATGCCCACCAGTGCCGCGCCCTGTCCGAGCAGGATGAACGCGTTCGTCACCGGCCCGGCATGGCTCAGGATCGCCCGCATGCCCGCCACCAGCCAGGACCAGCTCGCGTAGAACACGTGGTTGTTGTCGAGGCCGACGCTGAACAGCTTGCCGGGGTCGTTCGTCAGCAGCCAGGAGGTCGGGCCGGCATCCAGCGTCACCTTGGCCAGGAAGGACGAATAGTAGTTCCCGAGATGGATGCTGATCGCCGCCGCGATCAGGATTTTGGAGAACAGCGCGCTGGCGATCGCCGTGTCGCTCGTCGCGGAGCCGCCCAGGCCCGGCCGGGCGCTCACGCGCTCCGTCAGCGCGATGACGGCGAGGCCGGCGAGCAGGCAGAAGCTGACCTCGGCGAGGGGCACGACGTCGATGATGTGTCCGTGCCAGAGCCCGGTCACCCGGATGACGGCAAGCTTGCTCCAGACCAGATATGACGCTCCCACGGCTCCGAGCGACGGCCAGCGCAGGCACAGGATCCCGGACGCCACGGCGGCGACCCAGAGAACCACGATGGCCCAAAGCGTCATCGTCGCCTTGAAGCCCTGCTCGACCACCGGGAAGAGCGGGTAGTGAACGAGCGCATAGGCCCCCGAGATCACGCCGATCAGCTGCAGTAGCCGGATGGCGGCTCTGTCGGAGGCGGCATAGGTCCGGCGCACCATCGCGGCGGACAGCAGCAGCGGGAGCACGATGATGTAGAAGTTGTTCCGCTCGTCGATGACCCGGGACAGCTTGAGCACCATCAGCAGCGCGATGGTCTGCGCGAGCACGATGAGATACGGCCGCGCGACCGCGAACGAGACCGGGCCGGACGGCCGGGTCTCCTGGAGCGAGAGCGTTCCGTCCGGAGCTGAACTCGAAAGCGATCGGATCATCGTCACTCTTCGCTGCCAGGGGATCGCGGCGGACGCCGGGACGGCTGGACCGTCGGGCCGGCCTCGACCCGTCCGCATGTCGGCAGCCAAATTGCCACGGTTCGCGGCCGGCCAGCAGGCAAAGTCGGAGGAGGCGGGATACGCCTTTCGGTTGTCGCGGGTGTTTCGAGCCGATGTCCCCGCTCCGGCAAATCCAGACTCGAACCGGATTGCTCTTGGCCGCCACGCGGCTGGCTCGGACTACCTCGTCAGTCTCGCCGCGCTCATCCGAATGGATAGCCTGCGCGGCCGAGGGGAGTCCTGCGAGATTGGCTCGGCACGCTCTCGTGGTCGGTGACGGGCCATGGGCGTCCGGAATGCGCGATTACGCTTGCGATCCGCTGACCATGACGACGGCGGTCTCGGACGATCGAGAACAATCGCTCCGGTTTCGCAATCGAAAAACCTTTGGAACCAAGAGATTTCAAGGCAGGAGGATACGGAATGCTGGTCATCAAGCAGAGCGCGGGCCGGTTTCTGGCCCATCGGCCTGCCCTGCGGTCGTCCATCAAGGAACTCGTGGAACTCGCCTTCTGGCGCAAGACCCTGTGGAAGTCGAAGGGACGCTTCTACAATGCCCACCTGGTCCCGTTCTACACGTCGTTCTTCGGCCTGGACCAAGGGTTCTACGCCGGCAAACGGGTTATCGACGTGGGCTGCGGCCCGGTCGGCAGCCTGGAATGGGCGACCGAGGCCCTGGAGCGCGTCGGCCTCGACCCGCTGGCCGATTCCTACGTGAAGCTCAATCGCGGGCGTCATCAGATGCGCTACGTCGCGGCGCCGAGCGAGAGCATCCCGTTCCCGAACGGCCGCTTCGATGTCGTGACCATGTTCAATGCCCTCGATCACGTCGAGGATGTCGACCAGACGATCGGCGAGCTGAAGCGTGTCTGCGCACCGGGCGGGACGATCCTGTTGATCGTCGAGATCAATCATCCGCCGACCGTCACCGAGCCGCACCTGCTAGGCCTGGACATCGTCGACAAGTTCGATGGGTTTTCCGTGGAGCGGAGCGAGGTGTTCGGGATCCGGGACGACCACAACGTCTACGGCAGCCTGACCGACCGGCACCCGTTTCCGGGCTCGGACAAGCCCGGCATCCTCTGCCTGCGGCTGACCAAGAAGCTGAACTGAGGCGGCGCGCTTCAGAGCGAGTCTGACGTCGCGATCTCGGTCGGAAGACGGTTCGGAGCCACGGATCTCCGAATCGCTCTCCTCAGAGGTGCCGGGCGATCGAAGATCGCTCGGCCTCGAAGGAGCCCGCCAGGGATCGCGGGAGCCTCTGGTGGGCTCCTGCGAGGCCCGCTGGCGCGGGTTCCTCAGGATGAGGGCGCGGGTCGGAAAGACGCGTCAAACAGACTCTCACCGGTTCTGTCCGCTATTGCGGTGACATGGTCCCGTAAGGCGAGGCTTCGTCCACGAAGGTCGTTTTTCCCGTCATCCGCGCGCTCATGAATTTGCGGCTGGCGGCCCACAGCGGCTGGAGCAATCGGCCGCCGGCCATGAGGCCGCGGCCGCCTTTCGATCCGGATGAGAAGATCGGGGCTTCGAAGGCTTTGAGCGCGACGGGGTTCGGCGACATCACCCGCGCCCGGCTGATCGCCTGACGCTGGTAGAAGAAGCCCCAATCGTTCGCAGCCGCAACCACCGGGCGGTTCGCCGCCAGGATGCCTTCCGCCGCCTGCCGGGTGATCACGTAGGCCGCATTCGCGCCGAGCCCGCCCATGCTCATCGGCAGGCATAGCCGGTAATCGCCGATCGAGACGGCATCGACGGTGCTGAACGCGGCGCGATGCTGCGGCCGATTGTGGAGCAGGACGACGTCGCCCCGGCGCAGGGTCGCCTCGACCCGGACCAGGATGTCGTGGATGTCGGGCGGAAGCACCGCGTCGTCCGCGACGATGAGCGCCCAGGGCAGCTTGCGGGCGATCATCGACTCATAGGCCGCCAGGTGGGAGAGGGCGCAACCAACCTGGCCTGGGCTCAGGCCGGAATCCGGTGCGGCGTCCCGACCGGCCACCGTCCCGTCGATGCCCAGAATCTCGAAGTCCGGCCCCCAGATCGTATGGAGATGCCGGGTAATATAGGCATGTCTCTCGCGGAACCGCGGGACGGATATTGCAATGCAGCACATCGCACCAACCTTCGATGGACGATATTGTGCAGAAGTTAACAATTTTGCAAGATATTTTAGCGCGAAAAATCAGTAATCGTCATACGTCGAAATTGCCTGTCCGGTATCGACCGGTATGCCGATGCGGTATCGATAGTTTCCAATCCGGATCTGCCGAATCGACAGGTTTGGGGTCGGAGTGTTCGAAATGCGATTGTCTTCGTGCTGACGCCGTGCCGGCGACAGGATCCGGTCAACATAAAAGTCGGTCTTCTCTTGCAAGATCCGGCGCCTGGCTCGGCTGCGTGCGCAGGAAAGATCTTGCCGGCGCAGCCTCGTGAACCGGGGTTGGATCAGCGCGCCGTCAGGTCTCCGGCCGGGTCCGCAGGACCGGCAGGATCGCTGCCAACAAGAATTGATGCAGCCCGTGATTCACGAAGAGCGGGCATTCGAAACAGATGAGGACGCTGAGCTGTGCCAGGAACAGGATCGGCCAAGCCTCGATATAGCCCGGCGATCGGGCGAAGTGCAGGATGACCCGGCGCGCCGTATCGAGCATCACGCCAGAAAAGACGAGCAGGCCGACGGTTCCGAACGCGACCGCGATGTCGATGAAGTTGTTATGGAAGAACCAGACCTTCTGCTTGGTGGTGAAGTGCAGGTAGGGCGCGGTCGTGATCGGGCTCTCCCAATAGGCCTTGTAGCCGATGCCGATGACGGGCTCCCGCCAGAACTGGTCGATGCCGAATTGCCAGAGGATCGTGCGGCCGGTCAGCGTCGTGTCCTTGCCGAGATCGGAGAGCAGGCTGGCGGACAGATCCGCCCCGTAGCTCGCGCCGACCAGGACGCCGATGCCCGCGAGTGCGATGGCGACGCCCAGGCAGAAGCCCGTGACCAGGTTTCCCTGTCGCCACGCCATGATGACGCTGAGCGGCGCAAGCCCCAGGACGCCGGCCATCAGGGCGGTCGCGGAATGAGACGAGGCGAGCAGCGCCAGAGCCCCCAGGAAGGCCACGCCCGTCAGAACCCGGTTCCAGCCCTGCAGGAACAGGGAGGCGGCGCAGAGCAGCTGGAGGCTCATCAGGCCCCCGAGCACGTTCTTGTGCGAGTAGACCCCGGACCATTCCCCGCTGAGGCCGCGGGTCATGCCGGGCGCGGCCACCCCCAGCACGACCGACAGGATCTGCCCCCCGAGAAGCCCCAGAAACACGATCCGGACGACCCCGGACAGTCCCACCGTGGCGCGCAGGGCGATGCCGGCCACGATTGTGGCGAGCAGCTGGAGGCCGTGATAGGCCGAGATGCCCGGGGTCAGGGACCAAGCCGCTGACAGGATGGCGAGCGCGGGCCAGAGCAGGATGATCGGCCGGCTCCCGAACAGGGTGCTGGCGAGATCGCGCCGCAGGACCAGGAAGGCGAGGGCTGCCAGATCGGCGCCCATCCAGATCGCCTTATCGAGCCCCGGAAGCTGGACCTGCTCGCCGCTCACCGGCGCCAGCATGATCAGCAGGATCCAGGGGATCGCTGCGGCCCCGAGCCGCGGCAGCGCCTCCGCGCGACGGCGCCGCCGCGCGGGGCGGGCCGCCTGCCGGCCGGAGATGTCGCCAGGGCCATCGAGCGGAAGCCAGGCCAGCGGCGCGCGCCCCCCCGGCCCGAAGCCCGCCATGTCTCGCCGAACCGCCATCGCACCCAGCCCCAGACTTTCCGAGCGCCCGCGCCAGCGGCTCCGTACGGACGAGGACTCTAACCGAGCCCACCGCCCGGCCGATTCCGCCAAACGAGGTAGGCCGGCTCGCTCGGCCGGCTGGCAGCAAGGCCGTGAGAAGGACTTTGAGGGGGAGAATGCACGGGTAAAACGCCCCTCGACCCGGTTTTGACCGGGTATCAAGGAGCGGAGCAGCGCCCTCCGGAAGGCGCTTTTCCATAATAATTTGGGACAGTTAGATGGAGCGGGCGATCGGGATCGAACCGACGACATTCAGCTTGGGAAGCTGACGTTCTACCACTGAACTACGCCCGCGGACACGGCCGGTGCGGTAGTCTCGCGCCCACGAGGCCGGGGCCTCGCGGGTGCTCCGTGCGCCCGTGTACGAGAGCGATCTAGCAGCCCACCGACGAGTCCGTCAAACACGGTTTTTCGGTTTCCGTATGGCTGCGTGTTCCCAGGTCGGACTGGGGCCAATGGAGCCGCCTCGGCCTGAGCGGGGGGCTCAGGCGATCCGGGACAGGTTCCCCGCGGCGGCGTGCGATTCGCGGGCGGCGTCGTAGGCCCGGTTGCGCAGGGCCGTCTCGCTGGGCAGTTGCTCGACGACGTTGCCGGACCGGGAGTCGACCACCTGGAACACGATCGAGCTCGTGTCCGGATCCTGGATGTAGCGCGCCTTGTCGCCGGTCGGGGCGATGTCGAGCTTGACCGCCGGCTCCAGCGGCGCGGTGGCGGCCTGGGCCGGCGTCGTTTCCTGGGTGGCGGCCGGGGCGGCCGACGCCGCGAGCGATTCGAGACCCTGCGGCCCCGGCGTCGTCGCGTTGAGCGGACGGATATCCATGGCTGATCTCCTGCGATCCTGTGATCGAGGGATTCAGCGGTTCTGCCGCCTAAGCGTCCGTTAACGGCGCCCGTCGGCGCAGGGGATGGTTGCGCGGTAGCCCAAGTCGCGATGAAGATCCCGTTACCGGAAAGGCGTCATTTCGCGATTCGTCCGGTCTTTGATCCCTCGTGCCGCGCGGATGGGGCGATCCGTGTCGCGGTTGCGCCACGGGGCACGGCACGCGTCCGGAGGTATCCATGCGCTGGACCCGAATGGCGATGGCGCTTCTGGTTGCGGCGTTTGCCGAGGCACCAGCGGGCAGCGTGCAGGCGCGATCAGGATTATCACCCCGGGAGGCGTTCATCCGGCAGCATCGCTGCGAGGTCGTGGCGCGCCTCGACGCGATCCATCGGCGCGGACCCATCGAAACGTCGCGTGATCGCTTCATCGTCGTGGCGCTACGCGATCGGCCGATGCACTACGTCCAGTGCATCTTCCAGCCCTTCGATACCGCGATGCTGTGCGAAGCCTCGTCGGGCGCCTACGGCCCTGGCGCACCCGGGCAGCCGGCCTTTCAGCTTCACCCCCGATCCCAGGCGGCCCTCCACGCCCTCCACTTTGTTCAGGCCGACGCCCGGGAAAATTTCTCACGCACCGTCATCCTCGGAGATCCTCCCGATGTCGGCATCGCCGCCGAACTGATGCTCGCGGCGCTCTACGATGCCTACGGGGCCGAGCCGGACTCGGCGATCGCGATCATGGCTCCGCGCGGCGGCGGCGCCGGATGCGGCACGCCCACGTCCTGAGCGGACGGGGCGTGCCGGCTCCTCATTCGGCCGCGTCGATGTAGAGCTTGCCGCCTTCGGCCAGGAACTCCTGCGACTTCGCCCGCATGCCAGCCTCGGCCTCGGCCTTGGACATCGCGGGTGCAGCGCCCACGACCTCGCCGGCCTCCTCCATCGCCAGCACCTCGGCGCGCAGGTCCTGCGTGATCTTCATCGAGCAGAATTTCGGCCCGCACATCGAGCAGAAATGCGCGACCTTGTGGGCGTCCTTGGGCAGGGTCTCGTCGTGGTAGCGGCGGGCCGTATCCGGATCGAGGCCCAGGTTGAACTGGTCCTCCCAGCGGAAGTCGAACCGGGCACGGCTGAGCGCGTCATCGCGCAGCTGCGCGGCCGGGTGGCCCTTGGCGAGGTCGGCGGCGTGGGCGGCGATCTTGTAGGTGATCACGCCGGTCTTCACGTCGTCCCGGTCCGGGAGCCCGAGATGCTCCTTCGGGGTGACGTAGCAGAGCATCGCGGTGCCGAACCAGCCGATCATGGCGGCGCCGATGCCCGAGGTGATGTGGTCGTAGCCCGGGGCGATGTCGGTTGTCAGCGGGCCGAGGGTGTAGAACGGCGCCTCGCCGCATTCCCGCAGCTGCTTCTCCATGTTGACCTTGATCTTGTGCATCGGCACGTGGCCGGGGCCCTCGATCATCACCTGGCAGCCCTTGTCCCAGGCGATTTTGGTGAGCTCGCCGAGCGTCTCCAGCTCACCGAACTGCGCGGCGTCGTTGGCGTCGGCGATCGAGCCCGGGCGCAGGCCGTCGCCGAGCGAGAACGACACGTCGTAGGCCCGCATGATGTCGCAGATCTCGTCGAAATGCTCGTACAGGAACGATTCCCGGTGCCCGGCCAGGCACCAGCGCGCCATGATCGAGCCGCCGCGCGAGACGATGCCGGTGACCCGCCGGGCGGTCAGCGGCACGTAGGCCAGCCGCACGCCGGCATGGATGGTGAAGTAGTCGATGCCCTGCTCGGCCTGCTCGATCAGCGTGTCCTTGAACACTTCCCAGTCGAGCTTGAGCGGATCGCCGCCGACCTTCTCGAGCGCCTGGTAGATCGGCACGGTCCCGATCGGCACCGGGCTGTTGCGGATGATCCACGAGCGGATGTTGTGGATGTTGCGGCCGGTGGACAGGTCCATGACCGTGTCGGCGCCCCAGCGGATCGACCAGACCAGCTTTTCCACCTCCAACGCGGCCGACGACGTGACCGCCGAGTTGCCGATATTGGCGTTGATCTTGACCAGAAAATTCCGGCCGATCGCCATCGGCTCCAGCTCGGTGTGGTTGATGTTGGCCGGGATGATCGCCCGGCCGCGGGCGATCTCGTCGCGCACGAATTCGGGGGTGATGAACGGCGGCACGGAGGCCCCGAAGCTCTGGCCGTCGGCGAGCGTCGCCTCGGCGCCGGCCAGCATCGCGTCGCGGCAGGCGTTCTCGCGGTGGGCGACGTAGATCATCTCCTCGGTGATGATCCCGGCGCGGGCGAACTCGTACTGCGTCACCATCTGGCCAGGACCGGCCTTGCGGATCGTGCGGGCGGCGGGGCAGGGGGCCACGAGCTTGTCGCCAGCGAAGCCGTTATCCTCGGGCTTGACCGCCCGGGGCTCGACCGCGGTGTAGCCGCGCGCCGCGATCCAGGGCTCCCGCACGCCGGGCAGGCCGGCGGTGAGGTCGATGCGGGCGTCGGTCTCGGTATAGGGGCCCGACGGATCGTAGACCCGCACCGGCTCCTCTTTCGGATCGGACAGGACGATCTCGCGATAGGGCACGCGGATATCCGACCGCCCGGCCGGGCTCGCATAGACCTTGCGCGATCCGGTGACCGGACCCGTGGTCACGGTCTCCGGGCTGCCTTTCACGTCCTTGGGGAGAACGGGTGCGTTCATCGTGGGCCTCTCCTCGTGTTGGAGCGCTCCGGACCACGCGATGGCTGAGATGAGATCCGGCCGCACGCATGCAGCCGCAGGTTCCCGTCCCTCCGCCGGTATGAGCCGGATCAGGTTCAAGGGTCAGGGCAGCGTGCCCAATCTCAGCCCTCTACAGGGCCCCCCTCGGAACGGTTCAAGACTCGGCCCCGTCAAAGGGTTTGTCAATGCTGTGGTGCGGGGAGGGGCTGACAGGATCGCGCGGTTCGGTGCAGGGCTTTGAGCGGATCGCCAAACGAAGCATCGCCGAAAACGCACGGCTGCCCAGCCTCCGATCGGCCTCGCCTCCTAAAGATGGGCGAAACGCGGCTATCCAAGTCTCTCAGCCTAATCCCCAAAAAATGCATCCTACTTCTGCTGCTGGCCATCGTGGCCCTGGTCTATCTGGCCGCGCTGGTGGCTCTGGCCGTGTTCCAGCGGCGGCTGATCTATCCGGGGGCGGCTTGGGCCGGTGAGGCGGCAGGCGACCGGTTTGCCCCGCCCGGGACCGAGCCGATCACCCTGACCACCGAGGATGGCGAGCGGCTGTTCGCCCTGTGGCGGGCGCCGCGGCCGGGATGCGGGGTGGTGGTGAGCTTCCACGGCAACGGCTCCCGGCCCGAGCCGCATGCGGCCCGCTTCGCCGCCGATCCCTGGCTTTCGGCCGGCTGGGGCGTGTTGGCGCCGGCCTATCGCGGCTATCCCGGCTCGACCGGATCGCCGAGCGAGGACGGGTTGATCCGCGACGGGCTGGCGGCAATCGCGGCCGCGATGGCGCGTGCGCCGGGCGCGCCGATCCTGCTGCACGGGCATTCCCTGGGAGCGGCCGTCGCAGTGGCGATGGCCGAGCGTATCGCGTCGGTCGGGCTCTATCTCGAAGCGCCGTTCGACTCCCTCACCCACACCGTGCGGCTGCATGTCCCGCTGGCCCCGTCCTGGCTCCTGCGCGACACCTACCGCTCGGACCTGCGCATCCGCGGCGGGACCGAGCCGGTCCTGATCGTCCAGGGCAAAGACGACCCGGTGGTGCCGGCCAAGCTCGCCCGGGCGCTGGCCGCGGCGGCGGGACCCCGGGCGCGGTTCGCGCTTATCCCGGGCGACCACGTCTCGATCTTCGGGATCCGGGACCGCGAGGCCGAGGCGGCGTTTCGCGGGCGCGTCGGGCCAGCCTGTCTCGCTGCGGACAGCGCCGTGCCCTGATCGGGATGGAAGGAGGGATCGCTTGGTCGGACGCCGCTCCCGGCGCTGGAACGCCGACGATCCGGATATGCCGGGCGCCGCCCCCCGGGCGGATCCGGTCTGCCCGCTCTGCGGCCGGCCGATCCCGCCGCGCGCCCGCTCCAGCCTGCATCACCTCACCCCGAAGCTGAAGGGCGGGACCCACCAGGGCACGGTGCGGCTGCATCAGATCTGCCATTCGGCGATCCATGCCCGCTACAGCGAGGCCGAGATTGCCAAGCGCCTCGCCGATGTCGAGGCGCTGCGGGCCGATCCCGAGATCGCGCGCTTCCTGGTCTGGATCCGCGGCAAGCCCGACGATTTCCACGCCGCCACCCGCATGACCCGCGATCGCCGGACGGGCCGGCGCCGGGATTGAGCCGGCCGTTTACCCGGCGCTCAGCACGTCCGCAGGTTCCGCGGCCTGGCATGCAGCCCCGTCAACCTTGCCGCTCCACACTCGCCTCGGTCGCGGAGTTGAACGATGGGCGGGGTAGGGGACGGCCGGCTGGCCTGGGTCGATGTCGCCAAGGGGATCTGCATCCTCTTGGTGGTGATGATGCATTCCGTCATCGGCACCGGCGCCGCGATGGGCGGGGAGGGGTTCCTCCACCCGGTGGTGGCCTTCGCCAAGCCGTTCCGGGTCCCGGATTTCTTCCTCCTGTCCGGCCTGTTCCTGGGCCGGGTCATAGACCGGGATTGGCGCCTGTTCGCCGACCGCCGGGTGGTGCATTTCGCGTACTTCTACCTGCTCTGGCTCGTGATCCAATCGGCGGCCCGTTACGGCAGCATCGTCGGCGAATCCGGGCCTGGGGCCTTCGCCGCGCATCTCGCCCATGCGCTGGTCGAGCCGTATTCCAGTCTGTGGTTCGTCTACCTGCTGGCCGTATTCTCGGTGGTGACCAAGGCCCTGCGCCGGTGCCCGGGGGCGCTCCTGCTCGGCGGCGCCGCCCTGCTGCAGATCGCCGACATCCGGAGCGATGCGACCCTGATCGAGGAATTCTGCGGCCGCTACGTCTACTTCGTTGCAGGCTACCTGTTCGCGAGCCGGATCTTCGCCCTGGCCGACGTGGCGCGCCGGCATGTCGGCCTCGCGCTCGGCGGCCTCGCCGCCTGGGCTATCCTGGAAGGCTGGCTCGCCCTGACGCCGGCCGGGAGCCCGGTCTACCCGACCCTCGCCACCCTGCCGCTGGTCAGCCTCGCCCTCGGGGCGGCCGGCGCTTTGGCGATCGTGGTCGCGGCGGCGCTGATCGAACGGGCGGGCGGTGTCGTGGCCGAGGCCCTGCGGACCTGCGGCCGGCGCTCGATCGTGATCTATCTCGCCTTTTCGCTACCGATGGCCGCGATCCGGGAAGTCCTGGTCCGCACTGGGCTCGTCCCAGATATCGGCCTCGCCGGCCTGATCGTGATGGCCGCGGCCCTGCTGCTGCCGCTGGCCCTGGAACGGATGGTGCGGGACACGCCACTCAAGCTGCTGTTCGTGCGCCCAAAACTGTTCCGGCTGGCGGCCGGGCCGCGCTCGCGCTCCACCCTGGCGACGACGTGAGCGAGCGGTTCAGCCCTCGAAGGCGACGCCGATGCGACGGCTCTTCCGCCACGCCACCGCGGCCGGCCGCGGATCGGCGCCATCGGTGAGGCGGATCGGGAAGCGGTCGGGCACCGCCTGATCGCTCTCGACCTCGATCTGGGCGCCCGTCTCGGTCGCGTCCCAGACCAGGCAGCCGACTTCGCCGCAGGCGAGCAGCAGCGTGCCGAACGTGAACGCATTCTTGCGGAATGCCCCGCGGCGATCCTCCGTCATCGCTCTCTCCACCCGGCCCGCGACGCCATGGCTCGCAGACCGGACGATGCCGGAGGGTGGTTAACAGCCCGGATATGGTGGGGCGACTGTTTTGGGCCGCAAAACGATCAATACTCGTCCCGGTCGTCCCGGTAGCTGCGCCGCCGCGGAACGTCGTCATCGTCGTCGTAGGACCGGCGCGGCCGCGGGCGGTCGTAGTCCCGGCCGTAGCGGTCGTCGTCGCGCCGCCGATAATCGTCGCGTCGGCGGTCGTCGTAATCGTCGTTGCGGTCCCGGGGGGCGACACCGCCGCCGCGGGTCTCGCTCAGGCGCGGCGCGTACCAGCAACTCTTCGGCTGGCCCGGGGCGGGGTCGCCGAACGTCTGGCTGTTGCACGGGACCATGCCGCCCTGCGGAAACGGCCGGCCGTTGGTCTTGCCGGGCACGCCGTAATAGACGTTGGTGGGGTAGGGCATCCGGCAGACCCCGCCATCCTGGGCGCAGGCGACCAGATTCACCGTGTCGAGCTGCTCGACCCGCGCCGACGCCGGCCCCACCAGCACCGAACCGAGCAAGAGGCCCCCCAGGGCCACGGCAATCCTGCAACGCACGTCGTCGATCCCTTTTTTACCGATGAGCGCGGCCTCGATATCGCGGCGCGGTGGCTTCCGGCTAGAGCCCGGCACCGGTATGGCGAACCCATGACGGTCCGCACGCGGTCGCAGGCCGAGGTCGAAGCTTTTGTGACAGGGATCGGGCGCGCGCCGGGTTGTCCACCGGGAGGCGCGCCGGGAGGACACCATGCGGGATGCGTCGGCGCAGGAGCTCATGATCCTCAGCGCGCTGCAGGAATGCCGGCTCCAGCTGGAAACCGCCCGCCGGGACGAGGCGAGCCGGGCCGTCGTCCGCCTCGAACTCGATGCGGCCCTGCAACGCGAGGAGGCGTTGAAGACCGAGATCGTGCACGAGCGGGAGCGCACCGAGGCGGTGCGGGTCGTCCTGCTGGCGCTCACGGCCAGCATCGGCCGGTTCGGCCTGCGCCGGAAGCTGTTCACGGCGCGCATCGCCCGCCTCGGCCGCGAGACGCCGGATTCCGGCCCGCAATCGGTCCGGCATCCGGTTCTGCTCGCCGAGGCGCGGCGGGTGCTGGGCCAGGATCCGACGGCGGCCGGTTGAGGGGCCGATTGCCCAGAGCCGCCATCGGGCGGGACGCGCAGCGAAGCGTTCTGCGCACACCCGGCCGGGCCCAGGCCCGTTTCCTCCCCCCGCAGCGGGTCGAGCCAGGACGGGATTTCGGAGCATGAAACGGGATGCCCGACGCGAATCCGCCGTCCGGACGGGGGCCGCCATCGAACGGAGTTCCCCATGCATCGCATAACCGATCGCGGACGCTCGGCGATGGCGGCGGGTCAACGGATCCGCATGCCCGCCGCCGGATCGAAGTGCAGGGGTTTGTCCGATTTGGGCAGCGGCGCATCGGCGGAGCCGATCGCGACGCCATGCGGCCAGTCCGGCGGACAGATGGCGACGTAGCGCGCGTAGCCCCCGGTGCCGCCGCCGAACTTCGGATAGCCGATCGCGACAAGCGCGCCGACCTCGGGCACTTGGTCGAGATGAGCGACGCCCTCCGCCTGGGCGTAACCGTTGTGCATGAGCCAGTGCTCGCCCTCCAGCGTGGGCGTCGAGTCGGTGTCCAGCGGCTCGTGGCCGTGGAACAGGATCTTGCGCTCCAGGTGCAGGAACTTGAGTGCGGCGAGCGAGACGCCGGGGAACTGCTTCAGGGTCGCAAGCGCCGGGTCCGGCCAGCGCTTCGACCAGTCGGAGCGCACGAAGACCACGGCGCCCTCAGGGATACGGCCGTGGGCCGCCTCCCAACGCGCGATGTCGGCGACCTGGAGCGCGTAGTTCGGGTCCGCCCGCACGGGATCCACGATCGAGATCACGACGAGCGGACGCACCGCGTAGGTCGGAGGAAGCTCGTCGATGGCGGGGTATTCAGGCGCCCAATGCGCGGGCGGATCGAGTTGGGTGCCGAGCTGATCGGTGGCGAGCCGGTATTGCGTCGCCTCGAAGCCGTTCTTCTCGAAGGTGAAGGCCTCGCCCCGCTTCGCGAAATCCGGGAGGTCGGCTCCGGCTTGCGCCGGTGCGAACGTGGAGGGACCGAAGCCCGCCCAGACCGGGATCGAGGGCGTGATGGTATAGGTGAGATCGACGTACTTCGCGCGCTTCAAGGCGGTCTCGTAGACCGTCCAGAGGGCGGTGTCGTCCGCCGCGCCCGCCGGTGCGCCGAGGAGCGCGAGCCCCACCACAGCGCAGGGGAGCCGGCTGGCGAGCGTTCGATGCCAGGCGGCGCTTGCCAAGCAGCCTCGCGTCGGCCCGCCCGCGCTTCGCGCGCTCAGCGTCGTGCTGGATCGCAGGTTGTGGACGCAGAACCGCAGGACCCCTTTGCGAAACCTGCGCAGGGCGTTCGATGGCGGTCGAAACATGGATTCGGTTTCCGATCTGCCCTGGCATGTTTGCAGCGCCGATTAAGACCTGAAACGCGACCGTCGCAAATCCCCCACCCGCTTCGTTTGAACAGCTTCCAAGACGTTTCAAAGAGCTTCCGGCTTGTCCTCAAGCAGACGTAGCATGCGCCGGATGATCATCGGATCCGGCTCCCCGTTCTTGGAATGCGCCATGCCTGTCCTGCGTCTCGATCATGTTCAACTGGCCATGCCAGCCGGCGAAGAGGACCGCGCAGCTGCCTTCTATGCTGGCATGCTCGGCATTCCCCGGGTCGCGAAGCCTCCCCATCTCGCCGCACGAGGCGGATGCTGGTTCGAGCGCGAGGGGTTGAAGATCCATTTGGGTGTCGAGACGCCGTTTCTGCCGGCCCGTAAGGCGCATCCCGCATTCGTCGTCGCAGACCTTCCCGGATTTGTCGCGCGCCTCCAGGCGCACGGCTATCCTGTCGTGGAGGACCAGCCCTTGGAGGGCTATGAGCGTCGCTATGTCGATGATCCATTCGGCAATCGGATCGAACTCATGGAAGCCCGTTCCCGGTAGATTCCTGCGAGTCGGTCCTTCCGGTTACAACCGAACCTTGAATCCTCGGAGGCGGACGTTGTGACGAGCGGGCTGGCCTATCGGCGCCATATCGTGCTTTCCGGTTGCTCTGGCGGTGGCAAGTCCAGCCTCCTCGCCGAGCTTGCGCGCCGAGGATTTCAAACCGTACCGGAGCCCGGTCGCCGGATTGTCGAGGACGAACTGCGCGGCGCAGGACACGCGCTTCCCTGGACGGATCTCGCTGCCTTCGCGAAGCGAGCGATCGAGATGGCCTCCCAGGACCGGGAGGACGCGGCGGCGTCGGACGGCTGGGTCTTCTTCGATCGTGGTTTCGTAGACGCGGCCGTGGCCCTCCGGCATGCGACCGGTGAAACCGCTCTTCTGGACCAACACGAACGCTATCAGGCCATGGTTTTCCTGGCGCCTCCATGGCGAGAAATTTACGGTCTCGATAACGAGCGCCGATACAGCCTGGATGCTGCGATCGCCGAGTATGATCGCCTCCGCGTTGCCTACGGTGAGCTCGGATACGAGACGGTCATTCTGCCGAAGGTCGGGGTCGGCGAGAGGGCGGATTTCGTCCTGCGCTGCCTTCGTTGACCGCCTGAGATGGCCGCTGTCCTCACCGACGCGGCGCGGCGGCCTCACCGTCGGCCGCCCATCCGCTTAACCGGTTGGACACCGTGTTGCCCCAAGCTGACCCCAGGGTCGCCATCGGAAACGGTGACGATCCGTAGCGCAATCGCGGTCGAGGCGCGGTGATGATCGATCGTCAGGTCCGTCCTCCCCGCTAAACCGCCGCATTTAGCGTGCGGTAACCGGGCTGCACCGCAATGCACGCGCGTCGGTGTCGGATCGTTCGAAGACGGGATGCATGGCCAAGGGTCGGGGCAGGATGGAGCCGAATTTCGACGTGCCGGAAGGGCGCGTCCGGGATCGCGGCGAACTCGACCTGCGCCTGTCCCGGGACGACCGGGCCGGGACAGGAGAGCGCGTGGGCAAGCGAGCGGACGAGACGGCGCGGGCCCCCACCAAGACGACGGCGCGCCGGTCCCAAAAAAAGTCTGGCCGGCGGCGGCGCTCGTGGCTCGGCCGGATCGTCTACGGCACCGTGGTGCTCGGCCTGTGGGCGGTGATCGGCATCGCCGGGCTCATCGCCTACCACGCCTCGCAGCTGCCGCCGATCGACCAGCTGGCGGTGCCCAAGCGCCCGCCCAACATCGCCATCCTGGCGAGCGACGGCTCGTTGCTCGCCAACCGGGGTGAGACCGGCGGCCGGGTGGTCTCGATCAAGGAGCTGCCGCCCTATCTGCCGCGGGCCTTCGTGGCGATCGAGGACCGGCGTTTCTACCAGCATTTCGGCGTCGATCCGGTGGGCATCCTCCGGGCGATCGGCCAGAACCTGACCCGGCGCGGCGTGGCGCAGGGCGGCTCGACGCTCACCCAGCAGCTCGCCAAGAACCTGTTCCTGACGCCCGAGCGCTCGGCCTCGCGAAAAATCCAGGAGGCGATCCTCGCCCTGTGGCTTGAGCACAAGTACAGCAAGGACGAGATCCTCGAACTGTACCTGAACCGGGTCTATTTCGGCGCCGGCGCCTACGGTGTCGAGGCTGCGGCGCAGCGCTATTTCGGCAAGCCCGCCAAGGAGGTGTCGCTGGCCCAGGCCGCAATGCTCGGCGGCCTCGTGCAGGCGCCCTCGCGTCTGGCGCCGAACCGCAACCTGCCCGCCGCCCAGGCGCGGGCCGCGCAGGTGCTCGCCGCCATGCAGGAACTCGGCTTCGTGCCGGCGCAGGATGCCAAGGTGGCGCTGGCCCAGCCGGCCCGGCCCGCCAACGCCCGCGGCGGCGGCTCGGCCAACTACGTCGCCGACCTCGTGATGGATGTGCTCGACGATTACGTCGGCAAGTTCGACACCGACATCACGGTGCAGACCACCGTGGATACGGGACTCCAGGCCCTGGCCGAGAAAGCGCTCACCGACGAGCTGAACGCCAGGGGTACGCGGTTCAATGTCGGCCAGGGTGCCCTGGTCTCGATGCGGCCCGATGGGGCGATCCGCGCCCTGATCGGCGGGCGTGACTACGCCCAGAGCCAGTTCAACCGGGCGACCACGGCCAAGCGCCAGCCCGGCTCCTCGTTCAAGCCGTTCGTCTACCTCGCCGCCGTGGAGCACGGGGCCACTCCCGAAACGGTCAAGGACGACGCGCCGATCCGGATCGGCAACTGGGCGCCGGAGAACTACTCCCACCGCTACGACGGGCCGGTCACCCTGCGCACGGCGCTGGCGCATTCGCTCAACACAGTGGCGGTGCGGCTCGGCCAGGAGGTCGGCCCGAAGACGGTGGTGCAGACGGCGCAGCGGCTGGGCATCACCTCGCCGCTCCAGGCCAACGGCTCGATCGCGCTCGGCACCTCCGAGGTGACCCTGCTGGAGATGGTGGGCGCCTACGGGGCCTTCGCCAATGGCGGCACCGGGGTGATCCCCTACGTGGTCACCTCGGTGAAGAGCGCCGCCGGCACGGGGCTGTACAAGCGCTCCGACAACGGCCTCGGCCGGGTCATCGACGCCAATGCCGACGGCATGATGAACGCCATGATGCACGAGACCTTCGTCTCGGGCACCGCCAAGAAGGCTGACATCCCGGGCTGGGAGCTCGCGGGCAAGACCGGCACCACCCAGGATTTCCGAGACGCCTGGTTCATCGGCTATTCGGGCACCCTCGTCACTGGGATCTGGCTCGGCAACGACGACGGCGAGCTGACCAAAAAGGTCACCGGCGGCAACCTGCCGGCGGAGATCTGGAAGACCTACATGACCCAGGCGCTCAAAGGCCAGAACCCGGTGCCGCTGCCGGGCCTGAACCGCTGGCGCAAGCCGCCGCCCGAGACCACCGCCTCGGTGGCGAGCGCGGCGCCGAGCGCCCCGACCGACATCCTCGGCCAGATCTTCGGGGATCCGGCCGCCCAGGCGCCCCGCCAGCAGGCCCCGGCGCGTCGGGCCGCGCCGAAGGATGACCGCAACTTCGTCGAGAAGCTGTTCGGGATCGGGGACTAGGTCGTGAACCCATAACGGGTGGCACGGTTTGGTCGGGGCGTCGTTGGTTCTTCGAATGGAGGACCGAGGATGGCGCGGTTTGACCTGACGGATGCAGAGTGGGCGGTGATCGAGCCGGTTCTGCCGACGGACGT
>NZ_JAKSYO010000140.1 GCF_022829635.1 Methylobacterium sp. E-066
GCCACCGACGCGGGCACCGCCCCACCCTCCGAACCCGCCGGTCAGCCACCGCACGGACCCCCGAAGAGTGCCCCGGGATCGCTCCCGAAGCACCGAAGGACAGGTGGCGGCTAATGAGCACAAAATAGGAACATTGTCAAGGGTAAGGTCGTGTGTTTTGCGTGTTCCGTCATCGCGAGCGCAGCGAAGCGACCCAGAGCCACGCTACGTCTAGAGACCGCGCGCAGCCCTAGGTTGCTTCGCTGCGCTCGCAATGACGGCGAAGGCGGCGGAGAGCCCTTCAACCATCCGTTTGCGCGCAGCAATAAGGGGACCGCCTCACCCCACCCGTTCGAGCCGACTCGCAAAGAATCCGTCGAGGCCGCCGCGGGCGCCCGGGATCTCGGGCAGGTGGCACGGCAGGGTGCGCAGATCGCCGTTGCCGTCGATCATCTCGGTGGCGCCGCCGACCTCCTCCGGCTGGACCGGCACGCGCCGGTAGCGCGCGTCACGGGCGAGGAAGGCCGCGATCTGCGCCTCGCCCTCCTCCGGCTCCAGCGAGCAGGTGCAGTAGACCAGCCGGCCGCCGAGGCGGACCAGCCCGGCCGCGTGGTCGAGGAGTTTTGTCTGGAGCGTCGCCAGGCGGGCGATGTCGGCCTCCGACTTGGTCCAGGCCACGTCCGGATGGCGCCGGATCGTGCCGGTGGCCGAGCAGGGCGCGTCGAGCAGCACCGCGTCGTGGTCCTGCGCCTCCAGGGCCAGGGCGTCGGCCACCGCGATGGTGACGTCGAGGCCGAGCCGGGTGACGTTCTCGCGCAGGCGCTCCAGCCGCGGCGCCGAGCGGTCGACGGCCGTGACCTGGGCACCGGTGGCGGCCAACTGCATGGTCTTGCCGCCCGGGGCGGCGCAAAGATCGAGCACGCGGGTGCCGGGCCCGGGGGCGAGCAGCCTGGCCGGGATCGCCGCGGCGGCGTCCTGTACCCACCAGGCGCCCTCCTGGAAGCCCGGCAGGTCGGGGATCGCCGGCCCATTCTCCGGGAGCCGCAGGGAGCCGGTCGGCAGCCGCACGGCGCCGAGCGGTTCGACCCAGGCGGCCGCGTCCCCGCGTGGGGTCAGGTCGATTGCCGCACCCGCCAGATGCGCCCGGGCGATGGCGCCGGCGCGCTCTGGCCCGTAAGCCGCGGTCCAGCGGCTTGCCAGCCAGTCCGGCGTGTTGACGGCAAGCGCATCGGCGGATTCGGCCAGGATCGCGTCGCGCTCCCGGGCGACCCGGCGCAGCACCGCGTTGACGAGGCCGGCGAGATGGGTCGTCCTGTTGTCGCCCTTGGCGAGCCGCACCGCGCAATCGACGGCGGCGTGATCGGGAATGGCGAGGTCGAGGATCTGGGCGGTCGCGGTGGCGAGCAGCGCCGTAAGCCGCGGCTTCTCCACCGGCAGGCCGCGCTCCAGCCGGGCGGCCAGGGCGGCGCGGATCAGGCCGTAGCGGCGGAAAGTCGCCACCGCGATGGCCCGGGCCAGGGCGGCGTCGCCCGGGCTCAGCGCCTCGGCCCGGATCGCCAGCGCGAGGGACTCGTCGAGGGCCGGGGGGCGCTGCTGGCCGATCATCTCGGCCACCACCTGCATGGCGGCCCGTCGGGCGCCGAGGCCCGCGCTGTCGGGCGTGGTCGCACCCGTCGATGTCTCGACCCGCGTGTTGCGGCCTGTGTCCCGCGATGCCACTTCTGCTCCTGAACCCGATTATCCTCAGACTTACGCCCTCACACCCGAGCGACCGCGATGCAAGACCCGAACGGACATGACGGGACCGATGGTGCGGCGACCGAGCGCACGCTCAGCCCCGCGGCGGAGCGCGCTCTGGCCGAGGCGGCCGAGCGCCGCGCCGCGATCGACGCCCGCGCGGCGGCAATCCGCGCCGCGCCGGAGCATCTGGGTCGCGGCGGCCTCGAGCCGGTGCGCTACCAGGATTGGGAAGTGAAGGGACTCGCGGTCGACTTCTGAGCCGCGCCGGGCGCCTACTCGGCGGCGACGCCGCCGTAGACCACCGGCGGCGGCTCGGGCCGGGCCTCCGCGGCGCCCGCGCCGAACCGCCGGTACCAGAGGCCGGTCAGGATTGGCACCAGGATCGACGTGACGATGATGCAGATCGTCACCAGCACGGTGGCGGTCTGCGCCGCCGGGGCGAATTGCGGTGCCACGGCCGCGATCGCCAGCGGGTTGGCGGCGGCCGCGCCGGCGGTGGACGAGGCGGCGAGCCCCGCCGTCCCGGTGCCGCCCCCGATGGCCTTGTCGGCGAGGATCAGCGGGATCCCGGTGAGCACGATCACCGCCAGCGCCAGGACGATCCCGAGCCCCGCCAGCGGCGAGAGCAGGTTGTTGAGGTCGACCGTGTTGCCGAGCGCGAAGGCGAAGAACGGGATCATCAGCTGGCCACCCGGCGCGAACAGGGCGCGCAGCTTCGGATCGAGATTGCCGAGCAGGAAGCCGACGAGGAACGGCAGCACCGCGCCGACGAAGATCTGCGGCTCGAAATGGGCCGCCCCGGAGGCGCCGAGGATGATCATGCTCATCAGCGGGCCGGACTCGATCGAAGTCAGGATGAAGGCGCCGGCCTCCTCGCGGCTGCCGTAGGTCTGCATCAGGGAGGCGTAGAGGCCGCCATTGGTCATATCCATCGCGCAGACGATCGCGAGGATCGACAGGCCCGCGAAGAACCCGGTCTGGATGCCCTCGGGCGGGATGAACAGCGACGCGACCAGCACGATCGCCCAGGCCGACAGCAGCTTGGTCAGCACGAGGGTGCCGGACTTGCGCAGCACCGTTCCCGTCGCGCGCAGGCTGACCGACGCGCCCATGCAGAAGAACCAGACCGCCAGGATCGGGATCACGCCGGTCATGATGCCCTGCGTAAAGCCCTTGAAATAGGCCGGCGCCCCGGGCGTGAACGTCTTGCACAGGGCGCCCAGCAGGAGCGGGACCAGCATCAGGCCGCCGGGAATCCTGTCGATCGCCGCCTTGATCTGCATGGCGCGTTCCCTCCGGTGCGTTCGCCGACGCGCTGGACCTGGATGGATCCGCGGGCGTCGCGCCGATCCACGCCTCTGTCGGGCGCCTTTGGACCGGTGCGCGATCCTGTTGCCGCATGGCCGGAGGCGTCAAGACGAGGCCGCGACACCGGGCGCGGAACGTCGCGAGCCGGGCCCCGTTGGGCTGGTTCACAAGCAGGAGGCTATGATGGCGACGAAGGTATCGGCCCACGGCGCGGCCGCCGGACCGCACGGCGAGATCGCCCTGGCGCGGGGCGAGCGGCTCGGCATGCGGATGTGGAGGGCCGAGGAGCCGAACGCCGACAAGCCGATGACGTCCTCGCCCCACGAGACCGTGGGCTACGTGATCAGCGGCCGGGCCGAATTGGTCGTCAGCGGCGAGACCGTCGCGCTCGCGGCGGGTGATTCGTACTGCGTCCCGGCCGGCGCCGAGCACACCTACCGGATCCTCGAGACCTTTACCGCGGTGGAGGCGACTGCGCCGCCGGCCAAGTAGGGGGCACTTCGATCGGCTCTCTGTGCGCGTTGCGGCTCCGTGCTGTACACTTGCATCATGAGCCATGCGCTTGCCCCGGACAGGCTGTTACCGCCGCTCGCCGCGGCCATTGAGCGTCTGCGCGCTATCGCGCCTGTCGAGCGGGTGATCCTGTTCGGCAGCCGCGCCCGGGGTGACCACGACGACGACAGCGACTGGGACCTGTGCGTCCTGCTGGACGACGACATCCCGCCCGGCCGCTACACGCCGGTCTCCCTGTGGCAGGCCGTGCGCGATCTCGGCG
This sequence comes from Methylobacterium sp. E-066, assembly GCF_022829635.1. Classification (GTDB taxonomy): domain Bacteria; phylum Pseudomonadota; class Alphaproteobacteria; order Rhizobiales; family Beijerinckiaceae; genus Methylobacterium. The sequence continues at coordinate 3,803 of NZ_JAKSYO010000140.1, forward strand.
CTTCGATCCAGGTTGTCCCAATGCGCAGGAGCGTGTTCGAGACCAGCCGTCGCGACGTCAACGCGCTGGCGCATGACGTCGCTGTGGACGGTATCGTCCTGTTCGACAAAGCGGCAGAGTCCCGGCCGTGAGCGCATCGGATCCGCGCGAATGGGTCAGGAAGGCACAGCAGGATACGCGTTCGGCGCGTCGGCTGCTTCTCGATCCTCCGGAGCTGGAGGATGCAGCCTTCCACGTTCATCAGGCTGTCGAGAAGGCGGCCAAGGCGATCCTGGTATCGGAAGGCATTCGGTATCCGCGTGGCCGGGGGGCCGGGCATGATCTCGATGCCCTGGCCAGGCTCATCCCGAGTTCCAGTCCCTTCCATGCGCAGGCACAGCAACTGGCCGGATTGACACCGTGGGCGACCGCCTTCCGGTACCCCGCGGATGATCCGCTCACCGCCGAGCCGCTACCGGCCAAAAGCGAACTCGAACGCCACCTCGATGCGGCCGAGGCGTTTGTCGACGCGGTGGCACGTCAGGTCATCAACGTCTTCTGATCAGTCCTACCGCGTCATGTAGACCTGCGCGCCGACATCGACCCGGGCGTAGAGATCGACCACGTCCTGGTTGTACATCCGGATGCAGCCATAGGATGCGTAGGTGCCGACCGAGTTCGGGCGGTTGGTGCCGTGGATCGCGTATTCGCCGCCCGCGAGCGTCATGGCGGCGGCGCCCATCGGGTTGCTCGGCGAGCCGCCGGCGATGAGGTTCGGCAGCCGCGGGTTGTCGCGCTTGACCTCGGCCGGGGGCGACCATGCGGGGGCGACGTATTTTCCGTCGATCGCGGCGGTGCCGAACCATTGCTTGCCGGGCCGTCCCACCGCCACGGGGTAGCGGATCGCCGTGCCGTCGCCGTTTACCAGGTAGAGCTTGCGCTGGGACACGCTGATCACCACCGAGCCCGGTGCGACGCCGTTCTGGAACGGCACCACCTCCCGCGCCTGGGCCGCCCCCAAGCAACCCGCCAGCATCGCGCCGGCCAGTCCGAATAAAGCCAACCGACCCGACATCACCGACTTCCTCGACAAGCGTGAGCGTATGCGGGCCAGTAATCCACGGCCGCGCTTGCCGTTCCAGGAAAAGCTATGGTTGACGGGCCACCCATCCCGGGAAGTCTTGGGGAGGGTAAAGGAGTTGCGTAAACTCCGTGGTTCGACTGCTTAAAGCCGTGGCTAACCGAGTTCGGGTCGGCAAGGGCTCACAGCCTTTGTCCCGGCGTGCTCGCTGACGCCGGACCGGTATCTCCGTCGGCGGCAAGCGCTCTAGCGCTCGACCAATGCCGCCCCGCGGAGGTCTTCGGCCTGCCAGCCGTGGCGCTCCAGTTCCGGGTCGCGATGCTCCTCGACCGGATGGCCGACGCAGAGATAGGCGACGAGCCGCCACGTCTCCGGTACGGCCAGGATTTCGGTGACGCGGGCCGGCTCCAGGATCGAGACCCAGCCGACCCCGAGCCCGCGCGCCCGGGCGGCCAGCCAGAAGCACTGCACGGCCCCGACCACCGAATAGGCCAGGGTCTCCGGCATGCTGGCCCGGCCGAGGCCGAGGCCGGTCTCGGTGGCGTCGTCGCAGAAGACGGCCAGATGCTCCGGCGCCTCGTTCAGGCCGGCGAGCTTGAGCGCCCGGTAGCGGGCGGCGCGCGCCGCGTCGTAGCCCTCGGCGGCGGCTGCGTTGCAGCGGGAGAAGTTTTTCGCGATGGCGGCGCGCCGGGCCGGGTCGGACACGCGCACGAATCGCCAGGGCCGGCTGTTGCCTACCGATGGCGCCCGGTGCGCCGCGGCCAGGCAGGCCCGCAGATGATCCGGATCGATGGCGTCCGGCCGGAACCGGCGCACGTCGCGGCGCCACGCGAACAGCGTGTCGAGGGCCTGGATGAAGCTGTCGTCGAAGGCGGGCGGACCCATGATGCGGCCCGCCATACGCGCATCCGACGGCAAACGGGAGGACGAAAACCGTCCGGCCGGGGATGCCGCATGGCGGACCATGAAAAAAGGCCGCCCGAAGGGGCGGCCTGAAGTCATTGGGTCTCGAAACCTCGGAGTGCCGAATTCTGGGATCCCGACCGGTGACCGAAGGCTGGGGAGCTGGGTAACGGCCGCTGGCCGGGCAGGAGCCGGCGAGGTTCAGCTGCTGTTGTACTGCCGCAACGCGGCTCGCAAAAGGCGCAAATCGGGCGGAACCATGTTTTTTGCTGCTAGGCTGTGTCGTGGGCGACACGGCGCTTCGCCCGGGCCACCCTTGCGGGGCGCGGCGGCGGGGGCCATCATCCGGCAAAGCATGGGTGCCACGGAGCGACGATGACGGAGCGGACGAGCGCGGGGTCGAGGCCCGAGGAAGCGGCGGGCCATGTCATTCCGTTCCCCGCCCGTGCGGAACCCCCGCAGATCGCCTTCAACCGGGACGAGCTGCGCACGATCTTCAACCTCTACGGCCGGCAGGTCGCCGCGGGCGAGTGGCGCGACTACGCCATGGATTTCCGCCGGGACAAGGCGGTGTTCTCGATCTACCGCCGCAGCTCCGAGATGCCGCTCTACCGGATCGAGAAGGACCCGAAGCTCGCCCGCCGCCAGGGCGCCTACGCGGTGATCGCCGCCAGCGGGCTGGTGATGAAGCGCGGGACCGAGCTAGCCCGGGTGCTCGCCGTGCTGGAGCCGCCGCCGCGGGCGGTGTGAGGCTTCGGGGCCAGCCCTCTCAAGGTGCTTGGCGCGGCGCTTCGGGCGCGACGCGACGCGGTCTCCTCCCCCTTGCGGCTACGAGTTACACAGGTTTCGGCCGTAGCCGTGATCATGCCGTGGGTGCGGAAGACGCGGGTCCCCTCTCGCGTGCGGGAGAGGGACAGGGTGAGGGATGCAACTTCTCCGGAAAGACCTAGTCCCTCACCCCAACCCTCTCCCGCACGGAAGAGGGGGCGCGTCGCGGCCTGCAACAGCGGTTGTGCTTCAAACCTGTGTAGATCCGTAGCCCTTGCGGTGAAACGTCTCGATCACAGCCCAATCCAAACAGCATGAAAAGGCCGGCTTCGGGATCGCGTCAGGCGAGGCTCAAGGACCGGACAGTCGCAAAAATCTCCGCTCGGATTTCCGGCGGCAGCGGCAGGATCGGCCGCGGCGGCTCGGCGCGGCAGAGGCCGAGATGGTCGGCCAGGGCGTAGACCACCCGCAGGCTCGAATGGGCCTTGAACAAGGTCCAGAGCGGTGCGAGCGCGGCGTTCAGCGCCCGGGCCTGCGCCGCGTCGCCCGCCTGGACGGCGCGGGTGATCGCCAGGCAGGTTTTCGGGAACAGGCCGCCCGCCACGCTGAACCACGTCATGCCGCCGGCGATCAGCGCTTCGGTCACGTTCCAGTCGCCGCTGAACCCGACGGGGAAACCCGCCGGCACTGCTCCGCCGAGAGCGGCGACACCGGCCTCCGCGGCGGACGGCTCCGGCGCGGGGCACTTGGCCGCCACGACGCCCGGAAGGCGCGCGATCCGGCCGATCAGGGCCGGTGAGAACCGGAAATGCGTGGTCGCAGGGTTGTCGTAGATCACCAGCGGCAGGCCGCCCTCCCCCGCCACGGCTTCGAAGTGCCGGAACACCTCCTCGTCGGTGAGGGGCGTGTAGGAGACCGGCGCCAGCAGGCCCGCATCGGCGCCGGCCGCCGCAGCGTCCCGGGCCAGCCGGATCGCCGCGTCGGTGCGCAGCGCCCCGATCCCGACCAGGATCGGCACCCGGCCGTCCACCGTCTCCGCGGCGATGGCCACGGCGCGGCGGCGCTCCTCCCGGGACAGGTAGGCGTAGGTCCCGGTGCTGCCGAGCAGGCCAATCGAATCGACCTTCGCGTCTGCGAGCCGCTCCAGCAGCCGGCGCAAACCCGCTTCGTCGACGCGGCCCTCGGCGTCGCTCGGGGTGATCGGAAAGGCGGAGAGACCCGAGATCGCTTGCATGGCGGCACGATAGCGCGCGGACGGCATCGGTACAGACAAAAAGAAACCCCGGCGGTTTCCCGCCGGGGTTTCCGGAAGTCCGGGTTCGTGCGGGGCTTAGCGGCGGTCGCCGATCAGACTGAGCAGGAACTGGAACATGTTGATGAAGTCGAGATAGAGGGTCAGGGCGCCGTTGACCGACATCTTGGCCGCCATCTCACCGTCGAAGCTGCTGGAGAGATACATCTCCTTGAGCTTCTGGGTGTCGTAGGCGGTCAGCCCCGCGAAGATCAGCACGCCAAGCACCGAGATGGCGAACTGCAGGGCCGACGACGCAAAGAAGATGTTCACCAGCGACGCGAGGATGATGCCGATCAGGCCCATCATCAGGAACGAGCCCATGCCCGACAGGCTGCGCTTGGTCGTGTAGCCGTACAGGCTCAGCGAACCGAACGCCGCCGCCGTGATGAAGAACACCTGAATCACGCTCGCCCCGGTGAAGACCAGGAGGAGCGACGACATCGAGGCGCCCATCACCGCCGCGAAGGCCCAGAACATCGTCCGGGCCGACGAGGCCGACATCCGGTCCATCCGCATCGAGAAGACGAAGATGAACGCGAGCGGGGCGAGCATCAGGACCCACTTGAGCGGGCTCTGGTACAGGGTCTGGCCGAAAGGGGTCAGGATCGGGCGCGAGCCCTGATAGGCCGCGACCGACGCCAAGTTCAGGCCGAGGGCGACGAGGCCGGAGATGCCGAGCCCGACGACCATGTTGTTGTAGACGCCGAGCATGAAGGTGCGCAGGCCCTGATCGACCTGGACCTGGCTGCCGGCGCCGGCGTAACCGGACGGCTGCTGAGCGCCGTACCGGAAGGGGCTATTTTCAAATGCCATGGGAGTTTCCTCGCGGAGGCTCTCTCAGCGTGGTGTTTCGGGCGAGGCCCACGCAGGACCTCTGGCGCCAGTCTGGCGCCTCGGACACGAATATGTTGCGCGGCCGCCGCCCGCACAAGTCCCCGGCCACGGTTGCGGGGGCGCTTTTCCGGTTCCGGACGATGTATTTTTGTCCATGAAGTCAGGGATTAAAATGGATTCCTGCGTTCACGGCCCCGCCTTCGACTGGTGGTTGCCCGGCGCCCGTCCGTTCGTTGTCTCGGAAGCCAAGTCTTAACCATCCGCCGCGACCGGAGGCGGGGCCGCGAAGACTGGGCGCTAGATCTGCCGGAGATACGGCGCCGGCTTCTGGCCGAGGATGCGCCAGGTGCCGGCCAGCCCGATCAGGATCGCCAGCGCCACCGCGGCCAATGCGGCGACCAGCGCCCCGGACAGGTCGAGGCGGAAGTCGAGATGCATGACCTTCGCGACGATTACCCAGCCGGCGAGGCTGCCGGCGGCGAGGCCGAACAGAGCGGTGGCGAGCCCCAGAGCCGCGTACTCGATCGCGTAGGCCGAGAGCAGCCGCGCCCGGCTGGCGCCGAGCACCTTGAGCACGACGGCGTCGTAGAGGCGCGCCCGATGGCCCGCCGCGATGGCGCCGGCCAGCACGAACAAGCTCGCCAGCACCGCCACGGCGCTCGCCCCGCGGATCGCCAGGACCAGGCGGCCGACGAGGTCGCCGATCGCGTCCAGCGCGTCCTTGACCCGCACGGCGCTCACCGACGGAAAGGTTTTTGCCACATCCCGCAGGATGCGGTTCTCGGCGCCCGGATCGGTGCCGCCCGGGAGCGACAGGGTGGCGAGGTCGGAGTGCGGCGCGCCGCGGAAGGTGCCCGGCGAGAACACCATCACGAAGTTGATGCCGAGGTTGCGCCACTCCACCCGGCGCAAGTTGAAGATCGTCGCGGTGAGGTCGCGCCCGAGCACGTTGACGGTGACGGTGTCGCCGACTTTCAGCCCGAGCTGGCGCGCGAGCTCGGCCTCGAACGAGACCAGGGGCTTGGCGCCCTGCTCGGCGCTCCACCACGCCCCCTCGGTGAGGGTCGAGCCCTCCGGCACCGTGTCGCCGTAGGTGATGCCCCGGTCGCCGTCGAGGACCCAGGCGGCATCCTCCGGGGGGCGGATCTTGTTGGCTGGCACGCCGTTCAGGGCGACGATCCGGCCGCGCATCATCGGCACGTCCTCGATCTTGCCGTTGGGGGCCGAGCGCGCCAGGAACGCCCGGAACTCGGCCGCATCGCGGGACGGGATGTCGAGGAAGAACAGGTTCGGCGCCCGCGCCGGCAGGGTCGCGCTGATCGTCCGGCGGACATTGGCATCGATCAGGCTGAGGGTGACCAGCAGCGTCACGCCGAGGCCGAGCGACAGGACGATGGCGGGGGTCAGCGCCCCCGGCCGGTGGAGATTCGCCAGCGCCATCCGGGGCGCCGGCCAGCGCGGATGCGGCAGGCGGCGGGCGAGCGCCATCAGGCCGAGCGCCACCCCGTGCAGCAGCGCGAAGGCGATGGCCGCGGCCGCGATGAAGATCAGCGCCACCCGCCGGTCGAAGGCCGTCCCGACCGACAGGCCGACCAGGGCGGCGAGGCTGAGGGCCAGCCAGATCCGGTAGCGCCAGCGCGGGCTGACCCGGGCGGGATCGACCGTGTCGCGGAACAGGCCCGAGACCGGTACGTCGTGGGCACGGCCGAGCGGCGTGATCGCGAACGCGAAAGCGGTGAGCAGCCCGTAGGCGGCGGCGAGCGCCAGTTCGCCCGGGGCCAGCGTCGGGTTCAGCGGCAGGGGCAGATCGGCGGAGAACAGCGCGTCCAGCAGGAACGGCAGGCTCGCGCCGATCGCGAGGCCGATCACCGTGCCGATCCCGGCGATCAGCATCACCTGGGTGAGGTAGAGGGCGACCACCTGCGAGCCCGGCGCGCCGACACTCTTGAGCGTGGCGATCGAGGGGCGCTTGCGCTCCACGAAGGCGTGGACCGCGTTGCCGACGCCGACCCCGCCGACGATCAGCGCGGTCAGCCCGACCAGGGTCAGGAACTGGGTGAATCGCTCGATGCTCTTGGAAAAGCGCGGATCGGCGTTGGTGCGTGACCGGATCTCCCAGCCGGCCTCCGGGGTCGCCGTGCGGATCCGAGCCTGCGCGGCGTCGAGATCGGCATCCTGGGCGGCGTCCTTCGGCAGGACGATGCGGTAGCTCCAGCGGTTGAGGCTGCCCGGCTGGACCAGGCCGGTCGCCCGCAGGGTCGGCTCCGAGATCATCAGCCGCGGGCCGAAGCCGATGCCGCCGGCGATCTTGTCGGGCTCGGACGTGAGGGTGCCGCGGATCGCGACATCATGGCCGGCCAAGGCGATGCGGTCGCCGACTTTCACGTCGAGGCGGGTGAGCAGGGCCGGGTCCGCGAGCGCGCCAGGCGCCCCGTCGCGCTCGGCGAGCAGGTCGGCGAGCCGGCCCGGCGGATCGGTGACGAGCTCGCCGGCCGCCGGGTAGGTCGCGGGGTCGACGGCCTTCAGCTCGACCAACGCGGCATCGCCGCCGCCCGCCACCGCCATGGCGCGCAGGGACGCCACGGCATCGACCCGGCCCTCGCGTGACAGGGCCTGCCGCTCCGGGTCGGTCGCCTCGCGGTTGATCAGGTTGTAGGCGAGATCGCCCCCGAGGATCCGCCGCCCCTCCCGGCCGAGGCCGTCGGAGAGCGAACGCGAGATCGAGGCCACGCCGGCGATCGCCGCGACGCCGAGCGCGATGCAGGCGAGGAACACCCCGAAGCCGGACAGGCCGGCGCGCAATTCGCGCACCGCCAGGCGCAGAGTGAGCGGGATGCGACGGGGGGAAGGTTCGGGGCGGGTGACCGTGCCGTGCATCAGGCGCTCACCGCCTCCTCGATCCGGCCCGAGCGCAGGCGCACGGTGCGGTCGCACAGGCGGGCGAGGCTGTTGTCGTGGGTCACCAGGACCAGGGTGGCGCCGCGGTCGCGCTTCAGACGGAACAGCAGGTCGACGATCTGGCGGCCGGTGGCCTCGTCGAGATTGCCGGTGGGCTCGTCGGCTACCAGGATCGCCGGATCGGGGGCGACCGCCCGGGCGATGGCGACGCGCTGCTGCTCGCCGCCCGAGAGCTGCGCCGGGTAATGGTGCAGCCGGTGCCCGAGGCCGACCGCCTCCAGCTCGGCGCGGGCGCGCTCCAGGGCGCCGGGCCGGTCCGCGAGTTCCAGCGGCAGCGCGACGTTTTCCAGCGCCGTCATGGTCGGGACCAGGTGGAAGGCCTGGAACACGATGCCGATGCGTCGGCCCCGGAAGCGGGCGAGCGCGTCCTCGTCGAGGCGGGCGAGGTCGGTGTCCTCGATCACCACGCCGCCGGAATCCGGCCGCTCCAGCCCGGCCATCACCATCAGCAGGGTCGACTTGCCCGAGCCCGAGGGGCCGACCAGCCCCACCGCCTCGCCGCGATCGACGCTGAGCGAGATGCCGCGCAGGACGTGGACCCGGGCGGCGCCGCGGCCGAGGCTGAGATCGATGGCGGACAACGCGATCGCCGGCTCGCGCAGCACCTTGTCGTGGCTCACGGGGCGGACGATCTGTGGGCGATGACGAGCATGGCGCGCGAGGTCCTGACTTGGCTTCAAACTTGGCTGCACGGGCCGTTGATGCAGCGCGATATGGGGGGCGCATTGGGGCCGCGCCATGACGGCGTTCGCCGAGCCCGACTGGCGGCCCTGTTTGTCGCAGCGCTAGCGGGTCTGATGGTCCCTTTCATGACAGAGAGTCACGCCGCGCCCGGTGGCCCGATCAAGCTCGTCGCCCTCGGCGACAGCCTCACGGCCGGCTATCGCCTGCCGTCGGAGGCCGCCTTTCCGACCGTGCTGGAGCGCCTGCTCAAGGCCAAGGGCGCGGACGTGACGATCGCCAATGCCGGCGTCTCCGGCGACACCGCAACCGGCGGCCTCGACCGGGTCGACTGGTCGGTGCCGGACGGGACGGCCGGGGTCATCCTCGAACTCGGCGCCAACGACATGCTGCGGGGCACCGACCCGAAGGTCACCGAGGGGGCGCTCGCGGCGATCATCGAGCGGCTCAAGGCCCGGGGCATCCCGGTGCTGCTCGCCGGCATGCAGGCCGCGCCCAATCTCGGCCCAGACTACAAGGCGCGGTTCGACGCGATCTTCCCGACGCTGGCCAAGCGCTACGACCTGATCCTCTACCCGTTCTTCCTCGACGGGATCGTCGGCGACCGGGCCCAGCACCTCGATGACGGGCTGCACCCGAACCGGCAGGGCGTCGAGACCATCGCGACCCGGATCCTCCCCACGATCGAAACTTTTTTGGGGGGCCTCCGGCAGGGGGCGGCGCGGTAGTGCCGCGCCTGTTCACGGGGCTCGCCGTGCCGCCCGAGGTCGCGGACGCGCTGCGGATCTACCGGGGCGGCCTGCCGGGGGCGCGCTGGATCGAGCCCCGCGATTACCACGTCACCCTGCGGTTCCTCGGCGATGTCGCGATTCCCGTGGCCGAGGACGTGCTGGAGGCGATGGCCGAGATGCGGGTGCGCCCTGCCCTGACGGTGACCCTCGACGGGCTCGGCATCTTCGGCGGCGACAGGCCGCGGGCGCTCTACGCCTCGGTGGTCCCGAGTCCGGAGCTGATCGATCTCCAGGCCGAGCAGGAGCGGCTGGTGCGCCGGGCCGGGATCGAGCCGGAACGCAGAAAGTTCACCCCGCACGTCACCCTGGCCCGCCTGAAGCGTGAGGCCAGCCCGGAGGCGGTTGCGATGTATCTCTCGCAAGCTCCAGCCTTCGCGCCGCTTTCTTTCGTGGTCGATCGTGTGACGGTGTTCTCGGCTAAGGAATCGACTGGGGGCGGGCCGTATCTGGCGGAGGCGGAGCTTCCGTTCGTATAACGCCTACACTCCAACCCACCACCTCATCCTGAGGTGCCGCGGAGCGGCCTCGAAGGAGGGATCCAGAGATCGCGGTGTCGTCTGGAGGGCTCCTTCGAGGCCCGCTGGCGCGGGCACCTCAGGATGAGGGCGTCGGGTTGGATGCCCGGAATGGACCTACAGCCGCCGCAGAGCCACGCTCTCGATCCGGTGGCTCGCGCCCTTGGTCAGGATCAGGCTCGCGCGCTGGCGCGTGGGCAAGATATTCTCGCGCAGGTTCGGCAGGTTGATCGTCGTCCAGAGCCGGTCGGCGATGTCCAGGGCCTCGCGCTCGGGCACCTCGGCGTATTTCCGGAAGTAGGAGCGCGGGTCGCGGAACGCGGTCTGACGCAGGCGCATGAAGCGAGTGACGTACCAGCGGTGCAGGTCGTCCTCGTGGCCGTCGAGATAGATCGAGAAGTCGAAGAAGTCGGATACGAACGGGATCGCGGTGCCGTCCCGCGGCAGGCGGGCGGGCTGGAGCACGTTCAGGCCCTCGACGATCAGGATGTCGGGGCTCTCCACCACGCGCTCCTCCCCGGGCACCCGGTCGTAGACGAGGTGCGAGTAGAGCGGCGCGGTCACGTGCTTGTGGCCGGCCTTCACGTCGTGGAGGAAGCGCAGCAGCGCGGCGGTGTCGTAGCTCTCCGGAAAACCCTTGCGCTCCATGATGCCGTTGGCGGTCAGCTCGGCATTGGGCAGCAGGAAGCCGTCGGTGGTGACGAGGTCGACCTTCGGGGTGTTGGGCCAGCGCGCCAGCAGCGCCGCCAGGATGCGGGCGGTGGTCGACTTGCCCACCGCCACCGATCCGGCCAGCCCGATAATGTAGGGGGCCTTGGTCTCGCGCTCAGCCAGCAGGAAGCGCTGCGTCGCCTTGAACAGGCCTTGCGTCGCCGCGACGTAGAGCGAGAGCAGCCGCGACAGCGGCAGGTAGATCGCCACCACCTCCTCGACCGAGATCGGGTCGTTGATCGATTGCAGCCGCTCGATATCCTCGGCCTTCAGCGTCAGCGGCGTGTCGGCGCGCAGCTGCGCCCATTCCTCGCGGCTGAAGCGGCGATAGGGCGAGAGCCGGTCCGATGCGTCGAGGATCGCCTCGACCGAGCCCGGCAGCGCGGCCGCGTTCACGCGTGGCGCCTCGCGGCCTTCTCGGCGATCCCGCTCTGGGCGGTGCGGCGCTCCAGCTCCGCCATCACGGCGTCGAGCTCGACGCCCCCGGCCCGGAGCAGGACTAAGAGGTGGTAGAGCACGTCCGCGGCCTCGTTGCGCAGGCCGGTCTTGTCGCCCTGCACGGCCGCGATGGCCGCCTCCACGGCCTCCTCGCCGAGCTTTTTGGCCGCCTTGGCGGGCCCCTCGGACAGGAGCTTGGCCGTGTAGGAGGTCTCCGGGTCGGTTCCGGCGCGGCTCGCGACGAGCTTGGCGAGGTCGGCGAGCGTGTAGGCGGTCATGAAGCGATCTGCATGTGAGGTCGGCCTTGAGGGTTCGGCCGAGGCCGTATTCGGCAGGAAACTGCGCTACGGCCGCCCCGCGGGCAAGCAGCGCAGGTGAAGGCGGGGCGGCTTTGTCCGACTTAAACCTGATTCGGAGGTCGTATTCAGCCGTTCGGCAGGTGCCGGGCCAGCGCCTCCAGCACGGCCATGCGCACCGCCACCCCCATCTCGACCTGCTCGCGGATCAGCGACTGCGCGCCGTCGGCGATCTCGGAAGAAATCTCGACGCCGCGGTTCATCGGGCCCGGATGCATCACCAGGGCGTCGGGCTTGGCGAGCGCCAGCTTCTCGCCGTCCAGGCCGAAATAGCGAAAGTACTCCTTCACGGAGGGCACGAACGAGCCGTTCATGCGCTCGCGCTGGAGGCGCAGCATCATGACGATGTCGCAGCCGTCCAGGCCTTTGCGCATGTCCGTGAAGGTCTCGACGCCGAACCGCGCGATCCCGGCGGGCAGCAGCGTCGAGGGGGCGATCAGGCGCACCCGTGCGCCCATCGCCTGCAGCAGGATGATGTTCGAGCGCGCCACCCGCGAGTGCAGGACGTCGCCGCAGATCGCGACCTGAAGGCCCTCGATCCGGCCCTTGTTGCGGCGGATGGTCAGCGCGTCGAGGAGCGCCTGGGTCGGGTGCTCGTGCGCGCCGTCGCCGGCATTGACCACCGCGCAATCGACCTTGCGGGCGAGCAGATGCACGGCGCCGGCCGATTCGTGACGGACCACGATGATGTCCGGCCGCATCGCGTTGAGCGTCGCGGCGGTGTCGATCAGGGTCTCGCCCTTCTTCACCGAGGACGAGGCCACCGACATGTTCATCACGTCGGCGCCGAGCCGTTTGCCAGCGAGCTCGAAGGAGGATTGCGTCCGGGTCGAGGGCTCGAAGAACAGGTTGATCTGGGTGCGGCCCCGGAGCGTCGTGCGCTTCTTCTCGACCTGCCGGGAGATGTCGACGGCGGCCTCGGCCGCGTCGAGCAGCGTCTCGATGTCGGGCCGGGTCAGCCCCTCGATGCCGAGGAGGTGCCGGTGCGGGAAGGCCGGAGGCGCGGGACTCGTCATGATGAGACGGGGGTGTAGGTCCGGCGTGGCATCCGGGCAAGGCGGGCAAGCGCCTGCGGCCCTTTTCATGGCCTATGCCTGCGGCCTTTTTTCATCGGTTGGTAACTTGCGCGTCTGCGCCACGTATCAGCGGCATCCGCATCGCCACGACCCTCGCGAGACGCACGCTTGAGTACCGAACGCCTGGACGCGACCCCCGCGCGCGAAGCCCCCGAGACCGTCGACGCCTCGGGGCGTCGCTGGTTCTACCGCCATCCCGCGGTGATCCGGGTGGCGCACTGGATCAACGCCGTGGTGCTGCTGGTGCTGCTGATGAGCGGCCTGCAGATCTTCAACGCGCACCCGGCTCTATACTGGGGCGCGGTCTCGACCTTCGATGATCCCGCCCTGGCGATCACCAGCGAGCAGGGACGCGACGGCACGAATCGCGGCGTCGTGACGGTCGGGTCGCACAGCTTCGACACCACCGGGGTGCTGGGCCTGTCCCGGGAGGGTGATGGTACGGTGGACCGCGCCTTCCCGTCCTGGGCGACCCTCCCGGCGGATCAGGACCTCACCACGGGTCGGCGCTGGCACTTCCTGTTCGCGTGGTTTTTGGTGATCAACGGTGTGGTCTATCTGCTCTACGGGCTGTTCAGCGGCCAGCTCCGCCGCCGGCTGATCCCGGACGGTGATCAGATCCGCGACTTCGGCGGCTCGGTGAAGGAACACCTGCTGCTGCGCTTCCCCGAAGGCGAGGAGGCCAAGCGCTACAACGTCATCCAGAAGCTCACCTATCTCGTCGTGGTGCTGGGCCTGCTGCCTGCCATGGTGCTGGCCGGGCTCGCCATGTCCCCCGGGGTCGACGCGGCCTGGCCTTGGCTGCCGGAGCTGTTCGGCGGGCGGCAATCGGCGCGCAGCATCCATTTCATCGCCGCCGGGCTGCTGGTGCTGTTCGTGGTCGTCCACGTGGTGCTGGTGCTGGTCTCCGGCTTCGTCAACAACATGCGCGGCATGCTCACCGGCTGGTTCAGCCTCGGCCGTCCCGAGAAGGAGACCGCGCGATGATCCTGCACCGCCGCAAGCTGATCACCGCCGGCGCAGGGCTCGCCGGAACCGCCCTGCTCGGCGGCTGCGACCGCTTCGCCGGGACGGAGACCGGGCGCCGCACCCTCAAGGTCGGCGAGGATGCCAACCTGTTCGTCCAGCGCCTCCTGATGTCCCCCGCGACTCTCGCCCGGGAATTCCCCGCCGCGATGATCTCGCCCTGGTTCAAGCCGAACGGCACCATCGACCCGCCGGACCGGGAATTCCGCGCCCTGGCGGCGAAGAAGTTTTCGGATTTCAAGCTCACGGTCGACGGGCTGGTGCAGACGCCGCTGTCGCTCAGCCTGGCGGATCTGCGCGGGCTGCCGGGCCGCACCCAGATCACCCGCCACGATTGCGTCGAGGGCTGGAGCTGCATCGGCCAATGGTCCGGCGTGCCGCTGGCCGAGCTCTTGAACCGGGCCGGGCTGAAGCCGCAGGCGCGCTACGCCGTGTTCCACTGCGCCGACACGCTGGAATATGCCGGCGGCGGTCTCGAAGGCGGCGACGGCGCCTCCCTGTGGCGCCCCGAGCATCCGGGCAATGTCCGCGACGGCTTTATCCAACTCGCCGCCGCCGAGGATTGGGGCGGCGCCCCGGCCAAGGACGACGCGCCCAAGGACGATTGGGGCCAGGGTATGCCGGAGCCGGAGGCGCCCGAGGATCAGCGCACGCCGATCCGCTACTATGAGAGCATCGACCTGTTCGATGCCTTCAACCCGCAGACGATCCTGGCCTACGACCTCAACGGCAAGCCGCTGCCGGTCTCGAACGGCGCCCCCCTGCGCCTCCGGGTGGAGCGCCAGCTCGGCTACAAGCAGGCCAAATACGTGATGCGGGTCGAGCTCGTGGAGTCGCTGTCGGGCTTCGGCCAGGGCGCCGGCGGCTACTGGGAGGATCGCGGCTACGAGTGGTACGCTGGGATTTGAGCCGGGCGAGGCAAGCCAGCCGAGTCGTCGATAATCGCCTTCGATCCGCAATCCTGTCGGATTCGCGCGCCGCAGACGACAGCGCCCGGCGGCCCGTTCGGCGACCGGCGCCATTTGACAACCCGCCCCTCGTAACCCACTTGTCCCCGGCGCGCGGCCCCGGCCCGACGGCGGGCACTCGTCCCACGCGAATTTCGAACAGAATTCGTCCGTCGCGCCCAGGCTCCGTCGAGGGGCAGAGGTCTGAATGAAAGTCGTCGTCGTCGAGTCGCCGGCCAAAGCCAAGACGATCAATAAGTATCTTGGCCGCGACTATGAGGTGATCGCCTCCTTCGGGCATATCCGCGACCTGCCGGCCAAGGACGGTTCGGTCGATCCCGAGCAGGATTTCCACATGGTCTGGGAGCTCGCAGACCGTGGCGCCAGCCGCGTCAGCGAGATCGCCAAGGCGGTCAAGGGCGCCGACAAGCTGATCCTGGCGACCGACCCGGATCGCGAGGGCGAGGCGATCTCCTGGCACGTCCTGGAGGCGCTGAACGCCCGCAAGGCGCTCAAAGGCATCCCGGTCGAGCGCGTGACCTTCAACGCCATCACCAAGGCCTCGGTCGAGGCGGCGATGCGCAAGCCGCGCGAGATCGACCAGGCGCTGGTCGACGCCTACCTGGCGCGCCGGGCGCTGGATTATCTCGTCGGCTTCAACCTCTCGCCGGTGCTGTGGCGCAAGCTGCCCGGCGCCCGTTCGGCTGGCCGCGTGCAGTCGGTGGCGCTGCGGCTCGTGGTCGAGCGCGAGATGGAGATCGAGAGCTTCAAGCCGCGCGAGTACTGGTCGATCGTCGCGACGCTCACCACCACGGACGGCGCGACCTTCGAGGCGCGCCTGGTCGGGGCCGACGGCAAGCGGATTCAGCGGCTCGATGTCGGCACCGGCGACGAGGCGGCCGCGTTCAAGCGCGACCTCGAACTCGCGACCTTCCAGGTGGCGAGCGTCGAGGCGAAGCCGGCCAAGCGCCACCCGCAGCCGCCCTTCACCACCTCGACGTTGCAGCAGGAAGCCTCGCGAAAACTCGGGATGGCACCGGCGCAGACCATGCGGGTCGCGCAGCGCCTCTACGAGGGCGTCGATGTCGGCGGCGAGACGGTCGGCATCATCACCTACATGCGAACCGACGGCGTCGACATGGCGCCGGAGGCGATCCAGGACACCCGGAAGGTCATCGGCAAGGAGTTCGGCGACCGCTACGTCCCGGACGTGCCGCGCAAGTACAGCGTCAAGGCGAAGAACGCGCAGGAGGCCCACGAGGCCGTGCGCCCGACCGACATGAGCCGCCTGCCCAAGCTGGTGGCGCGCCATCTCGAGCCGGAGCAGGCCAAGCTCTACGACCTGATCTGGACCCGCACCATGGCGAGCCAGATGGAATCGGCCGAGCTGGAGCGCACCACCGTGGACGTCACGGCCAATGTCGGCCCGCGCCGGATCGACCTGCGCGCCACCGGCCAAGTCGTGAAGTTCGACGGCTTCCTCGCCCTCTATCAGGAGGGCAAGGACGACGAGGAGGACGAGGAAAGCAAGCGCCTGCCGCCGATGAAGGCCGGCGATCCGCTCACCCGCGAGCGCATCACCTCGACCCAGCACTTCACCGAGCCGCCGCCGCGCTATTCCGAGGCGAGCCTGGTCAAGCGCATGGAGGAACTCGGCATCGGCCGACCCTCGACCTACGCGGCCGTGCTCCAGACCCTGCGCGACCGCGAATATGTGAGAATTGAAAAGAAACGTCTGCAGCCGGAGGACAAGGGGCGCCTGGTCACGGGCTTCCTGGAAAGTTTCTTCCGGCGTTACGTCGAGTACGATTTCACCGCCGACCTCGAAGGCCAGCTCGATCGGGTCTCCAATGCCGAGATCGACTGGCGGGCGGTGCTGCGCGATTTCTGGAAGGACTTTTCCGCGGCGATCGGCGAGACCAAGGAGCTGCGCGTCACCGACGTGCTCGAGGCGCTCAACGGCCTGCTCGGCCCGCACATCTTCCCCGACAAGGGTGACGGCTCGAACCCGCGCACCTGCACGGTCTGCGGCACCGGTCAGCTCTCGCTGAAGCTCGGCAAGTTCGGCGCCTTCATCGGTTGCTCGAACTATCCGGAGTGCAAGTATACGCGCCAGCTCTCGGCCTCGGGGGTCGATGGCGACGGTGATGGCTCCTCGGCGGAGGGCGGCCAGCCGGGCGTCCGGGTGCTGGGCAACGACCCCGTGACCGGGATGCCGGTGACGATCCGCGACGGGCGGTTCGGGCCCTTCGTCCAGCTCGGCGAGGCCTCCACCGAGAAGGATGCGGCGAAACCGAAGCGCTCGTCGCTGCCGAAGGGGCTCTCGCCGTCTTCGGTCGATCTGGACAAGGCGCTGGCCCTGCTGGCGCTGCCGCGCGAGGTGGCGCGCCACCCCGAGACCGGCGAGCCGATCCTGGCCAATCTCGGCCGGTTCGGTCCCTACGTGCAGCACGGGAAGATGTACGCCAATCTCGGCAAGGACGACGACGTGCTCGAGATCGGGGCGAACCGCGCCATCGATCTGATCGTCGCCAAGGAGCAGGGCGGCGGTCGCGGCCGCCCGGCCGCCGATCCGGGTCGGCCGCTCGGCAAGGACGAGACGAGCGGGCGCGACTTGGTGGTCAAGGCCGGCAAGTACGGCCCCTACGTCACCGACGGCGAGGTCAACGCGACGCTGCCCAAGACCATGAATGCCGAGGCGCTGACCCTCGACGAGGCGATCGCGCTGGTGAACGCGAAGCGCGCCTCAGGTGGCGGCAAGCCGGCCAAGCGCAGCTCGGCGCGCAAGGCTCCGGCGCGGGCGGCGGCCGGCGAAAAGTCGGTGGCGAAGAAGACGGCTGCCAAGAAGCCGGCGGCGGCCAAGAGCCCCGCGGCCAAGAAGGCGCCCGCCAAAAAATCGGGCGCCGGCTGAGACCGGTCGCCTGATCGACGACGGTCAGACCAGGTAGCTGATTGTCGCCGCCAGGGCGGTGGCGAAGGTCGCGATGGCGACGGTCGCGGAGGCCACGAGCAGGCGGGATTGCGGTGCGGTCACCGCTTCCTCGTCGCACCCGAAGGCGGTGCCGGCGGCATGCTCGAAACGGATCAGGGTGAGGCGGCGGGCCTCGATCGCGGCGTTGCTCATCGACGGCGGCTCCCTGACCACGGTCAAGTTCTTTTCCGACCAAACGCGGACGGAGCCATCCGGTTCCGATCCGGGACGGCGAGGAAGCGTTAACTCACCGTTGTGCAACGTCGTGATGACGGCAGCCGTCGCGAGAGACCGCCGGGCGTAGGCTGCGCCCCTCGCTCGTGGCGGCGCAGCATGCGATGGTGGGGCGGTTCGGCGACGCACCGGACGCTCTAGATGTTTCTGTTTTGTTCCGCTATGATGCGGGGATGAAGGCGCATGCTGCACGATCGAACGCCCGTCCGCCCAACACCGAGCCGGCCGATGCGCCGCGTTCGCGGAGGCCGCGCGTGAGCGATCCGGCGCGCGACCTGTTCGGGCCTGGTAGCAAGCCCCCTGCCCCGCGCCCGACGGAGCCGCGGCGGCGGCTCGCGGAATCGGCCTCGGTCCCGACCATCGCGGCGGCCGAGCCCGAGGCCGGTTACACCGCCTCCGACATCGAGGTGCTGGAGGGCCTGGAGCCGGTCCGGCGCCGGCCGGGCATGTATATCGGCGGCACCGACGAGCGGGCGCTGCATCACCTCTTCGCCGAGGTGATCGACAATTCCATGGACGAGGCCGTGGCCGGCCATGCGAGCTTCATCGAGGTCGAGCTGGAGGAATCCGGCTCCCTGGTGATCACCGACAACGGCCGCGGCATCCCGGTGGACCCGCACCCGAAATTCCCCGGCAAATCGGCGCTCGAAGTCATCATGACGACGCTGCACGCCGGCGGAAAGTTCGACTCGAAAGTCTACGAGACCTCCGGCGGCCTGCACGGCGTCGGCATCTCGGTGGTCAACGCCCTGTCCGACGTCCTCGAGGTCGAGGTCGCCCGCAACCAGACCCTCTACCGCCAGACCTTTTCGCGCGGCCACGCGCAGGGGGCGCTGGAGCTGGTCGGCCGGGTGCAGAACCGGCGCGGTACCCGGGTGCGGTTCCACCCCGATGCCGAGATCTTCGGCTCGCTGAAGTTCGACCCGCGCCGCCTGTTCAAGATGGCGCGCTCCAAGGCCTACCTGTTCGGCGGCGTCGAGATCCGCTGGCGCTGCGCCCCGGCCCTCCTCGAAGGCCTCGAAGGCGTGCCGGCCGAGGCGGTGCACCGGTTCCCGGACGGCCTGCGCGACTACCTGGCCCGGGACATCGAGGGCAAGGAACTGGTCACCGAGGCGATGTTCACCGGCAAGGTGACCAAGCCCGGCTCCCACGGCTCGCTCGAATGGGCGGTGGCCTGGATGGTCGCCGAGGACGGCTTCTCGCATTCCTACTGCAACACCATCCCGACGCCGGAGGGCGGCACCCACGAGGCCGGCCTGCGGGTCGCGCTGCTGCGGGGCCTGCGCGAGCACGCCGAGCGCGTGAACCAGGCCAAGCGCATGACGGCGGTGACCACAGACGACGTGATGGCGACCTGCGCGTCGATGATGTCTGTGTTCATCCGCGAGCCGGAATTCCAGGGCCAGACCAAGGACAAGCTCGCCACCGTGGAGGCCCAGCGCATCGTCGAGACGGCGGTGCGCGACGCCTTCGACCATTGGCTGGCCGCCTCCCCGGCCCAGGCCAACAAGCTGCTGGACTGGGTGATCGACCGGGCCGAGGAGCGGCTGCGCCGGCGCCAGGAGAAGGAGGTCGCCCGCAAGAGTGCGACCCGCAAGCTGCGCCTGCCCGGCAAGCTGGCCGACTGCTCGGCCGCCGGCACCGCCGGCTCCGAGATCTTCATCGTCGAGGGCGATTCCGCCGGCGGCTCGGCCAAGCAGGCCCGCGACCGGACCACCCAGGCGATCCTGCCCCTGCGCGGCAAGATCCTCAACGTCGCCTCGGCGTCCCGGGACAAGCTCGGCGCCAACCAGCTGATCTCGGACCTGACGCTGGCGCTCGGCTGCGGCACCGGCTCGGCCTTCCGGGAGGCGGATCTGCGCTACGACAAGGTGATCATCATGACGGACGCCGACGTCGACGGCGCCCATATCGCCTCGCTGCTGATCACGTTCTTCTACCGGCAGATGCCGAAGCTGATCGACCGCGGCCATCTCTACCTGGCGATCCCGCCGCTCTACCGGCTGCAGCAGGGCTCGAAGGTGGCCTATGCGCGGGACGACGCCGACCGGGAGCGGATCACCAAGACGGTGTTCAAGGGCGGCAAGGTCGAGATCGGCCGCTTCAAGGGCCTGGGCGAGATGATGCCGGCCCAGCTCAAGGAGACCACGATGGACCCGAAGAAGCGCACGCTGCTCCGGGTCGCGATCCTCGACGAGGCAAGGGAATCCACCGGCGACACGGTAGAGCGCCTGATGGGCAACAAGCCGGAGGCCCGCTTCGCCTTCATCAGCGAGCGCGCGGCCTTCGCCGACGGGGTCGATCTGGGACCGCGCCGAGCGGGTCGGCTTGCCGCCCGATGGCGAGCGCGCCTTCCAGAACGGAAAGGCCGTCCTGAAAGTCGAACGGACACGGTGCGGGTGAGAATAAATTGTCGCTGTTGAGGTACGCATCGATATAGCGCTCCCGC
>NZ_JAKSYO010000146.1 GCF_022829635.1 Methylobacterium sp. E-066
AGCACCCGAATTTGCTCATCGCGGGTCGCGAACAGCTCCGGCGGGCACGTGACGATGACCGCG
The DNA here is from genome assembly GCF_022829635.1 of Methylobacterium sp. E-066. Classification (GTDB taxonomy): domain Bacteria; phylum Pseudomonadota; class Alphaproteobacteria; order Rhizobiales; family Beijerinckiaceae; genus Methylobacterium. The sequence continues at coordinate 64 of NZ_JAKSYO010000146.1, forward strand.
TAGACCTGCTGATAGGCGACACCCCATTCCTCCCGCGCCCTCTCCTGAGCGTCGTTCGCCCGTAGCCACCGCTCGCCCAGTGCAACGAGTTCGGCGTCGGGATGTGGCTGCGCGGGGGTCGCCACGATCGGCGCGGAGATCGCCGGCAGGGGTGCAGCGACAGCGAGGGAGCCAGCCACGACGGTGCGGCGGCTCAAGGTGCCACGCAGCTCGGCTGCTCGCTCGCGCAGGCTGGTGCTCGGATCGTGGCGGATGAGTTTCTGGAGGGACGTGCGTAGGGACATCGCGAGATCCTCGGATGAGGTGCGCGGGCGACCGGCCCGCTCGGTTGCGGGCTGGGTCAGAGCAGGGTGGCGAGGCCGGTCAGCACCATGCCGCCGCCGATGATGAAGGCCGCGGCCAGCAGCTCGCCGGCGGCGTCAAGGAAGCGGAGGCTGCGGCTGTGGGCGGTGTCGGGGCGGACCGGGGCGACCGCCTGCCAGGGCTCGATCTCGCCCGGGACCGGCTCGTTCGGCAGGTTCAGGTAGCGGGGATCGACCGGGATCCGGCGGCGGGCGGTGCTGGAGGCGGCCGGGCCGCGGACTGGGACGGGATCGCTAAAATTTGGGATGCGGGCGTGCGTCATCGTTCGGGCTCCGGTGAGGGCTCGTGGGCGTGGGACGGTGGTGAAGGGAGGGGTGCGCCGTGGCGGCGCGGGTCAGGCCGGCGCGGTCAGGGGATCAGTGCGCGGCGGCGGTGCGGGCCATCTTGGCGGCCTGCCAAGCGGCCTTGAGGGCGGTGGACAGGGCGGCGGCGCGGGTGAGGCCGTGGCGCTCCTGCAGGTTGGTCGCGGCGACCGCGGCGGCGGCCATGATCGCCGAGCGGTCGAACTTGCCGGCGACGACGAAGGAGCGGCGATGGAAGCGGGCAAAGCCCTGGCAGAGCGCGCGGGCGCTGAGCAGGCCAGTCGGGATGGCCGGCTTGCTGTCGTGCAGGCTGCGGGAGAGGGTGTTCCAGGAGACGGTGCGGTAGGACATGGTCGTTGCCCGGCTCGTTCGCGCTTCCATCTGGTGCGCTCGTGAGCTAAAATGTGTCACGACCAGTCCCGTGTCAACCGATTTGGTGCTCGGGAGACCAAAAAAGGCTCACGCATTCCATGATGCTTACCGGCGCGCAAATCAGAATGGCCCGCGGGTATCTTCGGCTTTCGGTGCGTGAGTTCGCCGATGCCTCCGGCGTCTCCGCTGCCACTATTAAGCGGATGGAGGAGGTGGACGGAGTGCCGAAGGCGATGGCCGACAACCTCGCGAAGGTTCAGCAGACCTTCGAAGCGGCTGGCGTCGAGTTCACCAACGGCGGCGAGCCCGGCGTGAAACTACGCCGGAAGGACCCCGTATGATCGGACGCCGCCTATCGGCCCTGGGCATCGCCCTTATCTTCGTCGGCTCGACGCGGGCCTTGGAAGCTGCGGGCGTCGAGGACGCCCTGCCGGATTGTCTGGTGGCCGCGGTGGTAGCGACACTGCTCACAACAGCATGGCCGTCAGCATGATCTCCGGCCTGGAGTTCATCCCCAAGAACGGCGGCGGGGCCGGGATCCGGTTCCGGGAGCGGAAGGGGTAAGCGCAGCAATAGGGGATCTTAGCGCTGCTGCGGTACAGACATGGAGTTCTCGCCCTCGGTTAGGAGGCAGATTTGGACGCGGCTTACATCTCGGCGATGTTCGGCCTGGGTGGGGCCACCATTGGAGCGCTGGCGTCGTTCATGACGACGTGGATGACGCACCGAAGCCAGTTCCAGGATAAAATCCGCGAGGCTGAACGGGCGAGGCGCATCGAACTGTTCAACGAGTTCATCACCGAGGCCGTCCGCCTCTACGGCGATGCGCTCAGCCACGAGCGGGACGATGTCGGAGACTTGGTCCTGCTCTACGCCTTACTAGCGAAGATGCAGCTCACTGCATCGCAGGGGACGGTCGATGCAGCTGGGTCTGTTATCGACCGCGTGATCGATACTTATCTCGGGCCCAATCAGAGCCTGCACGAAATCCGCGAGCTTGCACGCGAGGGTAAGCTGAACTTCCTCACGGAGTTCGGGACAGCTTGTCGGGCCGACTTACAGGCGTCCCTCAACGAGATCAGGTAGGCTGTACCGCCGAGCCTCTGAAGGCGAAGGGCTATCTGACATAATGCGATCGCCGCCGTTTGAGCAGGCGTTTGAAGCTAGGCGTTCCTGATACCGCGGCTTAGCATCCTGTCCGGCAAGCTAGGCCGAGAGGATCACCCATGTCCGTTCTCCACCCCAATGTTCGCGGCCACACGGGAACGAGGACGGCCAGATGTATTGCTCGTTTGGAGAATGCGGAGAATGTCAGGATTGAGGTCGAAGCTGAGCAGTATGCGGCCGACGAACGAACGGCGCATCTGAAGGCATTGCGGCTGGCGCGGCAGAAGGCCGTCTCCTGACTGCTCACCGGCCAGGGCGACATGCGGCGACGCGAGGATCCTGCGGGGCGAACTAACGGAGGCAATCATGGCGACCGAGAACCGCGAGCTTGAACACTCCCCGCTCTCCGGGATCGTCACCCGCGATGGCATCTCTGTCGATGTGCAGATCTACCGCTTCGCTGGTCCCGATGAGCCTTGGCAACTGGAGGTCATCGATCACGAGGGTGGATCGACCGTATGGGATTATCGGTTCGCGTCGGACAAACACGCTTACCGAGCCTTCAACGAGGCGGTTGCCCGTGAAGGGATCGGGTCATTTGTCAGCGCTCAGGGGAAGCTGCTGCACTGACCTCCGCCGTCTCGTGGAAGAGGCGCTGAGGTGGGAGCGGTAGTAGGAGGGTCAGCGGATGGCCGGGGATCAAGACGGCTCTGATCGGTCAGCGCGTCCCCTTCCCGAGTGTCTAACCCGGCTGATTGGGCCCACAGGGCCGGCCCCGGAGACGCCGAGTGACGATCGCAAACCTAGCCTGTTCGATCGTGTGTTGTGGTGGCTCAGCGTCGCGATGTTCGGGGCGGTTAGTCTCGTCTTCGGCGCTGCGCTGAAGATAGCTGGGCTTTGGCCGTGAGCCGCATCACCCTCGAAGCCGCCGGCGTCATCTTCATCGAGGAGAGCGGCGAGGGGCCGGGGGTGCGGCTGAGGAAGGCCTAAGGGCCGGTAGGTCGCAGTTCAGACGAATGACGCTGTGGCCTGTGGATCACGCGAAATCTGAATTGAAGAACTGTCAAGTTTTGTACGTAGCCGCCGACCTCAATCTCCGGCCATCAATGGCGATGCTCTATTAGGCCACCGCCATGCCCGCTGACGTCTATGACCGCTTTCACCGCTACCTAGTAATCGCCTTGCTGTGCGTTGAAGGAGCGATGATGGGAGCCGCTTGGCTCTGGGGCGGCCCGTGACGGATCGGCTAATCGGTCAGGGCTACGTGCGTCATCGCGAGGATCCTGAGGGGGCGAACTGATGCCCGTACCAAAAGTTATCGTCGGCGCTCACGAATTTATCGGTTCAGGCTCTTTTCTCCTGCAAATGCACGAGAGAGCGCAGATATTTCCGTTCGATGATAATCTGTATTCTTTTTACTTAAATATTACAATAGATCCTGCGATTACCGATCATGGGGGATGGACCAGCAAAACAGATTTAACTCCAATGGAAATTCATATAACTAGACCTTGGCTCTTTGGATCAAACGTTCTGAGCTATGGGGTTGGGATAGCGCAGTCTGAGAACGAGTTGATCTTTATGGCTCTTAACAGTCATGTGTTTGGAGATATTGATAGCCACGCAATATTTGCTTCGTATACAATTTATAAGCGAAACAAGTAATGGCCTTAGGCCCTTATCGACAACCAGATCCTGACGAGAAGCCTAAATCGAACCTCGTCGATATCGCTCAGGTACGCGCTCAATTTCGCCCGGCCGACCCAGCTGTTTCAACTCCGACTGGAGGCGGGGGTGGCGGCGGCCCACCCCGACGACCCAGTGCTGCCGATCGCAAGTTAGCCGCGCGGCGGCGGAACGAAAGTGTCAAGCTCGTTGCTTCAAGCTTGAGCAGCTTGGGCGTAGGGCTGATCGGGATTGGACTCGTTCAACCCCTCCTGAAAGATGTCGTGCTTCTTATCCGTGAATCGCACTGGGGTTGGGTTGCAATCGGCCTAGCCCTACATGCATTCTCACACTTCATCATCCACACCGAACTGCAGAGGGAGGACTAGGGTCATGCTAATCGAAGTTGCAATCGTCTCCGCTCTCATCGCCGGTGCGGGTTGGGCCTATCTCCGCTACACACGCTGGGCATTCGACCGAAAGTTCGGCAAGGCACGTGACCCAGAGCCGGAGGCTGAGGCCAGGCTCAGCTGAGACTGCCCTCACGCGGCATCTATCGCAGGCGGGCTTCGAGCACGCCATTCCCAATGGCGTCCATGCTCCTAGCCTTCTGCTGAGGCACATTCTCTCGACACCGCCATCCCAGCGGCTATCCTCCCGCCATGCGCACCGCCCTCGCCGCCCTCGCCTTCGTCGTCGCTGCCGATGGGGCGCAGGAGGTTGAATCGGTACGCGATTTGGCCCGCGGTGCAGAGTAGCGCTAGGCAGTTGCCCGGGAGCGGAACGGGGATTTAAGAAACGCGTGGGTAATTTGCACACGGGCCCGCCGCCGGGCGTTTCCGGCAGTTCCGTATGTCGAGCGTTTCCGTGAGTACCATCTCTTCCAGCACAACCTCACAGCTCTATGCGCAGCGACCTTCGCCGCCGCCCCAGGGCTCCGGCAAGGCCAGGATGACCGACACGATCAGCAGCGAGCTGACGACCGGCACGCTGAACAGCACCGATGCCACCGCCCTGACGAGTGCTCTCAGCTCGATCGATACGAGTCTTTCTTCAGGCACGACATCCTCGACGTCGGGCAGTAGTGCCACGAACACCAAGCTCGATCCGTCGGCGATGAAGGATCGGATCGACAGCTTGATCTCAGATCAGGTCAGCAGCGGCAGCCTCACGAGCGACCAAGCTACGGAGCTGAAGAACCTGTTCGCCAGTCACGGCAAATCGACCCAGACTGCCGACGCCACAAGCTCGGATGCCGACTACGTGTCCGGGGCTGGTGGCCCGCCTCCAGGCCATCCGCCCGGACCGCCCCCAGGGACCGATGCCTCCGGGAGTTCAGCCAGCAGCACGTCCTCCAGCGGTTCTTCCGCAAGCGACTTGCTCTCGACCTTTATCCAACAGCTTCAGGCTTCTCAGTCGAGTAGCGCAAGCTACGGGGCAAGCGGCTCGACCGGCACGGGCACCAATGCGTCGGCCCTGCTGTTCGACTTCCAGAGCTGAAGATATAGAGCGGGCGGAAACTCGACCGGCCTCTGCTCGATGCCGCGGAAGGTGCGGCGCACCCCGTTAGGAGCGCGCCGCAAAGTTGGCTCGCGGTCTCAACGTCGAGCCGACGCTCATGGCAAAGCTCAGGCCACGAAAAAGCCCGCGCCAGCGAACCGGGCGGGCTGAGTTCAGGGACGCTCGGTGCGTTACGCCGAGCGACTGTCGCGACCGTACCAGAGTCGCGAACACAGGAAAGGCCGTCGTGATGACAGATCGGGCGGCCTGAATGAGTTGAGAGACGAGAACTACTTCCCGCTCGGTGCGGCGTAGCTGCCAGTCGTCCCGTTGCCGCCGCTGCTTCCGGCCGGTGCACCAGGGGTGGTGTTTCGGACGAAGCTGGCGCCGGGGTACTTCCGCTGTGTCCGCATCATCGAGCGTCGATGCATGCGGTGACGTCTCATCCGAACATTAGTGAGCATATCGGAAGGCGAAGAGACGCCAGCTACAGGGCCAGCCGGCACAGCTGAGGCGGGAAGAGCCAGACCGGCAAAGCCACAACCAGCGAGCGCGGCGAGAACAAACAGTCGCATGGAGTTCCTCCTTGCCTCAGCGCAGGAGGATCGCGTCGGCCTACAAGGAAGCGCTGAAGGCGGCTTTCAGTTCAGTAGCCGCGTTCACCCACGACATTGTCCGATGCAGTTCCGCACTGCGTCCATTGCCGCCCCCCCGGGCGGACAGCGTGGCGATGCAGAAATTTATAGATGCAAACACGACAGACCTCGTCGGCTCGTGATTGCATGAGAAATTATGACTGCGCTAATCATACACTTCTAATTGTTGATCGCCTGCTTGTCCGTCAGGATCGGTCATGTCCTGTATTTAGCGGCTAGACGTATAACGATGAATACAACCCGTGAATAAAAGCGACACACCCAGGGCGTGTACTGATATGCATAATCGTCGTGCTAAGCTCCGGGTCGAAGCTACTATCGAAGGCCGTGTCGCATTCCCGGGGATCGATGCCGAGGTACGCTGCATCGTGACAAACCACTCACCCGCAGGTGCATGCCTCGTCTTCACGCCCGGGCTAGCAGTACCCCGCTACTTCGACCTTGCGATCGGCCAAGAGCCGGTTTCGTCGGGTGTTCGTGTGATCTGGCGTCGCGAGGACTCGGTAGGCGTGGCCTATGCTGCCCCACGGGTGGGGGTACCGGACGTCATTCCGGGCTAGCTTGAAGCTTCACAGTCTAGCCGTTTTCGAAGCGCCTCCTGAAGGGAATGGCGGGGGCGGCCCGCCGGGTATCACGCCGCTTAGAGTACCCCGCGTGTTGAACACCCTGTTGGCTCTATTGGCCGTCGTCGTCGTCATGGCCGCTCACGGCGTGGCCAAGCTGGTGCTTCTGCCGTTCCGGGCATTGCGCGGCCTGTTCCGACACAGTGCCAAGCCGGTGCAGGTCACGGCCCGCTAACCAGATCCCGGCACCCTACGCGGACGCCGGTGAGATCGACGACCTCCCCCGCCAGCCCGTGATCAGATCGGGCGGCGGGGCCGAGCTGGTCCAGCACAGGTACGCCGACCGATTAAAACAAGGCCGGCGTCGTGAACGAGTAGTCGAGCTTTACGCCGAACTGGAACTGATCTGGACTACCAAACGGGCGCCGGACCAGTGGGCTGTCGCCGGATGCACCCAAGATGCGAGTGTAGCCAGCGAAGGCCGTGTACGCCCAAGTCTCGTTTTGCGTGTAGGTCACAGCACCGAGCACGCCCGCCGAGTAGAAGCTTCGCGGGTCATAGGGTGTGACCCGGCCGTTCAGGGCGGCTTCGGCCGGTGACACGCCAAAATACTTCCGGGCAAAGCTGGCATCGCCGATATTGAAGCGTGGGCCGATGGAGAACAAAAGCTTCTCCGTCGGGATCAGATAGTCGGCCGCGACCGAGCCGACCGTGCCGTGATGTCCGTAGACGCCCTGCCGAGCCTCGACGCGGGTGCGGATGAAGGAGACTGGGTAGAACTCGGCGAACACGCCGGGCTCAACTGCAAATCGCGCGTCGCGGAGCCCGAACAGGTGGCGTCGGTCGTCGCCATAGTAGCGGCCAGGTACAATGCGAGCGGTCGGCCCGATGCGAAACACCGGATCATCATAGAGGGACAGACTGAAGCCATCGTCCGGAGCCGAGAAGCGGCGCGGTTCTCCGAGACGACGAATGTCGATGGAGGGATAGCCGACAGGCGTGTAGTCGCTGGCGCCGGGATAACGGGGCACGATCTGTAGCGAGCCGCTGACCGTCACCACCCAAGTGCTTGGATCGACTTGAGTAAAAGTCGGCACTGGACGTGGCAGGACAGCGCTCAGGTCTGCGGCATGGGGCGCAGTCGTACCGCATACGACAAAGACCGCGATTACGCCGAAGAAGGCGCGAAACCGCAGGGTACGATGGGGTGATGATGGCATGGCCACGCTTTATGGCGCCTTTTCATCCCGCCCGCATGCACATGCTGCTCAACTCTCGTCCGAACGGCTCGCAATAGGATCGGCCGTGATGATTTAGCAACGTTCTCCCGAGGCGGATCGCAAGGGTAGCTTCGATCCGATCAATCACCCCTGGGGCTCGGATCGCCACCTCAGTCAGCTTAGTTCGAGAGGATAGACTTTTCGCCGCCGTGCACGGGCTATCAAGTCGGCGCCGGCTCGATCCAGATGAACAGCAGTGTCGCAATCACAAGAAGCGCACCAAATATGTAGGCAGCATGGAAATCTAGGCGGTGCTGAGACGCTTTTCCGATCCCGGACATGATCAGCTTTATCGCCGTGGCGATACTAGCGCCTCCAGAGCCTATGATGAGGGCAAAAAGGATCCAGCCAGCAAGCGTATGGGGCATGGATTGCTCTACTGCAGTCGGCTGAGGCCGTCCATTGGACAATACGTAAACCGCTTACGAGGCTGTTACCGCCACCGCTCCTTCATGCAGGCGAGCACATAGACGGTCCGCATGCACCGCTCCGTCTCGGGCTGGGAGCGCGCGTTGCCCATGCAGGCGTCCATCCCGGAGGAGAGCAGCAGGCGATCGACATCCTTTGCAGTGGCGCAGGTGAAGATCGGCTGGAAGCCTTCGAACCGGCTCACCTGCCAGAAGATGGCGACGACCGACAGCAGGCAGAACGAGCAGACCATCAGCCTGCTGTCGTAGAACCAGTGCCTGCTGTTGGTGGTCATGGTCGTAGGCTCGCTCATCCCTTCACCGGGTGCGCCAGCAGGGTCGCGGTCCGCGGATCATCACGCAGCCAGAGCTAAACCCTCGGTCTGCCCTTCAAGGACGCGAGCGCTTTCGGCGCTGCTACCACCGAACAGATGCCGGTACAGATCCGCCGGGGTCCGCGTCAGACCGTTTCCGTCCGCGATAAACACGTCAGCCATCCCGGCAGCAATTAGGCTCATGCCGTGATCCAGAGCGTTTAGCAGCGAGGCGTGCTGATAGGCGAACCGGCGCGCAGACTCACGGGCAGTGACGGTGAAGCTCACAGATGATGATCCCGATATGATCACGTGGCGCGACTGATTGGACGGCGCCGCTGACCTATGGTTGCAATAGGGAAGAGATTGAAGCGGAGCCGCTGACGAGCGCCGCCTCTCACGCGTCATCGCCAGCGATAAAGACCGTCTGTTGAAGAAATCGTGTTCAACCTGCGGCTGCGGACACACTCGCAAGCAACCGATCGCGCCTGGACCTATTGCATTAAGGAACTGGCCTCGGTCGCGACATCGGCCTGCACGGCATCAACCACGGCGTTGATCTCATCCTCGGAGATCGCGGCGGCCTTGCGCGGGTCGGAGACGGTGGGGGTCGAGGCCATGACCCTGCCCTACCGCGGCCGCTTTTGGGCGCCCATCGCTAGGTAGGTGCCACTCTGATCACTGCGTCAGCCTTTCCCGAAGGCAGTTCCGATGCCGGAAGCACGCCTCACGTCCTCGCTATTTCCGGAACCGCCATAGGCTTCAAGCTCGTTCCTGGCAGGAGGCCGCACGGCTCCGTCGGTCCGGCTACCTAGGACAAGGCTTGGTACTCGATGCTCGACCGGCCAATCGTCGGCCTCGCCGTGTGGCTCTCGAAGCCGACCGGCTTCTTGGTCACCTGCTTCACGGTCGCCGCGGGCCTCGGCTCCGGCGCCCTCCTCAGCTTCAACGACCACTGGGCGCTGGTCTTCAACCTTTTCCTATCGATTGCCGCCATGCTCCTGGCGGGCGTCATCCTCGTGGCTGGGGCCCGAGACACCGCTGCCATCCAGATCAAGCTCGATGAACTCCTCCGAGCTGTCGAGAACGCGGATGATCTGCTGGTCGGGATCGAGGAACGCAGCGCCGAGGAGCTTGAGCTGATCCGGAAGGACAAGGCGCCAACGCCAAGCTCGAACTGAGTGGTCGCCCTTCGTCGGGTGACGAACCCGTCCCTCAGCTATCCGTCTCGCTGATGTAGTCCGCCCAGACCAGCGTCTTGAGCGTGCCGATGAATGCCGCGTGGCGCTCCCGCTCGGCATCGGTGAGCCGGGATTTGAACACGCGCGGCGAGGTCGGCCGGGCGGCATCTGCCGCAGACTGAGCCGGGGTGGACATGACGGGCGCCAGGTCGAAGCCGGTCTGCTTGCCGCCCAGCAGCTCGACGTAGACCTCCGCCAGGATCTGTGCGTCGAGGAGCGCCCCGTGCTTGGTGCGCCGGCTGCGGTCGATGCCGTAGCGGCTGCAGAGAGCGTCGAGGTTGTTGGCGGCGCCCGCGTGCTTGCGCCGGGCGAGGAGGAGCGTGTCGACCACGTCGTCCAGCTTGATCGCGGCCGGCCGGGGCTCGGGCAGGCGGGCATACTCGGCGTTGAGAAAGCCGACGTCGAAGGGCGCGTTGTGGATCACCAGCGTGCCGTCACCGATGAAGGCCAGCAGCTCGGGCACGATGGTGGCAAACAACGGCTTGTCGGCCAGGAAGCCGTCGGACAGGCCGTGCACCGCGAAGGCGTCCGGGTGAACCGCCTTCTGCGGGTTGCAGTAGCGGTGGAAGGTCCGGCCGGTCTGCATGTGGTTGATCAGCTCGACGCAGCCGACCTCGATGATGCGCTCGACCTTGGGGTCCGTGCTGGTGGTCTCGGTGTCGAGGACGATCTCGCGCGTCATGCCACCTTGCTCTTCCGGTGTGCCTGCTGCCCCTCGAAAGCCGTTCGCACACGATCGTCAAGGATTTCGATCGTCGGCATCAGCCGGGCGGCCATATCATCACGGCTCGCCCGGCCTCGCGCACTCCCGACCGCGTCCGCGGCGGATCTTCCTGAAATGGGTTCGCGCTGAGCCACAGGAAAGCCTCGGTGTATCTCCGGCGCTCTCGCGCTCGGGTGTTTCATCCGGTTGAACGTCCGTTCGATCAGATAGAACACCCCGCAAAATCCGCATGGCCCACGCTTTCGTGTCCTACCTCCGGGTCTCGACGGAACGATAGGGCCGATCCGGACTCGGGCTGGAAGCACAGCGGCGGGCCGTAGCCGACTTCCTCGCAGGCGGCTCCTGGCGCCACGTGGCCGAACTGGTCGAGGTCGAGAGCGGATCCCGGGACAACCGCCCTCGCCTCTCGGAAGCCATGGCCCTCTGTCGGCTGCACGGCGCCACCTTGGTCATCGCCAAGCTCGACCGGCTGTCACGCGACGCGGCGTTCCTCCTAAACCTGCAAAAGGCCGGCGTCCGGTTCGTAGCGGCCGACATGCCTGAAGCGAATGAGCTCGTGGTCGGCATCATGGCGGTGGTCGCCCAAGCCGAGCGCAAGATGATCTCCACCCGGACTAAGGCCGCGCTGGAGGCGGCGAAGGCCCGGGGCGTGCGCTTGGGCAAGCCGGAGAACCTGTCGAACCGAGAGGGCGGCCAGGTGCGCAGCCGGGCACGACAGGCGCAGCGGGCGGGGGAGCGTGCCCTGGATCTCGCCCCGGTCATCGCCACCGTGCGGGCCGAGGGTGCCGTGTCGCTACGCCAGATCGCGGCAGCGCTGAATGCCCGCGGCATCCCGGCTGCCCGAGGAGGGGTGTGGTCAGCCGCTCAGGTGCACAAGGTTCTGGCCGGGATCGAGATCCACGGTTAGGCTCGCATTAACCGCAAGCTGCCCGAGTGATGGCGGCCAGAAAGAAACTGTCTTGCGGACAGATAGCGGCTATCAGGCGGACAGGTTGCTGCATGGCGAAGTTGATTGGGCTGGCATCGACGAAGGGCGGCGTCGGCAAGACGTCGATCGCACTCAATCTCGCGGCCGTGCTGACGCGGGGCGGTGCGAAGGTCGTAGTTCTAGATGCCGACCCGGCCGGCCATGCCGTCGCGGTGGGCGAGATGGGCCTGCTACCCTTCCCGGTCTCGGTGCAGCTCCTTGAGGAGGTTGAGGCCAAGGCGGTGGCAGCCTGGACAAAAGCTGTGCGAGCACAGGATGCCGACTTCGTAGTGATCGATGCGCCTGGTGCACTGGGTGCCGCATTCGGCGCAGTCGTGGCGATCGTCGATCTTGCGTTGATCCCCGTCGGCGCCTCCATGCTGGATATTCGCGGCGCGGCCGAGACGGTCGGGATCGTGCGGCGTCACCGGAAAGCGGGCGGGCGAGGGCGGCCGGACATCCTCGTGGTCCCGTCGCGCGTCGATCGGCGAACGGGGTCAGGCCGGGATGTCGTCGGTACGCTGGCCGGCCTGACTGAACCGGTGGCACCACCGATTACCCTGAAAGCAATTGTGGCCGATGCCTTGTCCGCGGGGGAAGCTGTGCCTGCCGAGTCCCCGTCTGGTCTGGAGTTCGCGGCGCTCGCTGCTGCGGTTCGTGCTCGCCTGGAGTCCCTGTAATGGCTACCAAGCCCCGCAATAAAGCCGCCATGGATGCCGAAGCGGTCGCCCGCATGATGGCTGCTCAGGATCAGGATGACGAGCTAGAGGCGCCCGCCGAAGCCTCACTGCCACCGCCTGGCCCGGTACAGCCTGAGGTCGTGCCGTCTCCGTCTACCGCGCTGGAAGCTATGCCCGCCGCACCGGCCGACGTGCCTACCGTACCGGTGGCCGTGCCTACCGGGCATCCGCCGGCAGAAGCGCCCGCGTTCGACCCGGGCAAGGTCGACGGCCGCACCCTACGACGGACCGGTCGGGAGCCGTTCGCCACCAGGATCAAGCCGGAGGCCCACGAGGCGCTGCGCCGGATCGCCTACCATCGCCGGATCACCATCGCGGAAGCGCTGGAGATGGCGGTCGAGGCCTTCGATAGAGGCTAGAAATCTGGCCCCATGATTGGCGCTAGATAGTCGCAAGATTGCTACATGACGCCGGTCAGATATCGTATTTTTGCATCTGACGGCCCGGATCATGGATTAGTCAGGCCACCGGGATCCGCGCACGGTCGTCGGCTACATCCGGCGGGCGAACACCTTCAAGGGGCATTCGGGGAGCGGGTTCCTGTAGGGGGCTACTGATGCGCAGCGATCAGATCAGCGCCGCCGGCATCATCGCGGAGAACGTCGTTTTAGCGCTGGAGCGGCTGGATAGCGACAGCCTCGCGACGCTGACCCGGGGCGCGGCGATCGCTGGTCTCATGCGAGAGTTGGTGGCGGTGATGCCAACGCGGTTCAACGGCGTGCTGACAGCCGCCTGCAATCGATACCTCGCCACCCTGCCAGATCAGGGGTGGGCCGGACCGCGCGTCGAGACGGTCAGCATGGTCGACGGGTCAGTGACGATGCGAAGTGATTAGCCGCCATCATAGGCCTCAACACCACAGGATAGTGATCGCCAGGAACGTCACTTCGAACGCTAGCATCACGCCGATGAGGGCTTTGGCGTCTCGGTCGTCGAGCGCCCGATCCTCGCGCTCGTTGTCGGTCATGTTCGAGCCAGACCGGCGCGGCCAGAATAGGTGAACACCATGCGCCCTGTAGCGTCGGTGACAGTGGCGACACGGGGCCGGTCGGGCTTGCCACTGTCGACTTCGTAGGCCGCGATCTTAGCCGCGTCGGCCTCATCCTTCGCGTAATAGATCCGTGGGGCGCTTCGCGGCACTCCGGTCTTACCGATGCGATCAATCTTGACGCGGTATGTCATGCCCGGCGCTCCAGATTGAACGCCTGCGCTTGCTCCTCGGATAGGAGGAACGTTAGGTCGGCGCAGGCGCCGCCAAGGCCGATGGCCTTCGACGTTGACACGTCAACTTTGCATAGGTCTCCAACGAGAAGAAATAAATTCTGCTGATTTTTGAAGAACCGTCCGAAAATTACCTTAATTGATTTGTTGATTAACTTGATCCGATAATTGGCGTAGCAAAACATTGTTGCGACGTGCGCGGCAATCGGAGGCTGTGCCGATGCTCACACCCTAAGCCACGCTCAGGGGTCAGCCGGCGGCTATGATTATCGCCGCCGGTCGAGCCCCTGTACCTGCGCAGTTTCAAGACCAAGATAGGAGCCGGATTTACGCTCTCTCCTTAGGCCT
>NZ_JAKSYO010000153.1 GCF_022829635.1 Methylobacterium sp. E-066
GCCACCTACGAACCCCGAGGCGCCAGTGACGAGGATGCGCCTCATGTGTTGACTTGTCGGCTCAAGCGTTGGCGGTGTGGCGGCAGATATCGGCGTCGACCATCTCGGTGATCAGCGCCTCAAAGCTGGTCTGCGCCTCCCATCCGAAGGCCGCCTTCGCCTTAGCCGGGTTGCCCAGAAGCACCTCTACATCCGCCGGCCGGAAAAACGCCGGATCAATAATCAGGTGGTCGTCGATGTTCAGCCAGACATGTTTGAAGGCTATCACGCAGATGTCACGCAACGTTGTCGTGCGGCCTGTTGCTATGACGTAGTCGTCAGGCTTGTCATTCTGAAGCATCAGCCACATCGCCTTGACGTAGTCCCGGGCATGGCCCCAGTCGCGCTTGGCATCGATGTTGCCAAGCCGCAGCTCCTTCT
>NZ_JAKSYO010000155.1 GCF_022829635.1 Methylobacterium sp. E-066
CGAGAGCTTCTGTCGACAAGGCGGAGGAGGCGGGGAAACGGACCGCGGGCAGGCTGGCCACCGCGGGCTTGGCGAAGAGGTAGCCCTGGAACAGCTGGATCCCGGCTGCACGCAGGGCGGTCAGCTCCGCTTCCGTCTCGATGCCCTCGGCGATCACCGCCACGCCCAGCTGGCGCGCCATCATGATCACGCCGGCGACGATGGTCTGCCGTGCTGGTGAGGTCGCGATCCCCCGGATCAGCTCCATGTCGAGCTTGATGAAATCGGGCTGGAAGCTCGCCAGCAGGTTGAGCCCTGCATAGCCCGCGCCGAAGTCGTCAAGGGCGGTCGCGAAACCCTGCTTGCGGTATTCGGAGATGATCCGCTGGACGTGGGGCACGTCGGTCATGCGCTCGTTCTCGGTGAACTCGAACATGATCTGCCGGCGCGCGAAGCCGACGCGGCGGGCAGCGTCGAGCGTTGCACGGATACAGGCAGCTGGCTCGTAGACCGCGTTCGGCATGAAGTTGATGGACAGCCGAGTTTCGTCGTTCTGGAAAAGAGATCCGGCGAGTTCGATCGCCTTGACGCGGCAGGCTTGATCGAACTTGTAGCGGTTAAGCTCGTCGACCATCCCAAGGATCTGGCCGGCGCCTTGCCCTTCCGTGCCCCTGACCAGAGCCTCGTAGCCCCAGACAGCGCCTCGACTGACATCTACGATGGGATGGAACGCCATCGTGAAGGCAAACGGCAGCGGTTCACCGTCCCGGCAACCTTGGCATCCGGTTTTCATAGATCTACTCTAGCGCGCGCCGCTCTCTATCGAGTCCATGAGACGCCTTATCGGATTAATTATTGCTTAAATCTGTTTTAAATCGGAGTTTTGTACGAATTCGTACCGATACAAGAAAACCTATTACCTACAAAATCCGCTCTGAAAGTTACTAACCTGGATTATAAACGGCTTGAGGCTACTCAGCTCGCGGATGAGCGCCCCCTCTGGCCTCAGGAAGCAACCCTTTATACGTTTCGCCCGCCGCACGTCAGCCCGAATTGGGTACACAGGGCAAGGCACAAGGCCTGATCGCCATGCGCCGGATTGCAGGCGCTCTGGTCGTCCCTTTCAGCCGCTGAATAGGAGTACCGGGGGAGTGGCCAGGGTAGTGGTCAGCCGCTGATCGAGAACGGTGTTACCTCGCCCTGAAGCGGCTTGATCAGCTCACGAGGCGCAGGACCTTCTTGCTCGAGTCGGCAGCATGAACCTGGTTCCGGCCTGCGTTCTTGGCCGAGTACAGCGCCGCATCCGCCTTGGCGACGAGCGCTACCGCATTGTGCGCCAAGACCTCAGGAACGCTGGCCACGCCACAGCTTACCGTGAGCACCGCGTGTGGACCCTCAGCATGAAGCATGGCCCAGCCCATCACCGACATTCGGATCCGCTCGGCGACGACTTCAGCGCCTGCCATATCAATTTCAGGCAAGATCACCGCGAACTCCTCACCGCCGACGCGACAGGCCGTGTCGGTCTTGCGGTTGGCGGCCGACCTGATCGAGCCGGCGATCAGGCGAAGCGCCTCGTCGCCGCGCTGATGGCCGTAGGTGTCGTTGAAGCTCTTGAAACAATCCGCGTCGACTAGGATCAACGACAGCGGCCGGCGACTCCGTATAGCCCGGTCCCATTCCTGCGCCAGCGCCTCATCGAAGCGCCGCCGATTGCCGAGGCCGGTTAGGGCATCCGTGGTCGCCTGTTCCGCCAAGAGGGTATTAGCGGCGACCAGCCTTGCCTCAGCCTGCTCGCGTCGGCCTAGTTCGCGACGCAGCAGCCAAGTCAGGCTAGCTGTGACGCCGCAGAGGCTGAGCAGCACCATGCCGAGGCCGAGGGCTCGATGCCACCACTCGGCGTAGATCGCGGACGGTGCCACGGCGATGCTGAGGGTGAGGGGCTCCATGCCGAGGTGCGCAAAGGTAAACCGCCGCTCGCCCTCGCCAACCATTGCGGGTCCGACGAAGTTGCCCTCGCGCATCGCAATCATGCGGCGGTAGCTCGAGGTCTCGGCCACGCTCGTACCGATCACGCTCTGATCGAACGGCTCCCGCATCAGGATGACGCCTTCCGGTCCGTAGAGTGTCACGGTCCCGGCATGCTCGGCGTCGACCGAGGCGAACAGGCTGCGCAGATAGTCGAGCTTGATGCCACCGACCACGACCCCGGCGAAGGAACCGTCCGGGTTCGACAGGCGGCGAGAGAACATGACCATCCGCTGTCCGCTGACACGCGAGATGGCAGGCGGGCTTACATGCAGGCCGTCGTCGTCTGGATGGGCAACGAAGTGACGGAAGTACTCGGTATCAGACCGATCAAGTCCTTTCGGCGCCGTTTGGCTCGATCCGGAGACGATAATGCCACGCGCATCGAGAAGCAGCAGAAAAGCGAAGCCAGGCGCCGATGCGGCACGATCAAACAGGATCAGCTGGCGCAACTCGGATGACGCCTGTGCAACGTCCGTTCGGCCGAGGCCCTCGACAACCGCCAGCAGTGACAGGTCATAGAGCTCAACGTTGCGAGCGATATCGCGGCCGAGCACCTGCACAAGGCTGTTCGCGGTCAGCTGGCTGCGACGCTCCGCGTCCGTGCGCATCTGCCAGAGAAGAAGCGCCGCCACGCTGATCAAGCCAGCGGCGGTTATGAGGTTGGCGAGAACCAGCCATCGAGCCAAGGATGGTCCAAGCCATAAGCGGTCAGGGCGCCCTGGCGGGCTGGTCTCGACGTGCACCACCTCAGGCCTGCGTGGCATAAAGATCCCAGCGCACTAAGCCATGGATCAATTGCCAATCGCTTAGCGAGATGATGACAATTTGTACGGTAGAAAACGTTGGCGGCGGCGGTGGTGCTAAACGTCCTTGCAGGATCTGCCGATAGTCGTAACATTTGCGTGAAGATAACAGAGGCAGCGAGATCGGACGCGTCCGATGGACGAGAACGAGGAGCGGCGGCAGGTCCTGCTGCACAACCTCGCGACACATGCTGGCCCGGCGCGCGGCCGGCTGCGTTTATCCTTGCCGAACGCGGCAAGTCTGGCTGGGCTCGCTCCTGAGGCTCTAGAGACCATTGAGAGCGGCAGTGACGGCACGTTCTCGCTCGCCGTGCTGACGCAGCTTGCCCTGTTCCTTGGGCTTAGTGAGCTAGGCCTGCCACGTCCTCCGCCGCCGGGGATGCGCTAATCGTGCTCCAGGTTGGGATACTCATTGCTGCACCCAACACCGATGGCTGATTGGGCTATGGCTCGAACGCCTTCAGCGCGGTGTGTTTTCTCAGTGCGTCGTCTCTTCTGACGTGGTGGAGCTTTTGCTCGCTGGGCTGCTAGCGTCATCCGCGGCGGCTCCAGCACGGTCTCCGAGCATCGCCCACCGTTCCGCCTTCAGCTCGCGCTCAGCCATGAACCAGAACTGCAGGTCGTAGCCCTCAGGCCGATGGTGTCGGTCCCACAGATCGTAAGCACGCTCACGGATCTCATCGATTGACGCTACGGGCTCGGCGCGATCATTCGTAGAGGGATCCCGGCTCATTCGCTGACTTCGCCTGATCCGCCGAGCGCCGAGAGCATCACCCCGTCAGTCCCGATCTCGGAACCGCTATAGCCGAGCATCCGCGCAAGCTGATCGCGGGCGCGCCAGACCCGGCTCTTCACGGTGCCAACTTGGCAGTCCATGATCGCTGCAGCCTCCTCGTAACTAACGTTCTCGATGGCTACGAGGACCAGCGCCTCTCTCATTACCGGCGCGAGCCGGTCGAGGGCGGCGCGCACGTCCTGAAGGTCGAGGTGGCCCGCCTGATCAGGCGGGCTGGCAAGCCGGGCGGTGTAGCTCCCATCCTCGTCCTGCACCTCACGCGACCTGCGTTGACTGCTGTAGAAGACGTTGCGCAGGATCGTGAAGATCCAGGCCTCGAAGTTCGTACCCTGCTCGAAGCGTGCTCGTGCGCGCCAAGCTCGCATAAGCGCGTCCTGCACAAGATCGTCGGCCGCCGTAGGGTCTCGAGCGAGCGAGACGGCGAAGCGACGCAAGGCCGGCACTACAGCGAGCAGCAGCGCCTTAAACTCGGCGGCCTCGCGATCGTCTGCTCCTTCAAAGGCTGTATCAAGCTTGGCCAACAGCTCGGCAAAGCGATCCGCGGCGCTCAGCTCGGCTATGTCCTGTGCGTAGGCAGTCGCCAGCAGGCTGCCGAGGTGTCTCTGGATCTCATCCGAGAGAGTGGGCTCGGATTCGCGCGACATCGTTCGAAACCTATGCGTTCGATAAACCGGTCGACCACATACACTCACGGCATAGCTCGGCCAGTGCGACCAACCGCGCGGATTCTCAGCTGGCCTGATCCATCGAGGTCGCCAGCCGCTTGTCGGCAGCCCTTCTTCGGTTCCGTTTTCCCCGATTCTGACAGGGCTAGAACTTCAGTAGGCGTGCGGTTCGCGGATTTGCACCCTCCCCCCTGTGCCGGTGAGGCGGAGGCGGACGATCCAAGTTTAGATAGCGGGTCGCGGGTCCGCGCCAGCCGCAGCCATGCGGTCCACTCGGGCGAGACGATACGGACGATGTTGGTGTCGTTGCGGAAGCCGGTGATCTGGCGCTCCTCAACGGTGAGCAGCCCGAGCTTTCGGGCCTCGCGGATGGCGTTGCGGACCGTGGTCTCGGCCACTCCCGTGACTGCGGCGACGTTCGGCACCGACAAGCGGCAATCCTTCCGACGCACGACCTCGGCGGCCACGAGGGCGAGGACCGCCTGCTCAGCCAGCGTGAACCGGGCCGCGAGGCCCGGCGGAAGGCGGCCAGAAGCGGCCCAGCGGCGGCGGCGCTCCATCGAGGCATCCGTGCGCGGACGCGAGCCGACGGCTCTCCTGGGGCTTCCTGAGCGATTTGGGGGCGAAAGTGTCAAGCCAGCGTCGGCTGTTGCCGTTGGGTTCGGGCTCTGTCCTGATTTCTGTCCACTTCCGAACGAGCGCCGGGCGTCAATAAACTCAGACAGGCTCTCGGCCTCGGTCTCCGTGATCTTCCCGTCGCTGTAGGCGCGCCACAGCGCAGCCGTGATGGCGGGCAACGCGGCGCGCGTAGCCCCCTCCGCCTGTCGACGCCGCGCCGCGCCTTGCGCCAAATCACAAAACATCATGCCGCGAGGGCGTCCTTGGGCGCGTAGTGGCAGGCGGCGAGGTGGGCCGGGGCCTTCGGCTCCAGGGCCGGGACGTAGATGCGGCACAGGTCGGTCACGTCCGGGCAGCGGCCGGCGAAGACGCAGCCCTCGATCCGCTGCTTCAGGCTCGGGACCATGCCGGGGATCTCGGCGAGCCGCTCGGTGGCGCCGTGCTCGACCGCGCCGAGCTTGG
>NZ_JAKSYO010000154.1 GCF_022829635.1 Methylobacterium sp. E-066
CGAGCAGGCCGTCCTGGCGCGGGCCGCCTGATTGGGCGGCAGGGTGGGGGCTTCCTAACTGCCTTGCGCGCCGTCGCTTCCCCCTGTGATCCCCTCGCCCCGCTTGCGGGGCGAAGCCCGCGACGACCCCGTCCTCCGCGCGGCGACGCGACCGCCGACGCGGAGGGGGCGAGTCAGGCCGAGCTTCATCCGCTCCACCGCCCTCACCGCCGCCCCGCCTTCGCCTGCCCCTCCCCCCCCCACCACCACGTCCTTGCGCGCCCCCTCCCGCCACCGCGGCGAGCCGCCGGTTTGGCCGGCGGGGTGGGGTCTTCCTCACGTTCTTGAGCGCCGTCGCTTCCCCCAGTGACCCCCTCTCCCCGCTTGCGGGGAGAGGGCCGCGACGACCTCGTCGTCGGCGCGGCGAGGCGACAGCCGAGGGTGAGGGGGCGAGTCAGGAC
Organism: Methylobacterium sp. E-066; assembly: GCF_022829635.1. Taxonomy (GTDB): domain Bacteria; phylum Pseudomonadota; class Alphaproteobacteria; order Rhizobiales; family Beijerinckiaceae; genus Methylobacterium. The sequence continues at coordinate 441 of NZ_JAKSYO010000154.1, forward strand.
GAGCTTCATCCGTTCAAGCGCTCTCACCGCCGCTC
>NZ_JAKSYO010000157.1 GCF_022829635.1 Methylobacterium sp. E-066
GTAGGCAAGTTCGGTCCCTATCTGCCGTGGGTGTAGGAGGTTTGAGAGGCTTTGTCCCTAGTACGAGAGGACCGGGATGAACGTACCTCTGGTGGAGCTGTTGTCGCGCCAGCGGCAGTGAAGCATAGCTACGTACGGACGGGATAACCGCTGAAGGCATCTAAGCGGAAACCCCCCTTAAAACGAGACCTCCCTTGAGGGCCGTGGAAGACGACCACGTCGATAGGCCGGGGGTGCAAGCGCGGCGACGCGTTGAGCCGACCGGTACTAATCGCCCGATTGACTTGATCGCTCCCGTGATCCGTGTCCGTGACACACGTGCACAACGAGACCAGCAGCAGACAGCTGCCACATGCTTGCCGAACGAGGACCCCGCCGTCGCAGCACCCTGCGAAGGCCAGTCCCAAAAGAAATTGCGATGTGCCGGTCTGGTGGCTTGAGCGGCGTGCCCAGAACCCGATCCCATCTCGAACTCGGCCGTTAAACACGCCAGCGCCCATGGTACTGTGTCTCAAGGCACGGGAGAGTCGGTCGCCGCCAGACC
>NZ_JAKSYO010000164.1 GCF_022829635.1 Methylobacterium sp. E-066
CGCCTGCGCCTTCTTGCCGGCGACCATCAGCGCGCCGCAGTAGTCGACCCGGAGCGTGCCGTGCTCGGGATGGACGCCGAACAACTGCGGTGCCGTCCAGCCCAGACCATGCGCCTCAGTGCCGAACCGGGTGCAGAAGTCGAGCGCCGCTTCCCGCATCGTCGCCCACTGCGTCGGCGTCAGGTAGCGACACGGCGAGGCGCGCTCGGAGATGTTCTCGATCGCGCCGTGCCACATCGCGACGGGGTTCGGGATCAGGGTGTGAGCGAGACCGGATGTCATCCGGCCGAGCTACGACAGGGCAGGGCGATCGACCATGCGACTAGAAGCCGGGTTGCCCGACATGAGTTGGTCCTACTCCCTTCCCGGCTATCAGGGCGCCCTGAAATCGCGGCGATTGCCGTTAGGATGCCGAACGTGTTGTACGGGCCGCTCAGCCCCCACCACCGTTCCCAGCGCCACCACCACCGCTGCCCGTCGTACCGACGCGCGAGGGCTGTTCTGCATTGCCCGCTGCAGCCGAGTCGGGTGCGATGCTGTCTGCAGCGCGGCCGGTCGGCGAGTAACTGGCTGCACCCTCTTCACCGGTTGAGCCTGGCTGCCGTGTGACGACGCCGGGCGCGCCGGGCGGGACGATGACGGTCGTGCTGGTGGGCGTTTCGATTACCTGCGCGGCGGCAGGAGTGACGATCATCGCGGCTACAGCCGCGACGAGAGTGAGCGAGGTCATGGGAGCTTTCATCTGTGTAGGGGATGGGGAACCGCCAATCCTGCACGATGTCTCCCGAGACCAGTGTCACATGGGAGGGCAGCGAATGTGGCCAACGCGTGACCGGCTCGACCCCGCCGCCCGATCCGATCACGGGCTTGGTAGGGGAGATCGTCAAGCTCGCCGGCGAGGCGAATTTCCGCCTCCGCTCCAGTCCCCCGGTGCTGGGCTAAGGGCTACCGTTTCATTCAATACCTACCTGTCCGAGGTCGATAGAGGGGGTACTCGACCCCATTCCGGCTTGCACCATGGCGCCAACCGTAGGCGTTACCGCTTCGGACGGCATCAGCGACATTCTGCGGGCCCGCCAAGCCCTCTGTCCCACCTGGCGCTGTTGCCGCCAGCCGACCGCCAGGAGGGATGGCGCCGCCGCCACGCGCCATGCCAGTTCCGCCTGTGCCGATGACGGCGACAACTGATGCAGCAAGCAGGACACGCATTCTACAAGGCATGCGCTATCGCTCCCGCGAAAAGAAAAACCAACTTGGTATGAGGATGGGGATCGGCAACCCGGTTAGCCATAGCTGGCCAACCTTCAGCATATCGCCCTCTATCTGCTGAGTAAGCCCACGGAGTACCAATCTGTTCCTGGGCACCCCGCCTCTGCTATGTGGCCACAAAGCCGAGAGTGCGATCAGCCAGCCTATTCCGCGACGTGGTGCAGAACCACGGGCGGAAAATGGAGAAGGCGGAATGAGCCTCCGCCTCCGGCAACCTGTTCAAGGACGTGGTGCTGAACCGCGGTCGCACAATGGCTCCGGCCGAACGCAGCTGAGCCTCTAGCCTTTTAGCGACCGTACCTCACCGGCATCACCGATGGAGCGGGACTCGACGCGTTGGACGCAGCGAACGAAGCTACGAAGCCGGCCAGGGAACGGACATCGTCCGGTTGGCGCGGATCACGCGCGACCGCGGCAGCCTCCCGTTCTAGCCGAAGGTTACAGGCCTTCGAGGGCAGGCCGACATCCGGCGTGCAGGCGTCATGGCGGGCGCAGGCTGCGTCCAGAGCGTCGATAGGCGGCAGCGGGGCGTTGTTGCCCGGGCCGCAGTAGTTGCCGTGAATGAGGAGCTTCGGCCCGCCATTCGCGGCTGGCTGTGCCAAGGACGGAGTGGCCCACGAGGCGATGAGGAAGACCGGGGCGGCGACTCGGACGGCGGTGAGAGACATCATGTTGGAGACCCTCCAGCACCTGCTCGCCCCTTAGTCACATCGGCGAGGACGGTGCACGAAATGGTTAACCACCACGCGTTTATCCGTGGCGTGCTCCGGAACACTCGTTCTACGCAGGTCACGCTCTACTCACGGCAGCGGGATCAAACCCGTCCGGCAGTCTGTTCAATGTCGCGGCGCTGAGCGTCTCGCCCGCGAAGATGCGTGCGTGGCACCTATTGCACCACGTGACGCTTTCCCCTGAACTCTGAGACAAGCAGCCACGAATGCCTCGGCCACTTCACGGCTCAGATCATCCACGATGAGTCCGTGCGCGATGACCATGCAGCGCCCGTCGCAGTTCTCTGAGATTTCGAACTCCGGCACCAACTTCTCCGGGGTATCTCACCCTCGAAAGTTTCCGCCATTTTTGCCAGGCGTCAATACTCCATTTGACTACTGACGCGGCCGTGTCGCTCCAGGCCACCGGCAAACTCTTCCGCGACATCGTGCAGAACCACGGGCGGCAGATGGCGAAGGCGGAGTGAGGCCCTGACGTCATCCAAACGGGTGAAGCGAATCAGCGTCGGCCGAGCCATGCATACCGCTCGAAGCCCAATGGCAACTTCAGCCCGCCCGGCTCACTGCCGAGGCGGGTTTCTTTGCTGCACTGCAGTACTACAACTGTGTGCGGTGCCCGTCTCAACAGCTGGCGCCATCAGAGTCTCGGACACCGCGGTGACACCAGCGTCCGAGGCTGAAAGCCCGCCCGATCCAGCATCGTGGCGGGCTTTCCTCTACTGGTATTTGCGGTATGGTCCCCGCGATTTTCGACTCCCCCAGAGTTCGAGGTCACAACCTTGGCCCGCCCGGTTCGCCGGCGCGGGCTTTTTCATGGCCTGGGCTTTGCCATGAGCGTCGGCTCGTCGATGAGACCGCGAGCCAACTTGCGGCGCGCTCCTGATGGGGTGCGTCGCCTTTTCCGTGACATCGTGCAGAACCACGGGTGGCAGATGGGACATGACGCGTGCAGCGCAGCGGCGCGCAGATGCGGCGGGCGGATTAAGGCCTGGCGCCATGAAAAGCGCGGTTATGGATCATCGAAGAAAACAGACCGTTTACAAGGCAAGATCAAATCAACCTTGCACCGAACATTGAGGCGAATGTGCTAGTTTTTGATCGGCAAGCGCCCGACTAGCGATCCATCTGAAGCCCGCACGACTAGCGTCCACAAGTCGCCTGGATTGTCGCCTGTCACCTCGGCCGCCATCTCTTCGATCACGCTACGCGCTTCGTTCATCGCTTCTTCGAGGCTAGACGCTTCGACACCTTCCTCATCCAGGAGGATCTCTTCGCCGTTCTCGATATCGAAGTAGAAGCGCTCAGACAATTAGGCCTCCCGCGTGTCGCGACCCTCGGAAGGGCTCCTTGCATGCAACTACGTAGTTCGAAACATCACAGCAGCTTTCAGAAACAGCGATAAATCTTAAAATATCTCAAACGTGAATTCGACGCGCGAGTTGCAATTATGTCGAGATTTTGGCGAGGGGATCCATTACAGATACCGGCGATCGCCCTCCGAACAAAGGCCATAAGGCCGCTGAGGTGGCGCTCCTTATTTGGGGCACAAGCCATGTCGACGTTTGATAAACCAGAAGCTGCAAAGAGTATCGGCGAGGCGTCCGAGAACAAAGAGAAGTTGCGAGCGCACATCAGAAGCATTCTGCTGAAAATCAGGAATCATCCCGTAGCAATAAATCAGCAAAATTGATGCACGCACCGCACTACGTCATTTGGCTAGCAGCGCCGAATTTATTCCCGGCTCCTGCTTATATTTCGGCGTAGCTGCGTGTATCAATAGGTGAGTAGCTGAAACTTAGTACGCCCTCTGGGCGTAGTTTCGACTATGACAGCCGAATCACCGCTTCGAACGCACATCCGCAACATGCTTCTCAAACTGGCGCAGCAGCTCAGGGCAAGGCAGGGATCATAGAAGCCGCCCGATGCAATCCGAAGGCGAGCACTGTAAGGTCCCTTGCGATCCCTAGGACTCCCCCGAGGCCAGGATCACAAACTTCAGCCCGCCCGGTCCGCCGGCGCGGGCTTTTTCGTGGAGCGCGCCGTCAAGCGCCGCCGATCGCCGAAACGCCGTCCTCAATGCAGTCGATATCGAAGGCGCCACCCCACGAGCTTTCTTCGCGGCGGACAGCTACGAAACCTTCCGGTATGCTGACAACGGACACATCCCTGTGGCCTTTCAACCACGCTGGGTCGCTCGCCTCACGGACGTAAGCAGTGCCAATGCGGTGGCAAACTGGGCACGTCAGTCGGATCTGGACCTTCTCGCTCATGTCGCGAGCATCGCACGGGCGCCTAGGGCCACCAAGGTTTGGGATCTCGACCTGGCACGGCCGTATTTGCCGGGCCAGCATGCTCCGATAACCGCCGACCCGCATCCTACCCGTGAGCCACGTTACGTATCGGCTCGACCGCTGGTGAGATCGGACGCTCCCCCGCCCCGTGAGCAGATCGGGGCGGGGCCGAGCGGCCAAGGGGCGCTCGAAGCGCCTGTCAGCGCTGGCTTTCCCCAAAACGATCCACAGTCCTCCACCGGCATCGCGCGAGCCAGAGCTGCGACTTGCTGAACCGCGCGACCGGATCTGGCATGTTCTGCCTTCGTTCCAGAATGGAGACGGCGGTGGTGGGGCTTCTGCGAGATGTGCAGCCGGGTCGGGTGTACGTGGATTGCTCGTCCTGCAAGCGGTCCGGTCGGTACACCGTCGCCAGCTTGCGAGGGCGGTTCGGCCCGGACATGTCAACGCTTGATGTGCTGCGCCATCTCACGGCCTCGTGCCGCTACCAGCGCGCGCCCGGGTCACCGCCGGCCCGGAAATATGAGCACCTGTGCTTGGCCGCGATCACGCTGCCGCCGCCCAGGCGACCGGACATCCCGGTCCCGCCGGGCGTGCCTTACACGGTCGAGGTCTGGACCGAGACTGGCGGCGGCATCGAGGCCCAGCTCGCGGTGATCTACCCGATCATGATGGCACGTGCGGCGTTCGCAGTGGCGTGCGAGCTATGGCCCAAGCACGAGGTCACGCTTCGGGATCGATGCCGGATCGTGGAGAAGCGGGAGCGACCGGAAGTGCCCGCCAGCGCGACGCCCGCCGATCCGCCTCCCTGATCGCCAAGCCATCAACGACGAAGGCGAGGGCGGCGAGGGCGGTGCGCATGGCGGGAGGATAGTCGGCCGCAGGGGACTGTCGAGGCCGGGGCACGTGGCCGCGTATTCTGAAACGCAGATCAACAGGATCTAGAATTCATGTTATGCACCATAGTGCATAAAATAGGCGTTTCGCGTAGCGCTATGCACGATATATTTTACGTGCCTCGCCTTCGCGGTGCCGCTGTTCGCGTCACCGTACCGCGTACGGCGGTACCACAAATTTTGCGTTTTGTCAACTGCGGATTGACTGCTGCTTGCACGCGAACAACATGCAGACTGGATCGTCCAACGCCCACGAGAGCGCTTGGACGAGCGCCTCTTTTTAACCAAGGAAATGCAGACTCGCCACCGTACGCGGCTGAGAAAGCGAAGGATGTCATGGCATTTCGGCTGACTGACGTTCTCCGATGGTTCTCGGGGGGCGATGCGAAAGAGAAGCCTCTCTTCAAAAACGAGAAAGAGGCTTACGACTTTTGTCGCAATGCTTATGCGAAGAACGGCGGCGTGCCTGCCGAGCTTCGTCGCTCATACGAGTTCTACCAGAAGAATTTTGATGACGAGTGCGACCCAGAACTACGACTTGAAAGGCATTAGAATTGAGCGAATACCATCTCGGGATTGCGTAAGGCGTTTCAAGTGTGGTGAGACCTCAATCGACAAATGGGTTTCGGACAAAGCATTTAAACACCATGATCAAGACAGGTCGCGGGTGTTTTGCGCTCTAAAAGGCGAAAGCACGGCGGCTCTTGGCTTCTACGCTCTGTCCTTCTCACCCATACTCCCGACCTATTTATTTGGTCAGCATGCTGACCGATATCAGGACGGCGACGCGCCGTTCGTCTACATTGAGTGGTTAGCTGTACAGCGTTCTATCCAGTCCAACGGGATTGGAACTGTCTTGTTAATAAACGCGCTTCAGCGGGCTTATTCAGTTTCTCGAAATGTTGCTATTTATGGCGTGGCTTTAAGAGCTTTGAACGACAGAACTCGAGCGTATTACGAAGGGCACGGATTTGTTGCTAGAGAAGATTCCGCCTTCCCTCTTATGATCCTACCGATTTGGACATTGCGGGATCTTTTCGAACCGCGACGGGGTTAAATGCTCGTCGCTGCGGCCAAGCGCGATGAAGAAGCTCAAGAAGAGCTAATTCTGCAGGTCTGAAGCTCAGGAGTTTTTCGATCGGATCGGCCTATTCGCCATAATGGCGTAACGCGACAATGTTCGCCTCTGCGATTGCCACCTTGCCTTCGAGGCCGTTGACGCCCTCTCCAGCCAGTCCCTCAAGGTACTTGCGGCGCTCTGAGACTGCTCGTTGCACTTGGAAATCAGCTTCGTCCACCCGGCGCGCGCTTCGACGAGCTAGCAGGATCGCCACAGCAAGAGCGATCAAAGCTACCGCTGGCAGACCGAGAATCACATAGATTTGCAGGAAGCTCATCACTTGAGGCTCCTGAGGATGAGACGGGCCCCGAAATGTAGGACGAACCCGACGACGATCCAAACGGGGCTGAGGATAAGCTGCCAGGAGCTCGCAGGCGTTGAGGCGAGGCCGAGCACAGGCCCCACACCTCCGCCGACTAGGAATGCCGTTGCGATGTTGTTGAACATCGTGGCTGACAGCTTCGTCCGCTCGTTGTGGACGAGCTTGATCCGCTCCCGGTCCTTGTTCGCTTCGGCCAGGACGGTGAAGTCCGCCTCACCGCCGGGGCGTATCGGTCCCTCAGCCACGGTACGCGATCAAGTCTTCGCCTCTTTCCGTAGTCGCACGCCCGGTCCCTCGCCGTTCTCCTCGATGAAGATGACGCCGGCGGCCTCTAGGGCGGCCTGTAGGGCTGCCACAGTCCGATCTTTCAGGGCATCGCCCCGCTCGAACCGAGCCACAGTGTCAGCCGACACGCCCGCTGCAGCAGCAAGATCCCGGACGCCCAGGCCGAGCGCCGTTCGAGCCATCTTGCACTGGACAGCCTGCATTTCAGAACCCTGTTACGATTTTGGTTGACGGCCGTCCGGGGCGGACGTAATCATAACCTCGTTCCGATTTCGGAACAAGAACTGGTTTCGGTGCGCAGCGCCGGCCTCTCCAGCTATGCCCTGAAACCTTCAGCCCCGGAGCACACCGGTTATGGCAATGCCCCCGCTCGCCCTGAAGCCCTTATTATCTCAGCCCGGCAACCCGCAGCCCTTATTAGGCCAGGGGTCCGGCAGACAGCTGGGCCCCGTCTCCAAGGCTATTCGAGCCTGCCGTGAGACCGACCCGGCCGACCAGACCATCGCCGACATCCAGATTGGTCTGGCGAGCTTCTTCGCCGATGCCGACCGCCAGCGCGTCCGCGAGCTGCGCCGCCGGATCGCCGACCGGATCGAGGCGGACCTCGCCTTATTAGATGCGCTCGACGCGGATCCGGATGCCGAGCCCGAGGAGCCGGAAACCTCAGCCACCGAGTGGACCGGCCGTGGTGCTCACCGCTTCAATGTCGGGAGGGCGGCATGAGCAAACCCGCATCCCGCCGAGACGATCTCGCCAGCCTGATCTTCGACATGGAGGACAACATCAGGGCGCTCGTGGCCTGGGGGCAGGCGGTGCGCGCCCTCGGCCGCGGCGGCTCGATGCTGGAGCCGGGCGCTGCATCAGTCATCGGCCACGCCATCGTCGAATGCGCCCTCGCCGTCGAGGCCGACTGGGAACGCTGCTTCGACCTTTCACGGCAGACTCGGGAGAATGCCCGATGACCGGCCCATCCAACCGCCGCGGCTTCCTTCGCGGCCTCACCACACTCCCGCTCATCGGCGGCGGCGTGACTTTGATCGGCACGCCATCCGCAGTCGCCGAGCCGATCACCCCGCGGCTGCTCCGCGAGTACCACGACTGGCTGATGTTCGAGTGGAGCAGCGTCACGCGCGAGATCGAAGGGGCCGTGCGGTCCCGGTTCGGGGTCAGCGCCTGTTCCGGTGCGGCTTACCGCTGGCACCGGGCGCACGGCGAACTGCGTCCCGATAGCGAAGGCGGCCTGATGGGCGACGGGGTGTCCTTCCCGTCCACCAGGGCCGCCCTGGTACTCAGCACGGTCGGTTGCGATTGGCGGGAGGGCTCAGCGTGTCTGTGAGCCCGTCGACCCGCCGCGCCGCTCTCGGCGCCATCCTCGCCGCCCCGCTCACAGGTGGGGCCGTCATGGCCCTTCCTTCCGACTCGCCGCAGTCCACGGCGTCTACTGTCGATCCGCATGCCGCTCGCGAAGCCGAAGCTCGCGCGCTCTATAGGCACTTCCGCGAAAGCGAATGGGGTTGGGCCGAACCCAACTTCTCGCCGGCCGACCTCGCCGCGTCGGAAGCGCATGTGAACGTCATGGAGTACGCCCGGGAGGCTAGCGCTATGCCTCCCCCGACGACGCTCGCCGGACTCGCGGCGCTAGCCCTTACGGCAGCTTTCTCCGAAGAGCAGGCCATGGGCGCGCGCCGTGACATCGCGGAGGACTGCCTGATCGCGCTGATCCACGGCGTGCTGAACGTCGCCGGGGTAGCCTTGCCTTCGGACTATCGAGGCTTGGTCTACCGGGTTGAGGAGGGCGACCCATGCGCCTGATCAGCCCGTTCATCATCGCGGTGGCGTGGTGGCACACGAGGCGGGTTCGCCGTGCCACCCACGACATGCGCAGGGCGAACTACTACGCCACCCGGAGCCTGCGGACGCTCATGGCCATCGGCAGCGGTCCGATGCCGCGAACGCTCAGCGGCGTGCCGGCGATCCCGCCGATGCCGGTGCTGTGTCGGTAGGGTGGGGGACGCGTCCCTCACCTTGGGGCCCGGGAAACCTGAGTGGCGCACAGGTTATCGCCGGATCCAAATTGGCATCCACGCCCGCCCTCATGCCTCGGGAGCAATGGTTTGAGCGGGCGTGGAGGTCAGCGACCCATCCCGCCGCTGACACCCGCAGCCTTACTCCCGGGCAGCCAAATGCGAAACGGTTTCGCTTTTGGGAAACGGACATCGTGTCCGTTTTGCGCTCCCCCGGTCCGGGGAGGCCAAACACGACACCGTGTCGCTTTTTGAAAACGGAAACGGTTTCCGTTTTGCCGAGCCGGAACTCGAAGCATCCACGCCCGCCAGGCCGCCACCGTCGAAGTGAAACCGTCGGCGGGCGTGGAAGATCGGCACCTGGCCGACAAGTGCATGATGCCGAAGGAAGGTTGATGTTGAGTTGATGGTGCTGACCGCGGGCAGCATCCACGCCCGCCCCTCTGCGGGGTCCAGGGGATCACGTCGGGACGGGCGTGGAAGGTCAGCGGGGGCTTAGGCCGCCGACAATCTCGGCAATAGGCAGCGACCTTTGCCAGTTGATATCCGCCCCTCACGAACGCCGCTCGCGCATCCTGTGCGGGCGGGTCAGACCAAGCCAACCAGCGAGGAGACGATGGCGAGCTTCTACAAAACCGGCAGCGGCCTCATCCACGAGGACGCGTTCGAGAACGAAAGCTGCCCCTCGCCCGAGAGCCGGCGGCGATACAACGGTATCGAGGATCTGAAGCCAGGCGACGTCGTGCACGACGGCAGTGAGATGATCCGGGTCACGGCCGAGATGATCGCGGCTGCCAAGGCTGAGCAGGATAACCGGTCCTAGCGAGCCCGGTCGCCCCTCACGAACGTTGCTCTCGCCTCCGGCGCGGGCGATTGGAGTCCACACCCGTCTAGGTGCATATATGGGACATTTGTTGGACACGGCCGTCGCCGACACAAGCTAAGTCGCTGATATCTTTGGCGCGCCCTACGGGAATCGAACCCGTGTTTTCGCCGTGAAAGGGCGAGAGCACACGCTGTCCCTCAATCATCCGTGCCCTGAATACGGCTGGCGATCAGTTCGATGTCGTAATTTTTTGACGAATAACAAGCGTAAGATTTTTATGTAAGTAATTTAGTAATACAAGACAGATGGGTGTGACCGCGCAGAGCGCTCAGATCGCGGAAAACTTAACCCAGGATGGTTCGGGTCGATAATATACCATCTACCCGTGCGCCATCGTCGGTTGCTCTGGAATGGATGCTGCCGCTTGGGAGCGCCGTGTGCTTCCGCCTGCCAAACAAGGCGAAGCCGCCATGTCCTCGAAGCTCCCCCACGCCCTCTACCCGCTCATCCGCAAGCTCGAGAGCGTCACCCGCCTCTCGGATGCGGAACGACAGGCGATTGAACGTCTGCCCGTCCGGGTGCGGACCCTCAAGGCAAGACAAGACATCGTGCGGGACGGCGACCGGGCGACCCAGTGCTGTGTCATCCTGGAAGGTTGGGCCTGTCGCTACTAGTTCCTGAGCGAGGGGCGCCGCCAGATCTTCTCGTTCCACATCGCGGGCGACATCCCTGATTTGCAGAGCCTGCACATCCCGCTGATGGACCACACCCTTGGGACGATGACCCAGGCTACCGTGGCGTTCGTCCCGCACGAGAGCATGCACGACCTCACGGCCCGCTTCCCGACCATCGCCGCCGCGCTCTGGCGTGACACGCTGATCGACGCGGCGATCTTCCGGGAGTGGTTGATCGCCATGGGGCGTCGCCCGGCGTTTGAGCACTTGGCCCACCTGTTCTGCGAACTGTACCTGAAGCAGGAGGCGGTCGGGCTGGCGGGTGAACACCGCTGTCCGCTGCCGATCACCCAGACCGATCTCGCCGACGCTACGGGGATGACGGCCGTGCACATCAACCGCGTGCTGAAGGAGATGCGCGGTCGCGGGCTGATCACACTTCACCGGCAGACGCTGGTGGTTAAGGCGTGGGACGAGCTTGTCCGTGCCTCCGAGTTCGACGCGACCTACCTGCACTTGCAGATGCGAACG
>NZ_JAKSYO010000160.1 GCF_022829635.1 Methylobacterium sp. E-066
GGGGAGAGGCCCGCACGGACCTCGTCGTCCGTGCGGGAAGCGCAGGCGAAGCCGGAGCGGCGGTGAGGGGGCGGTTCAGGACGAGGCGCGTGTCCGGAGCCGCCCCCTCACCTTCGGCTGCCGCCTCGCTTCGGCGACGACAAGGTCGCCGAAGCCCTCTCCCCGCAAGCGGGGCGAGGGGATACCCGCACCGATGATGGAGCCGAAGCACGGGCCGTCGCGCAAAAAGGGCTGAACTCGATCTGTGAATCCGGTAGCCCGCACGGGAGAGGGGACCCGCGGCCTTCTGCGTCCACGGTATGAAAGCGGCTACGATCGAAACCTGTGTCGCCCGTAGCTCTGCGGGAGAGGGGGCGCTCCGCACCACAGGCCACCAACCTCTTCCGGATCCCCCGATCCCCGGTAGGCTCGTCTTTTCCGGCGCCGGCCTGTAACCACGGCGCCAGCACCCATCCCCGAAAAGTCGCGAAAAAAATGATCTCCTCTCCGCTCATGACCGTGATGGTCGATGCCGTGCGCAAGGCCGCCCGCGGCCTGCGCCGCGATTTCGGCGAGGTCGAGAACCTCCAGGTCTCGCGGAAGGGCCCGGGCGACTTCGTGTCAGCCGCGGACCGGAAGGCCGAGGAGACCCTGCGCGACGCCTTGATGAAGGCGCGCCCCGGCTACAGCCTCGTGCTGGAGGAGAACGGCATCATCGAGGGCACCGACAAGAGCCACACCTGGCACGTCGATCCCCTCGACGGCACCTCGAATTTCTTGCACGGCGTGCCGCATTTCGCGATCTCGGTCGGGCTGGAGCGCGAGGGCCAGATCGTGGCCGGCGTCATCTTCGACCCGATTAAGGACGAGCTGTTCGTCGCCGAGCGCGGCAAGGGCGCCTATCTCAACAACCGGCGCCTGCGGGTCTCCGGCCGGCAGGACATGGCGGATGCGCTGGTCGGCTACGGCACGCCCTATCTCGGCCGCGGCAGCCATCCGCGCCTGCTGCGCGAACTCGGCGCCGTGATGGCGGTGGCCGGCGGCACCCGGCGGATGGGCTCGGCGGCCCTCGACCTCGCCTACGTCGCCTGCGGCCGCCTCGACGGCTACTGGGAGCGCGATCTCCAGACCTACGATTTCGCCGCCGGCGTGATCCTGGTGCGCGAGGCTGGCGGCTACGTCACCTCGGCTGACGGCGCGGCCGAACCCCTGGCCGCCCGCTCGGTGGCCTCCGGCAACGAGGTGCTGCACCGGGAGCTGCTCGCCCTCCTCAAGAAGGTCCAGGCGGCCTGATCCGCTGCGAGGATCCTCAAAACTGGTCAGGGGCCGGGGCATCTGCTTTAAGCGCGCCGTCCCCCACGGAAGGCCCGAACCCATGGAAGCCCGCCGCCACGTCGCGCTGAAGGAATCGATCCGCTCGATTCCCGACTACCCGAAGCCCGGCATCATCTTCCGCGATATCACCACGCTGCTCAGCGACCCGCGCGCCTTCCGGCGGGCGGTGGACGCGCTGGTCCATCCCTATGCGGGCGGGCGAATCGATCAGGTGGCCGGCATCGAGGCGCGGGGCTTCATCCTGGGCGGGGCGATCGCGCACCAGCTGTCCTGCGGCTTCGTGCCGATCCGCAAGAAGGGCAAGCTGCCCCACAAGACCGTCTCGATGGCCTACGCCCTCGAATACGGGACCGACGAGATCGAGATCCACGTCGACGCCGTGAAGCCCGGCGACAAGGTGCTGCTGGTCGACGACCTGATCGCCACGGGCGGCACCGCCACCGCCGCGGTGAACCTGCTCCAGAAGATCGGCGCCGAGATCGTGGCCGCCTGCTTCGTGATCGACCTGCCCGACATCGGCGGGGCGCAGCGCCTGCGCGACATGGGCGTCGAGGTGCGCGCCCTGATGCAGTTCGAGGGTCATTGAGCTCCGCGAAACGTTGACTTCGCGGGACCCATCCGCCATAAGCCCGCCACTCGCGACGTGGCGCCCCGCCTGGGCGCCCTTCGTGTTTGCAAACAACCAGGACGCGTGAAGGTCGGGTGCGGCATCAGCCGCCCGCGAGCGCGCCTCGACCTTTGAAGGCTCTGTGCCATGAAGAGAACCTACCAGCCGAGCAAGCTCGTCCGTAAGCGTCGTCACGGTTTCCGTGCGCGCATGGCCACCGCCGGTGGCCGCAAGGTGATTGCGCGCCGTCGCGCCCACGGCCGCAAGCGCCTGTCGGCCTGATCCGGCAGATCCTCGCCGGCGCGGCCCTGCTCAGGCAGCCGCGCGGTGGGGCGTGAGCATGATGCGGAAACGTGAAACCCGGTTTTCCGAACGCGTCATGCAGCACACACAATGAGATCGGCCGGGATCGAACCATCGATGGCGACGATCGAGCGGCTGAAGAGGCGGCCTGACTTCCTGGCGACAGCCGAGGGCCGCCGCTTCCATACCGAGCGCATGACCGCCCAGGGCCGCTTGCGGGATCCGCAGGCGTCAGAGGGCCTTCGGCTCGGTTTCACCATCACGAAACGCGTCGGCCATGCGGTCGAGCGCAACCGCATCCGGCGGCGCCTGCGCGCGGCCGTGAGTCTGGTCGCGTCCGATCTCCCGGGCGAACTAGCCCGGCTGCCCGCCGATATCGTGCTGATCGCCCGGCGCCCGGCCCTGAACGCGCCCTTCGAGTCCCTGGCCGAGGATCTGCGCCGCGCCATCCCGACGGTGACGCGCCCGGCCACGCCGCGGCCGCCCGGTCAGCGGTCTGGCGGCAAATCCGGCAGCAAGTCTGGCGGCCGGTCCTCCAAATCCACACCTCCCCAGCGCGATGCGGGCCACAACCCCGTGCAGCCTGCAGCGTCCGACGCGGCGGATCGTGATCCGCCGCGGGACGCTGTCAGAGGTCCCCAAATCACGGAAGCGCGCCAGCCCGATGGGGCCGGTGCCGCTCCTGTTGCCACTCCGAACGCGTGCGGCGGTGTCCCCGATGGGCAATGACAAGACGAACATGTTCGTGGCCATCGGCCTGTCGCTGCTGGTGCTGCTCGGCTGGCAGTACTTCGTGGCCGGCCCGCGGGTGGAGCAGCAGCGCCTGATCGAGGCGCAGAACAAGGCCGCGCAGCAGCAACAGCAACCGCCGGGCGTAACCCCGGACGGGGTGCCGTCGCCCTCGCCCAAGGAGGGCGGCCCAGCAGCGCCCGTGCCCGGCACGGTCCCCGGCCAGGCGGGGGCGGTCTCGCGCGAGGCGGCGCTCACCCGCTCGCCGCGCATCCGCATCGAGACTCCGGCGCTCAGCGGCTCGATCGCCCTCAAGGGCGGCCGCGTCGACGACGTGTCGCTCAAGAACTACCACGAGACCGTGGACCCGAAGAGCCCGGAGATCGTGCTGTTCTCCCCGGCCGGCAGCGAGACGCCGTACTACGCCGAATTCGGCTGGGTCGGCGCCAATGCCGGGCCGCTGCCGGGCAGCGAGACCCTCTGGACAAGCGACGGCAAGAGCCTCTCCCCCGGCATGCCCGTGACCCTGACCTGGGACAACGGCGCCGGCCTCGTCTTCAAGCGGATCATCGCGGTCGACGACAAGTACATGTTCACGGTCCGCGAGGAGGTCGAGAACAAGGGCTCGGGCGCGGTGACGCTCTACCCGTACAGCCTCGTCTCCCGCTGGGGTAAGCCGCACACCCAGGGCTACTACGTCCTGCACGAGGGCATGATCGGCTATCTCGGCAACGACGGCCTGCAGGAATTCACCTACGACAAGCTCGCCAAGGAGGGCGCCTATGGTGGCGCCAACACCAAGGGCAAAGCCTGGACCGGCGTGACCGGCGGCTTCGTCGGCATCACCGACAAGTACTGGGCGGCGGCCGTGATGCCCGGCGACCAGGACGTGCCCTATACCGGCGCCTTCACCGATCGCACCGACGGCGCCACCAACGTCTACCAGGCGAGCGTGCGCGGCGATGCCGTGAACCTCGCAGCGGGCGCCTCCGCCACCACGACCCAGCGCCTGTTCGCCGGCGCCAAGGAAGTGAACCTGATCAACAACTACGAGAAGGACCTCGGCATCAAGCACTTCGATCTGATGATCGATTGGGGCTGGTTCTTCTTCATCACCAAGCCGATGTTCCGGGCGCTGGACTTCTTCTTCCACCTATTCGGCAATTTCGGCGTCTCGATCTTGGTGGTGACCTTCTGCCTGAAGCTGCTGTTCCTGCCGATCGCCAACCGCTCCTACGTCTCGATGGCCAAGATGAAGGCCGTGCAGCCCGAGATGGCCGCCATCCGGGAGCGGTACAAGGACGACCGCATGAAGCAGCAGCAGGCCACGATGGAGCTGTACAAGAAGGAGAAGATCAACCCGGTCGCCGGCTGCTGGCCGGTGCTGATCCAGATCCCGGTCTTCTTCGCGCTCTACAAGGTCCTGTTCATCACCATCGAGATGCGGCACGCGCCGTTCTTCGGCTGGATCCACGATCTCGCCGCGCCGGATCCGACGAGCATCGTGAACCTGTTCGGCCTGCTGCCCTTCCCGGCGCCGGACTTCGTTCATCTCGGTGTCTGGCCGCTGATCATGGGCGTGACCATGTTCGTGCAGATGAAGATGAACCCCGCGCCGCCGGACCCGGTCCAGGCGCAGATCTTCACCTTCATGCCGATCGTGTTCACCTTCATGCTGGGCTCGTTCCCGGCAGGCCTGGTGATCTACTGGGCCTGGAACAACACCCTGTCGGTGATCCAGCAATACGTCATCATGCGTCGCAACGGCGTGAAGGTGGAGCTGTGGGACAACCTGCGGACCACGTTCCGGCGCGGCGGTACCAAGGCGGCGGCGACCACCAAGGGCTGATAAGGAAAGCCGTGACCGAGACCAACGACGACGCGGCCGACCTCCTCGAGGCCGGCCGCCTGCTGTTTGCCGGCGCGGCCGATTTCTACGCGGCCGCCCAGGTGCTCGACCGGATTCCGCCCATGGAGGGCGTGGAGATCGCCTTCGCGGGGCGCTCGAATGTCGGCAAGTCGAGCCTGATCAACGCGCTGACCGGCCGCAACACCCTGGCGCGCACCTCGCACACGCCGGGGCGGACCCAGCAGCTCAACTTCTTCCGGATCGGCGACCGCCTGTCGCTGGTCGACATGCCGGGCTACGGCTACGCGGCGGTGGAGAAGGCCAAGGTCGAGGCCTGGACCCAGCTGATCCATGCCTACCTCAAGGGCCGCGCCAACCTCGCCCGGGTGTTCATGCTGATCGACGCCCGCCACGGCTTCAAATCGATCGACACCGACGTGCTCGACGGTCTCGACAAGGCCGCGGTGAGCTACCAGGTGGTACTCACCAAGGCTGATTCTCTGAAGAAGGGCGAGGTCGCGAGCCGGATCGCCGGCATCCAGGCAGGCCTGGCCAAGCGGCCGGCCGCCTTCCCGCAGGTGATCCTCACCTCCAGCCGGGACGATCTCGGCATACCCGAGCTGCGCGCGGCCGTCGCCAAGCTTCTGGTCGAGCGCGGCGCATGAGGCTTTCGGGGTTCGACCGCGCGCTCGTGGCGCTCGCCTGCCTCGCCGGGCTGCTCGGCGTCGCGCTCAGTGCCGCGGCGGCGCACATTCCCGGGGCGGATTCGCTCAAGACCGCCGCGCAGTTCCTGCTGTTCCACGCCCCCGCGATCCTGGCGCTGGTGGGCCTCGGTGCCGCCGGTCTGGCGCGGCCCGGCCCGATGCGGGTTGCGGCCGGCTTCCTCGTCCTCGGCCTGATCCTGTTCTGCGGCGACCTCGCGGTGCGGACCTGGCTGCAGCAGCCGCTCTTCCCGATGGCCGCGCCCATCGGCGGCTTCGCCCTGATGGGCGGCTGGCTCGTGGGGGCGATCGGCGCCCTGATTCCCCAGCCCCGTAATCCGCCTCAGTAACACCGCATTCCGCGCTCTCCTTTCGTCCCAAAGGGGACGGGGCCAGGGGGCGGCACGTGGCGAACGGACTCTCGCGGGTGAAGACGATCGCGCGCAGCTGGGGCACTGCGGCGCGCAACTTCACCCTCGGGCGCGACGAGGCACTGCCGGTCGCCCCCGTGCGTCCCCCGGCCCGATCCTACGCGGTCGACGCCGACATCCCGGTCGATATCGGCTGCATCAAGGTCTTTCGCGCGGAGAGCTTTCCGGAATCCGGGCCGAGCCCGTGGCTCGACCGTCCCGACGCGCTGGAAACGATCGAGCGGCGCGTCGCCCGGGGCGAGATCACGGCCAGGCAGGCCGAGATCTGCCGGTACTGGGCCGAGCACGGCTACTACGTCGCCCGCGGGGCGATCGACCCGGACACGATCGACGAGGCCTGGGCCGCCTACGAGGCCGCGATCGCCCGGGGCGACCTGACCCTGGCCCCCGAGAAGGCGGCCGAGGACGATCCCCATCCGGGCCGCTATCTCAACCCGCACCTCAAGGTCGAGGAGCTCGACCAGCTGCTCAAGCATCCGGTGCTGGTCAATTTCAGCAGCCTCGTGCTCGGCCGGCAGGCGATCCCGTTCCAGACCATCGCGTCACACAAAGGCAGCCAGCAATCCGAGCACTCGGATTCGATCCACATGACCACCTACCCGCTCGGCTACCTCGCCGCGTGCTGGGTCGCCATGGAGGACATCCACGCCGATTGCGCGCCGCTGCTCTATTATCCCGGCACCCACCGGCTGCCCTACCTGTTCAGCCACGATGTCGGCATCTCGACGGACGATTTCCGCGAGCGCGGCTACGCGGCCTATTCCGAGCGTTACGAGCCCGCGATCAAGCGCGAGATCGCCGATCACGGTGCCGCGCCGCAGCACTTCCTGGCCCGCAAGGGCGACGTGCTGTTCTGGCACGCCAATCTCCTGCACGGCGGATCGGCCCGCAACGACCTGCGCCATTCGCGCAAGGCGCTGGTGCACCATTACTTCGCCGAAGGCTGCATCTGCTACCACGACCTGTCGTCGAGCACGTCGGCGGTCCACGGCCCGGTCGAGAGCCTGCCGACCTGCGGCGCGGCGAGCCCCGACATCAAGGTCCGCCAGAAGATCGCTTCGTAGCCGGATCCGGGATCAGGCCGCGGGCACCGACAGGAATTCCAGCGCCGGCCCCTGGGCATCGGAGAAGATTCCGGCGGTGAGCGCGCCGCCATAGACCGCGCCGGTGTCGAGATTCGTCCGGAACCGGCGGATCTCCGGGCGGCCATCCCGCTGCGGCGTGTGGCCGTGGACCACGTGCCGGCCGAAATCGTGGTCGCCCTCCAGGAACGGCTCGCGAATCCACAGGCGGTCATGCACGTCCGACTCCGCTGCCGCCGTGCCCGGTTGGAAGCCGGCATGGACGTACCAGCGGGCCGCGTCCCCGTGCAGGGTCGGCAGCGCCTCGATCCAGTCGAGGGTGTCGCGCGGCAGGCCGCCGAGATCCCGCGCGCCGAACGAGTCGAGGGTCTCCTCGCCGCCGTAATGGAGCCAGTGCCGCGCGGCTTCCGGCGTCAGCAGCGCGTCGAGCAGCATGCGCTCGTGATTGCCCATCAGGCAGGTGACGCGCTCGGGCTCGGCCCAGTTCAGGCGGCTGACCGTGCGCAGCACGGCGGCGCTGTCGGGGCCGCGGTCGATGTAGTCGCCCAGGAAGACCAGCCGGTGGGGGCGGTCGCCAGCATGGGCGGCTATCCGTTCCAGCAGGGTGTCGAGCAGGTCGGCGCAGCCGTGGATGTCGCCGATGGCGTAGGTGAGGGTCTGGGACTCCATACGCCATCGTCCACGGGATACGCCCGCTCCGCAAGGCGGTGCCGGTGGAACCTCAGCCCTTGGCCTCCCGGGCATAGCGGCCGTCGTACCGGCCCGCCCGGATCAGCGCGAGCACCTCGGCCTCCCGGACCGCCTGTGCATGCACGGCCTCGATCAGGCTCGGGGCAAGGGCGGGCGGGAAGGTCACGACGCCGTCCGCGTCGCCCACCACCACGTCGCCCGGGTTCACAGTCCAGCCGCCGATACTGACTGGCACGTTGATCGCGCCGGGCCCGGTCTTGAACGGGCCCCGGGGCGTCGCGGCGCGGGCGTAACAGGGGAAATCCGAATCGGCGAAGGCGTCGGTATCGCGCACGGCCCCGTCGATCACGAAGCCGGCCACGCCCCGGCTCTCGGCGATCGCCTTCATGATGTCGCCCACCAGCGCCCGGCCGGTGTCGCCGCCGCCATCGATCACGATCACATCTCCGCGACGGGCCTGCTCCAGCGCCTGATGGATCGCGAGGTTGTCGCCGGCCCGCACCCGCACGGTGAACGCCGTGCCGATGAGCCGGCCCCGCCGGTGGAAGGCGCGCAGGCCGTGCAGCACCGGCATCCGGTCGAGGCAATCGCTGATCGTTGCCGTCGAGACATCCTGGAACGCGGCGAGCACGCCGGGATCGACGGCGGGCGGCGGCGGTGTGTGCGTGATGCCGGGCATCGGCGAGAGACCTCCCTGACGGCGCGCCGGGGAGCCTACCGAATCGACTCACGGTCGCGCCGAGGACGGATCTTGCCTCAGGATCCCTGTGGTGTCGCGTTCGGCGCCTTCAGTGCTCCGCGGCCTGGGGGCCGGCCGCGCCGCCGCCGGTTGCGAGCTTGCGGCGGGCATCGGCCTGGCCGCTGGTCGTCCCGAAGTAATTGGCCGAGTCGCCGAGCTGGACCGCCGGCTGGCAGTTCGGGGTGCAGGACAGCGATTCCCGATCCAGGCCGCGCTGGACCGTGATGGTCGAATCCCGCGACGCCTCGACCCGGATCATCGTCTCGGCGATCAGCCCGCCGGCGGTGTCGAGGGCGATCAGGTTGGTCGAGCCGAAGCTCTTGCCGGTCAGCACGAGCACGCCGTTCTTCTGCGGCGTGACCTCGGCGATGATCGGGTTGCCGACGATCACGGTCGCGGTCTTCTCCGGCAGGCGGATCACCTTGGCGTTGTCCACCAGCACGGTCACGATGGGCAGCGGCTCCGGCTGGGCGGCCGCGACGGAGGCCCCCGTCAGCAGGAGGACGAGGCCGGCTCGGGCCCCATTCGACAGGGTGCGGCGCATCGGGGGTTCTCGGAAGCGGTCGGCGCCTGCGCGTGGCGACGCCTGAAGCTGTAGCGCTAGCCCGGGACCGGTGAAGGAACCGCTAAGCATGAGAAAGCGGCACCAATGTTCGGCAGCGGCGAAACTGATCCTTCACTAAGCTCGCAGCGGAGCCGGCCCGAACTTTGATCCAGGCGCGATTTAACCGAATTTCAAGGCGTATCGGACACTCTGCAACTGCCGCCGATCGAGACATAAAAATCTTCGTCGGTCATCTCACAAAGTCCACGCTGCAAGTTCTTGATCGAAGGATCGCCTCCCATGAAGACCCTGTTCTCGCGCTTCGCCTCGGACGAGTCCGGCGCCACCGCGATCGAGTACGGCATGATCGCCGCCCTGATCGCCGTCGTCATCATCGGCGCGCTGAAGACCGTTGGCACCTCCCTCACCGCCAAGTTCAGCGCGATCGCCGGCAACCTGAACTGATCGGGTTTTCGGAGCGGCCAGGATCTGCGGCAGGTTCGAGGCTCCATCGCTTCCGCGATGGGGTCTCGGCCCGCCGGATCCGCCGTTCGGCAGCGGCCTCGCTTCCGAGCCGCTTGCCCGTCACACACGGATAGGGTTGGTCCCGAGATGGTTGGCGCAGGATCGGCGATCGCGAGTCTCGGCACGGCCGGTTTCGGCCTGCTGGTGCTGTTCCCGTTCCTGATGGCCTATGCCGCGGCGAGCGACCTGTTAACGATGCTGATCCCGAACCGGATCTCGTTGGCCCTCGTCGCGGGTTTCGTGCTGCTCGCTCTGACCGGCTCGATGGACTGGGCCGAGATCGGACTTCACCTCGGCGCCGGGGCCGCCGTCCTCGCCGTGACCTTCACGCTGTTCGCCTTCGGGGTGATCGGCGGGGGCGACGCGAAGCTCGCCGCCGCCACGGCGCTGTGGCTCGGCTTCGACGGCCTGGGCGATTACCTTCTGGTGGCCTCGATCTTCGGCGGCGCCCTGACCCTGGCGATCCTGGCCGTACGCGCCTATCCGCTGCCGCAGCGCGTCGCGCGCCTGCCATTCGCGCTGCATCTCCACGACGCCAAGACCGGCATCCCCTACGGCATCGCGCTGGCCGCCGCCGCCCTGCTGGTGATGCCCGAGACCGAGATCTGGACCCGGGCGCTCGCCGGCTGACGCGGCAACGCGTTCCGAGGCCGGCACGCCGGAACCTTGGCGATTCCCGCGTTCAGGATCTGGAGCGCCGGTTCCGGGCCGGCTAGAACGGTGCCATGTCGTTCGCGCTGCTGCGTCGTCCCGATCCCGACCACCTCGAGGTCCAGCACGAGGGAGCCAGCCTCCAGATCGCGCTGCGCCGTCGCCCGACCGCGCGCCGGATCACCCTGCGGGTCTCGGCCGCCACCGGCGAGGTCGTGATCACCCTGCCGAGCCGCACCGCGGTGAACACCGCCCAGCGTTTCGCCACCAGCCACGCCGGCTGGATCGCGGCGCGCCTGGCCCGCGTGCCCGAGCGGGTCCTGTTCGTACCCGACGCGATCCTGCCGCTACGCGGCGAGCCGCACCGCGTGCATCTGCGCGACACACGCAGCGGGGCAGTGCGCGTCGAGGGCGGGCAGGGGGAGGGACAGGGGGAGCCGGTGATCTCGGTCTCCTGCGAGCCCGCCCATGTCCCCCGCCGGGTCCGGGATTTTCTCACGCGCGAGGCGCGTCGGGATCTGGCAGAGGCGGTAGAGCGCTACGCGCCGCTCCTCGGCCAGCGGCCGGTGCGCATCACCCTGCGCGATACACGCAGCCGCTGGGGCTCCTGCACGGCCCGGGGCGAGCTGAATTTCTCGTGGCGCCTGATCCTGGCGCCCCCGATGGTGCTCGATTACCTCGTGGCCCACGAGATGGCGCATCTGCGCGAGATGAACCACTCGGCCCGGTACTGGGCGCTCCTGCACAGCATCTGCCCGAACGTCGACGCGGCCGAAGCGTGGCTGAAGCGCAACGGCACCGGCCTGCACCGCTACGGCTGACCGGGCCTCAGCCTTTGGCGCGCAAAACCTTCTGGCGCGTCACGGCCTCGCCGGGCCAGATCGGCCGCGGATCGACTTGGCCGGGCTCCAGGGTGCGCGGCGCTACGCTGTCGCAGACCTCGCGCTGGCGGATGATCACCGGGTTGCCGAAGGTGTCGCGCCGGCGGACGAGACCGCCCTCGCGGCAGTAGCCGGCGATCGCGGCCTGACCGTTGCGGCCGCCGTAGGGGTTCACCGCCACCGGCGGATGCTCGACGATCAGCGTGTCGGAGCGGTTGAGGGAGTGCTCGATATAGGTGGTCTCGCCGACGGGAAGCGACTGCGCCCCGGCCTGCGCGAGGGTGGCCACCAAGCAGGCGGCCGAGAGAGCGGACAGGCGCATCACAGCTTCAGGATCCTGCGCTGGAGGAAAAGCTCCCTTCATTTAGGCCGTTCTGCAACTCTCGGGTAGCGTCCAGGCGCAACACCGGAGCCGGCATCGCTTGACAGCGCGGGGCTGAGCATGGTCGGAACACCCCCGATTTTACGGCCTCGCCGGTCCTCGGCGATGGCGTTCCGAAGGGTTCGGTGGTGCCGCTTCACGCGAGGCTCGATCGTTTTCGGCGCGTGGTCCGGCGCGTCGCGCTGCCGGTATCCCTCGCCCTCACCGCAATAGGGCTCGCCTCCGTGGGGCCGGCCGCCGCCCAGGGCATGGTCCGCAAGACCTTCGACGATTGGCAGCTGCGCTGCGAGACGCCGGCCGGCGCGAAGGCCGAGCAATGCGCCCTGGTGCAGTACCTGGCCGCGGAGGACCGTCCGAACCTCACCCTGGTGGTGATCGTCCTGAAGACCGCCGACAACCGCGGCTATCTGCTGCGGGTGGTGGCGCCGCTCGGCGTGCTCCTTCCCTCCGGCCTCGGCCTCAAGATCGACCAGACCGATGTCGGCCGGGCCGGTTTCGTGCGCTGCCTCACCACCGGCTGCGTGGCCGAGGTGGTGATGGATGATGGTCTGATCCGCCAGTTCAAGGGCGGCACGCAGGCGACCTTCATCGTGTTCCAGACGCCCGAGGAGGGCGTCGGCATTCCGCTTTCGATGAAAGGCTTCGCGGCCGGGTTCGACAGCTTGAAATGACGAGGCCGCTCGGGAGCCGTGCGATGATCGGAGGTCGTGACCTGTTTCTGGGCCTGTGCGGCCTGATCCTCGCCGGGGCGCTGTCGGCGAGCCCGGCCCACGCGGAGGAGGGCAACGTCCTCTCCAACCTGTTCAAGTTCGGCGGCACGACGGTTCCGCCGTCGCAGCCCCAGAGCCTGGATCCACCCTATTGCCCTCCCGTCGAGGTGGCCGAGAACGGGGCGGCGTATCGCATGCTCGCCGGGAGCGAGGTGCGGACGCAGTTCTCGGTCGGGCGCCTCGCCCGGGAATGCGCCCGGCGCCAGGACGGTTCGGTCACCGTCAAGGTCGGCGTGGAGGCGAATGTCCTGCTCGGCCCGAAGGGCGCGCCGGGCCGGTTCGACGTGCCGGTGACGATCCAGATCCGCCGCGAGGGCAAGGTGATCGCCAGCCGCGTCGAGCGGTCCACCGTGGTTGTCGCTCCGGGCGAAGCGCAGGGCTTCACCACCATCGTCGCCGAGGAACTCACGGTTCCGCCGGCTGCGGCCGAGGATTACGACATCACCGTCGGCGTCGGCACCAGCAAGGGCACCGGTGAGAAGGCCGCCGCGAAGCCGCGGCGCAGGAAGCCGGCGGTCGCCGCGGAGCCCGCCGGCGGAGGCGACGCTGCCCAGTGATGCCGCGGCGCGTTTCGTCGATTCGACCTCACTGACGGGAAAAGCCGGACGCGGCGCAGCCTGGCTCGGCCGCGCGACGCGGTTTCAGTTGGAGCCGACCGACGATCCCGTCTTCGATCGCCGCCTCGTCCTCCCCGACCATCCGGTCGGCTGGGTCGTGCTGAGCTATGCCGGCGATCCCACCGTTGCGCCGCGCCGGCCGATCGTGCGGGTCCTGCGTGGGGCCGACGGTACCCCACTGGACTTCATCCTCCCGGGCGCGTCGCACGGCTCCGCCCATTGGCTCGGCCTGATCCCCAGGGATGCCCGGGAGATCCGCCTGTCGGCCGGGGCCGGCTTCGTGCTGGAGCGGGTCGGGGCGCGGCGCGAGGTGTCGGTGCTGGCCCAGTGCCTGCTGCGCCGGCCCTGGCGCTTCGTCTCGGCGCTCTACGAACGCCTTCGCGGGTCCGAACGGCGCTACCGCGATATCCTGCGCGGTGCCTGCGCGGTGACGCCGCTCCGGCACTACGGATCCTGGGCGGCGTCGCGGAATCGTCCGATCCGGATCGCCCCGACCGATCTGCGGATCCGCTGCCTCATCCTGGCCCGACCCGGCGAGGAGGCGGCGCTCGCCGCGACGCTTGATGCCCTCGACGCGCAGAGCCACCAAGCCCGGACCATCGCGGTCGCCTGGGATGATGCGATTCCCGCATCGCCAGATCCCCGTGCCGATCACTGGCGCTGGGATGCTCGGGCGACTCCCGCTGCGCTGATCGCCGAGGCCGACGCCCTGTGCCTGCTCCGGCCGGGCGACATCCCGGCCCCGGACGCGCTTGCCCTGCTGGCGCCCGCCCTGGCGGAGGCGGATCTCGCCTATGGCGACGCGATCGGCCCCGACGACCGGCCGCAGCTCAAGCCGGATTGGAGTCCGGACCTCGCCCTGGCGACCGGCTATGTCGGCCGCGCCGCGCTGTTCTCGCACACCCTGCTGTTGCAACTGCCGGCCACCCCGGTCGGACCGATGGCCGAGGCGATCCTGGCGATCGAGACCGCTGCCATCGTCGCCGGGGCGCGCGGCGCCCATGTCCCGCGCGTCATCGCCCGCACCACCGGCGAGTGTCTCGACCCGCCAGCCCGGGCGCAGGCGCTGGATGCGCGCCTCAAGATGCTGGGCGCCCCGATCAACGCATCGCTTCGCAACGGCGCGATCCACCTCGGGTGGCCGCTGCCGCAACCCGCCCCGAAAGCCAGCATCGTGATCCCGTCGCGGGACCGCCTCGACCTGATCGAGCGGGTCTGCCGGGGCGTGCTGCACGAGACCGCCTACCCGGATCTCGAGCTGATCATCGTCGACAACGGCTCCACCGATCCGGCCGTGCTGGCGCACTACGAAAACCTGCGCCTGGATCCGCGGGTCCGGATCCTGATCGACCCGCAGCCGTTCAACTTCGCCGCGATGGTCAATGCCGGCGTCGCCGCCGCCACGGGCGCGGTCGTGGTGCTGCTCAACAACGACGTGGCGGTGCTGGAGCCCAGCTGGCTCGACGCGATGGTCCGCCAAGCGAGCCGGCCGGAGGTCGGGGCGGTCGGCGCGAAGCTTCTCTACGCGGACGGCAGCCTGCAGCATGCCGGGGTCGTGGTCGGCCTCGGCGGACGGGCGGGCCACATCCTGCGCCGCCGTCCCGGCGACACGCCGGGCCATCTCGGTCGCCTGCACGTGGCCCACGAGGTCTCGGCCGTGACCGCCGCCTGCCTCGCCGTCGCGCGGGAGAAGTATCTTGCGGTCGGCGGCTTCGATGCCGAAGCCTTCCCGGTGGATTTCAACGATGTCGATTTCTGCCTGCGCCTGGGCGCCGCCGGCTGGAAGACGGTCTGGACCCCGGCCGCCACCCTGGCCCATCTCGAATCCGTGAGCCGGGGACCCTCGGTCGGCGCCAAGCGTGCCCGGTTCGAGCAGGAGGCCGCCCGGTTCTCCGAGCGCTGGCGCGATGTGATCTGCCACGATCCGTACTACCATCCCGCCCTGTCGCTCACGACCTTCGGCGAGGATCTCGAATGATGCGGCGCCGATGACAGGGCCTGTGCCGGGCCTCGCGCAGATGCTGCATCTCGGGATTCCGCGCCGCTCCGGGCGTGCGCTGTTGGACGCGCTGCGCAGCCTCCTGGGCCGGCCCCGGGCGACGGGCGAGATCCTGGCCGCGCGGCTCCAGGGCAAACGCCTGCGTGCCCGCCAGAAGCGGGCGGCCCTGATCGGCATCGACCACCGGCTCGCTCTGCCGGTAAAAATCCTCGACCGTTTCCCGCCCGCGCCGGCCCGGCCGGGCGACGCCATCCGGGTGTTCGGCGACGGCTGTCTCGTCTCGGGCGCGACGGCCCGCATCGCCGCTGCCTTCGCGGCCGATCCCGAACTCCAGGCGGTCTACGGCGACGCGCTGATCCAGGATCATCCGCGCGGTCCGGTCCGGCCCCTGCTGCCGCCGGCCTTCGATCCCGAGATGCTGGCCGCGGTCGATTACCTCGCGCCCCTGCTGGCCTGCCGGCCGGGAGCCTTGCCTCCGGAGACCCAGCCGAGCGGCCCCGCCGACGCCGCGTTCCAGATCGCCGAGCGCCACGGCGCCTCCGCGATCGGCCACCTGCCCGAGATCCTGGCGATCCGGCGCGGCGACCCGGCGGACAGCGTGTCGCCGGCAGGGGAGGGGGGGCGCCACCGCCATCGCGATGCCCTGCGCCGCCATCTCGATCGGACCGGCCGCACCGGAAGCCGCATCGTGCCGGGCGCGGACGGTCTCCTGCAATTCGAGCACCCGCTGCCCGATCCGCGGCCGCTGGTGAGCGTGATCGTGCCGACCCGCGACCGCCTCGATCTGCTCCGCCCCTGTCTCGACAGCCTCGCCGCCTGTACCGACTGGCCGAACCTCGAGATCCTGGTCTGCGATAACGACAGCCGCGAGCCGGAGACGCTGGCTTTCCTCAAAACCCTGGAGCGCGAGGGGAGGGGGGGCGTCGTGCCCTGTCCCGGGCCGTTCAACTTCGCCGCCATGAACAACGCCGCCGCCGCCCGCGCCCGCGGCGCACTGCTGGTCTTCGTCAACAACGACGTCGAGGCGTTCCGGCCCGACTGGCTGGCCCGGATGGCCCGGGAAGCTTTGCGCCCGGAGATCGGCGCGGTCGGCGCGAAGCTCCTCGACGGCGAGGGGCGGATCCAGCACGGGGGCATCGTGCTCGGCACCGGCGGCCTGGTCACCCACGCGCACCGCCACTTCCCTGGGGACGCGCCGGGCTACCTCGCGGGCCTAAGCGCGACCCACGCGGTCTCGGCGGTCACGGCCGCCTGCCTGATGGTCGAGGCCAAGAAATTCCAGTCGGTCGGCGGCTTCGACGATGCCGTCTTCGCGGTCGACTTCAACGATGTCGACCTGTGCCTACGCCTGAACGCGGCCGGCCACCGCACGCTGCTGGTGCCGGGGGCGGTGCTGCATCACCGCGAATCAGCGAGCCGCCGCTGGACGCCGGAGGCCCGCGCCCGCCACGAACGCGAGATCGCGGCGCTCAAAAAGCGATGGGGGCCGCTGCTGGCGCAGGACCCCCATTATCACCCGGGCTTCGACCCGGATCTCTCGACCCACGCACGCCTGCGCGCGGGTTTTTGGGAAGCGAGGCCGGCGCCGGTCCGACGCCCGCCAGCCTGAGCGGGCCTACTGGACGAGGCGCGGGCCGCCGGTCTGAACCTTCTCGTTCTCCGACATGATGCCGAGCCGCTTGGCCACTTCGGTATAGGCCTCGATCAGGCCGCCGAGGTCCTTGCGGAACCGGTCCTTGTCGAGCTTGTCCGACGACTTGATGTCCCACAGCCGGCAGGAATCCGGGGAGATCTCGTCGGCGACGACGATGCGCATCATGTCGCCTTCCCAGAGGCGGCCGGTCTCGATCTTGAAGTCCACGAGCCGGATGCCGACGCCGAGGAAGAGACCCGACAGGAAGTCGTTGACGCGGATCGCCAGCGCCATGATGTCGTCGATCTCCTGGGGCGTCGCCCAGCCGAACGCGGTGATGTGCTCCTCCGACACCATCGGATCGTTGAGCGCGTCGTTCTTGTAGTAGAACTCAATGATCGAACGCGGCAGCTGGGTGCCTTCCTCCAGGCCCAGCCGGGTCGCCAGAGAGCCGGCCGCGACGTTGCGCACCACCACCTCGAGCGGGATGATCTCGACCTCCCGGATCAGCTGCTCGCGCATGTTCAGCCGGCGGATGAAATGCGTCGGCACGCCGATGTCGTTGAGGTGCTGGAACACGAATTCGGAGATTCGGTTGTTCAGCACGCCCTTGCCGTCGATGATCTCGTGCTTCTTCGCGTTGAAGGCGGTCGCGTCATCCTTGAAGTGCTGGATGAGCGTCCCGGGCTCGGGCCCCTCGTAGAGGACCTTCGCCTTGCCCTCGTAGATGCGACGGCGGCGGTTCATAGGCGTGTACCGTGGTTTGAGGAAGTCCATGGGCCGAGGCTCCTGATGCGCGACGATGGGGAGGAATCCGCGGCGCGGCGACCGGATACGAAGGTCGGGCAGCCGGACGGCCTCTGCCCGAGGGCCCGGCTACTGCCGTTCAAACTAGCCGAACCGGGCTTCCAGCACAACGCGTTAGCCCGCAGGGCGGGATTGCGGGCGCGGGTCCGGACGTGCGCCCGCCCGCCTCCGCGCCCTGGAGATTTCCGGTCAGGCCGCGGTCTTCGACGGGTATCGGCATAGATCCGCGATCAGGCAGCGCGGGCATTCGGGCTTGCGCGCCTTGCAGGTGTAGCGGCCGTGCAGGATCAGCCAGTGATGGGCGTGGAGCCGGTAGGGCTCCGGCACGATCGCCTCCAGCCCGGCCTGGACCTTGTCGGTGGTGCTGCCGACGAACAGCGGGATCCGATTCGAGACCCGGAAGATATGGGTATCGACCGCGATCCGCGGCACCTGGAAGGCGATGTTCAGCACGACGCTCGCCGTCTTGGCGCCGACCCCGGGCAGGACTTGCAGCGCCTCCAGGCTTGCCGGCACTTCGCCGCCGTGCCGCTCGACCAGGATGCGCGAGAGCGCGATGACGTTCTTGGCCTTGGTGTTGAACAGCCCGATCGTGCGGATGTAGCTGCGGACCGTCTCCTCGCCCAACGCCAGCATCTTGTCCGGCGTGTCGGCCACCGCGAAGAGCGGGCCGGTGGCGAGGTTGACGCCGCGATCGGTGGCCTGGGCGGACAGGACCACGGCGACCAGCAGGGTGAACGGGTTGACGGCGTGGAGCTCGCCCTTCGGCTCCGGCTCGGCCGTGTGGAAGCGCCGGAAGATCTCGGTGAGCGTCGCCGAATCGACGGCCTCCGGCGCGGTCTCGATATGAGCATTCGTGGCCGGGGCGATCCGACCGCCGAGACGCCCGGAGGCAGCGCCCGTCTTGGAATCGCCTGCGGCACGCCGTCGAGAGGGGCTCTTTACCGAAGGCGGAGTCTTTCTAGCGGCCATCGGCGCGTTATATGGATCGGATGGCCAGCGGCAATCCATCCGTTCACCCGTACGGGCTCGATCCGGACACGATCGACCGGCCGGTCTTTTCCGCCACGATCCGGCCGCACCAATCCTTGAGCCGCCTCGGTTTCCGAATCGTGATGACCGGCTGCTGCCTGGTCTCGCTCACCGTGTCGGTCTGGGCCTGGCGGATGGGTTTTTGGCCGGTCGCCGGATTCTTCGGCCTCGACATGCTGGCGATCTACGCGGCCCTGAAGGTCAGCTTCCGGCGCGGGCGCTCCTTCGAAGAGGTCATGATCTCGCAGCTCGAGATCCTGCTCGCCCGGGTCAGCCACAAGGGCGAGCGGCACGAATGGCGGTTCAATCCCCTTTGGACCAAGATCGTGACCGTCGAGGATGACGAGTACGGCCTGCAGCGCGTCACCCTGGTCTCCCGACGTCAGCAGGCGCTCGTCGCCCGCGATGCCGATCCCGACGAGCGCGCCCGCATCGCCCACGGGCTCGGGCAGGCCCTGGCCCAGGTGAAGAAGGGATACTGAAGAAGGGCTACTAAGCGCGCTGCGGCGCCGTCTTAGGCCCGTCATGCGGCTGCGCGAGAAAAAAAGATCGCAGCGCACAAACCCGGTTGACGGCTCTGTGGGGCCTGTTTATACCCCTGTTCATCGGCGCCGGCCGCGGAAGTGGCCCGGGCGCAGACGCATCTTCTGACAGGATCGGCGATTGGCCGGCGGGTTTGCCGGGCGATTTTCTGTTTTTGTCCGATGCGGCTTCGGGGTCGGGTTCGCGTCTTGCGGGTTCGGCGACGGGGTTGACAGGGGGATCGGCGGGCTCTAG
>NZ_JAKSYO010000175.1 GCF_022829635.1 Methylobacterium sp. E-066
GCCGCTTCGGCGGTCGTCTCTGTGTTACCGCTCGTGGCCATAGCTGGCCCAATCGAGCGAAGGCCAGCGGCGTCCCTGTCCGAGCTCTGGCAGATGCTGAGCGCCTGCGCTCAGATCACCGGCCTGCCGGCTGGAGCCGCAGGCTCGGAGGTGACGGTCTTGTTCAGCCTGAAGCGGGACGGCAGCCTCTTGGGTCAGCCGCGGATTACCTACTCATACCTGACTGGCGGCCTGGACGAGCAACGGGCGTTCGTAGCTGCGGCACTGTCTGGGATCGCGAGCTGTCTTCCAGCAGCGGTCACGCCCGGACTGGGCAGCGCGGTCGCAGGCCGGCCGTTCCGACTGCGCGTTATCAGTCGACGGCCGGAACGCGCAACCTGACCAAGATCGTTCTGGAGTGTCCTACACCGCCTCGACGTTGGGATTATGCGCCACGCCCATCGAAAACGCCCTCAGAAACATTTAATACACCCACCATCATGTTGATTTTATACGTGGCTCAGCACACTGTGCGAGTTCTCCAAACACAGGTGCACCGTTGACCAAATCGTAGAGACCATCGAGGCTTCGGCCGTCAATTTCATTGAACTGACGGCGGGTCTCGCCTCGGCCTACGTCTCGAACAACCATCTGCAGCCGAGCGAGATCGCTACCCTGATCGCCAACACGCACGCTGCGTTGGCTGGGCTCAGCAATCGAGCTGCTCCTGCGGTTCCGGCAGCCGAGAAGCTGCCCTCATCCCAGATCCGGAAGTCGATCACACACGAGGCGCTGATCAGCTTCATCGACGGCAAGCCGTACAAGACTCTGAAGCGGCATCTCACCGGCAACGGGATGACGATTGAGGAGTACCGGGAGCGCTACGGCCTCCCACGGGACTACCCGTCCACGGCCGCTAGCTACTCCGAGGCGCGCTCCAAGCTCGCCCACGGCTTCGGCCTCGGCCAGAGGCGCAAGAAGGCGGCCCCGAAGGCTGCCAAGCCGTCAGAGAC
>NZ_JAKSYO010000180.1 GCF_022829635.1 Methylobacterium sp. E-066
GGGCCAGGCGGGCGACAACGTCGGCGTGCTGCTGCGCGGCACCAAGCGCGAGGACGTGGAGCGCGGCCAGGTCGTGTGCAAGCCGGGTTCGGTGAAGCCGCACACCAAGTTCAAGGCCGAGGCCTACATCCTGACCAAGGAAGAGGGCGGCCGGCACACGCCGTTCTTCACCAACTACCGGCCGCAATTCTACTTCCGGACCACGGATGTGACCGGTGTGTGCGAGCTGCCGGAAGGCACCGAGATGGTGATGCCGGGCGACAACGTGACCATGGACGTCACGCTGATCGTGCCGGTGGCCATGGAGGAGAAGCTGCGCTTCGCCATCCGCGAGGGCGGCCGCACCGTCGGCGCCGGCGTCGTCGCCGCCATCAACGACTAAGCCAGAACAGCATCCTTAGCAGGGCGCGGCGGGGATACGTCCTCGCACTCCCCGCCGTCCCTCTCAAGGTTTCAGGATTATGAACGGTCAGAACATCCGCATCCGCCTCAAGGCGTTCGATCACCGCATCCTCGATGCGTCGACCAAGGAGATCGTCTCCACGGCCAAGCGCACCGGCGCGACCATCCGGGGTCCGATCCCGCTGCCGACGCATATCGCGAAGTTCACCGTGAACCGCTCGCCGCACATCGACAAGAAGTCGCGCGAGCAGTTCGAGATGCGCACGCACAAGCGAGTGCTCGATATCGTCGATCCGACGCCGCAGACCGTGGACGCGCTGATGAAGCTCGACCTCGCCGCCGGCGTGGACGTGGAGATCAAGCTCTAAGTCCCGCCGGGATTTAGAGCTTACCGTTTCATCGCGCGAGGGAGAGACCTATGCGCTCAGGCGTCATCGCACAGAAGGTCGGCATGACCCGCGTCTTCACAGACGCGGGGGAGCATGTCCCCGTCACAGTGCTTAAGATCGATCAGTGCCAGGTGGTGGCCCACCGCACCGTCGAGAAGAATGGTTACGTCGCCCTCCAGGTCGGCGTCGGCAAGGCCAAGGTGAAGAACGTGTCGGCGGCCGAGCGCGGTCGCTTCGCGGTCGCCAAGGTCGAGCCGAAGAAGAAGCTCGCCGAGTTCCGCGTGTCCGAGGACGCGCTGATCCCGGTCGGCGCCGAGATCACGGCCGATCACTTCATCCCGGGCCAGTTCGTCGACGTGACGGGCACGACCACGGGTAAGGGCTTCGCTGGCGGTATCAAGCGCTGGAACTTCGGCGGTCTGCGCGCCACCCACGGCGTGTCGATCTCGCACCGTTCGATCGGTTCGACCGGCGGCCGTCAGGACCCGGGCAAGACCTTCAAGAACAAGAAGATGCCGGGTCACCTCGGTGTCGAGCGTGTCACCACGCAGAACCTGCGCGTCGTGCGCACCGATCCCGAGCGCGGCCTGATCCTGGTCGAGGGCGCGGTTCCGGGCGTCGCCGGTGGCTGGATCCAGATCCGCGATGCGGTGAAGCGCAAGCTCCCCGCCGACGTGCCGCTGCCGGGCAAGTTCCGTGAGAACGGCGCGTCCACCGAGTCCGCCCAGACTGCCCCCGAGGCCCCTGCGGCTGAGGAGACCGCCTGATGAAGCTCGATATCACCACTCTCGACGGCGCCGGCGCCGGCTCGGTCGAGCTGAACGAGGAGATCTTCGGCCTTGAGCCGCGGGCCGACCTCCTTCAGCGCATGGTCCGCTGGCAGCTCGCCAAGCGGCGCGCCGGCACCCACGCGGTGAAGAACCGCTCGGACGTGAACCGGACCCGCAAGAAGCTGTACAAGCAGAAGGGCACCGGCAACGCGCGTCATGGCGCCGCCTCGGCGCCGCAGTTCCGTGGCGGCGGACGCGCCTTCGGGCCGGTCGTGCGCGACCACGGCCACGACCTTCCCAAGAAGGTCCGTGCGCTCGCCCTGCGCCACGCCCTGTCGGCCAAGGCCAAGGCCTCGACCCTGATCGTCGTCGATGACATCAAGATCGAGGATCACAAGACCAAGGGTCTCATCGAGCGCTTCGGCAAGATGGGTCTCTCGAACGCGCTGATCATCGGCGGTGCCGAGGTCGACGTGAATTTCGGCCGCGCCGCGCGTGCCATCCCGCAGATCGACGTGCTTCCCGTGCAGGGGATCAACGTCTACGACATCCTGCGCCGCGATACGCTCGTCCTGACGAAGGCCGCCGTCGACGCGCTGGAGGAGCGTTTCAAATGAGTGCCGATCCGCGCCACTACGACATCATCGTCTCCCCGGTCATCACCGAGAAGGCGACGAACCTGACCGAGCAGAACAAGGTCGTCTTCCGGGTCGGCCCCAAGGCGACCAAGCCTCAGATCAAGGAGGCGGTCGAGAAGCTGTTCGACGTCAAGGTCACGGCGGTGAACACCCTCGTGACCAAGGGCAAGAAGAAGATTTTCCGCGGTCTCCGCGGGCAGCGCTCCGACGTGAAGAAGGCGATCGTGACCCTGGCCGAGGGCCACACGATCGACGTCACGACCGGGCTCTGAGGACGGGTTTTAGGGATCCAAGCCGATGGCCTTGAAGACATTCAAACCGGTCACGCCGAGCCTGCGCCAGCTCGTGCTCGTCGACCGCCGTGAGCTCTACAAGGGCAAGCCGGTGAAGGCGCTGACGGAGGGCAAGAGCTCCTCCGGCGGCCGTAACAACCTCGGCCGCATCACCGTCCGCTTCCGCGGCGGTGGGCACAAGCGCGTGCTGCGCAACGTGGACTTCAAGCGCCGCGAGCAGCCGGGCGTCGCCGCGACCGTCGAGCGGATCGAGTACGATCCGAACCGCACGGCCTTCATCGCTCTGATCAACTTCCCCGACGGGAAGCAGAGCTACATCCTGGCTCCGCAGCGCCTGCAGCCGGGTGACAAGGTGGTGACCGGCGACAGCGTCGACATCAAGCCGGGCAATGCCGGTCCGGTTGGCTCGATGCCGGTGGGCACGATCGTCCACAACGTCGAGCTGAAGATCGGCAAGGGCGGCGCGATCGCCCGCTCGGCCGGGAACTATGCTCAGATCGTCGGACGCGACCAGGGCTACGTGACGCTGCGCCTGAACTCGGGCGAGCAGCGCCTCGTGCACGGCCAGTGCTTCGCGACCGTCGGTGCGGTGTCGAACCCGGACCACATGAACATCTCGCTCGGCAAGGCCGGGCGCAACCGGTGGCTCGGCAAGCGCCCGCATAACCGCGGCGTGGCCATGAACCCGGTGGATCACCCGCACGGCGGCGGCGAGGGCCGTACCTCGGGCGGCCGCAACCCGGTCACGCCGTGGGGCGTGCCCACCAAGGGGAAGAAGACCCGGTCGAACAAGCGGACCGACGTGTTCATCCTGTCCAGCCGCCACAACCGCAAGAAGTAATCGCTATGGCACGCTCTCTCTGGAAGGGGCCGTTCGTCGACGGCTACCTCTTCAAGAAGGCCGAAGCGGCGCGGGGCTCCTCGCGCTCAGAGGTCATCAAGATCTGGAGCCGCCGCTCCACGATTCTCCCGCAGTTCGTCGGGCTCACCTTCGGTGTGCACAACGGGCAGAAGCACATTCCGGTCTACGTCTCCGAGGAGATGGTGGGGCACAAGTTTGGCGAGTTCTCGCCGACCCGCACCTTCCACGGGCACGCGGCCGACAAGAAGGCGAAGAGGCGCTGAGATGGGCAAGCAAGCCACCCCCCGCGCGCTCCCCGAGAACGAGGCCAAGGCGGTCGCGCGCATGCTGCGCGTCAGCCCGCAGAAGCTCAACCTCGTGGCGCAGATGATCCGCGGCAAGAAGGTCGACACCGCGTTGGCCGACCTGGAGTTCTCGCGCAAGCGCATCTCGACCGAGGTCAAGAAGTGCCTCGAGAGCGCGATCGCCAACGCCGAGAACAATCACGACCTGGATGTCGACGATCTCGTCGTCTCCCAGGCGTTCGTGGGCAAGGCCCTCGTGCTCAAGCGCTTCCACGCCCGCGCCCGCGGCCGCGGCGCGCGTATCCTGAAGCCCTTCTCGAACCTGACCATCGTGGTTCGCGAAGTCCGCCAGGCCGAAGCGGCTTAAGGAGGATCTCATGGGCCAGAAAGTCAATCCGATCGGTCTCCGTCTCGGTATCAACCGGACCTGGGACTCCCGCTGGTTCGCCGGCAAGGGCGAGTACGCCAAGCTGATGCACGAGGACGTCGCGATCCGCGCCGCCCTCATGAAGCAGCTGAAGCAGGCCGCCGTCTCGAAGATCGTCATCGAGCGTCCGCACCGGAAGTGCCGGGTCACCATCCACTCGGGCCGTCCGGGCGTGGTGATCGGCAAGAAGGGCGCGGATATCGAGAAGCTGCGCAAGCTCGTCGGCACGATGACCAAGGCCGACGTGACGATCAACATCGTCGAGGTGCGCAAGCCCGAGATCGACGCCACCCTGGTGGCCGACTCGATCGCCCAGCAGCTCGAGCGCCGCGTCGCCTTCCGTCGCGCCATGAAGCGCGCCGTGCAGTCGGCGATGCGTCTCGGTGCCGAGGGCATCCGCATCAACTGCTCGGGTCGTCTTGGCGGCGCCGAGATCGCCCGCCAGGAATGGTATCGTGAGGGCCGCGTCCCGCTGCACACCCTGCGTGCGGACGTGGATTACGGAACCGCGACGGCGTTCACGACCTACGGCACCTGCGGCATCAAGGTCTGGGTGTTCAAGGGCGAGATCCTTGAGCACGACCCGATGGCCCAGGACAAGAAGGCCCAGGAAGAGGGCGGCCGCTCCGGCGGACGCCGTGAGCGCGATGGCGAGGGCGGCCGCGAGCGCGGACGCCGCGAGCGCGAGCACGCGTAAGGTAGGAAGCCATGCTGCAACCGAAAAAGACTCGCTTCCGTAAGCAGTTCAAGGGCCGCATCCACGGTGCGGCCAAGGGCGGCTTCGAGCTGAACTTCGGCCAGTTCGGCCTGAAGGCAGTGGAGCCCGAGCGCGTCACCGCCCGGCAGATCGAGGCGGCCCGCCGCGCGATCACCCGTGAGATGAAGCGCCAGGGCCGCGTCTGGATCCGGGTGTTCCCGGACGTGCCGGTCTCCTCGAAGCCGACCGAAGTCCGCATGGGCTCCGGTAAGGGCGCCCCGGATTACTGGGCCGCTCGCGTCCATCCGGGCCGGATCATGTTCGAGGTCGACGGCGTCGCCGAGGACATCGCCAAGGAGGCCCTGCGCCTCGGCGCCGCCAAGCTCCCGATCCGCACGCGGGTCGTCCAACGCATCGCCGACTGAACGGAGGCTATCGTGAAGTCGACCCAGAGAGTGTCTGATCTGAAGGCGTTGTCGCCGGATCAGTTGAATGACGAGTTGCTGAACCTCAAGAAGGAGCAGTTCAACCTGCGCTTCCAGGGGGCCACCGGCCAGCTCGAGAACGTCGCCCGCGTCCGTGAGGTCCGCCGCGACATCGCCCGCGTCCGCACCCTGCAGCGTTCGAAGACGCTGCAGGCGGCCAAGAGCTGACAGGGGCTTAGGAGAACACCATGCCGAAGCGCGTCCTGCAGGGCACCGTCGTCAGCGACAAGGGCGAGAAGACCATCGTGGTGAAGGTGGAGCGTCGCTTCACGCACCCGGTGATGAAGAAGACCGTGCGCCGCTCGAAGAACTACCATGCCCATGACGAGGCGAATGTCGCCAAGGTCGGGCAGACGGTGTTCATCGAGGAGTGCCGCCCCTTCTCGAAGACCAAGACCTGGAAGCTGGTCGAGGACCAGGCTGCCGCGGTCGTTGAGACCGGCGAAGCCGCCTGAGCTGTCTTCTCTCGACGGCCGCGGAGATGTCTGCGTCCGTCCGTTAGGCCAATCGGTCCTGTGCGGCGTGCTGGAGCGTGATGATTGTCACGATCTCCCGCCGCTCATCGACCTGATAGTAGATCAGATACGGCAGTCGGGGCCCAGCGAAGACACGCACCCCCGGTCGGACGCTTCGGCCCACGTATGGGTGTCGCCTGAGAAGCTCGGCCGTCTTGCGGATCGCACCCTCGACCTTGTCAAGCGGCGCCCGGATTTCGCTCCCGAACGTGGTCGGCGATTTCCGTTAGGCGCCGGACCGCACGGCGTGCGTAGACGAGCTTCACGCTCTGAAACGGCGGAAGGCAGCCTCGACCTCTTCGGGCGACGCGATGTCTCCGTCAGCGATCTCGTCGAGCCCTTCCAAGACATCCTTCAGATGGTCGGGATCAACCTCGCTCGGCGCGCCGACCTGCGCCATGTCGAGCATGGCCTGTGCGATGGCATCCTGCGCCTCCGGCGGCATCCGCCGAACTGTCTCGACGGCCTTTTCCAGAAGGTCGGTCACAGCCAGCTGCATCCTCAATGACGAACGGCCCCGGCGAATGCCTCGCCGGGGCCGTTGATTGTCGTCCGCGCGCGGTCGCGCGGCAAGGGTTTGAGCTGCGGGCGGCTTAAGCCTCGCCCTCGTCGAGGTCGTCCTCGGTCGGTTTGGCGTTCTCCAAAATCTTCTCGGCGACGAGGCCGGAATTCTGGCGGATCGACGCTTCGATCTTGGCGGCAATCTCGGGGTTGTCGCGCAAAAACCCCTTCGAGTTCTCGCGGCCCTGGCCGAGGCGCTGGCTATTGTAGGAGAACCAGGCGCCGGACTTCTCGACGATGCCGGCCTTCACGCCGAGATCGATCAGCTCGCCGACCTTCGACACGCCCTCGCCGAACATGATGTCGAACTCGACCTGCTTGAACGGCGGCGCGACCTTGTTCTTCACGACCTTGACGCGAACTTGGTTGCCGATCGCCTCGTCCCGGTCCTTCAGGGTCGAGATCCGGCGGATGTCGAGGCGCACGGAAGCGTAGAACTTCAGCGCGTTGCCGCCCGTCGTGGTCTCCGGGCTGCCGTACATCACGCCGATCTTCATCCGGATCTGGTTGATGAAGATCACCATGCAGTTCGAGCGCGAGATCGAACCGGTGAGCTTGCGCAGGGCCTGGCTCATCAAGCGGGCCTGAAGGCCGGGCTGGCTCTCGCCCATCTCGCCCTCGATCTCGGCCCGCGGGGTCAGCGCGGCGACCGAATCGACCACCAGCACGTCGATGGCGCCAGAGCGCACCAGCGTGTCGGTGATCTCGAGCGCCTGCTCGCCGGTATCGGGCTGCGAGATCAGCAGGTCGTCGAGATTGACCCCGAGCTTGCGGGCGTAGATCGGATCGAGGGCGTGCTCGGCATCCACGAAGGCGCAGACGCCGCCCTTCTTCTGGGCCTCGGCGATGGTGTGCAGGGCCAGGGTGGTCTTGCCGGACGATTCGGGCCCGTAGATCTCCACGACCCGGCCCCGGGGCAGGCCGCCGACGCCGAGGGCGATGTCGAGCCCGATCGAGCCGGTGGAGACCGTCTCGACCTCCTGCACCTTGTCGTTCTTGCCGAGCCGCATGATCGAGCCCTTGCCGAAGGCACGTTCGATCTGGGACAGGGCGGCATCGATCGCCTTGGACTTATCCTTGTCCTTGTCCGCCGGGGGCATGTCGACCACTTTCAATGCAGGCTGGGCCATCTGGCGGGCTCCTTATGAAGGGGTTGCGCGCCATTCACAACGCGCGTCAACACCACGCCTATGTACCTGTTTTGTTCTATTTCGGCAAGGGCTCCCGACACGAGAACGCCGCCCTTGTGGGGGCGGCGTGCAGGTTCTCCACCGGGCCGATGCCGGCGCGGTGTCAGTCGGCGGCCATGGTCTTCTTCACGGTCTCGACCAGCTGCTTCAGGCTGAAGGGCTTCGGCAGGAAGTTGAAGGCCTCGCCCTCGGGCAGGTTCTTGCGGAACGCGTCCTCGGCGTAGCCCGAGACGAAGATCACCTTCAGGTCCGGCTGGTGCTTGCGGACCTCGCGTAGCAGGGTCGGCCCGTCCATCTCGGGCATCACCACGTCGGAGACGACGAGGTCGATCGGCTGGCTGCCCTCGCGCACGATCGCCAGGGCTTCCAGGCCGGAGGCCGCTTCCAGCACCGTGTAACCCCGGGCCGAGAGCGCCCGGCTGTTGACCGCCCGGACGGGATCCTCGTCCTCCACCAGCAGGATCGTCCCCTGCCCGGTATGGTCGG
This sequence comes from Methylobacterium sp. E-066, assembly GCF_022829635.1. Lineage (GTDB taxonomy): Bacteria > Pseudomonadota > Alphaproteobacteria > Rhizobiales > Beijerinckiaceae > Methylobacterium. Next base: position 8,000 of record NZ_JAKSYO010000180.1, read on the forward strand.
CCGCGGGCTTGCGCGGGGCCGGCTTCTCCGAGGCCGGGCTCGTCTGGGCGCCGGCCTTGGCGGCTTCGCCTTCGCCGTTCGGCTTGGCCGAGCGCGCGGAGGCCGGCGCCGGCATGTCGGCTCGCGGCAGGGCCGGAACTGCGGGCGCGGCCTCTTCCGGCTCCGCCACCGGGATGTGGCGCGGCAGGTAGATGCGGAAGGCCGTCCCCTCCCCGATCTTCGACTGCACGTCGATGGTGCCGCCGGATTGCTTGACGATGCCGAACACCGTCGAGAGGCCGAGGCCGGTGCCCTTGCCGATCTCCTTGGTGGTGAAGAACGGCTCGAAGATTTTTTCCATCAGCTCGGCCGGGATGCCCTGCCCGGTGTCGCGCACCTCGATCAGCACGTGGTCGCCCGCGGGCGCCCCGCCCCGTCCCTCCACGGCCGCCGTGGGCCCCGGATCGGTGACGTTCTCGGTGCGGATCATCAGCTTGCCGCCGTCCGGCATCGCGTCGCGGGCGTTGACCGCGAGGTTCACGATCACCTGCTCGAACTGGTTGACGTCGGCCTTCACCGGCCAGACGTCGCGGCCGTGCTTCAGCTCCAGGGCGACGCGCTCGCCGAGCAGCCGCTTGAGCAGCAGGGTCAGCTCTGAGAGCCCCTCCCCGACATGCATCACCTCCGGGCGCAGGGTCTGGCGGCGGGAGAACGCCAGGAGCTGGCGGACGAGGCCCGCCGCCCGGTTGGCGTTCTGCTTGATCTGCATGATGTCCTGGAAGGCCGGATCGGTCGGCCGGTGGCTCGCCAGGAGCAGGTCGGAATAGCCGATGATCGCCTGCAGCACGTTGTTGAAGTCGTGCGCGATGCCGCCGGCGAGCTGGCCAACCGCGTTCATCTTCTGGGCCTGGGCGACCTGCTGCTCCAGCTGCCGCTGCGCCGTGGTGTCGAGGGCGTACAGGATGACCCGCTCGGCCTCGTCGGCCTTCTGGGTCGCGTCGCTGCTGTCGGCCGGGCTGAGCCAGAGGCGCGCCGAGCGGCCGCCGGGGCCGCTGAGCTGGACCTCGATCGGCTCGGGATCGGACAGGCCGCTGGCGGCCCGGGCGAGGCCGGCTTCCACGGAGGCCCGGTCGACCACCGAGTCGGCGACGTTGGGCTCGGCACCCTGATTGCCCTCCCCCTCGGGGCCACCCTCGTCGGCTTGGCGCGGCACCGTGCCGAACAGGCGGGTGAACGAGGTGTTGGCCCGGGCGATCCGGCCGGACCGGTCGAGGGTCGCGATGGCGATCGGGGAATTGTTGAGGAAGCGCGCGAGCCGCACCTCGGCGGCGCGCTGCGGCTCGTCGGTCTCGGCCCCGGCCGAGCGGTTGATCACGAAGGTCCGCGACGAGCCGGGCTTGCCGTCCTTGCCGAAGGCGACCCGGTGGTAGAGGCGCACCGGCAGGGTGTGGCCGTTGCGGCGGCGCAGGTCGAGGTCGAACCGGTCGGTGCGGACCTCGCCGGGCAGGCCGGCGGTGCGGACCAAGACGTCGGCTTCCGGGGCGATCTCGGTGAGGTGCGGGCCACCCGGGCCGACGCTCGCCAGGTCGTAGCCGAGCCAGGCCGCCAGCGTCGCGTTCATGTAGACGATCGCGCCGGCCGGATCGATGGACAGGAAACCCGCCGGGGCGTGGTCGAGGTAATCGATCGCGTGCTGGAGCTCCTGGAAGACGTTCTCCTGGCGCTCGCGCTCGGCGGTGATGTCGGCCACCGTCCAGAGCGAGGCGGCCCGGCGCGGGCGCGCCAGGGGACGCACCGAGACCCGGTACCAGCCGAAGCCGCGCTCGTGCGCCTGCGGCCCGAGGGGCGGCGACATCCGGATTTCTTCGGTGTGTGCGCGTCCATCGCGAGACGCCTGCGACAGGCGGTAGACCGCCTCCGAGACCTCCGGCGAGCCGACCAGGATGCGCTCCACCGGCACGAGGTTCGAGAAGGCGTCGCCGCCGGCCACCCGCAGATAGGCCTCGTTGGCGTAGATCAGCCGGCCGCCATCCTCGACCACCAAAGCCCCGTCCGGCGAGGCGTCGACGATGCCCTTGGTGATGTCGTCCCGGGTGGCGGTGCCGCTGAGCTGGAGCGCCCCGATGGCGAGCGCGAACAGGAAGAACACGCCGGCCATCGCCAGTAGGGCGAGCAGCCAGACGATCAGCGACTGCGCCTGCTCGTTGGCCACGAAGGACAGGCCGATCGCGGCCCCGACCAGCAGACCCGCGAGCACGAGTAGCAGCCCGACCCGGCCCGGCTGCTCCGAGCGGTCGATCGCGCCGTTCCCCTGCGAATTCGAGATCTGCGTGCCCGTCGCGGGCGCCGGAGGTCCAGTGACGTCGGCCATCGGCATCATTCCAGAACAATCACCCGGTTAGGCCCGCCGGCCATAGCAGGGCTCGGGCAGCACGGCATCACTCTCGTCGCGCCGGTCGTGTCGCGCCAAGCCTTGATGCAGCCTCGCGAAAAAAGGTGGAGGAAGCGTGGCTTTTCTAGGCTTTGCCATGCGATCGGCGTGATGAATACCAGCCCTTGCGCCTACGCCGCTCTCCGGCGCAGGCGCAGGACGAAGCCGATCACTTCCGCCACCGCCCGGTAATGCTCCGCCGGGATCTCGCGGTCGATCTCTACGGTGGCGTGCAGGGCGCGGGCGAGCGGCGGGTTCTCGATCACCGCGACGCCGTGCTCGGCCGCCACGGTGCGGATGCGCAGGGCCAGGGCGTCGACGCCCTTGGCGACGCAGATCGGCGCCGCCATGCCGGCCTCGTAGCGCAGCGCCACCGCGTAGTGGGTCGGGTTGGTCACCACCACGGTGGCGGTCGGCACGGCGGTCATCATCCGCTTCCGCGCCCGCGCCATGCGGATCTGCTTCATGCGACCCTTGATCTCCGGGTTGCCGTCCGACTCCTTCATCTCCTGCTTCATCTCCTCCTTCGACATGCGGTGGCGCTTGCGCCAGCGGAAGCGCGCGTAGAGCGCGTCGCCCAGCGTGATCGCCAGGTGCATGCACAGCATGCCGGCGAGCAGCCGCAGGCTGAGGGACAGGATCGCGGGCAGGCTGCCGGCCGGATCGAGCCGGGCGAACACCTCCAGCCGGTCGCGGTCGTTCCACAGCAGCACGCCGCCGACGATGCCGACCGCGCCGATCTTGGCGAGCCCCTTGCCGAACTGGAACAGGGCCTCGATCCCCATCAGCCGCTTGATCCCGGCCATCGGCGAGATGCGGTCGAATTTCGGCATCAGGGTTTCGGTGGTGAGCACCAGCGGGTGCTGCAGGAGGCCGGCGGCGAGGCCGGCCGCCGCCGCCATCCCGACCGGCACCGCTACGGCCTCGAGCCACAGCCACAGGCCCCGGGTCGCCGCCTGCTTCATGGCGGTGGCGTCGTCCGGCAGGGTGTGGGCGTTGGCGAGATAGGCCTTGAGGCCCTGGGTCAGGTTCTGGGCGATGGTCGGGGCCGCGATCACCAGGGCCAGCGTGAACGCGCCGAGGATCGCGAAGGTGTTGATTTCGGCGCTGGTCGCGACGTCGCCGCGCTCGATCGCCTGGTCGAGGCGCCGCTGGGTCGGCTCTTCGGTCTTGTCTTCCTGCTCCGCGCCCTCGGCCATTTTTTTGGTTCGAACTCAGTGTGCGGGACGGAGGGTCAGCGGCCGACGAACTCGCCGAGATACCGGCCGAGATCGTCCAGAAAAACGCCCATCATGACGCCGAGCGAGCCCATCAGGATCAGCATGCCGATAAGCACCGAGGCCGGAACCGCCAGGAAGAACACCTGCAATTGCGGCATCAGCCGCGACAGCACCCCGAGCCCGAGGTTGAACAGCAGCCCGAAGGCGATGAACGGCCCGGAGATCTGCACCGCCAGGGTGAAGCCCCGGGTCAGCGCCTTCAGCGCCAGCATCAGCGCGTCCGAGAAGGCCGGAACCCCGTCCGGGGGCAGCACCACGTAGCTCTGCGCCAGGCCCTCGATGGCGAGGTGATGCAGGTCGGCGGCGAAGATCAGCGTGATGCCCAGCAGCGACAGGAAGTTTCCGAGCGCCGCCTGCTGCCCGCCGTAGCTCGGGTCCACCGTCATGGCGTAGGCCAGGCCGAGCTGCTGGGAGATGATCAGCCCGGCGGTCTGCAGGGCGGCCAGCACCATCCGGACCGACAGGCCGAGGACCAGCCCGACGATCGTCTCGGCGAACAGGAGCCCGATCAGCCGGGGTCCGGCCAGGCCCTCGGTGCCGCCCAGCAGCGGGCGCACGGACGGGAACAGCACCAGCGTGGTCAGCAGCGCGAAGGCCAGCCGCAGCCGCGGCGAAACCATCTGCTCGCCGACGCCGGGCATCAGCATGATCAGCGTGCCGACCCGGGCGAAGGTGATCAGGTAGGCCGAGGCGATGCCGGGCAGGAGCAGGTTCATCGCCGCCCCTATGGCACGGGCGTCCCGCCCCTGTCGCGCCGGAGGTCGCCATCACCCGCCCGTGGCGATGCGGGCGGCGATGCGGGTCATGTAGCCGGCCATGGCGTCGCCGATGAACGGCAGCATCAGCAGGAGCGCGGCGAACACCGCGACGATTTTGGGCACGTAGATCAGGGTCTGCTCCTGGACCTGCGTCAGGGCTTGGACCAGCGAGACGACCAGCCCGACCGCGAGCGCGACCAGCATCAGCGGGCCGGCGACCTTGAGGAACACGAAGATGCCGTCGCGCGCGACGTCGAGGATGGCCAGGCCGGTCATGGGGTGACGTGCTCAAAAGGGGGGCAGAGGAAATCTGGAATCCGGCCGGGCCATGCTTAGATCTGCATCCGCATGATCTCTTCGTAGGCAGAGATCATGCGGTCGCGCACGGCGACCATGGTCTGCAGGGCGGTCTCGCTCTCGGCCACCGCCGTGACCACGTCGACGACGTTGGCCTTGCCGGAGGCCGCCGAGACCGCCTGGCCGTCGGCCCGCCGCCCGGCATCGCCGACAGTGTCCAGGGCGTTGCCGAGGAGCTGCATGAAGTTGCCGCCGGCCTCGCCGGTCGACTGGACCTTTGGGGCGGGACGGCCGTTGGCCATGCCCTGGACGGCGGCGTAGGCACCGGCCGCGAAATTGCTCGTCGCCATCGCTCGCTATCCTTCGCGTTCACTTCAGGATCGACAGCGTCTGCGACAGCATCTTGCGCGTGGACGTCACCATGTTGAGGTTCGCCTCGTAGGAGCGCTGGGCTTCGCGCAGGTCCATGTTCTCGATCAGCGCGTTGACGTTGGGCATCTGCACTTCGCCCCTGGCGTTGGCCGCTGGATTGCCCGGCTCGTACTTGGTCCGGAAGGCGGTCTGGTCGCGCCGGACCCGGCCCGCCTCGACCAGCTTGGCGCCGGTCTCCGGATCCATGTGGCTCGTGAAGGACGGGATCTTGCGCCGGTACGGCTCGGCCCCGGCCGAGGCCGGTGCGGAATCCGCGTTGGCGATGTTCTCGGCGATGATCCGCATCCGGCCGGACTGCGCCTTGAGGCCGGCGGCCGCGAACGTGAGCGACTTGCTGAATTCCATGGCTCAGGGCCCTCCTCCGCCGCGTTTCGACGGCACGTCCGATCGAATTCCGAAACGATCAGCTCTTGCCGATGGCGATCTTCAGGGTGGTCAGGCTGTGCTGGTAGAGCGAGGCGGCGAGCTGGTAGTCGGACTGGTTGTCGCCGGCCTTCATCATCTCGTCCTCGAGGTTGACCGCGTTGCCGCTCGGGCGGACCTCGAAGCGCTTGGCGCCCTTGGCATCGGCCCCGGCCTCGGACTGTCCGGGCGGCGCGATATGGGCCGGGCTCGTCAGCGCCAGGCCGGGCGAGGCGGAAACCGCCGCCCCGGTGGCCTGGTCGAAGCGCAGCTCGGCCAGGTCGCGGGGCTTGAAGCCCGGCATGTCGGCGTTGGCGACGTTCTCGGCGATCAGACCCTGGCGCGCCTGGGCCCATTGCATCCGGGTGCGCAGCATCCCGAGGATGGGCAGGTCGGTCAGGGCCACGTTCGCCTCCGGTCTCGCGACGCCGCGCGGGATCGGGCGGGCTCGGCAAAATCTGCCGCCTGCGTGGTTAACGCACCGTTAAGTGCGGGCTATGCCGGCTCCCGTCGGGTCAGCCAGGGCGCGGGCTCGCGGTCACGTTCCTGGGGATGGCGGCCAACGGTGCTTCACAATCTCTTGTCTTGATGGCGCTAAACTTAAGGGCCTGTTAACGAAGTCTTAACGTCGTTTGCCTTGCGGGCCCGCCGGCGTGGTATGAGCGAGGCTCGTGCCGGGCGCGGCCCTGCGGCGGCCGAAACGTGCGAGTGCGTAACCTTGCCATGGCTGCAATCCGTGTTCGGTTCTGAGGGCTCCCCCATCGTCCAGTATGTCGTGATCTTCGCCGTCATCTTCACGGCGTTGGCCGCGATCGTGTTCACGGTGCGGCGCCTGACCGGACGCAGCCTGGCCCTGCCCGGGCGCACGCCAGCCCGCGGCCGCCAGCCCCGGCTCGGGATCGTCGACGTGTACGAGCTCGACCGGGCCCGGCAGCTGATCCTGTTGCGCCGGGACAATGTCGAGCACCTGCTGCTGGTGGGCGGCCCCAACGACGTGGTGGTCGAGCGCAACATCCAACGCACCCAGCGCCCGATACCCGAGGCGACGCTGCGCGCCGACGGCGGGTCGGAGCCCCTGGCCGAGCCGCTGCCGGATCCGATGGCGGAGGGCGGCCGCCTGGCCGAGCCGCCCCGGGCTCTCGCCGAGATCGCCGGCCGCCGCTCCGAGCCGCTGTTCGACCCGGGCTTCGAGATGCCGGTCGTCGTACCGCCGCCGGTCCCGCGCTCCGGCACCGCGCCGCCGGTCACCTTCCCGCTCGACGTCAACCTGCTGGGCGGCGACGAGCCGGGGCAGGAGGTGTCGACGCCCGCATTGCTGCAACCCCGGGCGGCGGAACCGGTCCCGGCAGCCCTCCGGGACACGCTCTCGCCCCGGCGGATCCTGAGCCGCACCGCGCCGGCTCTGGCCGAGCCGCGGCTCAATCCCGCCTCGGAGCGCAAGTTCGAGCCCGCGCCCGAACCCACCGCCGAGGCCGCCCCAGAGCCTGCCCCCCAGCCCTTCCGGCCCGCGCCGAGCCTGAATGTTGCGTCCGAGCGCCGGACCGTCGATCCGGCGGTGCTCTCCGACATGGCCCGGCAGCTCCAGGCCGCCCTGTCGCGCCCGGCCTCCGCTGTGACGCCCGCGCCGCTCGCGCCGGCGCCCGAGCCGGTGGATCCGGTGGCCGCGATGATGGCCGCTGCGCCGCCGCCGCCCCCTGCGCCGCCGCCCCCTGCACCTCCTCCGCCCCCTGCCCCGCCGGTCGCTCCGCCGCCGGCGCCGCGGATACCGTCGCCCCCGCCCGCTGTACCGCCCGAGGTGCCGCCGATCGTGCCTCCGACGCCCGAGCCGCCGGCTCCCCGGCCGGCGGCACCCGTGGCACCGCCTGCGCCAGCCCCGCCGACTGCCCCCCCCGCGCCGCCGCGGCCCGAGCCGAAGACCGCCGGCAACCCGTTCTCCGTGGAGGAGATCGAAGCCGAGTTCGCGCGCCTGCTGGGTCGTCCGCTCGACAAGCGGAGCTGACGCCCTTCGGTAACGGACGGTTAACCGCTTTTCGGAAGTCTCGGGCCCTCAGGAGGATCCGATGCTCAACCTGGACGCACAGACCGCTCAGCGAAGCCGCGCCTACCGGGCGTTCAAGCTCGACCGCGCCGGCCGCGTCTCGTCGGCCGAGATCGTCCCGGCCGAGGACGACACGCAGGCCCGTCGGCGCGCACGGGCCATGGTCCGGGACGCGGCGGTCGAGCTGTGGGACCGCACCCGATTCCTCGCCCGCTACGAGCCGGCCGCCTAACCCCGCGCCGGAGGGAGAGCCGCTTCAGTCGTAAGCCGATTCCCGCATGGCGAGCACGGCGACGAAGCTCAGCACAGCCGCGGCGGCGAGGTAGAAGCCGACGAAGCCGATGCCGCCATAGGACGCCAGCTCCTGGGCGATGTAGGGCGCGCCCGAGGCCCCCAGGATCCCGGCGAGGTTGTAGGTGACCGAGGCGCCCGTGTAGCGGATCCGGGTCGGGAACAGCTCGGGCAGGACCGCGCCCATCGGGCCGAACACCCAGCCCATCGCCAGCAGGCTGAGGCACAGGAAGCCCAGCACCGGCGGCCAGGTCCCGGCCGCGGCCGCGTTCCCGAGCATCGGCCCCATCAGGAAGCCGAGGGCGAACACCGCGACCATCCCTGAGAGCAGCACCGGCTTGCGCCCGAACCGGTCGGCGGCCGCTCCCGAGATCACGGTCCCGATCGCCATGAAGCAGACCGCGATGCACTCGAACAGCAGGAAGGTCGGCCGGGTGTAGCCCAGCGTCCCGGTGCCGTAGCCCAGGGCGAACACCGTCGAGAGGTAGAACACCGCGTAGACCGCCACCATGGCGAAGGTGCCGATCAGGACCGCCCCCCCGTGCTGGGTGAGCATCGTGGCGAAGGGCACGCGCTCGGGCCTCGCCTCGTTGAGCGCCGCCTTGAAGGCGGGCGTCTCGGTGAGCTTCAGGCGCACGTAGAGCCCGACGCCGACCAGGGCGGCCGAGGCCAGGAACGGCAGCCGCCAGCCCCAGGCCTGAAAACTCTCGGGCGACAGCCCGAAGCTGAGGGCCAGGAAGCCGAGATTGGCCAGGATGAAGCCGACCGGCGCCCCGAGCTGCGGGAAGATGCCGTACCAGGCGCGCTTGCCCGGCGGCGCGTTCTCCACGGCGAGCAAGGCTGCTCCGCCCCATTCGCCGCCGAAGCCGATGCCCTGGCCGCAGCGCAGCACGCAGAGGGCGGCGGGCGCCCACCAGCCGGCCGTGGCGTAGGTCGGCAGGCAGCCGATCAGCACGGTGGACAGGCCCATGATCAGCAGCGACGCCACAAGCGTCGCCTTGCGGCCGACCCGGTCGCCGAAATGGCCGAACAGGGCCGCCCCGAACGGCCGGGCGATGAACGCGATCGCGAAGGTCGCGAAGGCGCTGAGCTGCTGCACCCCGGGGGCGCCCGCCGGAAAGAAGACCGGGCCGATCACCAGCGCGGTCGCGGTGGCGTAGATGTAGAAATCGAAGAACTCGATCGCGGTGCCGACGAAGCTTGCGGCCAGGATGCGGCCAGGACTGGCGCTCGGGGCGGCGCCTTGCGGGCCCGCGGTCTCGACGGTTTGCAGCATGATCTGTGGGACTCGGGCGGTACGGTGCCGCTTAAGATGGATCGCGGCGCTTTCGCACGGGGCGGCCCCGGCGGAAACCCTGAATTCCATCGGAGGTCGGCGTAGCTGTGCGATGCCGCGACGGCGGCCTTGCGTTCGCGTGTCCCCTTCGCCAAGCTGATCGGCCTGTTTTCGTGAGGGATGCCGGCCGCGGCGCCCTCCCCCATCACTTGAGTACTGCGATGAGAGTCACCGTCGAGCGCGCGGCCCTGCTCAGGTCGCTCGGCCACGTGCACCGGGTCGTCGAGCGCCGCAACACGATCCCGATCCTGTCGAACGTGCTCTTGCGTTCGGACGGTTCGAGTCTGCAGCTGCGGGCGACCGACCTCGATATCGAGGTCACCGAGAGCGTGCCGGCCGACGTGGCCGATCCCGGCGCCACCACGGTGCCGGCGCATGTGATCTACGACATCGTGCGCAAGCTGCCCGACGGCGCCCAGGTCTCCCTGGAGACCGGCGGCGAATCCGGCCAGATGACGATCCGCTCGGGCCGCTCGCGCTTCGCGCTGGGCGCCCTGCCGGAGGGCGACTTCCCGGATCTCGCCGCCGGCGAGATGCCGCATGGCTTCGAGATCGCGAGCGCCGACCTCAAGCGCCTGATCGACAAGACCCAGTTCGCGATCTCCACCGAGGAGACGCGCTACTACCTCAACGGCATCTACCTGCACACGCTGGAGACCGAGAACGGCCCGGTGATGCGCGCGGTTGCCACCGACGGCCACCGGCTCGCCCGGGTCGAGATCCCGGCCCCGCAGGGCAGCGTCGGCATGCCGGGGGTGATCGTGCCCCGCAAGGCGGTGGCCGAGATCCAGAAGCTGCTGGACGACGGCGGCGAGACCGTCGCGGTCGACCTGTCGCCCGCCAAGATCCGCCTGCGCTTCGCCGGCGGCCTGACCCTGATCTCCAAGCTGATCGACGGCACCTTCCCGGACTACCAGCGGGTGATCCCGGCCAACAACGACAAGCGGCTGACCGTGGAGCGCGACGCCTTCGCCAAGGCGGTGGACCGGGTCTCGACGATCTCGTCCGAGCGCGGCCGCGCCGTGAAGCTCGGGCTCACCGAGGGACGCCTGGCGCTGTCGGTCAACAACCCGGATTCGGGCAGCGCCACGGAAGAGCTCGACGTCGATTACGAGGCCGCCGGCCTCGATATCGGCTTCAACGCGCGCTACCTGCTCGACATCACCGCACAACTCGAGGGCGACACCGCGCTGTTCAAGCTCGCCGACCCGGGCTCGCCGACCCTGATCCAGGACCGCGAGGGCGCGCCGGCCCTGTACGTGCTGATGCCGATGCGGGTGTAGTATTAGGCTGCCATGCCGAAAGCCGTCATCCTCGATCCGACCCAGGAAGCCTCGCTCGATCGTCTGATCGCGGCGGGGCGCTACGGTTCGCCGGAGGAGGCGGTCGCCGCCGGTGTCGCGTTGCTGCTCCAGCACGAGGATCGCCTTGCGACGATGCGGGAGGCTTGGCGGGAGGGCGTCGAGAGCGGAGATTACGAACCGCTCGACGCCACGCTGGATGCCTTGGAGGCCCGCTACGCCGCCATGGAAAAGGCTGGCCCTTGAAGCCTGTCGTTGTGTCGCGACAAGCCCGAGCCGACCTGCGCGAGATCGGTGACTTCATCGCGGCTGACAATCCGATGCGCGCCCGCGGCTTCGTCTCGGAGCTGCGCACCCGTTGTCAGGCGCTCGGTCGCCAGCCGATGATGGGCAGGCCCGCGCCGGAGATTGCTCTCAACGTACGGATCCTCATATTCCGATCTTATCTGATCCTTCATCGCGTCCTCGACGACCGCATTTCGATCGATCGCGTGCTGCATTCGGCGCGCGACCGCTCCATCGTGCCGCCTTATGAGTGAACTCGACACGGCTGGATCCACACGCCTCACCCGGTTGATCGCCCGCGACTTCCGCAATCACGCCGATCTCGAACTGAATCCCGGCGCCCGCTTCGTGGCCCTGGTCGGCGAGAATGGCGCCGGCAAGACCAACCTGCTGGAGGCGATCTCCCTGTTCGTGCCGGGGCGGGGCCTGCGCCGGGCCGAGTTCGCCGCCATGGCGCGCGCGGACGGCCCGGGGGGGTTTGCCGTGTCGCTCACCCTCGACCGGGACGGCGCCGAGCATCGCCTCGGCACGGGGCTGGAGCCCCCGGGGCCGGACGGGCGCACGAGCCGGCTCTGCCGGATCGACGGCGCCCCCGCTTCTTCGCCGGTGGCATTCAGCGAGTTCGTCCGGGTGGTCTGGCTGACCCCGGATCTCGACGGGCTGTTCCGCGGTGCCGCCGGCGACCGGCGCCGGTTCCTCGACCGTCTCGTCCTGGCGGTGGATGCCGGCCACGGGGCGCGGGTCTCCGCGATGGAGCGGGCCCTGCGCTCGCGCAACCGCCTGCTGGAGGACCGGCCCGATGACGGCCGCTGGCTCGACGCCGTGGAGCGGGAGGTGGCCGAGCTCGGCGTCGCCGTGGCGCTCGCCCGTCGCGAGACCGCCGAGCGCCTGGACCGGCTGATCGCCGAGACCCGGGACGACGCGCAGCCCTTCCCCTGGGCGTCGATCCGGCTGGAGGGCGACCTCGACGATCTGGTGGCGGTCTGGCCGGCCATCGAGGCGGAGGACCGCTTCCGCCTGGCCCTGCGCAACGGCCGCAACCGCGACCGGGCGGCCGGCCGCACCCTCACCGGGCCGCAGACCACGGATCTGGTGGTCCGCCACGGGCCCAAGGACGTCCCGGCCGGCACCGCCTCCACGGGCGAGCAGAAGGCCCTGCTGATCGGCCTGGTCCTGGCCCATGCCCGCCTGGTGCGGGCGATGAGCGGCATCGCCCCGATGATCCTGCTCGACGAGGTCGCGGCGCATCTCGACCCCCGCCGCCGGGCCGGCCTGTTCGAGGCCCTCGAAGCGCTGCCCGGCCAGGTCTGGATGACCGGCGCCGACCCGGCCGCCTTCGAACAGGCGGGCGACCGGACCGAGGTGCTGCGGATCGGGGGGTGATGGGGGGAGGTCGGGCTATCGGCCGATCCGCCTGAACGTCAGGATCGGATCGCTGTCATGACCCGCGCCGCAGGGTGATCCGCGTCAGCTCGGACGGGCGCCCGAGGCGGAGGGCGAAGCCGGGCCACAGCCCGGTGCCGTTGCTGACGTAGAGCAGCATGGCGCCGACCCGGTACGCGCCGGAGACGAACCCGGCATTGCCGCGCGCCACCAGGCGGTCCAGGCCGCGGATCATCCCGCCATGGGTATGGCCGGAGAGCTGCAACGCCACACCGCGCGAAGCGGCCCGGGCCGCCTGTGCCGGCTGGTGATCCAGCAGCACGATCGGCGCGCCCGCCGGGGCTCCCGCCAGGGCGGCATCGAGATCCGGTCCCGGGTGGCCGGTGGCGGGCGCCGAGCGGTCGGTGACGCCCGCCAGCACCAGCGCGCCGCCGTCGCGCCGCAGGACCGTGTGGGCGTTGGCGAGGATGTGGATCCCCAGCCCCGCGAGGTGGCGCATCCAGGCATCGTGATCGAAGAAGTACTCGTGGTTGCCCGGCACGGCCCAGACGCCGTCCCGCGCCCGCAAGGCGCGCAAGGGTTCGACATCATTCCGTCGGGACGCGAGCGAACCGTCGATGAAGTCGCCCGTCACCACGATCAGGTCGGTGCCGAGGTCGTTGGCGCGCGCAACGACGGCCTGCGCCCAGGCGGCCGGGAACAGCCGGCTGATATGCAGGTCGGTCAGGTGCAGGATCGTGGTGCCGTCGAAGCCGAGGGGCAGGTCCGGGATCGCGACGGTGAGGTCCTTCAACGGCGGCACGCGCACCGCCTGCCGGACCGCGATCGCCGCCAGGAGCGCGGCCGCGAGGGCCACCGGGTAGCGCCAGGCGGCGGGGATTGCCCAACCATCCCCGGGCAGGACCACGGAGGCCAGCGCCGCCATGTCGAGGGCGAGCAGCATGAGTGCCGCCAGCGCGATTCCGCCGAACGCCCAATTGAACAGGATCACCACCGGGCGGGGGAATTCGGGCGCGAAGACCGAGCCGGAGGAGAGGCGGCTCCACAGGTGGAACTGGGACGCGACCAGGAGAACGCCGGCCAAGCCGAGCTTGAGCGCGAGCGGCCATGGCAGCGGCCACACCCCCCGCGCGATGACGTAGACAGCGGGCAGGCTGGGGATGAGGCGGATCATGGGCCTCTCCATGGACCGGGCAACGCCCTGAAGGCAAAGCTTGCCGCACGGTATCCGGACTGTGCGGGGCCACGTTCGGATCCGTCGCCTGATCCGGGCACCGAAAAGGTTCGGCCACACTCCCGACGTAAAGGCCGAGCTTGCCAGTGACCAGCGGCCTTGCCAATCTAAAGCTTAGCCGTACGCGCGATTGATAGAGGCCGGGGCGTTACCGCATCGGGCCGCGGATCATAGGAAGTCCAGGATCATGATCAGGGACGGTTGGGACGCCGATGTCGGGGACAGGGGTGACGCCGCGCTGCGCGGGCACCGGGGGGAGCTTCTCAGCCGCCGGGCGTTTCTGGCCGGCTCGGCCGCGGGTCTCGGCGCGCTCGGCCTCGCCGGTTGCGCGACATCCGACGGGCTGATCCTTGCCGAGGCCGCGAAGGTCTACGGGCCGATGCCGGACGAGAAATTCCCGATCCCGGCGGTCGACGTCAGCAAGGTCGATCCGAAATACTATCGCCGGACGGTCCGGTACGACACGAAGGAGGCCGCCGGCACGATCATCGTCGATCCCGGCAACTACTACGTCTACCGCGTCGAGGGCGACGGATCCGCCACCCGGTACGGCGCCAATGTCGGCCGCGACGGGTTCCTGTGGAGCGGCGACGCCTATGTCGGTCGCAAGTCCGAATGGGCGACCTGGACGCCGCCCAAGGAGATGATCAAGCGCCAGCCCGAGGCGGCCAAATACGCCCGCGGCATGCCGGGCGGCCTCGACAACCCGCTCGGCGCCCGCACCCTCCATCTCTACCAGAACGGCGCCTATACGCTCTACACGATCTACGCCAGCAGCGATCCCGAGACGATCGGCTCGGGGATCACGAGCGGCTGTGTCGGCCTGCTCAGCCAGGACATGATCCACCTCTACGCGCGCACGCCGGTCAAGACGAAGGTGGTCGTCCTGCCGGCGTAGACAGCGGACCTTCGGCGTCGCTTCCACCCGGTCGGGCGACGATCTTCAGACATCGCACGGCGAGAGGTGCGGCTCTCTCTCCTCCCCCTTGCGGGGAGGAGCTGGAGGTGGGGGTGGTTCAGAAGGCACCGTGACGCGCAATCCTGCACCACCCCCACCCCTGACCCCTCCCCGCAAGGGGGAGGGGAAAACGCGCGATTTTTCAAACGTTTGCTGCCGGACTCGCTGTGTGACTCTGCAAGCCCGCTCGGGTCCCCGTAAGGGCGGCGCGGCTTACGCCGCCCTTACGGTGGCGAGGAAGCGCGAGACCTCGGCGCCGAGATGCTCCGACTGGCGGGACAGCTCGCCGGCCGCGTCGAGCACCTGGCTCGCGGCGGAGCCGGTCTGCTCGGAGGCCTGGGCGACGCCGGCGATGTTGGTCGTGACCTCGTTGGTGCCGGTGGCCGCCTGGGCGACGTTGCGGACGATCTCCTGGGTGGCGGCGCCCTGCTCCTCGACGGCGGCGGCGATCGAGGTCGCCACCGAGTCGATCTCCCGGATGCGTGCCGTGATGCCTCCGATCGCCGTGACGGCCTGGCCGGTCACGCCCTGGATCTGGCCGATCTGCTGGCTGATCTCTTCGGTCGCCTTGGCGGTCTGGGCGGCCAGCTCCTTCACCTCGGACGCCACCACGGCGAAGCCTCGGCCCGCCTCGCCGG
>NZ_JAKSYO010000194.1 GCF_022829635.1 Methylobacterium sp. E-066
GCTAATCAGACGCGGGCCGATCCTCCGGCAGCAAGCCTTTCCCCAAAAGGGCGTATCCGGTATTAGCTCAAGTTTCCCTGAGTTATTCCGAACCAGAGGGCACGTTCCCACGCGTTACTCACCCGTCCGCCGCTGACACCCGAAGGTGCCCGCTCGACTTGCATGTGTTAAGCCTGCCGCCAGCGTTCGCTCTGAGCCAGGATCAAACTCTCACGTTGAAGAGATTGATCTGGCCGATCACGTAATTCTCAGACGGAGCCTCACAATCGACCAAGCAGCGCTTCACAGCGCAGCCAGATCGGTGAGCTCAAAAAGAGAGATACGACGATCGGCACTAGTCTCTCACTTGTCGAAGCCAAAGCTCCGACCGCAAGGACAAACGCCGTCCGCGTCTCCCTTCCTCAATTCCAACAATGTCAAAGACCCTGAGCCGACCGGCGAACCGGACCGCTCACAGACGAGACGACGATCCGGGCCAGAGACCCCGATCACCCGCTTGTCCGACTGGGAGAACCGTGATACCGGCCAGACCATCCGGTCGGCCGCCTCAGCGGTGGAGGGCGTCTAGAGCCCGCCGATCCCCCTGTCAACCCCGTCGCCGAACCCGCAAGACGCGAACCCGACCCCGAAGCCGCATCGGACAAAAACAGAAAATCGCCCGGCAAACCCGCCGGCCAATCGCCGATCCTGTCAGAAGATGCGTCAGCGCCCGGGCCGCTTCCGCGGCCGGCGCCGATGAACAGGGGTATAAACAGGCCCCACAGAGCCGTCAACACCGGGGGGAAGATTTTTGAAGGTTGGTCCCGGCCGACCCCCCCCCTCCCCTCTCGGTTCGGCATCGGGAATTCCCTCCAGAACAGGACCCCGGTAGAGAGGTGGGGCGCCTCAATCTCGACATGCTGCCCCCCGAGAGGAACAGGCCGTGCGTGAGCGGTGCGCGCGTGCCCGGCCGCCGATCCTCTAATCACCAGCGAGAGCGCCGTGCGCCGTCGTCTTTCCGGGACCTGCGAGTGAAGCGCGAGCGACTCAAGATCGGCGACGTGGCCGCCCTCGCCCCCGGCGTCGGCCGCGGGGTCCAGGCGCCCCTCGATCTCCTCGGCGCGGATGCGACCCAGATCGATCGCCGCGCGGTCAATCTGCGTTGGCTCTGCGCCAGCACGCTCACGGGCCTGACCGGCGCGGGCCTGATCGCGGCCGCGCTCCACGTCTCCCTGCAAGGTGATGTCTCCTTCGCGGCGATCCCCGAGAAGGCCACGATCATGCCCCGGCCGCAGCCGAGCGAGAGCGGCGCCAACCTCGCCCGCAAAGGCGACCGGCTGGTGCGCAACCTAATGATCGCCTCGGCCAAGCAGAGCTTTCGCGCGCCCGTGACCGTCCGCCTGGGGGATCGCGAGATCATCAAGGCCAAGGCCTTCGTGCGGATCACCACCCCCCTGTCGATGACGACGGGCGTTTATGCCGGTGAGCTGCCGCGGTTCGATCCGATGAAGTTCGTCTCCGACGAGCCCCTGGAGCGCGCGCCCGACGCCGCCGCCGACGCGCCCGGGGCCGAGGTCACGGTGGTCAAGCGCGACCTCGCGGATGCCGCCGTCGATGCCAATGCCCCTGCGCTCACCGACGACGACGTCACCGCACAGGTGGAGGAGGAGCGCCGGATCGCCGCCGAGGCCGGGCGCCGGGCCGCCATCCCGATCGCGCCCCAGATCCTGCTGTCGCGCACGCTGCAGCAGGGCGCGGGCGGCGATGCGGAGAGCTCGGCCGCCAAGGACGCCAACCCGTTCAAATCGATCGAGGTGCTGGTCGTCCCCGAGAACGTCACCAAGGTTCCCAAAGTCGAGCTGAAGCCGAACGAGGCGCCGCTCGTGGAGGAGCGCGACATCGCGCTCAAGCGTGGCGAGACCCTGGAGGGCATCCTGAAGGCCACCGGCCTGGCCGGGGACGAGCAGATCCGCGGCATCGTCGCGGCGCTCGGCGGCAAGACCCGCACCGCGGCCTTGCCGGAAGGCCAGCAGATGCGGGTGCAGGTCGCCCCCGGACCGCGCCCCGGTGATCCGCGGCAGGTCACCCGCGTGGTGCTGTACGGCGAGAACGGCATCGAGGGCATCGCGGCGCTCAACGACCGGAGCGCCTTCGTCTCGGTGGCGCCGCCGACCGAGGAAGCCCCCTCCTCCAAGCCGCAGCCCCAGGCGGATGCCGGCGAGGACGACGAGGAGGATTCGGGCTCCGGGCCGCGCCTGTACCAGAGCCTCTACGAAACGGCCGCCCGCCACGACCTGCCGCGGGCCACCGTCGAGGACATCGTCCGGGTGTTCAGCTACGATCTCGACTTCCAGCGCCGGATCGCCAGCGGCGACGGGCTCGACGTGTTCTACACCTACGACGACGAAGCCGGGGCCGACCGGCCGGACCTGCTCTATGCCGCCCTGACGCTGGGGGGCGAAACCCGCAAGGTCTACCGCTTCCAGTCGCCGGATGACGGCACGATCGACTATCTCGACGAGCAGGGCCGTTCCCTGAAGAAGTTCCTGCTGCGCAAGCCGATCCCGGATGGGATCATGCGCTCCGGCTTCGGCTATCGGATGCACCCGGTGCTGGGCTACGCCAAGCTGCATACCGGCGTCGATTGGGCGAACCCGATCGGCACACCGATCGCGGCGGCGGGCAACGGCGTGGTGATCCGGGCCGAGATGACCTCGGGCTACGGCAACCGGGTCGAGATCCAGCACGTCAACGGCTACGTGACGACCTACAACCACATGTCGCGGTTCGGCCGCGGGGTGAAGGAGGGGGTCCGGGTCCGGCAGGGGCAGATCATCGGCTATCTGGGCTCCACCGGCCTCTCCACCGGTCCGCACCTGCACTACGAGGTGATCATCAACGGCCACTTCGTCGACCCGATGAAGATCCGCGTGCCCCGCGGCCGCGAGCTCGACGGGCGGCTGCTTGCCGAGTTCAAGCGCCAGCGCGAGCAGGTCGACGCGACCATGCAGAAATCGAAGAGCGCGACGGCGCTGGCGCAGCGGGATGCCGCGGTGCGCTGAGCGGTTGCCGACGCCATTCCGAGCGTAGCGATCGAGGGTCGCGCGCAAAGTCTCAGCGCGGTGTTTCCCCGGGTTGCTTCGCTGCGCTCGCAATGACGGCGGGAATTGCCGCCATCGGCTCAGGCGAAGCCGAGGCGGGCGCGGATCTGTTCGGGCGTCCCCCCCGCCTGCCTGAGATCGGCGAGGCTTTGCGAGCCCCGGGACTTGGCGAGTTTGTCGCCGTCGGGATCCAGGATCAATGCGTGGTGGTGGTAGCGCGGCGTCGGCAGGCCGAGCAGGCGTTGCAGCAGGACGTGGAGATCGGTGCCCGCTTCGAGGTCCCGGCCCCGGACCACGTGGGTGATTTCTTGCTCCGCGTCGTCGTGGACCACGGACAGGTGATAGCTGGTCGGCACGTCGCGCCGGGCGATTACGGCGTCGCCCCAGCGGGCGGGGTCGGCGGTGACCCAGCGCGTGTCGGCTCCGTCGAAGGCTTCATAGCCGAGGGCGTTGCCGGCGCAGCGCAGGGCGGCCGCCCCATCAAGGCGCCAGGTATGCGGCTCGCCCCGGACTAGGCGTTCGGCCCGGATCGCCGGTTCGAGCAAGCGGCAGGTGCCGGGATAGAGCGGCGCGCCGTCCGGATCGTGCGGGTTGTCGGCGAGGGCGGCAGCCTGCGCCCGGATCTGCCCGCGGGAGCAGAAGCAGGGATAGGCGAGTCCCCGGTCGATCAGACGCTGGAGCGTCGCCTGGTAGGTGTCCATGTGGCGGGACTGGTGCCGCACCGGCTTCGGGTAGGTTAGGCCGAGCCAGGCGAGGTCGGCGACGATCGCCGCGACCAAGTCCGGCTTCGAGCGGACCGGATCGATATCCTCGATGCGCAGGCGGCAGAGGCCGCCCATCTGCTCCGCCAGTTCGGCGTTGAGCAGGGCTGAATAGGCGTGGCCGAGATGGAGCCGTCCGTTCGGGCTCGGCGCGAAGCGGAGGATCGGCGCGTCCGGCCTCACCCGTCGCGGTGGCGCAGGCAGCGCGGCTCGGCGGTCTGGCAGGCGATGCCGGGCAGCGAGCAGGCCGGGCCTTCGGCCAGGCGCTGGCAGACGCGGCAGCCGTCGGTCCATTCGAGGCAGGCCGGGTCGTCGGCGACCGAGCGCGCCGGGACGGCGTGCCGGGTAGGCAGGAGCTCGCCGAGCAGCACCGTCGCGACCACGAGGATCGCGATGCCCCAGGCAGCGAGGGCGCCGCTCGAGGAGCGCGGTGCGGGTGGCTGAGTGGCGGCTGTCGACATGGGCTTTCTGTTGGCGTGGGGAGCGGCCCGCTGTCAACGCGGGAGCGGCGGGGCTCGAGCATCGTCCCGAGAGGGGACCGCCGGCTTTCGGAGGAAGACGATGGGAATCAGAAAGCTAGAGCGCTCTCCAACGAAGTGGCTCCGGTTCGTCGCAAGAGAGCGCGTCAAAACAAGAGTTTAGAGGCGTGACCCGACCCAACGTGGTCGGGCACGGCCCTAGCGTGTCGTGCCGGTTCCGATATCCGGCACGACACGCTAGGCGGCCTGTGCGGTGCGGCGCTCCAGCAGGGCCGGAAGCAGCTTCAGATTGAGGGGCTTGGCCAGGAACCCGTCGAACCCGGCCGCGTGGGCGGCGATCTCGTCCTCGCGGCCGGCATTGGCGGTGAGCGCCACGAGGTGCAGCCGCGTCCCCTCCCCGGCCGCTTCCGCGGCGCGGATGCGGCGGGCGGTCTCGTGGCCGTCGAGGCGGGGCATCCGCACGTCGATCAGGGCGAGGTCGAACGGGCCATCCGAGGCCAGCCGCTCCAGCGCCTCGACCCCGTCGACCGCCTGGACGACCTCGGCGCCGAGGCGCTCCAGGGCACGGGTCGCGAGCAGCGCGTTGATCGGGTTGTCCTCGGCGAGCAGGATCCGCTGGCCGGTCCCGGTCCGCGCCGGGGCGGGAGCCGGGAGGGTGCTGGATTCGACCGCGACCGGCGGGGCGAGCAGCCGCTCGAACAGCGAGCGGGCCCGGATCGGCTTGATCAGGTAGCCGTCGAAGCCGGCCGCGCCCGGCGCTCCGAAGCCGCGGCGGTCGAAGGGCGAGAGCAGGACGAGGCTGCAGCGCACCCCGCAGGCGCGGGCGGCGTCGGCGATCTGGCGGACCGCCGCGTCGCCCAGCGCCCGGTCGGCCAGGACCGCGTCGAAGGCCGCGCCCGACAGGGCGTCGAGGCCGTCCTCCAGGGTGCCGACGATCACGGTGGCCGCCCCGGCCCGGGACAGGCTGCGGGCGAGATAGGGGGCCTGATAGGGCGAATCGGCCACGATCAGGCAGCGCCGGCCTTCGAGCCCCGGCAACGGGGCAGGGTTGGCACGCGCGCCCTCGGCCTCCGGCAGCGGCAGGACGACCCGGAAGGTCGAGCCGCGGCCGACACGCGACTCCGCCTCGATCCGCCCGCCCATGCGGGTCACGAGCCGGCGGGTGATGGCGAGACCCAGGCCGGTGCCCTCATGGCTGCGGCTGGCGCTGCCGTCGCCCTGCTCGAATTCCTCGAACAGGATCGGCAACCGATCCTCCGGGATGCCGGGGCCGGTGTCAGAGACGGAGAGCACCGCCTCCCCGCCCCCGGCGTCGGTGCGGACGAAGCTGAGGCTCACCCCGACGCCGCCCCGCGCGGTAAACTTGATGGCGTTGCCGGCGAGGTTGATCAGGATCTGCCGCACCCGGTCGGCATCGCCGACGAGCCCGTGCGGGAAGCTTTCCGTGACGTCGAGGGCGATCTCGATGCCCTTGTCCTGTGCCCGCGGGGCCAGCAGCTCCACGACGCTCTCGGCCAAAGCCGGCAGGTCGAAGGGTTCGGCCGCGAGGTCGAGGCGACCGGCCTCGATCCGGGAGAAGTCGAGCACGCCGTCGATCAGCCCGAGCAGGGCCTGGCCGCTGGTGCGCACGGCCTCGACATAGGTCCGCTGCTCCAGGTCGAGGGCAGTGCCGAGCACAAGCTCGGCCATGCCGAGGATGCCGTTGAGCGGGGTGCGCATCTCGTGGCTGACGGTGGCGAGGAAGCGCGACTTCGCCACGCTGGCGGCCTCGGCGCGTTCCAGCGCCGCGTCGCGGCTGCGCAAAGCCTCGACCCGGGCGGTGACGTCGCGGCCGGCGCGCAGCCAGTGCATCGCGTCGCCATGGGCCACCGGCATCTCCACGAAGGCGAACCAGCGCACCTGGCCGTCCACCGAGCGGACCTGCGCCTCCATGCGGCGGACCCCGTCCTCGCCGACCTCGACCTCGCGCCGCTCCAGGATCTCGAGATCGATCTGCGCGCCGAGCAGGTCGATGGCCGGACGGCCGAGCAGCTGGGCGTAATCGTCGTTGGCGTAGGTGATCCGCCCGCGGGCGTCGCGCTGAACGATCACCTCGGTGGTGGCCGCGACCAGAGCGCGGTAGCGGTCTTCGCTCTCGCTGATCCGCCAGATCCGGTCGTGCAGCCGCTCGGCCTCGGCCTCGTCCGGGGCGGAGCGCCGGGCCCGCCAATGACCGAGCGCGAGCGCCGCCGCGATCAGCAGGGCCAGCATGAGCGCGATATCCTTGACGACCATGGCTGCCTCCCCGGCTGCAGGCCGGCTCGGCGCAGGATCGCAGGCGAAGCTGAAGGCGGCGTTGGGAAAAGCGCTTAACCGGCGGTTGCGGTGGTCGCGGCCGTCGAATGCTAAACGTCGTCGCAGACCGATCCGAAATCCGGCTCGCGAGTTGCCTGCCAGGACAATCGGTCCGGACGGAGACAGTGCCTATGCCGGGTGAGCATTACGACGTGATCATCGTCGGATCCGGCCCCGGCGGCGGGACGATGGCATGGCGCCTGGCCCAGACGGGCAAGCGCATCCTCCTGATCGAGCGCGGCGACTACCTCCTGCGCGAACCGCGTAACTGGGACAGCCAGGCGGTGATCGTCGATGGTTACTACCAGACCAAGGAGACTTGGTACTCCTCTACCGGCAGCAGCTTCCAGCCGGGCCTGCATTACTATGTCGGCGGCAACTCGAAATTCTACGGCTCGATCCTGTTCCGCCTGCGCGAGAAGGATTTTTCGGACATTCGCCACGAAGACGGCATCGCTCCGGCCTGGCCCGTGGGCTACGACGAGTTCGAGCCGCATTACCAAGCCGCCGAGGAGCTGTTTCACGTCCACGGCCAGCGCGGCGAGGACCCGACCGAGCCCTGGTCGCGCAAACCCTACGCCCATCCGCCGGTCTCGCACGAGCCGCGCATCCAGCAATTGTTCGACAACCTGAAGAGCGCCGGCCACCACCCGTTCCACCTGCCGGTGGGCGTGCGGCTGGTGGAGAAGGACGGGCGCGCCGTCTCCACCTCGCCCTGCATCAAGTGCGAGTCCTTCGACGGCTTCCCCTGCCCGACCAACGGCAAGTCCGACGCCCAGACCATGGTGGTCGATCCGGCCTTGCGGGACTGCCCGAACCTGACGCTTCTCACCCGCACCTATATCGAGCGCCTCGTCACCGACCCGAGCGGCCGCAGCGTGACCGGCGTCGTCGGCACGCGCGATGATGCGCCGTTCGAGGCCTCGGCCGATCTCGTGGTGGTGGCCTGCGGGGCGCTGTCCTCGGCACTGCTGCTGCTGCGCTCCGCCAGCGAGCAGCACCCGGACGGCCTCGCCAACGGCTCCGGCCGGGTCGGGCGCAACTACATGCGCCACAACAACTCGACCGTGCTGGCGATCTCCAAGGTGCCGAACCCGACCCGCTTCCAGAAGACCCTCGGCCTCAACGATTTCTACTTCGGCGACCCGGACCGGAAGGACGCGTGGGACTTCCCGCTCGGCCATATCCAGATGGTCGGCAAGTCCGACGGCGCCCAGATCCACGGCGAGGGGCTGCCCGGCTTCCTGCAAT
Source organism: Methylobacterium sp. E-066 (assembly GCF_022829635.1). Lineage (GTDB taxonomy): Bacteria > Pseudomonadota > Alphaproteobacteria > Rhizobiales > Beijerinckiaceae > Methylobacterium. The sequence goes on from NZ_JAKSYO010000194.1 coordinate 7,906, forward strand.
GGTTCCCCAACAAGCCGTTCGACTGGATCGCCAAGCACTCCGTCGATTTCTGGCTGACCTCGGAGGACATCCCGCTCGCCCAGAACCGGGTCTACTATAAGGACGGCAAGGTCCATCTCGATCTCACCGAGACTAATGTCGAGGCGCACAAGCGCCTGCGCCGCAAGCTGCAGGAGATCTGCAGCTTCACCGACATGCACCCGCACCTGTTCGACCGCTCGCTCTATCTCGGCAAGAACGTCCCGATCGGCGGCACCGCCCACCAGGCCGGCACCCTCCGGTTCGGGGATGATGCCACGACCTCCGTGCTCGACCGGAACTGCAAGGCGCACCAGCTCGACAACCTCTACGTCACCGATGCGAGCTTCTTTCCGTCGATCGGCGCCGTGAATCCGACCCTCACGATCATCGCCAACGCCCTGCGGGTCGCCGATCACCTGGTCGACCGGATGGGCGCCAAGAACGCGATCGCGCCGCCACGCCTGTTCGACCACACCGAGCCGCGGGAGCCGGTTCCGGCGTAAGGGTTTAGCTCTGCTATACAGGGCGATCGACCTCGAACCGATCGCCCCGCCCTTGGCCATTGATCACATCGATCTCAGCCGGATCGACCTGAACCTGCTGGTCGCCCTGGATGCCCTGCTCGACGAGCGCAGCGTCACCCGGGCGGCGGCCCGGATCGGCGTCGGCCAATCGGCGATGAGTTCGAGCCTCGCCCGGTTGCGCCGCCTGTTCGACGACGAGCTGCTCACCCGGGCCCCCGACGGGATGCGGCCGACGCCGCGGGCCCTGAAGCTCGCCGAGCCTCTGCGGGCGACGCTGCGGCAGGTCCAGGCCCTGGTCCACCGGGAGGAGCGGTTCGATCCGGCCACCGTGGAGCGCAGCTTCACGGTGAGCCTGCCCGACAGCGTCGAGGTCCTGCTCGGGCCTCGATTGCTCGCGCAGCTGCGCCGGGAGGCCCCCGGAATCAGGCTGCTGCTGCGCTCCGTCGATCGCACCCATATCCTCGACGAATTAGACGCCGACCAAGTCGATCTTGCCATCGGGTTCTTCTCGGAGGGCCAGCTCCACCACAAGCAGCGGCTGCTCTACCGGGACAGCTATGTGGTGCTGTTCAACGCTGACCTGATCGGGATCCAGCCGCCGATCGCGCTCGACGATTACCTGCGGTTCCCGCACGTCCTGACCTCCCTGCGGGAAACCGCCCACGGGGTGGTCGACGACGCCCTGGCGCTGATCGGGCGCTCGCGCGTCCTCGCGGTGACGACGCCGCGCTTCCTCGTGGTGCCGTTCCTGGTCCGCGCCGCGCCGGTGATCGCCACCATGCATGCCCGGCTCGCCGCCGCCTTCGCCAGCGCGCTCTCGCTCGCGGTCAGCCCGGTGCCGGTGCCCCTGGACGACGTGGCGGTGTCGATGCTGTGGCACGCCTCCTACGACCGCGACCCGGCGCACCGCTGGCTGCGCGAGCTCCTGGTGCGGCTCGCCAACGAGGCGCCGGAATTCGGGATGCTGTGACGGCTGCTTTGATGCGCCTCACCAACCCACCCCCTCATCCTGAGGTGGCGCAGCGAAGCGGAGCCCTCGAAGGAGCCCTCCAGGGATCGCGCGGCTGGCTGGAAGCCTCCTTCGAGGCTGCTGCGCAGCACCTCAGGATGAGGGGATGGGTTGGTATGGGCCGTCCGCGGGACGCGATCCGATCCCCTGTTTCACGCCGGCATTGCGAGCGCAGCGAAGCAACCCAGTGATGCGCCACGGTTCGGGGATCGCGCGCCGCCCTCAGTTGCTTCGCTGCGCTCGCAATGACGGAGAGGGCGGTGTGACCTTCACCGGACCTCATAGACAGGGATCCTCCGCCGCCTCCAGCCGGCCGCTGGCGATGGCGTCGCGAAACAGCTGAAAATCCGCGGCATTGCGCTCCGCATAGGCCGCCGCCCAATCGGCTAGGGCTTCGCGCAGGTCGGGCTGCTTGCCGCTGCCGCAATAGCCGGCGATCGCCGCGGCATCCCCGGTCCGCGCATGCGCCCGGGCCAGGAGGGCCCCGTAGGCATACGAGAAGGTCAGGAGCGACAGGCCCGACATCTCCGCCAGGGGGATCGCGCCCTTCAGGTTCTTCATCTGGCGCACGTAGAACGGCCGGCCGTCGATGCTGGTCCAGCCGAGCAGCGGGTCGCCCACCGCCTGGAGCAGGCGCTGGCCGTAGATCACGCGCTCGCCCTCGTGGCCGGCATAGGGTTCGGGCATGCCCGGCAGGTAGGGGGCGTTGGCCGGGCGCACCGCCTCCTTGACCTGGAGGAACAGCGCGTCCCGGTCGGAATTGCCGCACAGCAGCGCCACGTAGGCCCGCGTCCCGACGCTGCCGACCCCGACGACCCGGTGGGCCACGTCGACCACTTGGTAGCGGTTGAGCATGAACCGCCGCTCCCGCGGCAGGGTCTCGGCGTAATGCTCCAGCCCGGTGACGATGCTCTGCCGGGTGGCGTCGTCGACCGGCGTGAGAATCGGCGGCTCCGCCCGGAACCGCCAGCCGCCGTCGGTGCGGCGCTCGGCGATCTGCCCCAGGAGGCTGCGGTTGTTCTTCCGGCGCGCCTTGTCGACCGCCCGGGTCACCACGGCGCTGGCCTCCGCGTCCATCCGGATCCGCCCGAGGCGCCGGGCATCGGCCACCGTGGTCTGGTACCAGACGTCCAGGGAACCCTGCGGCGCCAGGCGGCGCATCGTGCGCTGATAGCCGGACACCGCCTCCATCACGGCGCCGCGCTGGGCGTCCGGCGGCGCGCCAGCTTCGGCGGTGGCGACCATGATGCCGGCCGCGAGCCGCTTCAGGTCCCATTCCCACGGGCCGACCGTGACCTCGTCGAAATCGTTGAGATCGAGGACGATGTCGCGCTGCGGCGTGCCGAACAGGCCGAAATTGTCGATATGCGCGTCGCCGTTCATCACCACGTCGATGCCGCTGCGGGGCCCGCGCGACAGGTCCCAGGCCATGACGTGCGCGGCGCCGCGCAGGAACGCGAACGGGCTGGTCGCCATCCGGGCGACCCGCAACGGGATAAGATGCGCCTGCCGGCCCTCGTGGGCCGCCTCGATGAGGCTGACCGGATCGGGGCGGTCCGACTCGGAGCGCAGGGCCGCATGGTCCGCGTGCGGGACCTCCGCCCGCAGGGCCTTGCCGGCCTGCCGGCGCTTGTCCCACGGCTCGACCCCCACCCGGAGATCGATCCGCGGGAAATCGGCGAGCGGCGCCAGCACCACGTCCGCGGCCGGCGTCTCCGAGGCCGGCGTCTTGGGTGCCGGCGTCTCGGGGGCCGGAAGCGCCGCCCCGTCTCGTGTCTCGTCGTTGCGCACCTGGTCCATGATCTTCCGCCGAACCGAACGCACGAGAACCTTGACCGTACTCGGTCGTTCCGAGCCGGCTCTATCCCCGTACACGATAAGATTGCCCCGGCTCTGTGACCTTTCAGCTCCCGACGGGTCTTGACCCCATTACAGGCCAGCCCTCTAACCGAACGCCTATCCGGAGGGCGTTCGTCCCGGTCCGAGCCGCGCGGATCACACCGCATCGGTGACGGGCGGATCGGGGACGGACCGCACGGCGCCGGCTGGCGTCGCATCAGTGGGACATCACATGCCCAAGGGCTCAGATCTACTCGTTGCGGCCCTCGAGAACGAGGGCGTCGACCGCATCTTCGGCATCCCCGGCGAGGAGAACCTCGACGTCGTCGAATCGCTGCGCACCTCCAAGATCGAGCTGGTGCTGACCCGCCACGAGCAGGCGGCGAGCTTCATGGCGGCGACCCATGGCCGCCTCACCGGCCGGCCCGGCGTGTGCCTCTCGACCCTGGGCCCGGGCGCCCTGAACTTCTCGACGGGGGCGGCCTACGCCCATCTCGGTGCGATGCCGATGATCATCATCACCGGCCAGAAAGGCATCCTGTCCTCCCGGCAGGCGAAATTCCAGATCGTCGACGTGATCAGCTCGATGAAGCCGATCACCAAGATGGCCCGTCAGATCGTCTCCGCCTCCTCGATCCCCACCATCGTGCGCGACGCCTTCCGGGTCGCGACCGAGGAGCGGCCCGGGCCGGTGCTCCTGGAGCTGCCCGAGGACATCGCCGCCGAGCAGGCCGAGGCCTACGTCGTGCCGCCGCACCCGATCGACATCCCGGTCGCCCACCCGGCCGCGATCGAGCGGGCCGCCGCCATGATCCTCCAGGCCAAGCGGCCGCTGGTCATGCTCGGCGCCGCCGCCAGCCGGCCCCGCGCCACGGGCGATCTCGGCGGCTTCGTGCACCGCACCCAGATCCCGTTCTTCACCACCCAGATGGGCAAGGGCACGGTCGCCAGCGGCACCGACCTCTACATGGGCACCGCGGCGCTCTCCGAGCGCGACTACGTCCACGAGGCGATCGACAAGGCCGACCTGATCATCGCGATCGGCCACGACACGATCGAGAAGCCGCCCTTCTTCATGGGCCAGGCCGACCAGAAGGTGCTCCACATCGGCTACATGCCGGCCAACGTCGAGCAGGTCTATTATCCCGACGCCGAGGTGGTCGGCGACCTCGGGCCGACCCTGAAGCTGCTCGCCGACAAGCTGGAGGGCAAGCTGCCCAACGCCGGCGCCCTGCTGCCCCTGCGCGAGCGCATCCTCGGCCACATCGCCGACCGGGCCGGCGAGGACCGCTTCCCGGTGACGCCGCAGCGGCTGGTGCGCGACGTGCGCCGGGTGATCCCGGAGGACGGGATCGTGTGCCTCGACAACGGCATGTACAAGATCTGGTTCGCCCGGAACTACCGCACCTACGTCGCCAACACGCTGCTCCTCGACAACGCGCTCGCCACCATGGGCGCCGGCCTGCCCTCGGCCATGATGGCGGCGATGCTCTACCCGAACCGCCGCGTCATGGCGGTGTGCGGCGACGGCGGCTTCATGATGAACAGCCAGGAGCTGGAGACCGCGGTGCGGCTCAAGCTCAACCTCGTCGTGCTGATCCTGGACGACTCGGCCTACGGCATGATCCGCTGGAAGCAGGCGGTGGACAAGTTTGCCGACTACGGGATGACCTTCGGCAACCCGGATTTCGTGCTCTACGCCCAGTCCTACGGCGCGAAGGGCCACCGGGTCGAAGCCGTCAACGACCTCGTCCCGACCCTGGACCGCGCCTTCGCCGAAGGCGGCGTGCACCTCGTCGCGGTGCCGATCGATTATTCGGAGAACACGCGCGTGCTGGTCGAGGAATTGCGCGAAAAGGTGAAGCATTTCGAACCGGCGGAGTGAGCTCTTCGAAGAGTTGACCACGGTCCACCAGGGGGCATCGCGATGAATCCGTTCACCTTCCAGACCACCCCGAACGTGCTGTTCGAGGCCGGCGCCTCCAAGAAGCTGCCGGAGATCGTCGGCACCTTCGGCGCCAAGCGCGTCCTGCTCGTGACCGACAAGGGCGTGCGCAAGGCCGGCCTCACCGAGGCCGCCGAGTCCGCCCTGGCGGCGGCCGGCATCACCATCGACGTCTACGAGGACGTGGTCGCCGACCCGCCCTCCACGGTGATCGAGGCGGCGGCCAAGCGGGCTCGGGAGCTGGGGACGGACCTGGTCCTGTCGATCGGCGGCGGCTCGGCGCTCGATACCGCCAAGCTGGTCGCCTACCTGGCGAAGTCCGACGAGTCGCTCGATTCGATCTACGGCGTCGGCTTGGCCAAGGGCGACCGGCTGCCGCTGATCCTGGTGCCGACCACCGCGGGCACCGGATCCGAGGTGACGCCGATCTCCATCGTCACGACGCCGACCACCGAGAAGAAGGGCGTCGTCGCGCCCAAGCTCCTGCCCGATTGGGCGGTGCTCGATCCGGAGCTGACGCTGGGCCTGCCCGCCCCCGTCACGGCGGCGACCGGCATCGACGCCATGGTCCACGCCATCGAGGCGTTCACCAGCAAGAACAAGAAGAACCCGATCTCGGACCAGCTCGCCAAGCAGGCCCTGGCCCTGCTCTCGGCCAATATCCGCACCGCCTGCTCGGACGGCCGCAACCTCGAGGCGCGCTCCGGCATGCTGCTCGGCTCGATGCTGGCCGGCATGGCCTTTGCCAACGCGCCGGTGGCGGCTGTGCATGCCCTGGCCTATCCGGTCGGCGCGATCTTCCACGTGCCGCACGGGCTCTCCAACGCCCTGGTGCTGATGGGGGTGATGCGCTTCAACCTGTCCCACGCCGAGGCGCTCTACGCCGAGCTGGCGCCGATCCTGGATCCGGCCGCCGCCGACCTGCCGCCGGCCGAAGCGGCCGCGCGCTTCGTCGAAAGCCTCGACGCGATCTGCCGCGACTGCAAGGTCCCGGCTTCGCTGGCCGAGGTTGGTGTCGCGCAGAAGGATCTGGAGCGGATGGCCACCGACGCGATGAAGCAGACGCGGCTTCTCGTGAACAATCCCCGCGAGGTCACCTACGACGACGCCTACGCGATCTACACCGAAGCGCTCGGCGAGGCGCGCCCGGCGGCCTGATCCCTGGAAGGCTTCCGACCCTCAACCTCCTCCTTCGAAGCCGAACGATCTGCGATCGTCCGGCACCTCAGGATGAGGGGGCTGGGTTGGCGTTCGGTGGGGTCCGGCGGGCACACGTTGGACTAAAAAGCTCATACCGGCATCACAAAGCCGGACCGGCTGGGAGAAACGCCGTCATGGACCAGTTCGACGCGTTCAAGGCGATGGGCGAATTCTGGGCCCGGGCCGGCGCGGGTTTCCTGTCGCCCGGCGCCACGCCGGGCTTTACCTGGCCGACCCCGCCGCAGACCGATCTCGCCGGCCTCGCCACGGCGCAGAGCCAGCTCGCCCAGGCCTGGGCCTCGGCGACCGCTCTGTCCCAGACCCTGACCGCATCGCTGCAGGGCGGCGCCGGTGCGCCGGACCCGACCGCCGGGGCGGTGCTGGCAAAGATCTTCGATCCGCAGGCCTGGCTCGGCGGCTCGGCCGAGTTCGACGCGGCGCTGACCCGGATGTCGGAAGGTCCTCAATTGGCCGACCTGTGGCAGACCGAGCGGCGCTATGGCGCGCTGTTCACCGCCTGGGCGGCGTTGCGGCGGGCGCAGGCCGAGCATCAGGCGGTGATGCTGAACGCCTGGACCCGGGCGGCCGGCACCTTCGCCAAGGAGGCCAATGCCCGGGCCGACCGCGGCGAGGGCTTCAGCTCCGCCCGCGAGATGATGACCCGCTGGACCGAGACCGCCAACGCGGTGCTGCTGGAGGTCCAGCGCTCCGAAGCGTTCCTGGCCTCGCAGCGGGTGGTGCTGAAGGCGTCGACCGACCTGCGGCTCGCCCAGCAGGACCTCTCCGCCTTCCTGTCTGATTTCTACGGGCAACCGACCCGGGCCGAGCTCGACGACGTGCACAAGAGCCTCACCGAGCTGCGCCGGGAAGTCCGCGCCCTGCGCCGGGAGCGCCGGGAGGCCGCTCGGGTTTCGAAGATGAACGGCACGGTCGCGCAGGAAGCGGAGACGGCCCATGGCTGAGCAGGACGCCCCGAAGGCCCCCGTCGCCCCGCTCCCGCTCAACCCCGCCGAGATGATGGCCGAGGTCGCCGAGCTGGGCCGCCGGATCAGCGCGGGCGCCAAGCTGTTCTCGGACGTGCGCGACGCCGACGTGCAGATCGCCACCACGCCCAAGGACCTGGTCTGGAGCCAGGACAAGGTCTCGCTCTATCGCTACCGGCCGCTGGCCGAGAGCAAGGGCCTGCCGCCGGTGCTGATCGTCTACGGGCTGATCGGCCGCTACACGATGGCTGACCTGCAGGAGGATCGCTCGCTGGTCCGCAACCTGCTCAATCTCGGCCTCGACCTCTACGTGGTCGACTGGGGCAATCCGGGCAGGGCCGACCGCTACGTCACCATCGACGACTACGTCGACGATTATCTCGCCGAATGCGTCGCCTTCGTCGGTGCAGCCGCGGGGCGCGAAACAATCAACCTGCTCGGGATCTGCGAGGGCGGTGTCTTCACCACCTGCTACGCGGCGCTCTACCCGGAGCGGGTCAACGCGATGGTGCTGACCATCACGCCGATCGACTTCCACGCCGACACCCGCGAGACCCGGGCCGGCCACGGCTTCATCAACGTCTGGACGCGCTCCCTGTCGCCCGAGGATGTCGACCGCCTGATCGACGCGCAGGGCTCGCTGCCCGGGGCGTTCATGGGCTCGGTGTTCTCGATGATGACGCCGATGCGGACCATGACGAAGTACAACCTCGACTTGCTCGACGCCCTAGACGACAAGAAGAAGTTCTTGAACTTCCTCCGCATGGAGAAGTGGATCGCCGACCGGCCGGACCATCCGGGCGAGGCCGCCAAGCAGTGGCTCAAGGATCTCTATCAGGACAACAAGCTGGTCCAGAGCACCTTCGTGCTCGGCGGCCGCACGGTCGACCTGAAGCGCATCGCCTGCCCGGTGCTCAACGTCTTCGCCCAGGACGACCACATCATCCCGCCCGCGACCTCCCAGGCCCTCAAGGACAAGATCGGCACCGACGACTACACCGAACTCGGCCTGCCCGGCGGGCATGTCGGGGTCTTCGTCGGCGGCAAGGCGCAGAAGTTGCTGGGCTCCGGCATCGCCGATTGGCTGGGTGCGCGTGGGTAGCCCCATGCGCGGCCACAGGGAAGCCGCGGGGTGCACGTTCGTGGATGAGAAACGCGCCGCTTGTCCCCCTCCCCCCTCTGCGGGGGAGGGTACCCTGCGCAGCAGGGGGGGAGAGGGGCAGCGCGACGGTGGTGGATATGACGCCGGTTGCGACGTTTCCGGACGCGGCGCTCCCCTCTCCCGACCCGGCCTGACGGCCGGCCCACCCTCCCCCGCAGAGGGGGGAGGGAAAGCGCGCGGATCCCGCGCTATATTGCGGGCCAGTACCGTCGGCCGATCCGGATCTCTCCCTCATCCTGAGGTGGCGGCGCGCAGCGTCGCCCTCGAAGGAGCCCTCCAGGGATCGCAGCGATCCCTGGAGGGCTCCTTCGAGGCCGAGCGATCTGCGATCGCCCGGCACCTCAGGATGAGGGTGATGGGTGGGATCGGCCGGTGCTCCGATCGCGATGATGTCCGATTCCAGGCTCCGAGGATAACCGCATGGGCAGCCTGAAGAACAAGATCGTCAGTGCCGACGAGGCGCTCGCCATCCTGCAGGACGGCGACATGGTCGCGGTCTCAGGCTTCGTCGGCATCGGCACGCCGGACGAGCTGATCCTGGCGCTGGCCCGGCGGTTCGAGGCCGGCAACGGGCCGCACGGGCTCGGGCTGATGTTCGCGGCGGCCCCCGGCGACGGCAAGGAGCGCGGCCTCAACCGGCTGGCGATCCCCGGGCTGGTGCGCCGGGTGGTCGGCGGCCACTGGGCCCTGGTGCCCAAGCTCGCCAAGATGGCGATCGACGGCCAGATCGAAGCCTACAACCTGCCGCTGGGGGTGGTGTCGCATCTCTACCGGGAGATCGCGGCCCACACGCCGGGCCACATCACCAAGGTGGGCCTGCGCACCTTCGTCGATCCGCGGCTCGAAGGCGGCAAGCTCAACGCGGTGACCCATGAGGACCTGGTCAGCGTGGTCGAGCTCGGCGGCGAGTCGTGGCTGCACTACAAGGCGTTCCCGGTGAACATCGCGCTGATCCGCGGCACCACGGCGGATCCGGCCGGCAACATCACCATGGAGCGCGAGGCGCTCACCCTCGACAACCTTGCCGCCGCCATGGCGGCCAAAAACTCGGGGGGCTTCGTCATCGCCCAGGTCGAGCGCCTGGCCGAGGCCGGCTCGCTCGCCCCCCGCGAGGTGCAGGTGCCCGGGGTGCTGGTCGATTGCGTGGTGCTGAGCCAGCCGGAGAACCATCGCCAGACCTACGGCACCGCCTACAACCACGCCTTCACGGGCCGCCAGCGCGTGCCCCTCGACCGGATCCCGCCGATCCCGCTCGACGCTCGCAAGGTCATCGCCCGGCGCTGCGCCTTCGAACTGCCCCCGGGGGGCGTGGTCAATCTCGGCATCGGCATGCCCGAGGGGGTCGCGGCGGTGGCGGCAGAAGAGCGGGTGCTGAAATACCTGACGCTCACCGCCGAGCCCGGTGTGATCGGCGGCCTGCCGCAGGGCGGGCTCGATTTCGGCGCCGCGCTGAACCCGGCGGCTGTGCTGCACCAGAACCAGCAATTCGACTTCTACGACGGCGGCGGCCTCGACCTCGCCTGCCTCGGGCTCGCGCAATGCGATGCCGAGGGCAACGTCAATGTCAGCCGCTTCGGCAAGCGGCTCGCCGGCGCCGGCGGGTTCATCAACATCTCGCAGAATGCGAAGAGCCTGGTCTTCGCGGGTACTTTCACGGCCGATGGGCTGGAAGTGGTGGTCGAAGGTGACGGCATCCGGATCGTCACCGAGGGGCGCTCGAAAAAGTTCATCGCGGCCGTGGAGCAGGTGACCTTCTCTGGCGCCTACGCGGCCGAGCGCGGCCAGCCGGTGCTCTACGTGACCGAGCGCTGCGTCTTCCGCCGGATCAAGGCCGGCATGGAACTCGCCGAGGTCGCCCCCGGGGTCGACATCGAGCGGGACATCCTCGGGCAGATGGGCTTCACGCCGATCGTGCAGGACCCGAAGTCCATGGATCCCCGGCTGTTCCGGGACGCCGTGATGGGGCTGGAGCCCTGGCTCCTCGGGCTCTCCCTGTCGGAGCGAATCAGCTACGATCGGGAACGCAACATCCTGTTCTCGAACCTCGAAGGTTTTCAGGTCCGGACCATCGACGACGTGGAACTGGTGCGCCGGGAATATGAGCGCGCCTGCCAGGAAATCGGCCGCAAGGTCCACCTGATCGCCAATTACGACGGGTTCGAGATCGACCCGACGGTGAGCGATGCTTATTTCTCAGCGATCGCCTATTTGGAGAACCGGTACTACGAGACTGCATCGCGCTACACCACGAGCGCGTTCTTGCGATTGAAACTCGGTGCCTCGTTGGCGAGCCGCGATCTGGCTCCGCATGTCTTCGAGACAAAAGCCGAGGCGCAGGCGAGGAATACGGCCCCAAGCGTGCCCCTCAAGTCGCGGACGGCCCTGTCTCAGCCGGACAGGCCGCAGCCGCCGAAGGAACCGTTGAATGCCTGAGTCCGACACACTCACCCTGAAGGACCGCAGCCTACTGGTCGAATCCTGCCTGATCGGCGGGGACTGGTCGAAGGCCGGGTCCGGCACCATCGACGTCACCAACCCGGCTACCGGCGCGGTGATTGCCCGGGTGCCGAATGCCGGCGCCGAGGAGACCCGCCGGGCGATCCAGGCAGCGCACGACGCCTATCCGGCCTGGCGCGCCAAGACCGCCAACGAGCGCGCCGTGCTGCTGCGCAAGCTCGCCGCCCTGGTCACCGAGAACCAGGAGGATCTGGCCCAGATCCTCACCGCCGAGCAGGGCAAGTCGCTGGCCGAATCCCGCGGCGAGGTTGCGATGTCGGCGGCCTACGTGCTGTGGTTCGCCGAGGAGGCGCGGCGCGTCTACGGCGACGTGATCCCCTCCCCCTGGGGCGACCGCAAGATCCTGGTGACCAAGGAGCCCGTGGGCGTGGTCGCGGCGATCACCCCGTGGAACTTCCCGTCATCGATGATCGCCCGCAAGATCGCTCCGGCGCTGGCCGCCGGCTGCCCGATCGTCATCAAGCCGGCCTCCCAGACCCCGCTCTCGGGCCTCGCCTGGGGCGTGCTGTGTGAGAAGGCCGGCTTCCCGGCCGGGACCGTCAGCATCCTCACCGGCTCGGCCCGGGCCATCGGCGGTGAGATGACCGGCAACCCGCACGTCAAAAAAATCACGTTCACCGGCTCCACCGAGGTCGGCAAGGTGCTGCTCGAGCAGGCCTCGCACACGGTGAAGAAGGTCTCGATGGAATTGGGCGGCAACGCCCCCTTCATCGTGTTCGACGACGCCGACCTCGACCGGGCGGTGGCCGGCGCGATGCTCGCCAAGTACCGCAATTCCGGCCAGACCTGCATCTGCACCAACCGCTTCCTGGTGCAGGACGGGATCTACGACGCCTTCGCCGACAAGATGGCCGAGGCTGCCAACCGCCTGAAGGTCGGGAACGGCATCGAGGAGGGCGTCGCCCAGGGGCCGCTGATCGACATGGCCGCGGTGGAGAAGACCGAGGCCCATATCCGCGACGCCGTCGAGAAGGGCGGCCGGGTGGTCGCGGGCGGCCATCGCCACGCGCTGGGCGGCCAGTTCTTCGAGCCGACCGTGATCACCGGCGCGACCCCCGACATGGCGGTGGCCCGGGAGGAGACCTTCGGGCCGCTGGCGCCGCTGTTCCGGTTCCGCGACGAGGCGGAGGCGATCCGCATGGCCAACGACACCGAGTTCGGCCTGGCCTGCTACTTCTACACCCGCGATCTCGGCCGCACCTTCCGGGTCGCCGAGGCGCTGGAATACGGCATGGTCGGCATCAACGAGGGGATCATCACCACTGAGGTGGCGCCCTTCGGCGGCGTGAAGGAATCCGGCCTCGGCCGCGAGGGCTCCTACCAGGGCATCGAGGATTACCTGAACACCAAGTACCTCTGCGTCGGCGGCCTCGGCGCCTGAGCGGCGCCGTCCTCCGCGACGCGCGCGTTCGATCCCGGGGCCGGCCCCGGGATCGAGCGGCCGGGATCCGGCGCTGCCCCGGATGCAGCCGGCCTGCGCCCCGTTCTCAGGGCGCGGATCCGTAGGATTGCCGCTCGTCGTCGCTGATCGCGCGGATCACCCGGCACGGATTCCCGGCGGCCAGGACCCCGTCCGGCACGTCGCGGGTGACCACGCTGCCCGCGCCGATGACGGTGCGGGACCCGATGGTCACGCCGGGCAGGATCAGGGCGCCGCCGCCGACCCAGACATCCGACCCGATCTCGATCGGCTTGCCGAATTCCTGGACACGGCGCAGGGCCGCGTTGGTGGGGTGCAGGGGCGTCAGGATCTGAACCGCCGGGCCGAACAGGGTGAAGCTGCCGATCCGGACCCGGCAGACATCCAGGATGACGCAGTTGAAGTTGAAATACACCCGCTCGCCGAGTTCGATGTTCGACCCGTAGTCGCAGAAGAACGGCGGCTGCATCCAGACCGTATCGCCGCCGACCCCGAAGATCTGCTGGCACAGGTCCCGGCGCAGGGCCTCGTCGGCATCGCGCGTGGCGTTGAGCTGCTGGCAGAGATCCCGCACCCGGGCGCGGGCGGCGACCAGTTCGGGATCGAGCGCGTCGTAGAGCTCGCCCGCCAGCATCTTTTCGCGTTCGGTCCGCATCGGCATCCTCCCCGGTTCAGGTTCGCGCCGAAGCCAGGATCGGGAACTTCCGAGCTGTCTCAGCGATGCGTACATATGTACGCATCGGGCGCAGATGCCAACCAGCTCTGAACCGGTGTCCCCCCAGGAGCTCTGTGTGCCCTCGTCCCAGCGCCGCTACGACCCGGACCGCCGCGCCCGCATCGTCCAGGCGACCCTCGACGTCATCGCCGAGCACGGCGTCGCCGGGACGACGCATCGCCGGGTCGCGGCGGCGGCCGACGTGCCGCTCGGCTCGATGACCTACCACTTCACCGGCCTGGTCGAGCTGATCACCGAGGCCTTCACCCTGCTGGCCGATACGGTCTCGGCGCGCTTCACCGAGCGGCTGGCCGCGGCCTCGAACCGCGACGAAGCCTGTGAGGCCGTGGTCGATCTCATCGTCGACGACAGCTGGGCAACCCCGCGCAACATGCTGCTGAGCTACGAGCTCTACGCCTTCGCCGCCCGCAACCCGCCGCTGCGCCTGGTCATGCAGGCCTGGATGGAGAAAAGCCGCGCGGCCCTGCGGCAGCATTTTTCAGCCGATACGGCGAAGGCCCTCGACGCCCTGATCGAGGGCCTGTCGATCCATCGCTCGGTCGATGTCGAGCCGATGGATCGCGCTGAGGTCCGCGCCCTGGTCGAGCGCGTGGCCTGATACGAAATCCGGGCCCGTCAGGCCGGATGGGCGTTGTGGATCCGGTCGAAATCGAGCGCCGCCGTGTCGATCACGATCTGCGTCCGGCTGATCACCTCGAGCTTGCGCAGGATCTCCGAGACATGGGCCTTCACGGTGGAATCGCCGACCTGAAGCTCATGGGCGATCTGCTTGTTCAGCTTGCCCTGGCGGATCATCATCAGCACCCGCAATTGCTGCGGCGTGAGCCGGGCGAGGCGCTCGGCGAGCGGCGCCTTCTTGGCGTGGGGCGCCGGTGCGCTGGCCTCGGCGAGGCCGGGGGGCAGGAACAGGGCGCCGCTCATCACCTCGGTGATCGCCCGGGTCAGCGTGGTCTTGTCCATGGCCTTGGGCACGAAGCCGGCGGCCCCGTGCTGCAGGGCCTCGCGGACGATGCGCGGATCCTCGTGGCCCGACACGATCAGGATCGGGATGCGCGGGAAGCGGGCCCGGATCGTGATCAGCCCGTCGAAGCCGGTGACGCCCCGCATGGACAGGTCGAGGAGCGTGAGGTCGATGCTCCGGTTCTCGGCCAGCACGGCGCAGGCCGGCTCGATCCCGTCGGCCTCGTGCAGGACGGCATCCGGATGGGCGAGGCGGATCGTGGCCGCCAGGGCATCACGGAACAGCGGATGGTCGTCGACGATCAGGAGATGCACGGACGGTGCGGTTCCTCGCTCGAGATCCAGATGTGGGGCCCACTGGAATGCCTGAAAACTGATCGATGCGGCCCCCCAGCGCAAGCGGGTGCTGAGAACGCCACTTGCGTAGGCCCTACCCGGATGGCGCATCTAGCCCCGACGCGGGCCGGCTCATTCGGCCGCCCCTGCAGGTATTGCCCGGGCGATCCAGGCGCGGGTCTGCGCCAGCACCTCGTCCGACAAGTCCGGATCGTCGCTCATCCGGGCAAAGATCATCGCGCCGACCATGGCGGCCCAGCTTCCGATCGCGGCCTGGCGGGCGGCCTCCGAATCCGCCGCATCGGCGCCGTCGGCGAGCCGGGCGATCTGCCGGCGCAGGCCCTCGGTCATCGCCGCCCGCGCCTCGGGCGCCTGCCGGATCGTCTCGGAGACGAGGGCCGCCACGGGGCAGCCGCCTCCGGGATTGTCGCGATGGCCGGGGCTGAGATAGCGCGCCGCGTAGTCGGACAGGGCCGTCAGCTCGGGCTCCGGAGCCACCACCAGTTCGGCCAGTGTCGTGGCGATCAGATCGTCCTTCGACCGGAAGTGGCCGTAGAAGCCGCCATGGGTGAGGCCCGCCTCCCGCATCACCTCGGCCACCGTCACCGCCTCGAAGCCGCGGGCGCGGAACAGCCGCCCGGCCGCTTCGAGGATCCGGCGTCGGTTCTCGACCATCTGCTCGCGGCTGACGTTCATGTGCGCAATCTCACGCCCGCAGGACGAGGCTCGCTTGACCTCAATCATGATCATCATCATGTTTGATATACATGATGATGGTCATGTTTAGAGATAGGGATTTCGCCCATGTCCAGCAAGCCTGCCGTCCTCGTCACCGGTGCCTCCTCGGGCATCGGCGCGGTCTACGCTGACCGTTTCGCCCGGCGCGGCCACGATCTCATCCTGGTCGCCCGGAACGGCACGCGCCTGGAGGCTTTGGCCGAGCGCCTGCGCCGGGAGGCCGGCGTCACGGTCGACATCCTCCAGGCCGACCTGACCCGGCCGGCCGACCTCGCCGCCATCGAAACGCGCCTGCGCGAGGATTCCCGGATCGGCGTTCTGGTGAACAATGCCGGCGCGGCGCTCGCCGGCGGCTTCGTCGGACAGGGGCCGGATCAGATCGCTGACCTGATCGCCCTCAACGTCACCGCCCTGACCCGCCTCGCCGCCGCGGTGGCACCCCGTTTCGTCACGGCCGGAAGCGGCACCATCGTCAATATCGGCTCGGTGGTCGGCTTCGTCCCGGAATTCGGCATGGCGGTCTACGGCGCGACAAAGGCCTTCGTGCAGTATCTCAGCCAGGCGCTCCACACCGAGCTCGGGCCCAAGGGCGTCTACGTGCAGGCGGTCCTGCCGGCCGCGACCCGGACCGAGATCTGGCAGCACGTCGGCATCGACGTGAACGCCCTGCCGGCGGTCATGGAGACGGACGCCCTGGTCGACGCCGCCCTGGTTGGCTTCGACCGGCGCGAGAGCGTGACCATCCCGCCCCTGCCCGACGCGTCGCAGTGGGACGCCTTTGACCGGGCGCGGACCGCCATGATCCCGAACCTCGGCCAGGTCCAGCCCGCGGAGCGGTATCGCACCGCTGCGTGAGACGGCTCGGGGGCGGTGCCTCTACACCGCAACCGCCCCCGCCCGCGCTCGCTCGCCCACCCCCTCGGCCCGCACGAAATCGAGGAACGCCCGGAGCACCGGCCGCATCAGCTGGCGGCACGGGTAGTAGAGGAAGAAGCCCGGAAAGCGCGGGCACCAATCCTCCAGCACGCGGACTAGCCGGCCTGATGCGAGGTCGTCGGTCACCTGCGCCTCGAACACGTAGGCGAGGCCGGCGCCCATCCGGGCCGCCTCTGCGATGAGGCGCATGTCGTCGAGGATCAGGCTTCCGGAGACGGAGACGGCCAGAGCCGCGCCGTCCTTCTCGAGGTCCCAGCGGTAGAGGGCGCCGCCGGCGAATCGGCGGTTGATGCAAATGTGATCGTGAAGATCCTGCGGCGCCATCGGCCGCGGCCGATCCGCAAAATACGACGGCGCCGCGACGATCGCCGCGCATTGCGCCGGCCCGAGCGGGACCGCGATCATGTCCTGCTCCAGGCTCTCCTCGAACCGCACGCCGGCATCGAAACCTTCCGCCACGATGTCGCGCAGGTCGTCCTGCGCCCGGATCTCGATGGCGACATCGGGATGGGCGTGCGTGAACGCCACGGCGAGCGGCAGCAGCAGCATTTCGGCGGCCGAGTGCGGCACCGAGAAGCGCAGCGTCCCCGAGAGCCGCTGCTGCGAGGCGGTGGCGGCCTCGACCGCCTCGGCGATCGCCGCCAGCGCCGGTTCGAGCCCGTCGAGCAGGCGCTGTCCGGCCTCGGTCAGGGCGACGCTGCGGGTGGTCCGGGCCAGGATCCGGATGCCCAGGCTCGCTTCGAGGCCGTTGATCGCGTGGCTCACCGCCGAGACGGACAGCCCGAGATCGCGGGCCGCCCCCCGGAAGCTGCGGCGCCCCGCGACAGCGGCGAAGATCGAGAGGGCGGGGAGATCGGTGCGTTTCACTGTTGCGCCGGATAGGACAGGCTGCGCTGCAAAACACGGATTATCCTATCGCGGGCATCTGCGCAGAGTCTGGGCGGCTTCGGCCAGGGGACTCACAGGGAAAGTCACATGCAACAGCGTCGACTCGGTTCCGAACTCTCCGTCTCTGCCCTCGGCCTCGGCTGCATGGGCATGAGCTTCGCCTATGGCGGCCAGCCGGAGGCGGAGGCCATCGCCACGCTGCGTCGGGCGGTCGATCTCGGCATCACCTTCTTCGACACCGCCGAGATGTACGGGCCGTTCGAGAACGAGACGCTGGTCGGCAAGGCCCTGGCGCCGGTCCGCGATCAAGTCGTCATCGCCACCAAGTTCGGCTTCAAGATCGCCGAGACCGGCCAGGGCCG
Organism: Methylobacterium sp. E-066; assembly: GCF_022829635.1. GTDB lineage: Bacteria > Pseudomonadota > Alphaproteobacteria > Rhizobiales > Beijerinckiaceae > Methylobacterium. Next base: position 25,482 of record NZ_JAKSYO010000194.1, read on the forward strand.
GGACCGGATCATCGGCGTCGACAGCCGGCCCGAGCATGTCCGCGCGGTCTGCGATGCCTCGCTGCAGCGCCTCGGCGTCGACGTGATCGACCTGTTCTACCAGCACCGGGTCGATCCCGCGGTGCCGATCGAGGATACGGTCGGGGCGATGGCCGATCTCGTGCGCGCCGGGAAGGTGCGGACGCTGGGCCTGTCCGAGGCCGGCGCGGCCACGATCCGGCGCGCCCATGCGGTCCACCCGATCGCAACGGTGCAGAGCGAATACTCGCTGTGGAGCCGTGAGCCGGAGGCGGCGGTGCTGCCGACCTGCGTCGAGCTCGGCATCGGCTTCGTGCCCTACAGCCCGCTCGGCCGCGGCCTCCTCACCGGGGCGATCCGCGACCGCGGCAGCCTCGCGGAGGATGATTTTCGCCGCACGCTGCCGCGCTTCGAGGCGGAGAACCTCGCGGCCAACCAGAGGCTGATCGACGCCCTCGCGACCCTGGCGGCCGACAAGGGGGTCACGCCGGCGCAGCTCGCCCTGGCCTGGGTGCTCCATCGGGGCGACGGCATCGTGCCGATCCCCGGCGCCCGCAAGATCCGGCACCTCGAAGAGAACGCCGCCGCGGCGGAGATCGTGCTGAGCGCGGACGACCTCGCCGCCATCGACGCGGCGATGCCGCCCGAGGCGATCAGCGGCCGCCGCTACACCGACGCGGCGCTGGCTTTGGTCGAGGGCTGAACGCGGGCCTGAAGAGCGATGACGCACCGCTGTCCCGAGCCCAACAACGAGGAGCACGGCTCGAAGCGAGGCTGACGACGGCACTCCCATCCTCGACCTCATCCTGAGGAGCCCGCGTCAGCGGGCCTCGAAGGAGCCCTCCAGAAGGCGCTTGGCTGGCTGGAGGGCTCCTTCGAGGCCGGGCGATCTGCGATCGCCCGTCACCGCAGGATGAGGAGGAGATTTGGATTCTCGTTGTCCGTCAACGTCCTGCGACCGAGATCACGCGGTCGAACACATGTTCAAGCCGCTGCGATGGTCTCGGCGATGGCGCGCGCCCGCGGGACGAGGCTCGCGACTTCAAGGTATTCCTCGGGCGAGTGCGCCTTGCCGCCGACCGGTCCGACCGCGCAGAGGGTCGGGCAGCCGACGCTGGCGGTGAAGCCGGAATCGGCGCAGCCGCCGGCGAATTCGCCCGCGATCCGCGCGCCATGCTGCGCGCTGACCCGCGCGTAGGTCGCGAACAGCGCGCGTGAGGCCTCGTCCTGCACGAGCGGCAGGAACTCGCCCTTGATGGTCAGCTGCGCGCGGGTGTCGGGTACGGTCGAATCCGCGACGATCGCGGCGATCCGGCTCATGGCGGCGTCGCGATCGGGCGGGGTGACGTAACGCAGGTCGATCTCGCAGGTGGCGCGAGGCGCCACGGTGTTGACCGACTGGCCGCCGGCGATCAGCCCGACATTGACCGTGATGCCGCGGTCGAGATCGGTGATCGCGTGGAGCGCGATGATCTTGTGGGCGAGTTCCCCGATGGCGCTGCGCCCGTCGGCGTAGTTGCCGCCGGAATGGGCGGCTCGGCCGTGGACCTCCAGGTGCATGAACACGCCGCCCTTGCGGCCGGTGACGACGTTGCCGGTCGGGCGGCCGGGCTCCGCGTTCAGCACCGCGCGGGCGCCCCGGGCGGTCTCCTCGATGATCGGCCGGCAGGCCGGCGAGCCGATCTCCTCATCGCTGGTGAACAGGCCGACCAGCGGCACCGGCGCGCCGCCGGCCCGGTGGAAGGCGGCGAGTACGAAGGCGTTCATCACCAGCCCGGCCTTCATGTCGGCGACGCCCGGCCCGTAGGCGCGGCCCTCCGCGATCCGGAACGGCCGATGGGCGACCTCGCCCTTCGGAAAGACGGTGTCGCGATGGCCCATCAGCACGATCGGCCGGTTGGCCCCCCCGGACCCGGCGACCTGGGCCTTCAGCGCGTCGCCGTAATCCTCCACTGGGATGGTGGTGACCGAGACGCCGTGCTCGGCCAGGAAGAACGCGAGGCGGGCTCCCACCGCATCGACCCCGGCCTTGTCGTAGGAGCCGGAATCGATGTTCACCAGCTCTTCGAGCAGGGCCAGCATCGCGCCCTCCTGCCCTTCGAGCCAGCGGATCGCGGCGGCGTCTCTCTCGGTCATCGCAGGTCTCGGTGGCTACTCGACGGTGACCGACTTCGCGAGGTTCCGGGGCTGGTCGACGTCTTTCCCCATGAACACCGCGGTGTGGTAGGCCACCAGCTGGATCGGCACCGCGTACACGATCGGTGCCACGGTGGCGTCGAGGTCCGGCATGGTCACGGTGGCCATGGTGTCGAGCCCGTGCTCGGCCGCGCCCTTGGCGTCGCCGATCAGCACGATGCGCCCGCCGCGCGCGGCGACTTCCTGCATGTTCGAGACCGTCTTCTCGAACACCGCGTCGTGGGGCGCGATCACGATCACCGGCACGCTCTCGTCGATCAGCGCGATCGGCCCGTGCTTCAGCTCGCCCGCGGCGTAGCCCTCGGCGTGGATGTAGCTGATTTCCTTGAGCTTCAGCGCGCCTTCCAGCGCCATCGGGTAGCTGGTGCCGCGGCCGAGATAGAGCACGTCGCGGGCCTTCGCGACGTCCCGGGCCAGGAGCTCGATCTCCGATTCCCGGGTCAGCGCCTCGGCCATCAGGCCCGGCGCCTTGATCAGCGCGTCGACCAGCCGGCGCTCGCCGGCCGCGTCGAGGGTACCGCGGGCGCGCCCGGCCGCGATGGCGAGGCACAGCAGCACGGTGAGCTGGCACGAGAACGCCTTGGTCGAGGCCACGCCGATCTCGGGGCCGGCGAGCGTCGGCATCACCACGGAGGATTCCCGCGCGATGGTCGAGGTCGGGACGTTGACGACGCAGAGCGTGTGCTGGCCCTGAGACTTGGCATAGCGGAGCGAGGCCAGGGTGTCGGCGGTCTCGCCCGATTGCGAGATGACGAGCGTCAGCCCGTCCTTCTCCAGGGGCGCCTCACGGTAGCGGGCCTCCGAGGCGACATCGATCTCCACCGGCAGGCGCGCGATCTGCTCGAACCAGTAGCGCGCCACCAGCCCGGCATAGAACGCCGTGCCGCAGGCGGTGATGTAGACGCGGCTGAGCTTGGCGAAATCGAAGGGCAGCGCCTCCGGCAGCATCACCCGGCCGTTCGCCATGTCGACGTAGTGGGCCAGCGTGCGGCCGACCACTTCGGGCTGCTCGTGGATCTCCTTCGCCATGAAGTGGCGGTACTCGCCCTTGTCGATCCGGTAGGCCTGCGTGGCGATCTTCTGGCGCGGGCGCTCGACGCGGGCGCCGGACTGGTCGCGGATCTCGGCACTGTGCCGGGTCAGGATCGCCCAGTCGCCCTCGTCGAGATAGGTGATCGCGTCGGTGAAGGGGGCGAGCGCCAGGGCGTCCGAGCCGAGATAGGTCTCGCCCTGGCCGAAGCCGATCGCGAGCGGCGCGCCGTGGCGGGCGCCGATCAGCAGGTTCTCCTCGCCGGAGAAGATGAAGCCCAGCGCGAAGGCGCCGCGCAGCCGCGGCAGGGCGGCGGCCACGGCGTCGACCGGGCTCATCTGCCGGTCCATGTTGCGGCTGACCAGCTGGGCTACGACCTCGGTGTCGGTCTCGGTCTCGAAGACGATTCCGTCGGCCTCCAGCTCGTGCTTCAGCTCCCGAAAGTTCTCGATGATGCCGTTATGGACGACGGCGAGCCGCTTGGTGGCGTGCGGGTGGGCGTTGGTCTCGTTGGGCCGGCCATGGGTCGCCCAGCGGGTGTGGCCGATGCCGATCGTGCCGGTGAGCGGCTCCTGCGCGAGCCGCGCCTCCAGATTGATCAGCTTGCCCGAGGCGCGGCGGCGCTCCAGGCGCCCGTGCTCCAGGGTGGCGATGCCGGCGGAATCGTAGCCGCGGTATTCGAGCCGCCGCAGGGCCTCGATCACCTGCCCCGCCACCGCGTCGCGCCCGACGATGCCGACGATGCCGCACATGGGATTGTCTCTCGCTCTGAGGCCGGGATCGCCGCGCGGACGCGCCGCGCAACAAGGTCCGGGCCGTTCGCTCATGCCCAAGCCAAGCGGGACTTGTACCGGATCAGAGCCGCGCAGGGCCAGCCCCGGCCGAACCGATGCTGATGTGCGCGGTCGCCTCGGCGGTTCTCCTATGAGGGCGCGGTCCCGCGCGTGGCGATGGCTGCGTTCCGTCCCGACCAGTGACTGGCGAGTACCGAGCCCGACAGGTTGTGCCACACGGAGAAGACCGCGCCCGGCAGAGCGGCCAGCGGCGAGAAATATAGCTTGCCCAGCGCCGCCGCGAGACCGGAATTCTGCATGCCGACTTCCAGGGCCAAGGTTCGGCAGGTGCCCTCATCGAAGCCCAGCAGGCGCCCGCTCCAGTAGCCGCAGACCAGACCGGCTCCGTTGTGCAGCACCACCGCCAGCAGCACGAGTGGGCCGACGGCGGCGATGCTGGCCCGGCTGCCGGCCACGACGGCGCCGATGATCAGCAGGATGGCGAGCATCGACACGGCGGGCAGAGCCCGCTCGATGCGCCCAACGAGGCGCGGCGCGACCCGGTTGAGCGCCAGCCCCAGAGCTACCGGCGCGGCCACGATCTCCACGAGGCTGGCCAGGAGCCCCGCCACGTCCACCGGCACGGCAGCGTCGACGTAGAAGCGCACCAGCAGCGGCGTCGCCACCAGACCCACCAGCGTCGACGCCGTGGCGATCGTCACCGACAGCGCGACATCGCCACCGGCGATGTAGACCATCAGGGTGGAACTCGTGCCGCTGGCGACGCTGCCGACCAGCACCATGCCGGTCGTGAGTTCGGTGCCCATGCCGAGGGCGTGGGCGATGGCCCAGGCGGCGGCGGGCATCACGAGGTAGTGGACGACCACGCCGGCCGCCACCGGCGCGGGCCGGGCCAGGATCCGGCCGAAATCTGCGGTCGTCAGCGTCACGCCGAGGGCGAACATGATTACGGCCAGCAGGATTGCGACGTGCGGGAGCACCGGCAGGAACACGTCCGGCGCGAAATAGGCCGTGGCCGCTGCCAGGACGGCGCAGACGGGAAACAAGCGGTTGAGCAGCATCGTGCGGGCCGATATCCGGAAAGGCGGCCGTGTCCCAGCTGCGTGGAGGCGCGTCAAGCTTGGGCGTGCCCGCGGGCGTCGCTATCGGATCTGAGTTGCCGCTGCCGCGGCGGTCTTCCTGGTGCAATTAAATCCACGGCTTGCAAGCGGTACACGCGGGCGACTGTTCGCGTTGCGGCCATAGGGCGGACGCTGACAGTCAGCTTTGGATGGATTTCAGCTGGTCTGCTTTGGGGCATCGATGCGTGGAAGCGGACATCGTCGCCGAGCCTGCTCACGACCCTGATCAGTCCTCGGCAGCGCGTTCCACGGCGACATCCAGAGTGGTCCAGTTAAACACCTCAACGCCGGTCTCGTCGTAGATCAGGTATCCGTGGACCGATCCTTCGGGCACCTCGATCGCTGTGATCCACCCCTCGCCCACGCGTTGCGATCTCGGTTTCAGGCCGGAGGCCAGATCGGCAAGTTCGCGTTCAGTAATGGGCTCAAGTGCCTTTGCCCCCGCCTCGGCGGCCCCCTCAGCGGTGGCGAACACTCCTATGAGGGTCTCGTAAGGGACAGGCGCTTTCCAGGGTGGGAAGATCGCCAACTTGACCGTGTAGCTCATAGGCGCACCGTCCCACCGGAAGCCCTAACGCCAAGTTCCGCAAACCACCGCTAGCCGAAGTTGGGGACGGCCGACGAATGGCCGCTTTCGGGAAGCGCCGGTGGCTATTGGTACGGCTGGCATGGGTCGAGGTCGGCCATCGCACACCCAAGCCGAGATCGGCAGCAGACCTCGGCCAGTGCGCCTCAACGCCCCCCGCGCAAAGCCTTTTCGGCGAGCAGTGCGGCCCGCTTCACCTTCGCCCATCCGGGCTTCACCGCCTGCCGGCCGCGGGCGACCGCCATGGCGTCCGCCGGCACATCGTCGGTGATGACCGAGCCGGAGGCCACGTAGGCCCCCTCCCCCACGGTGACCGGGGCGACGAGCGCCGAGTTCGAGCCGATGAAGGCGCCGGCGCCGATCGTGGTCCGGTGCTTGAGCACGCCGTCGTAATTGCAGGTTATCGTGCCGGCGCCGATATTGGCCTTCGCGCCGATCTCCGCGTCGCCGAGATAGGTGAGGTGCGCGGCCTTGGCGCCCGGTCCCATCCGGGCGTTCTTCAACTCGACGAAGTTGCCGAGTTCCGCACCCGTCTCCAGGACGGCATGGCCGCGCAGGCGCACGAACGGCCCGATCTTGACGCTCGCCTCCAGGGACGTGTCGGTGAGGTGGGCGAAGGCCCGCACCGTGCAGCCGTCCCCGACCCGCACGCCCGGCCCGAACACCACATGGGGCTCCACCACCACGTCGCGTCCGAGGATCGTGTCGTGACTGAGAAAGACCGTTTCGGGAGCGATCAGCGTGGCACCGCCCAGCATGGCGCTGCGGCGCAGCCGGGCCTGGATCGCGGCTTCGGCGACGGCGAGCTGCACCCGGTCGTTGACCCCCTGCGCCTCCGCCTCGTCCACGGGCACGACCGTGACCGAGAGCCCTTCCGCGACGGCGAGCGCCACCGCGTCGGGGAGGTAGTATTCGCCGGCGGCGTTGTCGTTGCCGATGCGCCCGAGCAGCGTCAGGGCGTGTTGCCCCGAGAGGGCCATCAGCCCGGCATTGCACAGGGTCACGGCCCGCTCGGCCGGGCTTGCATCCTTCTCCTCACGGATCGCCAGGACGCGGCTGCCCTCGGTGAGCACCCGGCCGTAGCCGGTCGGAGTCGGGCTCTCGAAGGCCAGCACTGCGACTGCCGCGCCCTCCGCCAGCGGCGCGCGAAGTCGTAAAAACGTCTCGGCGCTGATCAGCGGCGTGTCGCCGAAGGCGATGACCACGTCGTCGTCCGGCGCTTCGAGCACGGCCCGGGCGGCCAGCACCGCGTGGGCGGTGCCGAGCCGCTCGGCCTGCGGAAACACCTGCGCGCCGGGCGCTTCCCGGGCGATCTCGGCGGCGACATCCTCGCGGCCGGGCTCGGCGACCACGGCGATCCGGCCGGCGCCCGCCGCCTGCACGGCGGCGAGGACGTGGCCGAGCATGGTCCGCCCGGCAATTCGGTGGAGCACCTTGGGCAGGTCCGAGCGCATCCGCGTGCCCTTCCCGGCCGCGAGCACGATGGCGGTGAGGCTGCGCGGGGGCTTGGCGGAAGGAGTCATCGCGGGTCCGGGCGTCGTGATTCGGCGCGCGACCGATGGGCCGGACGACGGCGCGGCGCAAGACCGTTCCGGCGGATCTCAGCGCAGGGCCAGCGCCCCGTGATGGGCGGTGCCGTGGGCGTAATGCTCCCGGCGGCGCTCGATCGAACTCGGGATCCGCAGGGATTCCCGGTACTTCGCCACGGTCCGGCGGGCGATGTCGACGCCCTCGCTGCGCAGCTTCTGCACCAGCGCGTCGTCGGACAGCACGTCGTCCGGCGTCTCGCCGTCGACCAGTTGCTTGATCCGGTGGCGCACGGCCTCGGAGGAATGCGCCGCCATGCCGGCCGCACCCGGGATCGCCGCGGTGAAGAAGTATTTCATCTCCAGGGTGCCGCGGCTGGTCCCGATCGCCTTGTTGGAGGTGACCCGGGACACGGTCGATTCGTGCATGCCGATCGCCTCGGCCACGGTCTTCAGGTTCAGCGGCCGCAGATGCGTGACGCCGTGGACGAAGAACCCGTCCTGCTGGCGGACGATCTCGGTGGCGACTTTCAGGATCGTGCGGGCGCGCTGCTCCAGGGAACGGGTGAGCCAGTTGGCGTTCTGCAGCGCCTCGGACAGGAAGGCCTTGTCGCCCTCGGCGGAGGCGCCGCGCACGACGCGAGCATAGTAGCTCTGGTTGACCAGCACGCGGGGCAGAGCCTCGCCGTTGAGTTCCACCAGCCAGGATCCATCCGGTGCCGCGCGCACGAACACGTCGGGGATCAGCACCTCGACGCCGCTTGAACCGAAGGCCCGCCCGGGCTTCGGGTCCAGCCGGCGGATCTCGCCCAGCATCTCGACGAGGTCCTCGTCGTCCACGCCGCAGAGGCGGCGCAGGGCGCTGAAATCGCGCTTGGCGACAAGGTCGAGGCGCGAGACCAGGGCCTGCATGGCCGGGTCGAACCGGTCGCGCTCGCGCAGCTGGATCGCCAGGCACTCGGCGAGGTCGCGGGCGGCGATGCCGGGCGGGTCGAAGCTCTGGACCAGGGTCAGCACCCGGGCCACCGTGGCGACCTCGGCGCCGAGGCGCTCGGCCACGCCCTCGACCGTCTCGCGGAGGTAGCCGGCCTCGTCGACCGCGTCGATCAGGAAGCCGCCGATCAGCCGATCGGTCGGATTGCGGGTCGCCAGGTCGAGCTGGCTTGCAAGGTGATCGCGCAGGGAGATCTCGGCCGTCAGGGCGGCCTCGAAATCGGGCGCGTCGGAATCGAAGCTGCCGCCGCTGCTGCCGTAGGGGGGCGGCGTCAGCGAGAGCATGTCGCCGCTGGATGCCTCCTGCACCTGCGTGGGGGCGTCGTCCGGGAAGACGTTGTCGAGCCGCGTATCGAACTCGGTCTCGATCTCGCCGCGGCTCGGATTGAGCTCGGAGGGCTGCCACGAATCGGGGTCGGCGGCGTCGAAGGACTCGCCGGACGCCTCGTTCGACGGACCAGCGGCCTCGGCGTCACCGGTCGCAGGGCCCTCGGATTCGGCGCGTTCCAGCAGCGGATTGCGCTCCAGCTCGGCCTCGACATAGGCGGCGAGATCGAGGTGCGACAATTGCAGGAGTTTGATCGCTTGCAGGAGCTGCGGCGTCATCACCAGGGACTGGCCCTGACGCACTTCCAGCCGTTGCACCAAACTCATAAGAGGCCCCGATGCCCTTTCAGCGTGATTGACCAGCCGCGCTACATTGCTTCCGGCATGGTTATTGCTTGTCGTGCCTTGTCACCTGTAAACCGATCTCTAGCGCGCGTCAAAGCGCGTCGACGCGCATCGCTGTTGGCAAGTGCCCGAGCGGACCGAGCGCGTGGTGCGTTGGCCACACCGAAATCGCCGCTCAGTTTCGGGCCCAGGCTTTAAGGAAACGCTTCGCGCACGCCCCTGACGCGCCGGTGCCGCCCATCCGCTCGGAACCGCGTCGATTCCGCGCCCGTCAGCATGCCCGCCGGGCGGCGGCTCCGCAATGTCGGGCTGGCCTCGATCGGCCGTGCGTCAACCCTTGGCGAGGAGCCGTTCGTACTCGGCCTCGGCCGGCCCGTAGGCATCCCCCGCCAAGTCCTCGAGCTTGTCGCGGTCAATCACGATGATTCGGCCGCGCCGGGCCCGGATCATGCCCGCGCCCTCCAACACATGCGTCGCCGTCGTGACGCCGGGCCGCCGAACGCCGAGCATCATCGCCAGGAACTCGTGCGTGAGGATCAGCTCGTCCTTCTGCAGCCGGTCGTGGGTCATCAGGATCCACCGGGCGAGCCGCGCCTCGATGGTGAGATCCGTGTTGGCGTAGACCGTATGCCCGACCTGGACGATCAGGCTCTGCACGTATCGCCCAAGCAGGCTGCGCAGGGTTGCGCTTTCGCTCAACGCCGCCTGAAGGATCGCCGCGGGAACCCGCAGGGCCACGAGATCGGATTGGACCAGGGCCGTGTGCGGCGTGCGGTCCGTGCCCAGCACGAGCGGCGCGCCGCACATCCCCTCATAGCCGACGACCCCGATCTCGATCCGGCCTTCGACCGTGTCGGCGACCAGCGACACGATGCCTTCCTCGACGAAATGCGCGTGGGCGATCGGCTCGAGCGGCAGGATCAGCAGCTCGCGCAGCGGTACCGAGACGGTCTCCAGCGCGGGGGCGAGACGGGCGAAATCATCGGGTGCCATGAGACGGAGCAGACGATTGCGGACGCCGTCCTGCTTCGGTCGATCCAAGGCTCCGCTCCAAAATCAGGGTTCGGGCGCGGACAATCTCTCGGTTATCGGCGCTCGAGCGTGGCTGTTCACGCTCGAATCGAGGTAAACGGCCACCGGCCGACCACAAGAGAAATTGAGCTTCTCCGCGATCTATGTACGCTTTCAGACGATGAGCCGCCGGCACACTGCGTCTGTTTTGGCTCAACGCTGGAAACAGATTTCATATCCGCGGTGAACGCTTCTCGGCCCTGCTGTGACGCGCGGAACACCGTTTGGCCCTGCGGAGCGAAGGCGCAGGACGCCTTAACACAAGTTACCGACAGTCACGATCCGATGCAGCGCGTGTCCTGTTTGCCCCCGGATGCGGTGTGTCGTCCGCTATGTCACCGATATAATCGATAGCGAGGTGCTTTCTCGGGACGAGGAACGATTTGAGTTCTGCGCCCGGCACGAGGCCTGTCGATCCGCGCGGAAGCCTCGGTGGAAGTCGCCAACGACTCCCTTCAGGTCAAGCTAGGATGGCTGTTGGCGTCCGACCTGATCGGCCTACGCCTGGAAGCGCGGGTCCGCAACGAGGACGGCGCGATCGTCTTCCAGGCTCACCTCACCCTCGCCCCGGACTGACCCGCCAGCCTGGCCGGTCAGGGCCGATCCGACGCCTCACCAGCCGCAATTGGGCATCGGTGGCTGCGGCTTGGCCAGGGCCGCCTTCTCGATCGCCACCATTGGCCCCCAGGCGTATTTCTGCGCATGCGGCGTGACGTTGGCGAACAGGCAGCCGAGCTGGAAATGGCTGGCGCCCATCTCGCCCGAAAAACCCATGCAGTCCAAGAAGGTCCAGGTCTTGGGCGCTGGAATCATCGAGCGCCAGCGCGGCATCGCCACCGGCGCGCAGACCTTGACCGCCCCGGTGCCATCATCCGCGTTCAGGGCGCTGTCGGGCGCCTGCGCTGCAGCGGGTGCGGCCAGCAGAGGCAGCGCGGCCAGGATTGCACAGAGGATGCGGGAATGAGTCGATGCGGGTGCTGTCATCGGGTCAGTGCATTGTCCGCCACAGGGTCGCGAGGATCGCGAAGCCGATCAGGTTGTACAGGATCGCCCAGATCCAGACGCCCATCACGGCCCGGCTCGGCTCGCGGGGCCGCTGGCGGCCGAGACGCAGGCGATACCTGTCCTCGGGCGTCGGCCAGATCGCGCTCCGGGGTGCTTTCAGCAGCCGGGTCAGGGCCTCGGGCAGGTTGAGGCCGGGCGGTGGTTCGCCGTTCATGACGGCCTCGGATGCGGTGAGGGGACGGCGCGGTGCCGCCCCAGGGTAACCTTGTAAGGACGGTCGCGGCGTGCCGGCAATGCGCCGCGTTGGCCTTTCGTCGAGAGCCTGTTTGACGGCGCGACGGCCGTCGCGTGACGGTTCTGCCCAACGTGTATCCCAATCGTCCCCTCATCCTGAGGCGCTGCGCAGCAGCCTCGAAGGAGCCCTCAAGGGATCGCGCGGCTGGCTGGAGGGCTCCTTCGAGGGCTCCGCTCCGCTACGCCACCTCAGGATGAGACCGAGATGGGAGAAGGCCGTTCAAACAGGCTCTAAAGCACCGTCCCGGGCGCCTCCGGATAGTACTGGTAGACCCAGGTCTCGGAGAGCAGCCGGCCGCCGCTCTTGAGCTGCAGCCGCATCTCGATTGGCTCGGGGCCTTCGGCGTAGACTTTCAGGAAGACCCGCCAGGGGCTCGGCTTGCCGTAGGGTGCCCAGGTGGCGCCGATCTCCTCGGCGCTACCGCGCGACAGCGTCAGCGCCACCTGGGCCTTCTCCGGATCGAGGCCCGCCAGGGCCGCGCCCTCGAACTCCAGCACGAACTGGCGCACAAGGTTCGCCCGGCCCGGACGCCGATCCACGTCGGAGAGCCAGGACGCCTTGGTCGCCCGGGTCGCGACGCAGCGGGCCAGGTCCGTCGTCACCGGCTCGGTCACCGGCCAGTGCAGGCGATAGGCGAAGCTGCGCTCGGCCCCGGCGGCCGGCGGGTCGGCCGGCACCCACATCGCGCCGATATTGTCGTCGGTCTCCTGGTGGGTCGGGATCTCGACGAGTTGCACGCTGCCCGCCCCCCAATCGCCCTGCGGCTCGACCCAGATATCGGGGCGGTTCTCCTCGAAACCGTCGTCGATGTAGTTGGCGAAGGCCCGGTCGCGCTGGAGCAGGCCGAACCCCTTCGGCGAGCGGTCCGCGAAGGCGCTGACGCTGAGCCGCGGCGGGTTGTTGAGTGGGCGCCAGATCAATTCGCCGGCGCCGGTCTGCATCAGCAGCCCGTCGGAATCGTGCACCTCGGGCCGCCAGTCGCTGGCGAGGAACCGGCTCATTCCTTCCGAGTACCAAAGCATCGAGGTCAGCGGCGCGACGCCGAACCGCTCGACCGCCTTCCGGATGTAGAGCGTGCAGGCGACATCGATCACCACGTGCGGTTCCTTCCGGGCGGTGAACCGGTAGGCGCCGGTGAGGCTCTGGCCTTCGAGCAGCGCCAGGATGGTGACCGCCCCGTCCGCGGCGGGCGACACGTAGAAGCAGGTGAAGACCGGGAATTCCTCCGTCTTGCCCGGTCCCGGTGCCGTGTCGATGGCGATGCCCCGGGCCGAGGCGCCGTATTGCGCTCCGTCGCCGGCGGCACGGAAATAGGAGGCGCCGAGGAAGGCCAGCCAATCGCCGTCGGCGCCGGGCTGATCGGCCGGGACCTTCTGGAAGCGGACGCCGGCAAACCCAGCGCCGTCGGGCAGATCCTTGCCGGGATTGCCGGGCGGGTAGGCGAAGAGATCGCGGGAATACAGCACCTCGCGGGCCTGGCCGCCTTCGAGGGCAAAGATCTTGACCGGGTGCCGAAAGAAGTTGCCGAGGTGGAAGAAGGTGACCGGGTACGGGCTGTCCGGGAATAGGGCGTGCGCGGGCGGGTAGCGGATCTCCTGGAGGGGCCCGTAAGTCAGGGCGTCCAAGGTCGGCGAGGCCGGCGCCTCGGGCGGCGGCGCGTAGGGCCGGTCGCGCAGCGTGCGGGCCAGGTCCTTGAGGCGGTCGAAATCCATCGGCTCCGGCGGCGCCAGGCGCGGACCGCCGGACGCGGCCAGGGCTGGGCGCGCGAGGGGCGAGAGGGCCAGCAGGCCCACGGCTGTCAGAGCGCGTCGCGTGATCAAGCTGAAACCTCCGGGAATCGCCGGTCCGACGACCCGCTCCGCCCTCTAGTCACGCTCGGATGACCGCGCAATTGACCGCCGGGTCGGCCGAGGTTCAGCTTCGTGGGCCGCAGGCGTTGGTGGGGCCGTCGGTCTCCCAGAGGGCGGCGCCGCCCCCGGGGGCGCACTGGCCCGGCAGCGCCAGGGTGATCAGCTTGGACAGGGTGCGATCCTCGTCCTCGCCGTAGCCGATCTCCCCGACCATGCGGCCGGTCTTGTCGAACAGGCCGACGGTGGCGGAATGCTCCATCGTGTAGTCGCCGCCCGGGACCGGCACGCGCTTGTAGGCGACGTGGTAGGCGTCGGCCATGCGGGCCACCTGCTCGGGTGTCCCGACGAAGCCGCGAATGCGCGGATCGAAGGCGGTCAGGTACTCCCGCAGACTTTCGGGGGTGTCGCGCTCCGGGTCCAGGGTGACGAAGACGACGTTGATGCGGTCGGCGTCGCGGCCCATCCGGCCGAGCGCGCCGGACAGCGTCGTGAGCGTCGTCGGGCAGACCTCCGGGCAATGGGTGAAGCCGAAGAACAGGGCCGCCGGCTTGCCGAGCAGGTCGGCCTGGCTCACCGGGCGCCCGTCGAGATCCGCCATCGCGAAGCTGCCGCCGACCCGGCGCGGATGGCTGAACTTCGAGCCCTGCTGCAGGACGATCGCCCCCGTGCCGGTGGCGACCAGGGCGACGATGGCGGCGGACGCGATGAGGGTGAGCGGGCTCGGTGCCATGCTGGGACCTGCGACGGGAGCGTCGATGGCTACAATATGGGGTCGGGATCGCGGCGCGCGATGCCGCTGCGGCGAGGCGGCCCCCCGGATGCGCGGGGAACATGCTTCTACGAGCCCGGTTGGCGGTAGACCAGCGGCGGCAGCCTTCCACGCCGGAGCGGCCGTCGCCACGGTGGCAAAACCCCTGCCGCCGCAACGACCTGAGCGGGCTCGGCCGAGGCCGGCTTCCTCGGGCAATCCGCATGGAAGCCGCCGCGCATGGCCCAGCAGATCCCGGTCGACCCGAAAGCCCGCGCCGACGATCCGGCGCGCGATGCCGAGCGGGACGATTCTACCCACGCGATCACCGACGATGTCGCCTATCGGCGGCTCGTCCTAGTCAACACCGTGTTCGTCGGGGAGCCCGGGGCCGGCGACCGCGGCTGGGTTCTGGTCGATGCCGGCGTGATGGGCGCCAAGGGTGCGATCAAGGCGGCGGCCGAAAAACGGTTCGGTGCGGGCGCTCGGCCCGCCGCGATCGTGCTGACCCACGGCCATTTCGACCATGTCGGCGTGCTGGAGGACCTCGCCGAGGACTGGGACGTCCCGGTCTACGCGCACGCGCTGGAGCGGCCCTATCTCGACGGCAGCGCCTCCTACCCGGCTCCCGATCCCAGCGTCGGCGGCGGCTTATTAGGCCGCCTGTCGCCGCTCTTCCCGACGAAACCGGTCGACGTATCCTCGCGCTTGCAGCTCCTGCCGGAGGACGGCTCCGTGCCGCCGATGGCCGGCTGGCGCTGGATCCACACGCCCGGCCACGCGCCGGGCCATGTCTCGTTCTGGCGCGAGGCCGACCGCACCCTGATCGTCGGCGACGCTTTCGTCACCACGGCGCAGGAATCGGCCTACGCGGTGGCGTTGCAGGAGCCGGAGCTGCACGGGCCACCGATGTATCTGACGATTGATTGGGGCGCGGCGCGCGACTCGGTTCGGGCACTCGCCGCCCTCGAACCCGAGCGCGTCATCACTGGCCACGGCCGCCCGCTCCAGGGTCCCGAGATGCGCCGGGCGCTCCATGCCCTCGCCGAGGATTTCGATCGGGTCGCCGTTCCGGAGCACGGGCGCTACGTGGAGGCGCCGCTGCGGGCCGCGGACGGCTCGGCCTACGCGCCGCCGGAGTGAGAGCCTGTTCGACCGGTCTTTCCCCTTCTCGCCCTCATCCTGAGGTAGCGTAGCGGAGCGGAGCCCTCGAAGGAGCCCTCCAGCTGGCCGGGCGATCCCTGGAGGGCTACTTCGAGGCTGCTGCGCAGCACCTCAGAATGAGGGGACGATTGGGATACACGTCAGTCAGAACCGGCACGCGACTGCGATCACGCAGTCAAACAGGCTCTGAGACGCGGGCGCGAGATTTTGCCGCGAAACCGAATTTCGATGTCTGGAAATCGAAGGCTCGTCGCCTGCGCCATCATGGTCGTGCTGGGCGAAAAAGATATGGTCGGAGTGGCCGGACTTGAACCGACGACCCCCTGTCCCCCAGACAGGTGCGCTACCGGGCTGCGCTACACTCCGACGCCACATGGGCCCGGGGCTCTTAGCCGTCGCGCTCCGCCCGCGCAAGCCCTTCACGCCGGATCTGCGGCGCTGGCCCTCTCCGGCCCGGGCGGTTACGGGGAGCATCCGCATCGCGCCAAAACGATCGCGCCACGCCATCGAGGATCATGACGGACCGACCGATCGCCTTCGATCTCACGCGCCTCGTCACGCGGCTGCGCCATGCGAGCCCGTCGGGAATCGACCGGGTCGATCTCGCCTATGCACGCCACTGTCTGGGCCGGCCGGGGCCGGGCGTCGGCGTGGTCTCGACGGCGTATGGGCCGCGGGTGCTCGACCGCGCGCACGCGCTGGCCATCGTCGAAGCCGTGGCGGCCGGCTGGGTCGAGGATCGGGATGCGCTCTCGGATCCGGTCTATCGCGGGCTGGCGGCGCGGCTTGGCGCCCCGGTGACATCCGCCTCGTCAGCGCAGGCATCGCGGGCCGGCGGCACGCAGCGCCGCCGGATCCAGGCGCGGACGGCGGCCGATATCGCCCTGCGCGGCCGCCCGCTCTCGACCCTGCCCCGGGATGCGCTCTACCTGCACACCTCCCATCTGCGCCTCGACAATCCCGGTCGGTTCGACTGGCTCTACGACCGGCGGGACGTGCGTGCGGCGTTCTTCGTCCACGACCTCATCCCGATCACCCATCCCGAATACGGGCGCGCCGGCGAGGCCGATCGCCACCGGGTCCGGATGCGCACCATCGGCCGGCATGCGGCCGCGATTCTCGTCAATTCCGCCGATACCGGCGCGCGCACCCTCGATCACCTGGCCGCCGAGGGGTTCGGCCGGCCGCCGGTGGCGGTGGGGCATCTCGGGGTCGAGCCGGCCTTCGGGCGGACGGGGCCGCGTATCCAGCCGGACCGCCCGACCTTCCTGGTCTGCGGCACGATCGAATCGCGCAAGAATCACCTGCTGCTGTTCCAGCTCTGGCGCGTCCTGGCCGAGCGGCACGGGGCCGCGACGCCGCGTTTGGTCGTGGTCGGGCGCCGGGGCTGGGAGGCCGAGAGCGCCATCGACATGCTCGAACGCTGCCCCGGCGTGCGCGCCCACGCGGTCGAGGTTACGGGCCTCTCGACGCACGGCCTCGCCGCGCTGACCCGCAGCTGCACCGCCCTGCTGATGCCCTCGTTCACGGAGGGCTACGGCATCCCGATCGTCGAGGCGGCGGCCTCCGGCCTGCCGGTGGTGGCCTCGGACATCGCGGTCCACCGGGAGATCGCCGGCGGCTTCGCCCTGTTCCGCGATCCCCTCGACGGCCCGGGCTGGCTGGAGGCGATCGAGGCACTCGCCCAGCCGGACGCGCCGCTCCGGGCCGAGCTCGCCGGGCGTCTCGACGGCTATGGGCCGCCGCATTGGGACGCGCATTTCGCGGCCGTCGGCCCGACGCTCGCGGCGATCTGACCGGATCGTCGGAACCGCCGCGAGTTGCGCCGCTCCGGCCTGACGAATAAGGGAAAGCGTCAGCCCTTAGGGCCGGCCCCGGGTTGGGCGGAACGGAGATCCTGTCGATGCAGGTGGTCGATCTCGATCGCGAGACGGTCAAGCGCGGGTTGAGCGATGGCACAATGCTGATCATCGACGTGCGCGAGGACCACGAATACGAGGCTGGACACATTCCCGGCGCCGTTTCGCATCCGCTCTCCACGTTCGATCCGCAGGCGGTGGCCGCTCTGATCGCTGCGGATGGCCGCCGTCCGGTCCTGTCCTGCGGGTCGGGAGTCCGCTCGGTTCACGCCCTGGTGGCGGCCCAGAAGGCCGGTCTCGACATCGCCGAGCACTACAAGGGCGGCTTCAAGGATTGGTCCGCCGCGGGCGAAGCAATCGAGTAAGCGGTTGAAACAATCCGGCCTCCAGGGGCCGCGATGTGCGCTCTCGCACAATGGGTAAGAGGGCGCGCGGGTTACGGCGCGTCTGCCAAGGACTCATCGTCAAGCTCGGTTCGACCGCCGGGTCGGCCAACGGACAGCAGGACCCGATGCGCAGCCGGCTTTCCAGCCTCCTCCCCGTGCTCTCCGGTCTCGCCGCCGGCTTCCTCGTTGCGGGTCCCCTCGCACCGATCGCGCATGCCCAGGCACCGGGCGGCCCGCCACCGAAGGTCACCGTGGCCAAGCCGGTGGTCCGCGAGATCGTCGAGCAGGACCAGTATACCGGCCGCTTCGATGCGATCGATTACGTCGAGGTCCGGGCCCGGGTCACCGGATACCTGGAAAAGATTAACTTCACCGACGGCCAGACGGTGAAGAAAGGCGATCTGCTGTTCGTGATCGACCGGCGCCCCTACAAGGCGGCCCTGGAGCAGGCCCAGGCCGCCCTGGCCTCCGCCAAGGCGCGCCAATCCTTCTCGCAGACCGATCTCGAGCGCGCCCAGACCCTGTCGCGGAGCGGCAACATCTCCGAGCAGGTCACCGACCAGCGCCGGCAGGCCTCGCTGACCGCCCAGGCCGACGTCGACAGCGCCCAGGCGGCGCTGAACAACGCGCAGCTCAACTACGACTTCAGTGAGGTGAAGGCGCCGGTCAACGGTCGGATCAGCCGGCGGCTGGTCACCGAGGGCAACATCGTCAGCGCCGACCAGACGATGCTGACCACGATCGTGTCGCTCGACCCGATCTGGTTCAGCTTCACCGTCGATGAGAAGTCGTTCCTTAAGTATCAGAGCAGCCTCGGCATCGGCATGGGTCAGACCCAGCAGGGCAAGGGCGTGCCGATCCTGATCTCGCTCTCCGGCGAGGCGAAGCCGACCCGCAAGGGCACCCTCGACTTCGTCGACAACCGCGTCGACAACGCCACCGGCACGATCCTGCTGCGCGCTACGGTCCCCAACGCCGACCTGTTCATCAAGCCCGGCCTGTTCGGCATCGTCGCGATGCCGGCCACCAAGCCGTTCCAGGGCGTGATGATCCCCGACGAGGCGGTCGCCGCCAACCAGGACAAGCGCATCGTCTACGTGCTCGGGCCCGACAACGTGATCCAGCAGAAGGACGTGGTGCTCGGCCCGAAGGTCGACGGTTACCGGGTGATCCGCAGCGGCCTGAAGGGCGACGAGACCCTGGTGGTCAACGGCATCGCCCGCGTCCGCCCGGGGGCCACGGTCGCCCCTGAGACGATCGAGCTGCCCCCGAGCAAGACGTGAGCCCGACCGGCTCGACACGATCGCATGCGTGCGCGCCGCGCCGCGTGCGCCGCACCGACGACGCAGGGCCCCGACCGGGAGACCGGCGGGCCTCAGAGGTTTGACCGATGCGTTTCGCCCACTTCTTCGTCGATAGGCCGATCTTCGCGTCGGTCACGTCGATCGTCTTCCTGATCCTCGGCTTCGTGGCCTACGAGACCCTGCCGGTCTCGCAATATCCCGAGATCGTGCCGCCGACGGTGACCGTGCGCGCCTCCTATCCGGGCGCCAACGCAGAGACCGTGGCCGCCACCATCGCGACGCCGATCGAGCAGGAGGTCAACGGCGTCGACAACATGCTGTACATGACGTCGTTGTCGACCAACGACGGCAACATGCTGCTGACGGTGACCTTCAAGGTCGGCACCAACCTCGATATCGCCAACGTGCTGGTGCAGAACCGGCTCTCGGTGGCCCAGCCGCGCCTGCCGCCGGACGTGCGCAACCTCGGCGTCACCGTGCGCAAGGCCTCGCCCGACCTGATGCTGGTCGTGCACCTGCTCTCGCCGAACAAGACCTACGACCAGAACTACCTCGCCAACTACATCTACCTGAACATCCGCGACGAGCTGCTGCGCCTCGACGGCGTCGGCGACATCACGGTTTTCGGCGGTAACGAATACGCCGAGCGGATCTGGGTCGATCCGAACAAGCTCGCCGCCTACGGCCTGTCGGTCACCGACGTCACCACGGCCCTCCAGGAGCAGAACGTCCAGGTGGCGGCCGGCCAGCTCAACGGTCCGCCCGCGGCCAAGAGCGAGGCGTTCCAGCTCGTCGTCCAGTCGCAAGCGCGCTTCAAGACGCCGGAACAGTTCGCCGAGGTGATCATCAAGGCCCAGGACGGGCGCCTCGTCCGGATCAAGGACATCGCCCGCGTCGAGATGGGCCAGAAGGACTATACGACCAACTCCTACCTCAACGACACGCCCGCGGTGGGCATCGGCGCGTTCCAGCGGCCTGGCACCAACGCCCTCGAGGCGGCGACCTCGGTCAAGCAGGTGATGGAGACCGTCAAGAAGAACTTCCCGCCGGACGTCGAGTACCGCATCGCCTACAACCCGACCGAGTTCATCGAGGAATCGATCCAGGAGGTCTACAAGACCCTGTTCGAGGCGGTCGGCCTCGTGGTCATCGTGGTACTGGTGTTCCTCCAGAGCTGGCGCACCGCCCTGATCCCGGTCATCGCGATTCCGGTGTCGCTGATCGGCACCTTCGCGGCGATGGCGGCGTTCGGCTTCTCGCTTAACAACCTGACCCTGTTCGGGCTCGTGCTCGCCATCGGCATCGTGGTCGACGACGCCATCGTGGTGGTGGAGAACGTCGAGCGCAACATGGCCGAGGGGCTCTCGGCGGGCGATGCCGCGCACAAGACCATGGACGAGGTCGGCGGCGCGGTCATTGCCATCGCGCTCGTGCTGGCGGCGGTGTTCGTGCCGACCGCGTTCATCCCGGGCATCTCGGGCCAGTTCTACAAGCAGTTCGCGCTCACGATCGCGGCCTCGACCCTGATCTCCGCGTTCAACTCGCTCACCCTGTCTCCGGCGCTCTGTAAGCTGCTGCTCGTGCCGCACCATGCGCGCAAGGAGCCGAAATTCTTCCTGGCCCGGTTCCTGAACTGGCTCGCCAACGGCTTCAACCGCGCCTTCGACGCCACGTCGAACGCCTACGGCCGCACGATCCGCGTCCTGACCGGCGGGTTCGTCGGGCTGGCGGCGATGCTGCTGATCTACGCAGCGGTGATCGCCGGCACCCTGCACCTCGCTCAGACGACGCCCACAGGCTTCATCCCGGACCAGGACCAGGGCTATCTGATCGGCGTCGTCCAGCTGCCCTCCGGCTCCTCGCTCGATCGCACCACCGACGTGATCCTGCGGGCCGCCAAGCAGGCCAGGACGGTGCCCGGCGTCGCCAACGCGGTGATCATCGCGGGCTTCGACGGAGCGACCTTCACCAACACGACCAATGCCGGCGTGATGTTCCTCACCCTCACGGGGGCGAAGGAACGCGCCGGCGAGGGTCGCAGCGCCGGGGTGATCACCGGCGAGGTGCTCAAGGCTACCTCGGACATCCAGGAAGCCCGGGTGATCGTGATCCCGCCCCCGCCGGTGCGCGGCCTCGGCAACGGCGGCGGCTTCAAGATGCAGATCGAGAGCCGTCAATCCTCGGAGATCGGTCCGCTGATGGCCGCGGCCGGCGAGGTGATCGCCCAGGCGAACCAGAGCGCCGACGTGCAGCGCGTGTTCACGACCTTCGACAACGCGACGCCGCAGCTCTTCCTCGACATTGACCGCACCATCGCGCGGATGCTGAACGTGCCGCTCGCCAACGTGTTCTCGTCGGTGCAGGCCGATCTCGGCGGCACCTACGTGAACGACTTCAACACGCTCGGGCGCATCTACCAGGTGCGCCTGCAGGGCGATGCCGCCTTCCGCTCGTCGATCCAGGACATCTCGCAGATCAAGGTGCGCTCCTCCACGGGGGCGCTGGTGCCGATGGGCACCCTCGCCTCGGTGCGCGACGTGACCGGCCCGCAGATCGTGCAGCGGTTCAACCTGTACTACTCGGTCCCCATCCAGGGCGTGGCCAAGCCCGGCGTCTCGACCGGACAGGCCCTGACCGCCATGGAGGACATCGCCAAGAAGGTGCTGCCCGACGGCTACGCCTACGACTGGACCGAGATCGCCTTCCAGCAGAAGGCTGCGAGCGGCACCGCCGGCGCCGTCTTCGCCCTGGGCGTGCTGCTGGTCTTCCTGGTGCTGGCCGCGCAGTACGAATCCTGGGCGCTGCCGCTGGCGATCCTGCTGGTGGTGCCCACCGGCGTGCTCGCGGCGCTCGCCGGGGTGCAGTTCCGGGGGCAGGACAACAACATCCTGACCCAGATCGGCCTGATCGTGCTGATCGGCTTGGCTGCCAAGAACGCGATCCTGATCGTCGAGTTCGCGCACGACATCGAGCAGCGCGAGCATCGGGGCCCGGTCGAGGCGGCGGTGGAAGCCTGCCGTCTGCGCCTGCGCCCGATCCTGATGACCGCCTTCGCGTTCATCCTCGGCACCCTGCCGCTGGTGATCGCCACTGGCCCCGGCGCCGAGATGCGGCAGGCGCTGGGCACGGCGGTGTTCTTCGGGATGATCGGCGCGACCTTCTTCGGCCTGTTCCTCACCCCGGTCTTCTACGTGGTGATCCGCCACCTCTCGCTCTGGCTCGGCCGCCTGCGCGGAAAGTCCTCCCACGGCGATCATGGCGGGGCGGCTCCCGCCCACGGCTGAGGCGGATCGTCTGTCGATCGAAAGACACGCGCATGTCTGGAGCCGCGCCCGACCGTGACCGGTTGGGCGCGGCTTCGTTTTGCGAAGGCCTGCCGACTTCGGTGTAGAAGCTTGCCATGCACGTCCTCGGCCGCCTCTTCCTCGGAGCCTTCGCTCTCCTGCTCGCCGTACCGGTCGGCGCCGCGATCCTCGTGCTGGCACTCTTGGTCGATCCGACCGCCAATGCCTGGCTCACCGGCGGGGCGCTCGCGGGCGTCGATATGGCGCTCTCCGACCTGTCCGCCGGGCTCCCGCCCGAGGGGCTGGTCATCCTGATTGCCGGTCTCGCCCAGGCACTGTTCGTCCTGCTGTTCGTGCCCCCCGCCCTGGTCGGTTTCGCCGGCGAGGTTTTTTCGCGCCGCGGCCTGCTCTGGTACGGTGCCGGAGGCGGCCTTCTGACTGCCGCCTTCCCCTGGCTCGCCCGCGGCGCCGCGCGTCCGGAGGCAAGCCCGGGGCTTCTCGCTGCCGAGGCGCGGCTGACGCTGATCCTGTTCGTCGTCGGCGCCAGCGCCGGCCTGGTCTACTGGCTGGTCGCCGGGCGCAGCGCCGGGTTCTCGCGAACCGATCAACGAGCCGATCAACATGCCGCAGGCGCATGAGCGGTTGGTCCGGTGTCGGACCGTCCGCGCTTGGCCGCGGGCGCCTCTGCGCGGTAGAGGAAAGCCGTCACGAAGCGGATTCCGATGCTCGCCCTGCGCTCCCTCGCCTTCAACGTCTGCTTCTACGCGGTGACGACGCTGCTGGCGCTCGGTGGCCTGCCCACGCTGGTCTCCCGCCGCGCGGTGCTGCGGCTGGCCCGGCTCTGGGGCCGGATGACCCTCTGGCTGCTGCGCATGGTCGCCGGCATGCGGGTCGAGTTCCGCGGCCTGGAGAACATCCCGAAGGGGCCGCTGCTGATCGCGGCCAAGCACCAGTCCGCCCTAGAGACCCTGGCGCTCTGCACGGTGTTCCCGGAATTCGCTTATATCCTCAAGCGCGAGCTGCTGCTGATCCCGCTGATCGGCTGGTACCTGTCCCGCAGCGGAATGGTGGCGATCGACCGGTCGAAGGGCGCCCGGGCGATGAGCCTGATGAACGCGGCCGCGGCCGACGCTATCCGGGATGGCCGCCAGCTCATCATCTTCCCCGAGGGGACCCGCCGCGCGGTCGGGGCTCCGCCAGCCTATAAGCAGGGCCTGTCGCATCTCTACACGGCGTTGAACGTACCGTGCCTGCCGGTGGCGCTGAACACCGGCGCGTTCTGGGCTCGCAACAGCCTCATCCGCCGACCCGGCACGGCCGTGATCCACTTCCTCAAGCCGATCCCCCCGGGGTTGGGCCGCCAGGAATTCCAGGCGCTGGCTCAGGACCGTCTGGAGGCGGCCTCGAACGCCCTTCTGGAAGGCGGCCTGAAGGGTTTCGCGTCTGAGAGCGCTTCGTCATCGGCCACGGAAGCGCCGGCCGGCGCCGCACCGCGCCGCTGAGTTTTTTCGGAGCCGCAGCGGCCGTTTTCGCGGGCTGCCGCATCGCCCGGCACCTATAGCGGCTGCTTGTGGATAACTCGCCCCATCACCACATTCCTCCTCAGGAACGTTGTGCTTGACGCCTGTGGATATCGCGCGGTAGGTTGGAACAAATGGCGAACAGAAGAGCCCTGTCCTGGTCGGCCGCGCTTCGCGACCTGAAGGACGATCGCACGCGGAGACAGGATGTGCGTGAAGAACGCCTCAAGACCACGGCCGGCCTGCGCGGCACGCCGGCCCTCCCTCTCTCGGCCTGGCGCGGGCATTCGGGCCGGCGCTACGTGGTCGGGGTCCATTCGGCCGGCGCCTTCGACCTCGACGAGATGGCGGAGGCCGTGGTGATCGCCGTGCGGCGCGACGAGACCGGCATCGCCGAGATGGTCTCGGTGGCGACCTCGAAGGAGAGCCCGCGCGACCATCTCCGGCGGACCTGGCTCGACCGGGTGCGGAGCAGCGGCGCCACCGAGCTGCACGTGCATCGCCTCGCCGAGGGCGAAGCCGAGCGGGCGGCGATCGTCAGCGACCTGCAGTTCGACACGATCGCGCCGGCCCAGGTCTGATCCTGATCTGACCCGGACATCGGGTCTCTGGAGGCGGATCGGTCGCCGCGCGGTCGATCAATCCCGACGTTGCCCCAGTTTTGCCCCGTGCATGGCCTCAAGGCGGGGCCTGCAAGCCCCTGGATCGGGGCGGATGGTGGGGAGCGGGACGCATGACGCAGGATCGGACGCGAGCAGACAGCGACGCGCAGGCTTCGCTGGCGCGGACCGCGCGGCGTCTCCGGCTCGGGCTGTTCCTGCCCTACATCGTCCTCGCGCTGATCGTGGTCGCCTGGTCGGCCGGCTGGTTCTGGATCCGGGGTCGCGCGGCGACCGAAATCGATGGCTGGATCGCCCGCGAGGCGGCGGCCGGCCGTACCTGGACCTGTGCCGACCGGTCGCTGACCGGCTACCCGTTCCGGATCGAGCTGCGCTGCAGCGCCGTGACCCTCGACCGATCCGACGGCCGGTTCCGCCTCGGCCCGTCGACCGCGGTGGCACAGGTCTACCAGCCGCGCTTGGTGCTGTTCGAGAGTGCGGGCCCCTTCCATGTCGAGCAGGGCGCGCTGACCGGCGACGCCACCTGGAGCAAGCTCCAGGGCAGCGTCCACGGCGAATCGGAGGGATTCACGCGGGCCTCCCTGGTGGTGGACGGCCCGAACGTCACCGTCACCGGCGCCGACCCGGGGCCGATCGCGGTGGCCGGCCAGCATCTCGAGCTGCATGCGCGGCCGACCCCCGGCCGCTTCGACTCCGAGGGCGCGGTCGATGTGAGCCTGCGGCTCGCCCAGGCTGCGGTGCCGCAGCTCGACGCGCTCACCGGCAACCCCGCCCCCGCCGACCTGTCGCTCGACGCCACCGTGACCCAGGCGACCGTCCTGCGCACCGGGCCGGTGCCGCGGGAACTCGAGCGCTGGCGCCGGGCCGGCGGCACCCTCGATTTGACGGCCCTGTCGCTGGCCAAGGGCGCCCAGCGCGTCCAGGCGAAGGGCGCGCTCGCCCTCGACGAGGCGCACCGCCCGGTCGGGCAGCTCGACCTGCGGGCGGCCGGGGTCGATGCCTTGATCGGCAGCATCGTCGGCCAGCGCTTCGGATCCGAGAAGGGTGCGCTGGTCGGACAGCTCGTCGGCGGCCTCCTGGGCCTGGGCCGGCGGCCCGAACCGGAGGATGGGTCGGCGGATGCGGCGCCGCTTAAATCCCTGCCGCCGCTGAAGCTCGTGAACGGGCGGATCGTTTTCAGCGGGTTCCCGATCCCGAACCTCTACCTGCCGGTCCTGTACTAGATCGGCTACAAGGCGCCCATGTCAGCCCCGATCCCTCCAGCCCGCGTCAAGATCTGTGGGCTCAGCACGCCGGAAACCCTCGAAGCCGCTTTGACGGCCGGCGCGGATTGGATCGGGCTCGTGCATTTCCCGCGCAGTCCGCGCCACGTCGATTTCAAAGCGGCTTCGACATTAGCTGCGCAGGTGCGCGGTCGGGCCGAACGCGTCGTCCTGCTGGTCGACCCGGACGACGCTTTGGTGCGGGCGGCGGTCGCGTCCGTGGATCCGGACCTAATCCAGCTGCACGGGCGCGAGAGCCCCGAGCGGGTGGCGGCGATCCGCACGCTCGCAGGCCGGCCGGTGATGAAGGCGATCGGCGTGGCGGCCCGGGCCGACCTTGAAGCGATCCCGGCCTATGCCGGGGTGGCCGACCGGATTCTGCTGGACGCTAAGGCGCCGGCCGGGGCGGCGCATCCGGGAGGTAACGGTCACAGCTTCGACTGGTCGATCCTGGCTGATGCCGAACTGCCGCCCGGCACCATGCTGTCCGGCGGGTTGGACGCCGGCAATGTCGGCGCGGCGTTGATCCGCACCGGGCTCTGCGCCGTGGATGTGTCCTCGGGGGTTGAATCGGCGCCCGGCTTAAAAGATCCGGACAGGATCGCGGCCTTCGTGGCCGCGGTGCGGGCGGCCCGCTGAACCTGTCCGCTCAGCGCGGCGCCGGCAATGCGGTCCGGGTGGTGTTAGGCACCGTGTAGGCGGCCCCCTGCGTCTCGCTCTCAGGCGCGTAGGCGCGCAGGCGGCTCGCTTCGCGCTCGTAGCGCGTGGCTTCGCGGCGATGGTAGCGCACGTTCGCCCGGGTCTTGCCCTGGCCGAGCCAAGTGAACACGCCGCCGACCACGATGCCCAGAGCCACCGCGCCGAACAGGATCGCGTAGAGCGGCAGGTCGACGCTGAACACCGGAGCGTCCGCGTTGAACGGGTCGAAGGACAGCGGGACCGGTGCCCGGTTGGCGACCGCCAGCAGGATCACCAGAGCGGCGATCGGCAGCAGCACGAGGCTCTTCAGGAAACGGATCATCGCGCTCTAAGACCTCTTCCTACTCGGCGGCCGACGCGCTCTCGCCGATGCCCGCGGCGTTGAGGCGCTGGCGCATCTCCTTCCCGGTCTTGAACACGGGAATCGCCTTCTCGGACACGGCAACGGCCGCGCCGGTGCGTGGGTTGCGTCCCTTGCGCGCTTCCCGACGCTTCACCGAGAAGGCGCCGAAGCCGCGCAGCTCGACCCGGTCGCCCCGGGCCAGTGCGTCCGAGATGGTGTCGAGGATCGCGTTGACCAGGATCTCGACGTCGCGCTGGTAGAGATGCGGGTTCTGCTCGGCGATCTTGAGGACGAGCTCCGACTTGATCATGGCGTCTGGTCTTCTCGGGGGATCGGGGCGGGCTTCGGGTGCGAGGGCGCTCAGGGTTCCGGGCGCCACAGGACGAGGAGGCCACCGCCCGCGGTCTCGGCTTGGCTGCCGACGGCCCGCAGCCGCCCGGCGAGCCCGTCGAGGCCCAGGAGGTCCGCGCCGATGCCGGCGGCCGACCAGAGCGAGAAATCGCTGTCCTTGCTGGGCTTCCAGTCCTTGATCGGCAGGTCCTTCGGCACGCCCCGGTTCGCCTCCAGCCAGGCCACGGCCTGGCGCTCGCCGCCGAGCTCGTCCACCAGCTTCAGGGGTACGCTCTGGCGGCCGCTGAACACCCGCCCGTCCGAGACGGCGGTGAGCTGGCCAGCATCCATGCCCCGGCGCTCGGCCACCAAGCCCTTGAACCAGGCATAGGTGTCGCCGACCACGGCCGCGAGAGCGGCGCGCGCCTCCGGGGTTGTCGGGGTGAAGCCCGAGGGCTCGGCCTTGAGCGGCGAGGATTTTACCGACTCGACCTTGACCCCGACCTTGTCGAGCAGGCCCGAAAGGTCCGGATACTGGAACAGCACGCCGATCGAGCCGACCAGGCTGGTCTCGCGGGCGACGATGTGATCGGCCGCGATGGCGGTAATGTAGGCGCCCGAGGCGGCGGTGCCGTCCACGAAGGCCACGATCGGCTTCTTGGCGGCGAGCGCCCGCAGGTTGCGGAAGATCTCTTCCGAGCCCGTGGTGGTGCCCCCCGGCGAGTTGATCGAGACGACCACGCCCTTCACGGCGTCGGAGTCGCCGACCCGCTGCATCAGCTTGGCGGTCGACTCGCTGCCGGCGATGAAGCCCGAGACGGAGATGCGGGCGATCTGCGGGCGCACCGCGAAGGCGCCGTCGGCGCCGGCCCGGACCCGGTAACCGAGGGCGCCCACCGCCACGATCAGGCCGCCGATCCCGAGCACCCGCCACAGGGACAGCCTGCGGCGCAGGCGCCGACGGTCGATCAGCAGTTCGGCGTCGGCTGCCATGCGGTCGCTTCCCTTCGCCTCCCCGGATCGGCCCCGTGACGGGGTGCGGGGGCGAGGCCCCGCGCCGGGCAAGTCCTTGGTTTCCTTTGCCTCGCGCGGCCGGAGCCGCCCGAGGCCGGTGTTCTAGAGCATTTTCCGCGGGCCTGGATATGGGCCGCGCGAAGAAAATGCGGCGCCCCCGCCTTGGCCTACAGCGTGGTTCGTCTTTAGGCGCCCCGCGGGGTGGTCATCACGGGCCGCAACCTGTCGCGTCGGACCGCAAATCCCGGCCTGTTCGCGTCATGGCACCCCATCCCAGGGATTGATGACGGTCAGTCCGGCTGCCTCGAACGGACCGATGTCGCGGGTGGCGACCATCATGCCGCGTGCGGCGGCCGTCGCTGCGATGTAGCCGTCCGCCCTGCCGATGGCTCTGCCGGCGGCCCGCGCCCGCGCCATCAGGTCGGCATAGGCCTGAGAGGCGCCCAAATCGAAGGACAGGATTCGCCCCGAGAAAGCGGGCAGGACGTCGCGTTCCAGACGCTCCTGATAGATCCTGCGCCGTTTGCCATCCGGCATCGTCGCCAGGCCGAAGCGCAGTTCGGCCACGGTGATCGTGGATAGGTAGAGGGTCTCGACCATCTGCGCATCGATCCAGGCGACCGCCTTGGGATTCGGCTCAGCCTTCCACGGCTCGAACATCACGTCGGTATCGAGGACGATCATTCGAAGCGCATCGGCTCAGCCGGTGTCTGATCGCGCAAATCCTCGAAGTGCTCCGCTTCGGCCTCGGTCATCCCGCCGGCGTCGCGCGCGATGGACGCCAGGAGCGACCCGAGCTTCAGACGGCCCTCAGGCTTGGCGGCCTGCTCCAGAATGCTGCGGATCTCCGCTTCGGTGCTGCGACCGTGCAGAGCGGCCCGCGCACGCAGGGCGCGATGCACTGCGTCAGGAACATTGCGGATCGTGATGGACGGCATCGAACCAAACCCCGAAGCCCACCGTGATTGCATTCCATCATAATGCAATCACGAAGCGCGATCGAGCGGGCTCAAAGCCAACACGAAAAAACCCGCGCGGGACGGGTGTCCCGCGCGGGTTTTTTGGATCGATCCGAAGCCGCCGCCCGGCTGCGCCGGGCGGCGAGACCGTCGGTCTCACTCGTCGTCGGTGCGGGCCTTCTTGAAGGCGGCGCCGAGGATGTCGCCGAGCGAGGCGCCGGAATCGGCGGAGCCGAACTGGGCCATCGCTTCCTTCTCCTCGGCCACTTCCAAAGCCTTGATCGAGACCTGGACGCGGTGGGCCTTGCGGTCGAACTGCACGACCCGGGCATCGAACTTCTCGCCGGCGGCGAAACGCTCGGGGCGCTGGTCGCCGCGGTCGCGGGCGAGTTCGGCGCGGCGGACGAAGGTGGTCATGTCGGTGTCGACGATCTTCACCTCGACGCCCGAATCCTTCACCTCGACGACTTCGCAGGTGACGATCTGACCCTTCTTGATCTCGCCGGCCTCGGCGAAGGGGTCACCGCCGAGCTGCTTCACGCCCAGCGAGATCCGCTCCTTCTCGACGTCGACGTCGAGAACCTGGGCGCGGACCATGTCGCCCTTCTTGAACTCCTCGATGACCTGCTCGCCGGGACGGTTCCAGTCGAGATCCGACAGGTGGACCATGCCGTCGACATCGCCCTCGAGGCCGATGAACAGGCCGAACTCGGTCTTGTTCTTGACCTCGCCCTCGACCTCGGAGCCGACCGGGTGCTTCTCGGAGAAGGCCTCCCAGGGGTTCTGCAGGGTCTGCTTGAGGCCGAGCGAGATGCGGCGCTTGACCGGATCGACTTCCAGGATCTGAACCTCGACCTCCTGAGAGGTGGAGACGATCTTGCCCGGATGGACGTTCTTCTTGGTCCAGCTCATCTCGGAGACGTGGATCAGGCCCTCGATCCCCGGCTCCAGCTCCACGAAGGCGCCGTAATCGGTGATGTTGGTCACGCGGCCCTTGAGCTTGGCGCCCTCCGGGTAGCGGGCGGCGATGCCCTCCCACGGATCGGCGAGCAGCTGCTTAATGCCGAGCGAGATGCGGTGCGTCTCGTGGTTGATCTTGATGATCTTGACCTTGACCGTCTGGCCGATGGTCACGACCTCGGACGGATGGTTCACGCGGCGCCACGCCATGTCGGTGACGTGCAGCAGGCCGTCGATGCCGCCGAGATCGACGAAGGCGCCGTACTCGGTGATGTTCTTGACGACGCCGTCGATGACCTGACCTTCCTCGAGGTTGGCCACCAGCTCCGAGCGCTGCTCGGCGCGGCTCTCTTCGAGCACAGTCCGGCGCGACACGACGATGTTGCCGCGGCGACGATCCATCTTGAGGATCTGGAACGGCTGCGGGGTGCCGAGCAGCGGGGTGACGTCGCGGACCGGGCGGATATCGACCTGCGAGCGCGGCAGGAACGCCACGGCGCCGTCGAGGTCGACGGTGTAGCCGCCCTTGACCTGGTTGAAGATCGTGCCGGTGACGCGGTCGTTGTTCTCGAACGACTTTTCGAGCTTGACCCAGCTCTCCTCGCGGCGGGCCTTGTCGCGCGAGATGACGGCTTCGCCGAGCGCGTTCTCAATCCGGTCGACGTAGACCTCGACCTCGTCGCCGACCTTCAGCTCGCCTTCGCGGCCCGGGCCGGTGAATTCCTTGAGTGCGACACGGCCTTCCGTCTTGGCGCCGATGTCGATGACGGCCACGTCCTTCTCGATCGCGACGACGCGACCCTTGACGACGGACCCTTCGGTGATCTCGTGTTCGAGGAAGCTTTCCTCGAGGAGGGCGGCGAAATCATCGCGGCTCGGGCCACGCCCCAGAGCGGTACCTGCGGACATTCTCTCTCCTGAACGGCCTCCAGCGGAGGCCCGTTGCGTCGGCGGCTCGCGTTGCACGCACCCCCGGTTCGCCGCGGCCGCTCCCGAAAACCTTGGGGGAGAGGCGACCGGTCCCGCGGGATCCGGCTTGCCGACGCGTCGATACGGATGACGAGGGCGATCCAGCCGGCGACGCGGCGGGCACACGAAATCGAGCGCGCGCGAGCGGAATCGGGAGGACGCGCGCTCCATACAGCATCGGCTTAACGACTTCAACCGAGGGGGTTTCTCGGCGTGGGGCGGGACTTGGGGGGCGTGATGTCAGGACGGGCCGGCTTGGCGAACTGCCGATACGGTTTTCGACCAAGCGCTCCGCGTTCCCTGGGCTCTTGTGTTGACGCCAACGGATTTGCTCCGATGCCGAATGCGGCGCGGGTCCCCTCGCCCCGCTCGCGGGGAGAGGCCCGCACGGACCTCGTCGTCCGTGCGGGAAGCGCAGGCGAAGCCGG
>NZ_JAKSYO010000161.1 GCF_022829635.1 Methylobacterium sp. E-066
GGTCTCGGTCTGGGAGGCCGGATCCGGCGGCCTGTTCTCCGGACCGCTGGTCGCCGACCGGTTCTCCGCCGGGTCCAAATCCGCCCTCATCCCCGAGCAGCCGGTCGGCCGCGACGGCGCGATCTCGGTGCCCTATGCCGGGCGCATCAAGGTCGCCGGCCGCCGGCCCCAGGACGTCCAGGGCCTGATCGAGAACGAACTCGCCGGAAAGGCCATCCAGCCGCAGGTGCTGGTCTCGGTCACCCGGCCGATCTCGCAGGCGGTCACCGTCACCGGCGAGGGCGCGGCCGGTGCCCGCCTGCCGCTCTCGGGCCACGGCGACCGCATCCTCGATGTGATCGCGGCCGCCGGCGGCAACCGCTCGCCGGTGTCGGAGACCTTCGTGCGCCTGTCGCGCGGGCCGCT
>NZ_JAKSYO010000195.1 GCF_022829635.1 Methylobacterium sp. E-066
AGAACGAAGTTCGGATCGTTTTCCGCGGGACGAGAAGCTGGTTGCAGCAGACACGCGCCCTCCCTCCCCCCTCTGCGGGGGAGGGAGGGCCCCGGAGGGAGTGGCGGGAGGGGAGCGCCGGCCCAGGATAGGGCTTTGCCCGGTTTGCCAGTCGCGCCCCCGCCTGGACCAGGGTCCCCTCCCCGCGACCCTCGCTGACGCGGGGCCCACCCTCCCCCGCAACGGGGGGAGGAACACGCGCTTGGCGCCGGCCTACGCCCTTGTGCGGCACGAGTATACGTACCCCGCGCGATGGCCAGCCCGCGCCACGCCCTGTCC
>NZ_JAKSYO010000002.1 GCF_022829635.1 Methylobacterium sp. E-066
GACCGCGGCACCCGCAACCAGGGTGTCCTGCTCGTCAACGCCGCCAACCTCGCCCCGGCCTATTCCAGCGCGATCGGTCGCCGCGACGACGAGTTCGCCGTCGTCCGCGCCGGCCTGAACTACAAGTTCGGCTCGTACTAGGACCTCAAGAAGACGCTTCCGGCCTCCGGGCCGGGAGCGTCTTCTTCTGGATGAGGCGGGCATGAGTCCGTCAGATCCGACAGGCCGACCGAGCCTTCGACCCAGCCCCAGCCGCATCCGCGTCTGGGGCTTTTCGTTTGCGGGAAGCACGATCTGCCGGGCGGCCGTGTCGGCATTGTCGAGCCGGCGCCGAGAGCCCGCACGGATGGTCATCCGCCGTGGGTCGGTGTCCCTCCCCCGCGGCCCGGCCTCAGTGCCGGTAGCGTTCGGCCAGGGCCATCAGCGCCTGGGCGAGGTCCGTGAGGTTGGCCGAGGCCGCCTCGACCTCGCGGGTGCCGGCCGCCGTCTGCTGGCTGGCCTGGCGGATGTTCTGCAGCGCCCCCATCACCTGCTCGATCCCCAGCTGCTGCTGGTTGGTCGAGGCCACGATCTGCTGGAACGTCTGCACGTTCTCCTCCACCCGCGCCGTG
>NZ_JAKSYO010000014.1 GCF_022829635.1 Methylobacterium sp. E-066
TATCGTCCATTCTTTCCCTCTACGCCCCGCTTCCGGCCTCCGAAGCCGGGGCGAGGGGACCGGCGCTTGCGGGGAGAGGCCTGCACGGACGTCGTGGTCCGTGCGGGAAGCGCAGGCGAAGCCGGAGCGGCGGTGAGGGGGCGGTTCAGGCCGGGGCGCGCGTCCGGAGCCGCCCCCTCACCTTCGGCTGCCGCCTCGCTTCGGCGTCGACAAGGTCGCCGAAGCCCTCTCCCCGCAAGCGGGGCGAGGGGATACCCGCATCGATGCTGGCGCCGAAGCACGGGCCGTCGCGCAAAAAGAGCCGAACTCGATCTGTGAATCCGCTAGCCCGCACGGGAGAGGGGACCCGCGCCGCGTCCTGAGATGCGTGCGACCAGCAAGCCCGGGGGTTGGTAAGCGGGCGCCTTACCAGCTCTCATCCATCGGCGATTGGAAAATCCGAGCGCTGGCCTGGCGGACCGTAGCCTCAGATCAGAACGCGCACCGCCCGCGACCCGATGTTCGCATGAACGTCCGCCCCCTCCGCCAATACCGCCAAGCAATCGCAAAACGCAGCGTGGCTATTCCCGTCCCATCCGCCCGCAGATCCTGATCTCACGTCAAAAACCACGCGGTCATACTCTCGCCGCTTCTCTCATTCAGCATGGAGTCATCCTCCATCGACGAGTGTGACCCGGCGCGGCAGAACGGGCGGCGCGTGCTTTGCTGAAAGAGAGTCCTGCATGATCAAGCTGGTCGCCGCTGCGGCTTTCGCCGCCGGCCTGTCCTCCGCCGTGTCGCTGCCGGCTTCTGCCGAGCCGGGAGCCAGCAACGGGACGTGGTCGGTGGAGCTGGTGACGGAGAGCGGCCTGTGCAGCGCCCGCTATTCCTACGGGCTGGCGATCCGCGAGGGTCAGGTGCAGCTGGTCTCGGGCGGGGCAGGGGCCCGGGTGAGCGGCCATGTTGGCCCCGATGGCAGCGTCGGGCTCGCCGTCACCAATGGGACGGCGAGCGGCACCGGGACCGGGCGGCTCCAGGCCGGCACCGGCTCGGGCACCTGGAAGGTCGCCTCCCTGTGCTCCGGCCGCTGGACCGCGCGGCGCCGGGATGACCGCACCGCGCAGGCCGACTGATCTCAGTTAGGCGGCGCTGGCGAGCCAGGTGCGGGCCTCGGCGAGGCGGGCGCGCTCGAACACCTTGATCTGGGTCGGCGAGACGAAGTTGAAGGTCTCGGCGAGCGCCTTCAGCCAGGGGGCATCCGTCACCAGGGCGACGTGGCTGACGCTCTTCATCATCGAGATGCCGAAGCGGGGATCCTTGAAGAAGGCCGCCGGCTCCATGCCCTCGAAGGCGCGGATATCCTCGAGCAGCTTGAGCTTGCCGCCCTTGTCGAGGTCGGCCTTCATGGCGTTCATCGCGGTGTTCATCTCCTCGTCGGAGATCTTGCCGTCGACCACGATCTCGGCGACGTTCGAATCCGGCGTCTTGGTATAGGTCAGCACTGATCGCTCCTCCGGGAACCGCACGCGTTCCGCCCCCGGCATCCGGAAGCGGGTCCACTGCCCGTGCGGGCAGTGTCTTAC
This sequence comes from Methylobacterium sp. E-066, assembly GCF_022829635.1. GTDB lineage: Bacteria > Pseudomonadota > Alphaproteobacteria > Rhizobiales > Beijerinckiaceae > Methylobacterium. The sequence goes on from NZ_JAKSYO010000014.1 coordinate 1,563, forward strand.
AAAAAGCTCTGCGGGTCGACATCGATCGCGACCTTGACGTTGCCGCGCACCTTCGGGCCGCGGGCGATCCAGGCGCGCAGATAGGCCTGCATGTCGATGTTGCGCTCGGTCTTCACCAAGAGGCGGAACCGGTAGCGGCCCCGGATCAGGGCCAGCGGCGCCTCGGCCGGACCGAGCACCATCACGCCCTCGGGCGGGTCGGCGGCGCGGGCGAGGGCCTGGCCGTGGGCCTCCGCGACCTCGCGCTCGGCGGCCGAGACGATCAGCGCGGCGAGCCGCCCGAACGGCGGCAGGCCCGCCGCCTCCCGGGCCTGGATCTCCTCCTGGTAGAACCGCTCGGCATCCCCGGACAGCAGCGAGGCGATCACCGGGTGCTCGGGCTGGTAGGTCTGGACCAGCGCCCGGCCGGGCTTGTCGCCGCGCCCGGCCCGGCCGGTGACCTGCTGGAGCAGCTGGAAGGTGCGCTCCGCCGCCCGGGGATCGCCCGAGGTCAGGCCGATATCGGCGTCCAGCACCCCGACCAGGGTCAGGCCCGGGAAATTGTGCCCTTTGGCCACCAGCTGGGTGCCGATGACGAGGTCGCACTCTCCGGCCGCCACCGCTTCCAGCTCCTGCCGCAGCCGGTCGGCGCCACCGGGAAAGTCGCTCGACAGGACGACGATGCGTCGGTCGGGGAACAGCTCGGCGGCCTCTTCGGCGATCCGCTCGACGCCCGGGCCGCAGGCCGTGAGGTTGTCGAAGGTACCGCACTCGGTGCAGGCCTCGGGCCGCCGCTCGGTATAGCCGCATTGGTGGCAGACCAGCGCCCGCCGGAACCGGTGCTCCACGAGCCAGGTCGAGCAGTTCTTGCACTGGTAGCGATGCCCGCAGGCCCGGCACAGGGTGAGCGGCGCGTAGCCCCGGCGGTTGAGGAACAGCAGCGCCTGCTCGCCGCGCTCCAGGGTGGCCTTCACGGCGTTGACCAGGGGCGGGCTGAGGAAGCGGCCGCGCTCGGGCTGGTCCTTGCGCATGTCGATGGCGGCGATGTCGGGCAGACGCCGGCCGCCGAAGCGCTCCGGCAGCAGGACGTGGCGGTAGCGCCCGCGCGCCGCGTTCACCCGGGTCTCGATCGAGGGCGTCGCCGAGGCCAGCACCACCGGGCAGCCCTCCAGGCGTCCGCGCACCACCGCCATGTCGCGGGCGTGGTAGTGGACGCCGTCCTCCTGCTTGTAGGCAGCCTCGTGCTCCTCATCGACCACGATCAGGCCGAGGCGGGCAAACGGCAGGAACAGGGCCGAGCGGGCGCCGACCACCACCAGAGCCTCGCCGGCCGCGACGGCCGCGCGCAGGCGCTCCCGCCGCTTGCCGCCGATGCCGGAATGCCAGGCCGCCGGCCGGACCCCGAAGCGCTGGGCGAAGCGGTCGAGGAACTGCGCCGTCAAGGCGATCTCGGGCATCAGGATCAGTGCCTGCCGGCCCGCCCGGATGCAGGCGGCCACCGCCTCGAAATAGACCTCGGTCTTGCCCGAGCCGGTGACGCCTTCGAGCAGGATCGGCCGGTTGTCGGCCGAGTCCGACTCCGGATGCCGCCACGGGAACGGCTCGACCAGCTCCGTGACCGCCTCGGCCTGGGCCGGCGAGAGCGGCGTCCGCGGAAAATCGGGATCGGGCCGCGGCGCGACCGGCTCGGGCTCCACCGCGACGGTCTCGAGGACGCCGTCGTCGATCAGGCCGTCCACCACCGAGAGCGAGACCCCGGCCTCCTTGGCGAGCGCGCTCTTGCCGCGCAGCTCCCGGTCCACCGCGACCGCCAGGACCTTGGCCCGGGCCGCGGTCGGCCGGGTCGGTTGTTTGTCTGTGAGCCGCACCGCCACCCGGGCGGTCTCGGCGGCGGCGGCCTCGTCGGGCAGGCGCAGCACCATGGCGAGCGCCGAGCCCTTCGGCGCCAGGGTGTAGCGGGCGATCCAGTCGACCAGGCTGCGCAGGGGCTCGGAGAGCGGCGCGTAGGGCAGGCGGCCGGTGACCGGGCGCAGGTTCGAGCCGCCGGCGGTCTCGGCCAGGCCCCAGACCACGCCCACGATCTCCCGGGGCCCGAGCGGGACCTGCACCACGTCGCCGACCGCGAGGTCGAGGGTGCCGGGCACGGCGTAGCTGTAGGGCGCATCGAGCGCCAACGGGATCAGGATCTCGGCGACAAAGGGCATGCGGGGCGTATCGGGCGGGTCCGTTCCGGGTCCGTACCACAGGGCCGGGAAAAGAACCCGCGGCTTCAGCGGTCGTGCAGACCCGGCACCAACGGCAGGGCGGTGAGGCTGAGCGCCGTCATCGCCCAGAAGGCCGAAGCGCCGAACGCCCCGTAGAGCGCGCCGGAGGCCAGGGTGGCGAGAACGCCGGACAGGCCCAGCGCCACGGTGCCGTAGAGCGCCAGCGCGGTGGCCCGGAGTTCCGGGGGCGTGGTGGCCTCGATCAGGCCGAGGCAGGCGAGGTGCAAGAGGGCGAAGCTCAACCCATGCAGGACCTCCGCGGCGGCGACGAGGGGGATCGCAGTGGTGGAGGCGAGGACCGCCCAGCGCAGGGCGCCGGCGCAGGCCGCCACCGCGATCCCGGCGGGCAGGCCGATCCGCGCCAGCAGCGGGGGACCGGCCAGCAGGAAGACCAGCACCTCGGCGGCCACCGATCCGGACCAGATCAGCCCGGCGGTGCCGGCCCCGATCCCGGCGCCGCGCCACAGGATCATCGCGAAGCCGTCGTGAAGGGCATGGGCGCCGATCACCAGCGAGCCTGCGAAGAGGATGCGACGGAAGCGCGGCAGCCGCAGCAACTCTGCGAAGTTTTGGCCCAACCAACCACCGGCCTTCGGCGAACCGTCCCGGACCGGCAGCGCCAGGGCCGCCCCGGAGGCCGCGATGAACAGGACGCCGCTCGCAACCAGGGCGGCGGCCAGGCCGTATGAGCCGATCAGCCAGCCGGCGGCGCCGGTGGCGGCGATGAAGGCGGCCGAGCCGGCGGCCCGGACCCAGCCGTACTGGAACACCGCCCCACCCCGGGCGGCGGCGAGCGCCAGCGCGTCGGCGAGCGGCGGCGGCGCGGCGGTCCCGGCGGCGTACAGGAGGGCCGGCCCGAGGAGCTGCCAGAAGCCCGCGCCGGGCAAGTGCGCCAGGACCGCGAGACCGGCCAGCGCGACGCTCGCCGCCAGGACGGGGCGCGCGGCCCGGCGCCGGTCGGCGAAGGCCCCGGCCAGAGGGCCAACCACGAGCCGCAGGGCGCCGGCAGCGGCGAGGAGGGTGCCGATCTGGCCTGGGCTCAGGCCCCGCGCCGCCAGGAAGCCGGGCAGGATCGGCGACAACAGGCCGTAGGCGCCGTAGAGGGCGGCGTACAAGACGAGGAAGCGGGCGAGACCGCCCCGCCACCCTTCACGGATCGCGCCCTCTCCCATGGAGAGCGCATAGCATCCGCGTGCGCCCCTGTATCAGGCGCGCCGGGACAATCGCTCACGAATGCCGGCGCACCGCGTAGCGGTAGCGGCGGCCCTGTTCGTCCAGGAGCTCGCTGTCGGAGCCTTCCTGCCAGACGACCTCGTCCTTCGGGTCCTTGGCGTTGGTCAGGGTCGCGCCGCGGACGATGTCGAGGCTCAGGCCGAAGCCGTAATTGGTGGCGGTGGCGTCCGTGATCGCGGCCGAGATGTCGGCCTCGTCGGGCAGGCAGGCGAACAGCACGCCGTCGGCGATCGCGAGGGTGTAGGTTTGCACGGATGGGCTCCGGAAATCGGGGCGAGTGGGGGCCGGCACGCGAGCGCCCCAAGCTAGGAGGCCCTTTCGGGACGAGAAGCGCGTTCTCCGAAATGCTGCATTGCAACATGGTGAGAGCGCGCTCCATCACAAGGTGTCGAGCCCCGGCCTCTCAGCGGGCCAGATGCGCGTCCAGGAACCGGGCCATCTCGCCGAACACCTCCTTGGTCTCCGGCGCGTTCGGGGCGGCGAGGTACTGGGCGTGCGACATGCCCTCGAACAGCTGCAGGTCGGCCTCGATCCCGGCGGCGCGCAGCTTGCGGTGGGTGCGCACCGTGTTCGAAAGGAACAGGTCGCGGGTGCCGCTGATCAGGATCGCCGGGGGCAGGCCGGCGAAGTCGCCGTTGATCGGCGAGAGCTGCGGATCCTTCAGGTCGCGCCCGGCGGCGTAGAGCTTGGCGGCGGGCGTCAGGTAGCCGGAATAGCTCACCAGCACGTTGTCGAGCCACTCGTTGGTCCGGTACGTGTCGCCGGTCTCGGTCATGTCCGACCAGGGGGTGCCGAGCCCGATCGCGGCCGGCAGGGCCAGGCCCTCCTGCTTGGCGCGCAGCATCAGCGCCAGCGTCATGCCGCCGCCCGTGGAGGTGCCGAACACGCCCATGTTCTGCGGCTTCTGCATGCCGAGCATCGCCTTCCAGACCGCGGTCGCGTCGTCCATGGCGGCGGGGTAGGGGGCGTCGGGCGGCATGCGGTAATCCACCGCGATCACCTTATAGCCGCCGAGCCCGGCCATCAGGATCGCCTCCAGGGTGCCGGCCTCGCCCGGATTGTAGACGTAGCCGCCGCCGTGGATGTGCAGCAGCAGCCGGTTGCGGTTGGCCTCCGGGATGGTCCTGGGCTGGACCACGAACACCTTCACGCCGCCGATCACCGCGGCCTCGCTGGTGACGCCGAGTTTTTCGCGCAAAGCCGGCAGGGCGGCGGCGCCGGCCGCCGCCAGCCGGTCGATGAGCGCCTTCCAGCCGGCGGCGTCCGGCGGGTTCGCGTTCCAGGCCGGCACCCGGTAGGGCGCCGCGACGGCAGTGCGGAAATCCGGGCTGATCGTGTCGGGCACGGGGATGACCCGACCCGGCACCGTGCGGGGCCCGGGCGCGGCATTGGCAGCCCCCATCTCGGCTTCCAGCCGCCTGAAGTCCGACTCGGGGGCTGCCTGCCCGAAGGCGGCATGCGTGCCGAACGCGATCATCAGCAAAACGGGCAGGCTCAGGCGCATCTGGTTTCCTCCGGCGAGCGGCCCCTTGCGGCTGCCCGTCGTTGCGGGCCTGGGGCGCTCGTCCGTCAGGGATACAGGGGTGAGGGCAGGATGGGACCTGTTTTTCTTCCCAGGGTACGGGCCTTGCACGAACCTTTGAACAGACGGCCGTCATTGCGAGCGGAGCGAAGCAACCCAGTGTGGCGCCGCGTTCGATGGTGTCGCGCTACCCTGGGTCACTTCGCTCCGCTCGCAATGACGGTGGGGGCTGAGCTGACGGCGGCACGCAGCCGGAATCGTATGAGACGCGGTTCGGTGCGCCGGATGGCGTGAACCCGAGCGGTCGCGCGGCTATCATCGCGCAGCCCCGATGGCCGAGACCGGACGAGACCCGAATGGCGAGCGCGACTGCACCGATCCGAGTCGGCCTGATCGGCTACGGCTATTCCGGCAAGACCTTCCATGCCCCTTTAATCCGCGCCGTTCCGGCGCTCGACCTCCGGGTGGTCGCCTCGAGCGATCCCGCCAAGGTCCGGTCCGACCTGCCCGGTATGGCCGTCATCGCCGATCCCGCCGCGGTCGCGGCGTCGGACGATGTCAACCTCGTGGTGATCGCCTCGCCCAACGACACGCACGCGCCGCTGGCCCGGCTCGCCCTGGAGGCGGGCAAGCACGTCGTCGTCGACAAGCCCTTCACCCTCGACCTCGCCGAGGCGCGCGGGCTGGTCGCGCTGGCGCGGCGCCAGGGCCGGTTGCTGTCCGTGTTCCACAATCGGCGCTGGGACAGCGACTTTCTCAGTGTCCGAAAGGCCATCGCGGACAGCGTCCTCGGCAAGGTCCGACATTTCGAATCGCATTTCGACCGGTTCCGCCCGCAGGTCCGCGACCGGTGGCGGGAGGGGGCCGGCCCCGGCGGCGGCATCTGGTACGATCTCGGGCCTCACCTCGTGGATCAGGCGCTCCAGCTGTTCGGGCTGCCCGACCGGGTGACCGCCAACCTGGCGCGGCTGCGCACCGGCGCGCGCTCCGATGACTGGGCCCACGTGGTGCTGGAGTACCCGGACCTGCGCGCGGTCCTGCAAGCCAGCATGCTGGTGGCCGGCGGATCGCCCCGCTTCGTCGTCCACGGCGAGGCTGGCAGCCTCGTCAAGCAGCGCCTCGATATCCAGGAGCAGCAGCTCCTGGCCGGCATGGTTCCGGGCGCGCCGGGATGGGGCGAGGACCCGGACGGGATCGCGATCCACGATTGCACCGGGGCGGTGGCGCACGCGCCTGCGGTGGCCGGGGATCAGCGGCGCTATTACGAGGGCGTGGCGCGCCAGCTCACCCAGGGCGCGATCGAGTCTTCAGCGGCGCTGGAGGCGCTTCAGGTGATGGCCTGCATCGAGGCGGCCTTGATCTCGGCGCGGACCGGAACGTCCGTCGCGCTGGCGCTTACGGCGGAGGAGCGGGATGTGTCCCGGTTCGCTGGGGATGGCGCGGCATCGCCACGCGCGTGAGGTGGAAGGGCGTAGCCAAACGCAAGTCGACGCCTTGTAATCGAACACGGCTCCTCGGAGCGCCAGGGAGGCGCACTGCCGCCCAGGCACACGCCCCGTCATTCCGGGCTCCGCCTCGCGGCTCCGGAATGACGGGGTGGTTGGCTGAGCCGTCGCGCGCCTCGGCTCACCGAGCCCGTGGCGAAACATTGCGGCCGAGCCGCCGCCAGCCCGCGACGAGGCCGGTGAGGGCGATCCCGGCGGCGAGCAGGTTCAGGAACCACTGGGCGGCGTCGCGCAGAGCGGGTTGGCCCGTCAGGAACGGCAGGTCGAGGCGATGCGGGGCGTCGAACAGCCAGCGGTTGATGCGGCCGGAGCGGTCCAGGCGCTGGAGGATCGTGCCGTCGCGCGGGTCGATGTGGAGCCAGGTGGCGGCCGGGTCGTCGAAGCGCAGGCGTAGCACCGGCAGGGGCCGCGGGTCCGTCCCATGCGGGTACCAGTAGGCGTCGTAGGCTTCGAGGTGCCGGGCCGCGCGGAGGTGCCCGTCAGGGATCGCCGCGGCGGCGGCTTCCGCCAGGGCGGCGGTGTCGGGGCCGCGGCCGCCGTCCGGGGCGACGACGCGGAGGCCATCCGGCACCGCGGCCACCAGCCACCAGCGGCCGCCGATGGCGGTGAAGCGTACGGACCGGGCATCCGGTCCGGCGAGATCGGGAAGCCGGCGGGAATCGAGCCCGAGCGGCCCGGGCGCACCGGCATAGGCGGCGCTCATCCCAGCGGGCGGGGCGCTCGACGCGAACCAGCGGTTCGGGTTCATGGAGATCCAGCCGCTGAGGATGAACGCTCCGAGCCCCAGCCCGCCCACGAGGCCGAACAGGTGGTGCCAGCGGGCCAGCCCGCGATAAGGCGTCACGGCGCCGGTGGCGTAGCGGCGGCGCAGGCGCAGGCGCCAGATCCCGATCGTGAGGCCGCTGAGCGCCCCGAGGGCGGCGAAGCCCGAGAGCCACAGCAGCACCGTCCGCCACAGCTCCGCCCGGGCGCGCAGCGGCATCAGGTAGATCCAGTGCGGCACCGAGCCGAGCCAGTTCCAGGCGCGCTCGAACCGGATCGTGTCGAGGGCAATCTCGCCGGTGACCTGCGAGACGTAGAGCTCGGTCCCCGCCGGGTCGCCGAGGCCGACCTTGTGGAACGGCCGCAGCGGGTCGTAGCGAGCGGTGACGGTCCACTGGTCCCGCTCGACCGGCTCGACGCGGGCGTCCGGCCGATCCCCGGCGGCGAGCCGCAGGGCCGCCTCCGCGTCGACCGGGCCGAGCCGCGCGCCGGTCCGGCCCGAGACCGTCGCCCGCGCCCCGTCGCGCCCGGTGATGCGGTAGACCGGCTCGTCGCCGCGCATCTCCAGAGCGAACGCCGCCGGCACGCGCGCGACGCCGCCGGCCGCGAGCGCCTCATCCGGCGAGACCGTGACGTGCTCCCAGGCGATCGGCGCCAGGTGCGCGAGGCGTTCCGACTGAGTGAGCGCCGGGAACGGCACGTAGAGTATCACCAGCCCGGAGCCGATCCAGAGGGTGAAGAACAGGGCGGTCGCGATCCCAGCCCAGCGGTGGAACAGGAGCAGCCAGCGGCGGGCCGCCTTGCCGGCCCAGCGCTTCACCAAGTCACCGTGTAGGCGAGCTCCACCGAGCGCGGCCGGCCGAGCAGCCAGTTGGTGCCGACGCCGTTCACGGCGTTGCCGCTGATCGCGTAGACCTTGTCGAACAGGTTGTAGACCCGCAGGCTCAGGCGCGAATCCACTGTCACCTGATGGTCGAGCACGAGGTTGACGAGGTTGTAGGCCGGGCGCCGGGCCGTGTTGGAGAAGTCGCTGTAGACCTGGCCCACGTTCTGGAGCCCCACGCGCGCCGTCCAGGCGCGGGACAAATCCCAGGTCAGCCAGAGATTGGCGACCCGCTCGGGCACGTCGATCGGCTGGTTGCCGGCATACGAGACGGTGGCATCTTTCACAGTCTGGTCGAAGGCGTCGTACTGCGCGTGCAGCAGCGCGAGGTTGCCGTCGAGCCGCCAGCCCGGGCTGAACTGCCAGCCGAGCGCCAGCTCGAAGCCCTGCGAGGATTGCTGGCCGACTTGGGTCGACAGCGTCGGCTGGCCCGGCACCGCTGAGATCAAATTGTCCTTGACGATCCGGTAGCCGGCCACCGTCCATTCCAACGCGCCGTCGAAGGCCAGCCCCTTGGCGCCGATCTCGACCTGCGTGCCGGTGGCGAGCTGGAAGCCCGAGAGCGACTGCGTCAGGGTAATGAGGCTGTTCACCGGGTCGGTGGCGAAGCTGTACTGTGCGTAGAGCGCGCTGTCCGGCGTCGGGTTGTAGACGAGGCCGAACCGGTAGCCGAGCGCCTGATAGGTTTTCTCGAACTGCGTGCCCGCCTGCAAATCCTGCCGATGGAGCGTCGGCACGTCGAGCCGCACGCCGGTGAGGAACGAGAGTTTTTCGGACAGGATCACCCGGTCTTCGGCGAAGACCGACGCCTGGCTGGTCTGCGTGGCGTAGGCCGGCCGCGCCCGCCCATCCTGCGGGAAGAAGCCCGGATCGTAGCCGGTCAGCGGCACGCTGGTATTCTGTCCGAAGTAAAAGTTGTTCGTGTGGCGGAAGTCGATGTGGTTCACGTCGAACCCGACCGCGAACGCGTTCGGCAGGCCGAACAGGCTGCCGTTGAAGCTCGCGTCCAGGCGATTCCCGACCTGTTCCTGGCTGTGATAGATCTCGGTGTAGTCACCTCGGTCGACCAGTCCGGTGCCGCGGTTGTAGGCGTATTTCTCAACATCGAGCCAGTGGCGCCGGCTGGTGAGCCTATAGGCGGTGTTGCGCACGATGATGTCGGCCGAGGGCGTCCACTCGGTCTTGAACTGGGTCCAGTTATCCGCCCAGGTGATCTTCGCGTCTCGGACGTTGTAGTTGTTGAACCGGATCAGGTCCGGAATGCGGCCCTCGACCAGGGGCGTGCCCCAGTAGCGCGCGGGCTCCTGGTAGCCGAGATCGTGGCTGACCGTGAAGGCGAGGTCCGGGCTCGGCTGGAACAGCAGGGCGGCCGAGACCGCGAGGTTGCGGAAATCGCCCTCGGGCCGGATCCAGCCGTCGGCGCGGTTGCCGCTGATGTTGAGGCGGTACGCGAAGGTCTCGCCGAACTCCTCGCGGCCGAGCGCCCCGCCCGAATCCAGCGCCAGCCGCGCGACCCCGTCGGTGCCGATGACCGCGCGGGCGGTGTTGATCGGCACGAAGACCGGCTTCTTGGGCACGACGTTGATGACGCCGCCGATGGCACCGTCGCCATAGAGCACCGAGGACGGCCCGCGCAGCACCTCGATGCGCTCGACGTTCCAGGTGTCGAACGGGAACGTGACCGTGTTGGCGCCGACATAGAAGCGGGTGCCGTCGTAGAGCTGCTGAATCGAGTTCGGCCCCGCGAAGCCGCGGGAGGTGAACGCGCCGTTGCCGTTGCCCGGGGCCGCGATCGTGGTGATGCCGGTGGCGTCCTGGGTCACCGCCTCGGCGATCGTGTCCTGGCCGCGCAGCCGCGCGGTCTCGCCGGACACGATGTCGACGCTTGCGGGCGTCTCCAGCGGCGTCAGGCCGAGCCGGCTGGCGGTCCGGTCGGGGGTGCGCAGGTTCAGCCCGATCGGGGCGGCGCGGGTCAGGCTGACGCCGCCCTCGCCCTCGACGGAGAGCTGGTCCAGGGCGACGGTATCTTGGGCCGCGGCTTGGCTCGCCAGGAGGGTGAGGAAGGCAGCGCAGAGCGGCGTGCTCCGGCCGCGGGGATACTTTTCGGATAGAAACATGGTGTGACGAGGTCCGTGCGCGGCGACCGCCGGCCCGGATGCCCTACAAGCAATGTAATAACATTACAAATGCTGCTACGCGCCGGAACCGATCCCGCCGGGGCGTGAAGCCCTGGACGGAGGATCGAGCCGCGTGGGAACGCGGCCGGGATCGGCACGGTGAGAACGGGCATCAGGAACCGGGACGCGGGCGCGCTTGCTGTGGCACGTCACCGCGAACGAGGCCTCGCCGACCATGCTCGCGCACGGGCGTCTCGACACCCGCCAGGACACCCCGCCCAGCGCGTTTCGCGTGTGACCACGGCTGACGGCAGGTCTCCTGGCTCACGGGTCGCCGCCCTCGCACCGTCTTCCCGGGCCAAGACCCAGTGACATGGTGGTGAAGGGCTCACCGCTCACAGTTGCGGGGACAGCCGCGGTTTCGAGGAAAACCCCTCACCGCGTTCCCTTTTGATCCCCGAAGGGAACCGTCAGCCTCTAGCTTGGCTGTATGGCGGCTGGGCGTCAAGCCTGCGGACATCCGCTAAAAACGCCGCCGCCTGTCCGTGGGCACCGATTGAAACATGACTGAAAAGAAAATTTTAGCCCTGCGGGCATGCCGGCTTTCTTTGTGCCGATTTAAAAATGTCGGAAGCTAGAAAAATTTTCTATCTATGTTGTTTACCCGTCTAACCAAACAATTCTAAGGATTATTTTGGCTTTGCACGCACCATCTCAAGATGATTGACAGCATAAAATGCGGGTGTTATCTGCCGCGCCTCTCGAAGGGCCGGCGGAATATAGATTTTATCCCTAGAGTCCAGTGCATGGGTCGGTCGACTTGGCGAATTTACAGACAAGAGCCCAAATCGATGAGAAATATCGATCGACGTCGTTCAAGAATCGCAATATAGTGCCGGAATGGGTTGTGAATAACTGACGAATTAAATCGAAGACTCTTTCAATTATCGAGGAGGGAAGGCGTGATGAACACAGTCTATCGATTGGAAAATCCGGGCCATCCTGGTGGATTTCTCCGCCGCAAAGTCTTCGAGCCGCGCAACTTGACCGTCATGAGCATGGCCAGCCTCCTAGGCGTCACCCGTCAATCGCTTTCCGATTTTCTCAACGAGAAGATCAATCTGAATGCCGAAATGGCCTTCCGGATCGAGAAGGTGTTCGGATTCAATATGGAAATGATGATGGACATGCAGAGCCGCTTCGAGATCGCCAAAGTGCGTAACCGCGAGCGGCGCCTTCAGAGCGAGCTCCTGGCCAAGGCGGCTCAGACGACCAAGGCGGGGGGGCAGATGACCAGGACAAGCTCTCTGACGGCCAACCGAGAGCGCGCTGTCGGCTGAAGCTGCCTCCTGCTGATGTGCGGCCCGGCATTCGCAACGCCGCGCCGCACATCGGGGCAGCCACCACCGAACATCTTGGCTTACTGGCGCGAGAGCCTCAAGCGTGTGGACATTTGCGCCAACTGCTGCGCTGCTCGCCTGCTCTCCCGCTTCAAATCATCAGCATCGTTCCTTAATTCGGGGGACTTGTTCGAGATCGAAATTGAAAAATAACAAAATTTATGAGCCGAGCGATTTGACCAATTTCATTCCACTCTAAAAAGGATTTCGTATCGCGGATTGCTGGTATATTTTCTAATTGAGAGGGTTGTGCGTAGTATGACGTCGATTGACTGATAAGATGGCGATGCGTGTGGGGCGGATTGAAGTTTTGTAAAAATATCCAACCCTTACAATTCTAGATAAACGATTGCTGGTCAAGCCTATCAAAAGACCGAGAGTTTGAGTGGCTGTGATTTTTGTCTGTGCGTGTCGGGCGGGTTTGGGCAATCATGTGGGATCTAAAGCCAAGTTGACGGGTCGGGCTTAAGACATTCTCAACTATCGACAGAGGGGGACGTGATGAGCGAAGTCTATAGATTGGAAAATCCCTGCCATCCCGGCGGGTTTCTGCGCCGCAAAGTCTTCGAGCCCCGCAATCTGACGGTCATGGGAATGGCCAGCGTACTTGGCATCACGCGTCAATCGCTGTCCGATTTCCTCAACGAAAAGATCGGGCTGGATGCCGAAATGGCCTTTCGGATCGAGAAGGCGTTCGGATTCAATATGGAAATGATGATGGAGATGCAGAACCGCTTCGACATCGCTCGGGTGCGCAAGCGTGAGAGGACCATACAGAACGAGTTGATTGCCCGGGCCAAAGCACAGATGGCAAAGACCGGGCCTCAGGTTGCCAGGGGCAGACCTCAGACCGCTGCGCTAGGCCGTCAGCGCGCGATCGGGTGAGGTTTGGCCTGCCTCGATCCTGCGGCCCGGCATCCGGGATACCGGGCCGATGGACGGGCTGGTGGAAGGCCGTATCCTTCCACCCATCCTGAACCTTTGGAAAGACAGTAAACGATCGGCCTGAACCGAAGAATATGGTTTGACGATTGGGTGCCGGAGCCGTGACGATAGCTGCCGGCTGGTAAGGGCTTGGTCCTGCGCTTGGCGCTTCAGGAAACGCGCATTCGGCTCCTCTGGAATCGTGCGTCCCGGGCATTTGTCATTCTCTGACGGCCCGATAGGACACCTTCATGACGGTCTGGCGCCCCCCTTCGGAGATCCGCGTGAAGGCCTTGGGCCTGCCCTGGCGGGGGCGCCGGCTGCTGGTCGCCGAGGTCTATGCCGATGACGGGCGCCTGAAGGGCGTGCGGCCGCTCGGGGGCAGCGTCGCATTCGGCGAGCGGGCGGACGCGGCGCTGGTGCGGGAATACCGAGAGGAACTCGGCCTCACCGTGCAGGTTCTCGGTGCCCCGCTCGTGATGGAGAATCTTTATACGCACGAGGGCAGCCCGGGGCACGAGGTGCTGTTCCTATTCCCGGTCGCCCTGCCGCCCGGCCCGCTCGATACGCAGGAGTCCATCGTCTTTCACGAGGATTGTGGCACGGCTTGCGTCGCGCGCTGGTACGATCTGGAGGAACTGGATCGCGATGGTGGACCTGAGCTTTATCCGGTCGGGCTGAAGGCGCGGCTTCTGGCCGAGGGACGGCCGTACTCGGACGCGTAGGACCGCAGCGACGTGCAGCCTCTTCCGGTCCCTGTCACCTGCAAGACGCCGCTGCTAAGCTTCCCGGTGGGATCAACCTCGTCGGGTCCGCCTCCGTGCCACCTGCCATCACCGCCTCGGCCCTCGATCTGATCGGCGGCACGCCCCTGATCGCCCTCGACCGTGCCCATCCTGGACCGGGCCGCATCCTGGCGAAGGCCGAGTTCATGCAGCCCGGCGGGAGCGTGAAGGACAGGGCGGCCCGGGCCATCCTGCTCGCCGCCCGGGCGGATGGTCGCCTGGCCCCGGGGGCGCCCGTGGTCGAGATGACCAGCGGCAATATGGGGGCCGGCCTCGCCGTGGCCTGCGCGGCGCTCGGGCACCCGCTGGTCGTGACCCTGTCGGCGGGGAACAGCCCGCAGCGGGCGCGGATGCTCGAAGCCCTCGGGGCGGAGGTCGTGCTGGTGCCGCAGGTCGATGGCCTGCCCGGGCAGGTGACCGGGGCTGATGTCGCGGCCGCCGCCGAAGACGCGGGGCGACTCGCCCGGGAACGCGGCGGCTTCTACGTCGATCAATTCCACGCCCCGGAGGGCGTCGGGATCCACCGGGATACGACCGGCCCGGAGATCTGGGCGCAAACGGGGGGACAGGTCGATGCGTGGGTCGCGTCCGTGGGGACGGGGGCGACCTTCCTCGGGGTCGCGGCGGCGCTGCGCGCGCGCAATCCGCATGTCGTCTGCGCGGCGGTGGAACCGGCCGGCTGCCGGCCGCTGGCGGGCGAGCCCGTCGCCAAGCCGCGCCACGTCCTGCAGGGGACGGGCTACGGCAGCGTGCCGCCGCATTGGGATGCCGCGCTCATGGATCTCGCCCTCTCGGTGTCGGACGATGAGGCCGCGCGATGGCGCCGGCTCCTGGCGACGCGGGAGGGCCTGCATGTCGGCTACTCGGCCGCCGCCAATGTCTGCGCCGCCGTGGCTCTGCTCGCCTCAGGCCGCCTGCCGGCCGACGCGGTCGCCGTCACGGTGCTGTGCGACACCGGTCTCAAGTACTGAGGGTTGTGGGCTCGGGCGCTCCGCCTTTGCCGCTTTGCCCCCGCGATGCTAGAGCCCAGCGACCCCATCGGTTCGGGTCCTCCGCGACGCCGCGGCCGATGCGCCCGGACGTTCCGTCCGAAGCGGAGACGGGTGCTGGCGGAATCATGACGACACGACCACCCCCACGCGGCGGCCCGAACGGGCGCAAGCCCGGAGCCGGCAAGTTCTCGCCTGGCAAGTTCTCGCCTGGCAAGTTCCAGTCTGACGGGCGCGCCCGCACCGGCCCGCGCACCAGCGCCCGCGATGCCGCCGAGCGCGCCGCCCGCAACCGCGGCGACGATGCCGGCACGCGCGATCCCTGGACCGCGCAGGGCACGCCCCATGCTGTCGCGGCGGCCGCCGCAGCCGCCGCGAAGCCGAAGCCGCGGCCTGCCCCGGTCGCGCGCGACGAGGCCCCGCCCCCGCGCAAGGCGCCGTCTCGGCCAAGCGCCAGGCCGGCCGCGAAGGCGCAGGCCAGGCCCGCCGAGACCCGGCCGGAACCGCCGGCCCCGCCGGCCGGTCCGACCCGGCGTGAGCAGCGCGCCGCCGCCTCCGCGACCCTCGCCTCCGGGGTGCAGACCCTGACGGTCGAACCGGACGAGGCCGGCATGCGCATCGACCGATTCTTGACCGCCCGCTTCCCGCTCCTGCCCTTCACCCGGGTCCAGAGCATCGTCCGCAAGGGCGAGCTGCGGGTCGATGGTAAGCGCGCCAAGCCCAACGATCGGCTGGAGCCGGGCATGAGCGTGCGCGTGCCGCCGCTGCGCCTCGACCAGCCGACCGAGCGCCCCCGCAGCGCCGCCCGCGAGCAGGACGATGCCGAGTTCATCCGCTCGCTGATCCTCTACGAGGATGCGGACATGATGGTGCTCAACAAGCCCTTCGGCCTCGCGGTCCAGGGCGGGTCGGGCACGGTCCGCCACGTCGATGGGCTGCTCGCCGCGCTGACCGGGCCGGACGGCCAGAAGCCGCGCCTCGTCCACCGGCTCGACAAGGACACGGCCGGCTGCCTGATCATCGCCAAGACCCGGCTGGCCGCCGCCACCCTCGCTAAAAGCTTCCGCTCGCGAGCCGCGCGAAAAATCTACTGGGCGCTCACGGCGGGCGTGCCGCGGGTGCGCCAGGGTCGGGTCTCGACCTACCTCGCCAAGGACGAGCCGACCGATGCCGATGCGCGCATGCGGGTCGCCAAGCACGGCGACGAGGGCGCGAGCCACGCGCTCACCTATTACGCCAT
Source organism: Methylobacterium sp. E-066 (assembly GCF_022829635.1). Classification (GTDB taxonomy): domain Bacteria; phylum Pseudomonadota; class Alphaproteobacteria; order Rhizobiales; family Beijerinckiaceae; genus Methylobacterium. The sequence goes on from NZ_JAKSYO010000014.1 coordinate 17,166, forward strand.
GGTCGATCAGGCCGCCCAGAAACTGTCCTGGCTGTCGTTCAAGCCGGTGACCGGGCGGACCCACCAGCTGCGCGCCCACGCGGCCCATATCGGCCACCCGATCGTCGGCGACCCGAAATACTTTTCCGTGGAGAACTGGGAGCTGCCCGGCGGCATCCAGAACCGGCTGCACCTGCTCGCCCGCCGGATCGTGATCCCGCATCCGCGCACCGGCCGGCCCGTGGATGTCAGCGCGCCGCTGCCGCCGCACATGGCCCAGAGCTGGAATCTTCTGGGCTTCGACGCTTCCCGCTACGACCCGATCGTCGAGGCGCCGGAGAGCTGAGCCCGCAGAAACGGCACGATGGCCTCCGCCAGGGCGTCGGGGGCTTCCATGGGCAGCATGTGGCCGGAGCCGGCGATCACCGTCAGGGTGGCGCCGGGGATGCCGGCCTGCAGCTCCCGCGCCTCGTCGAGGCTGCGCAGGCTGTCCTGGGCGGCGGCAACGACCAGGGTCGGGCAGGCGATGGCGCCGAGCCGATCCACGTCGCTTTCGCGCGGCTGCCCGGCCTGGCGCAGGAACACCTCCCCGCCGAGGCGGTCGCCCATCTCGCGGATGCGGGTGATCAGCGCCGCGTCGCCGGCCCGGTCCGGATGGACTGATCCAACAATCGCGGCCCGGCTGAGCCCGGAAAACCCCTGGCTGCGGACATTCGCCACCGCCGCCGCCTTCCGGCGCGCCTGGGCCGGCGTGTCGGCCCGGGCCGAGGTGGCGATCAGCACGAGCGCCCGGACCCGCTCCGGCGCCAGGCGGGCAATCTCGCGCGCCACGTAGCCGCCCATCGAGAAGCCGATCAGGGCGAATCGCTCCGGCGCCTCCCCGGCGACCCGGTTCGCCATGGCGTCGATGCCGGCGTCCCGGGTGAGGTCGCCGTGCAGCACCGGGCCGAGGGGCGCGAGGCGCGGGAGCATGTCCGCCCAGAGGTCGGGATCGGTCATGAAGCCGGGGAGCAGGACGAGGGTCATGGCGCGCTCTTGCGGGTCGGCCGCCGGAGAAATCCGGTGACGCGCGACCCGCGATCCGGAGGTGTCGCGCCCGGCACGCCTTGGCAATCGGCCGCCTCGCCTCATATGCTGATCCGCGACCCGCCGTTCCGCCGCGGGGCCGATTTCCCGCGGTTCGAGACCCTGACGCATGAAGCTCGCGACGCTGGCCTGCCTCGCCGCCCTCTGCCTGGTCGGGCCGCCCGCCCAGGCCGCGCCGGGCGAGGCTGCCAAGCCGGCCGCGCCGGCGAATACCGCTCCGCCGGCCAACGCGCCGAAGCCGGCTCAGCCCGTCCCGGCGGCCGATGCGCCGCAGCCGGCCGCGACCCCGGCCCCATCCGCGGCCCAGCCGCAGGCTGCCCCGCGTCCGGCGTCGAGCGGCCGGGCCGAGCGCCGGCGGCGGTCCTACGCGGCCTGCAACCGCGCCTCCCACCAGCGCGGCCTGCGCGGCGGCCGGCGGCGGCGGTTCCTGATCCGCTGCCGGCTCGGCTACGAGCGCACGCACGGCCAAGCAGCGCAGCCGGGTGCCGCCCAGCCGGTGCAGCCGGGCCGCAAGCCGTGACCGACCGCCCCGTGCCGGGCGCGCCCGGGCGATGAAGCTCATCGTCTTCGACGTCGACGGCACCCTGGTCGACAGCCAGCACCTGATCGTCGCCGCGCAGGGGCTCGCCTTCGCGGAGAACGGCCTGCCGGCCCCGGGCCGGCGCGAGGCGCTCTCGGTGGTCGGGCTGTCGCTGCCGCAGGCGTTCCGGCGCCTCGTCGGCGAGGACGGGCCGATCGCGGAGCTCTCCGAGAGCTACAAGCAGGCCTATAACCGCCTGCGGATCGATCCGGCCTACGAGGAACCGCTGTTTCCCGGGATGGGCGACCTGCTGGCCCGGCTGCATGCCCGCGAGGACGTGCTGATCGGCCTCGCCACCGGCAAGTCCCGGCGCGGCGTCGACCGCCTGATCGAGCATCACGGCTGGGCCGACTGGTTCGCCACCACCCAGAGCGCGGACGACGCCCCGTCGAAGCCCGATCCGACCATGCTGCGCCAGGCGATGGCGGAGGCCGGCTGCGGCCCCGAGGCCACCATCATGGTCGGCGACACGACCTTCGACATCGGCATGGGCGTCTCGGCCGGGGCCGTCGCCGTGGGGGTCGGCTGGGGCTATCACCCGGCCGGTGCCCTCTACGGGGCGGGGGCGGTCACGGTGGTGTCGAGCGCGGGGGCGCTGGAGGGGTTGTTTTCCGGGGGGGAGCCTCCGAGCTCGCCCACTTGGCCGTCATCGCGAGCGTAGCGAAGCGACCCAGGGAATCGCATTGATCGGAGAACGCGCGCCGCTCTGGGTTGCTTCGCTCCGCTCGCAATGACGGCGCGACGTCCAACGAGGCTCGCCGACGAACCCCAAAACCCCTATCTCGCATCCATGAGCGATCTGACGAACGACTGGCTCGGCGAACCGGGCGGCGCGGAACGACCCGATCCCGTGCAGGCGGCGCGGGGCCACGCCAAGCCCGCCCTGCCGCGGCGGTTCTACAAGGAGTCCGGCTTTTCCGAGGCGGCGGACGGGTTCCGGCTGACCCTGGACGGCCGTCCGGCCAACACCCCGGCCCGCAACCCGCTGAGCCTGCCGACCCGGGCCTTGGCGGAGAAGATCGCGGCCGAATGGGCGGCCCAGGAGACGGTGATCGACCCCGCCAGGATGCCGCTGACCCGGCTGGCCAATACCACCATCGACGGCGTCGCCCCCCGGCACGCGGCGGTGGTCGAGGATCTCTGCGCCTATGCGGGCACGGACCTCGTCGCCTATCGGGCCGGAGATCCGGAGCGGCTGGTCTCGGCCCAGGCCGCCGCCTGGGACCCGATCCTCGACTGGGCCCGGGAGACTTTCGGCGCCCGGGTGATCCTCAGCGAGGGCGTGATGCATGTCGCGCAGCCGCCCGACACCGTCCGGGTGCTGTCCGAGGCGGTGGCCGCGGTGGAGAGCCCGTTCCGGCTGGCCGGCCTGCACACGCTGACGACGCTGACCGGCTCGCTGCTGATCGCGCTCGCAGTGCTGCGCGGTCGCCTCACCCCCGCCGAGGCCTGGGACGCGGCCCATGTCGACGAGACCTACCAGGCAGCCGTCTGGGGCCGGGATGCCGACGCCGAGGCACGGCTGGCGATCCGCCGGGTGGAATTCGAGGTCGCGGCCGAGCTGATCGCCAGCGTCTGAGCCGCCCGTGGGTGGATTGCGCAGATGCGCGTGCGCAACATTCCAAGACTCGCTGTGGCGCTGTAGCTGAGCCGGCTGACATCCCGCGAGGATTGACCTAGGGTCCGAAGAAATCAGTCATCGGATCACCAATGCGCGCCGATCCTTGTCATCGCAATCGTTTCGAAGATGAATTGGCCGCGCTCCTCGCCAGCAAGCACGCGTCCGACGATTCGGAAGCCCGTCAGGCGCTGTTCGCGGCCCTGTCGCGGCTGGAACGGCAGGCGCTGATCGCCGGCGCCGCGGATCCGACCCTGCGCAAGATCGCCGAGGCCCGGTTCCTGGTGGGGATCCTGCGCGACGCGATGCGCCCGTCGCGGATCGCGCCGCTGCGGAGCCTGCTGCGGATAGCGGCGGAGACGCGCCGGCTCGCGGAGATCGATCTCGATCCGGTTTGAGGCGCGGTCCGACCTTTCACGGCCGTCATTGCGAGCGGAGCGAAGCAACCCAGGGCAGCGCGCGATCCCCGAAGGTGGCGCATCACTGGGTTGCTTCGCTGCGCTCGCAATGACGGTGGCGTCCCTCGCGCCGACCGCTTACCCTGCCGGCTGGGCCAGCGCGTCCCGCACCTTCCCTTCCAGCGAGGCGGGCTTCGCCGATGGTGCGAACCGGGCGATCACCTGGCCGTTCCGGCCGACCAGGAACTTCGTAAAATTCCACTTGATCGCCTTGGTGCCGAGCAGGCCTGAGCGGGCCTGCTTCAGGTGGTCGAACAAAGGTTCGGCCTCCGGGCCGTTCACCGCCACCTTGCCGAGCACCGGGAAGCTGACGTCGTAGGTCAGGGAGCAGAAGCTCGCGATCTCGGCGGCGTCCCCGGGCTCCTGGGCGCCGAACTGGTTGCAGGGGAAGCCCAGGACGGTCAGGCCCTCGGCCCGATGCGCCCGCCACAGCGCCTCCAGCCCGGCATATTGCGGGGTGAAGCCGCAGCGCGAGGCCGTGTTGACGATGAGCAGCACCGCGCCGCGATGCTGCGCGAGGGGATACGGGCTCCCATCCGCCGCGGGAACCGTGAAATCGTGGATCGTCGTCATGCCCGATCAGTCGGGCAAACCAGCGGGGGCCGCAAGAGGCCTACGCAGCCTTGACCTTCTGCACGTCGAAACTCGGGCCCTGCGGGGTCATCCGGTCGTGGGAGACGATCCGCTCGTCCGGACCGACCACCCCGAGGCTGACGTCCCGGTCGGGCAGGACCACCGTGGTGGTCTTGTTGACGTGCACCAGCACGTGGCGGCGCAGCGGCACCGACGCCGCCGCCCAGCGCTTGAGCTGACCGTAATAGGGCTCCCGGCGCCAGGCATTCGCCTGGCCGGGATCGACCTGCACGTTCATGTTGCGGGAGAGCGGGTCCAGCGTGAGCACCATCTTGGCGCGGTCGGGCTTCCATTCCGGGCCGAGCCAGCTCTCGGTCATCCAGAGGCAGTGGAACGCCCGGCAATGGTCGGGGCGCGTCGCGTGGATCGCGCAGCCCTGGCCGGCCTTGGTGTGGCGGCACCACTGGCCCGCGACGCTCTCCACCGCCGGCACGTCGTAGACCTTGCAGCACAGGGTGCAGGCGCCGCAGGCGCGCCCGGGGGCCGGTTGCGCCACGAAGGTTTCGGGATTCAGCATGGATCGTGCGTCGCGCGGGTCAAACACGGTGGCATGCATCCGGCAACGGCCGGGCGCGGAGCCGCCGGGCTACCTGCACGGGCATCGGGTCGGTAGTGTGGCGGCTTCCCTGGGATGAGGACGGTGCGAACGATGCTCTCGAATCTCGCGACCCGCGACGTCGAAACCCTGCTCCACCCCTACACCAACCTCTCGACCCACCGGCACACCGGCCCGCTGGTGCTGGAGCGCGGCGAGGGCGTCCATGTCTACGACACGGAGGGCCGATCCTACATCGAGGGCATGTCGGGCCTGTGGTGCACGGCGCTCGGCTACTCGAACGCGGAGCTGGTCGAGGCCGCCCGGGTCCAGATGGGCCGGCTGCCCTTCAGCCACCTGTTCTCCGGCCGCAGTCACGATCCCGGGATCGAGCTGGCCGAGACCCTGAAGGAGCTGATGCCGGTCCCGACCTCGAAGATCTTCTTCACGTCGTCCGGGTCCGAGGCGAACGATACCCAGGTCAAGCTGACCTGGTACTACAACAACGCGCTGGGCCGGCCGAACAAGAAGAAAATCATCGCGCGGCAGAAGGGCTATCACGGCGTCACGGTGGCCAGCGCCTCGATGACCGGGCTGACGGCGAACCATGCCGATTGGGACCTGCCGCTGCCGGGCTTTCTGCATGTTGCCTGCCCGCATTTCTATCGCGGCGCTGAGCCCGGCGAGACCGAGGAGGCCTATTCGGCCCGCCTCGCCGCCGAGCTGGAGGAGACGATCCTGCGCGAGGGGCCGGAGACGGTGGCCGCCTTCATCGCCGAGCCGGTGATGGGCGCCGGCGGGGCGATCGTGCCGCCGCGGGGCTACTTCGCCGCGATCCAGGCGGTTCTGGCGAAATACCAGGTCCGGCTGATCGCCGATGAGGTGATCTGCGGCTTCGGCCGGCTTGGCACCTGGTTCGGCAGCGAGGCCCTGGGGATCCGGCCGGATTCGATCTCCTTCGCCAAGGCCCTGACCTCGGCCTACATGCCGCTCGGCGGCGTCAGCATCGACGAGCCGCTCTACCAGGCGATGATCGGCCAGAGCGAGAAGCTCGGCACGTTCGGGCACGGCACCACCTATTCCGGGCACCCGGTGGCGGCCGCGGTGGCGCTGAAGACGATCGAGATCTACCGGCGCGACCGGGTGATCGAGGGCGCGGCCGAGAAGGCGCCGCATTTCCAGCGCCGGCTCGCGGCGCTCGCCGACCACGACATCGTCGGCGAGGCCGGGGGCATCGGGCTGATCGGCGGCCTGGAGATCGTCGCCGACAAGGCCAGCAAGCGCCAGTACGACCCGAAGGCCGGCGTGGCCGCCCGCTGCGTCGCCTTCGCGCAAGGAGAAGGCCTGATCGTGCGGTCGCTGGCCGGCGACCGCGTCGCCGTCTGCCCACCGCTGATCATCAGCCCCGACGAGATCGACGCGCTGTTCGACCGCCTCGGCCGGGCGCTGGACCGCACCCGCGACTGGATCCGCGCCGAGGGGTTGGAGGCGGTGGGCTAAGGGTTTGAACCGAGCCCTTTCGAGGTGTTTGACGCGCCCTGTCCCGCTTGTCGTGCGACGCCCGGATCCTTGCAGCGGCGACTCTGTCACCCTCCGCGTCATCCCGGGGCGCCGCAGGCGAGCCCGGGATCCAGAGCCGCCGACGGTGTAAGATCTTGAACGGATGGCGGTTATGCATCCCGGGCTCCGCTTCGCGGCCCCGGGATGACAGAGCGAAAGCTTGGGCGTGCGTGCAATTCCCAAGCTGTTGACGGAATTGTCTTCATCGAACGCCCCCAACGGCACCTCACACCGGGTCGCGCTGCGCCTCCGCCTGCGCGGTGGTCTGGATGCCGGTCGTGGTCAGCGGTGTGATCCGTAAGGTCGTGATCCGGTTCTTGGCCTTCCGGATCACCTGGAAGCGGAAGCCGTGGAAGTTGAAGGCGGTGCCCTGGTCAGGAATCGTCCGGGCCTCGTGGATGACCAGGCCCGCGATGGTGGTGGCCTCGTCGTCGGGCAGGTTCCAGTCCATGGCGCGGTTGAGGTCGCGGATCGGGACGCCGCCGTCGACGTTGACCGAGCCGTCGCCCTGCGGGCGCACGCCGGAGACCGTCACGTCATGCTCGTCGGCGATCTCGCCGACGATCTCCTCCAGGATGTCCTCCAGGGTCACGAGCCCCATCACCTCGCCGTACTCGTCGACCACCAGGGCGAAGTGGGTCTTCTTGGTGAGGAAGGCCTTGAGCTGGGCGCGCAGCGAGGTCGTCCCCGGCACGAACCAGGTCTCCAGCGCCAGGGCCTCGACCTTCAGCCCCGAGGCGTCGCCGCCCGCGGCATCGAGGGCGCGCAGCAGATCCTTGGCGTGGAGCACGCCGACGATGTTCTCAGGGGTCCCGCGCCACAGGGGCATGCGCGTGTAGGGCGAGGCCAGCACTTCCCGGACGATGTCCTCGGACGGCTGGTCGGCGTCGATCGCCCGCATCTTGGTGCGGTGGACCATCACGTCCGAGACCGACAGGTTCGACAGGTCGAGCAGGCCACCGAGCATGTCGCGCTCGGCCTTGGCGACGCCGCCCTCCCGGTGCATCAGCGCCACCTGCCCGCGCAGTTCCTCGGAGGCGGTGAGGATCGACTGGTGCTCGCCGATGGTGATGCCGAACGGCTTCAGCATCAGCCGCACCAAGTGCTCGATGGAGATCGCCGCCGGGCCCATGATGGCGACCGCGAAGGCCACCGGCCGGGCCATCAGCAGAGCCGCCTTGTCGGGCTTGGAGATGGCCAGCGTCTTCGGCAGCACCTCGGCGAAGACGATGACCAGCACCGACATGCCGACGGTCGCGTAGATAACGCCGTTCTTGCCGAACAGGGCGGTGAGCACGCTGGTGGTGAAGGCCGAGGCGCCGATCGCCACGATGTTGTAGCCGATCAGCATCGCGCCGATGAAGCGCTCGCGAATCGCCAGGATCCGGTTGACGATCGCCGCCCGCGGGTCGCCCGCCTGTTCCAGGGCGTGCATCCGCGCCCGGGAGGCGGCGGTGAAGGCGGTCTCGGCCCCCGCGAAGAAGGCCGAGAGCAGCAGTGAGATCACCACGATGCTCGCGGCGAACCACAGGTCGATATGGGTGTCCATCGTTTCCAAGAGGCACGACTCGGGCAGCGGGAAAGCCGCCCATATAACGTCTTGCGCGGGTTATTGCGCGCCGATCCGACGCACCGTCCACGTCGCCCAGTAGACCGGCCGCCCGTAGAGGCTCGACCCGTCGCGTCCGGAGGCCGTGGGGGCGAGCCGGTCGAGCCAGGTCAGGAATCCGGCCTTGCCCGGATAGACCGCCGGGGTGTCGAGGTTGCCCTGCGCGTCGGTCATCCAGAAATGCGCGCTCCGGTCGAAGCGGCCGCTGCCGTCGCCCCCTGAGCGCAGCCCGAGATAGGTCGACGAGCGGCCGGCCTCCACCGGGTCGGCGTAGAGGGTCAGCGCGCCGATCCCGTCGAGGTTCAGGTCGGGGGTGTATTGCAGGCAGATATCGGCCACCGGGCCGCCCGGGGCGTTGGCCGGCCGCTGGCAGGTGTAGGAGATCGCCCAGCGCTGCATCCCCTTGGCCCGCGCCACTCGGACCACGCTCCCGGGCGGCAGCGGCCCGGCGAGTCTTTTCGCCGCCGACCAGACTTTTGCGGCCGACAGGTCCTTCGACGTGCGCAGGTAGAGGGCGGTGCGGCGCTTGTCCGGGGCGAGGCCGCAATCCTCGGGCAGGACGTCGGTGTAGACGTAGTGATAGGTCCGGTCGACGATGCTGATCGAGCCTGCCAGCCCGTGGGTCTCGAAGGCCGGGGCCGGGCAGGCCGAGGCGATCGGCTTGCCGGCCTCGTCGGCCACCGGGGCGGGGTTGGGCAGCGTGCCGCGCCCGCCCGGGGTGAACGGCGTCCAGGCGAGCCCGTAGCCGTCCGGGCTGCGGGTGCGGATCTCGAAGGTCTGGAAGTCGAGGGTCCGGGCCGCGATCTGGACTCGGCGCCTAATGTCGGCCGGCTGCGCCGCCGGCTCGTCCCGCTCGGCCCGGCGACCGCGCCGCCGGGTCGGGGCGTCGTCATCCGGCTCGCCGCCGACCCGCTCCTGCCCGAGCAGAAACACGTAGCTGTAGGCTTCCCCGGCCCAGTCGCGGCCCGAGACCGCGATCGGATCCCGGGGGCCGATGCCCTCGGCAGCCGGCTCCGACGCGCCGCGCCGGCCTGAGCGCTCCTCCGGGAGATCGACCCAGAACCGGTCGGCCGAGGGCGGCAGCGTCGTGGCCAGCGCCTCCGGGCTGCGGCCGGTGCGCAGCGACCCGCCGTCGCGGCTGTCGGTGGCGCGCCGCTCCGGGCAGGGCTCGTCCCGGCGGCGCGACGCCACCGGGCTCTGGCCCTGAAAAATCATTTGCAGCGGGCCGGGCGCCTCGGCCCGCGGAAGCCGCAGGATCTGGACGCCGCGCACGAACGCGCAGGGCGCCGGCGCGATCAGCACGCCCTCGGCCTCGGCCCCGTCGCGGCAGATCTCCAGGCCGCCGCCGCCGGTGACGTAGCAGCTCGGCGCGCTGGCCTCGGTGCCCGCGGCCCGGGCCTGGACCGGACGCGTCGCCCCCGCGACGAGGGCAGCCGCGAGGGCGGAGGCCACCAGCAGCGCCGCGGCTCGCGCCGTCGGGTGCCGGGGCTTGTCGGCGCTATTCGCGTCGCGATCGACGATATCGGCAGGCCTCATCCCGGCAGCGTTCAAAGATGTCACGTCTATCGCCGCTGTCGATCCAATTGTTCGGAAGGTCTGGCAGGCTCTAGCCTACGGTCCTGCGGCCGGGAAGTGGCGCGGACCACGCAAACCCGGCCGGCTCGTCCGGCGCGGCGAACTCGGCGCGCCTTCGCCCGTTGTCGCGGCTTGAGGGCGGAAACGCCAAGCCCTTCGAGCCTCGGGAGAACAGCGCATGGATATCGCCGTCGACACCGTCACCGACATCGTTCTGCGGCTGCGCGCCATCGAGGTGAAGGAAGGCAACACCGATCCGGATTCGGGCTCGAACCCGATCGACGACGGCTCCACCGACGTCCTGATCTCGGGAACCGACGACGCCACGGAATCCGAGGTCCGCGGTGCCATCGCGGGCCTCGACGACGATTCCCGGGCCGAGCTTCTGGCCCTGCTCTATATCGGCCGCGGTGACATGGAGCCGGAGGAATGGGGCGAGGCGGTGCGCTTCGCCCGCGAGCGCGAATCCGTCGGCGAAGGCGCCGTGAAGGAATTGCTGGGCGCACCGGATGCCGGCGACCTGCTGGAGGAGGGCCTCGACGCGATGGGGCTGACCCCCGAATTGCCCCAGGCCTGAAGCGGCGACTGGAGTTCGGCGGCATGGCTTCCCGGGTTCGCCGAGGCGTCAACAAGGCGGTGCGGGTCCTCACCCGCCCGGTCCGCCGCGCCCAGGGGCATGGCGGGACGGGCCCCGGCGGGCTCGTGGTCGAGCCCTATCGCGGTTACGGCTCGCGCCGCGAGATCTTTTTGATCGGCCGGGTGTTCCGGCAATCGCCGGGCATTCCCGGAGAGGACCCGGATTCTTTGAGGGCGCAATGGCGCGACCTGCGCCGCCGGATCGCCCGGCGCACGGTGGCGGGCGCCGCGATCACCGCCCGGTTCGGCGGTGACGCGGCCCGGGTCGAGACCGATCGGGACGGCTATTTCCGCCTGCACCTGCATCCGCGCGCGCTGCCCGGACGTCCCGGCGCCTGGCAGCCGGTGGAACTCGTCCTGGAGGACGAGACGCCGATCCAGGCCGAGGGTGCGGTGTTCATCCCGCCCGAGGGCTGCCGCTGCGTCGTGATCAGCGATATCGACGACACGGTGATGCATACCGGCGTCGCCAACAAGCTGAAGATGCTGTGGCGGCTGTTCGTCGAGGATGCCGACAGCCGGGTTGCATTCCCGGGCGTCGCCGCCCTGTACCGGGCGCTCCATGCGGGGGCCGGCGGGGCCGAGGGCAACCCGATGCTCTACGTCTCCCGCGCGCCCTGGGGCCTCTACGAGATGCTGTCCGAGTTCTTCCAGCGGCACGGCATCCCGGTGGGGCCGGTGCTGTTCCTGCGGGAATGGGGCCTGTCCTGGACGCATCCCCTGCCGCGCCGGGCCACCGACCACAAGCAGGCGCTGATCCGGAACATGCTGTCCCTCTATCACGACCTGCCCTTCGTGCTGATCGGCGACAGCGGCCAGCACGACCCCGAGGTCTATGCACAGATCGTCGAGGAGCATCCCGGGCGAGTGCTCGCCGTCTACATCCGCAACGTCTCCAACGACGCCGCCCGCGTGGAGGAGATCGTCCGGCTCGCTGGGGCCGTGGCCCGCTCGGGCTCCAGCCTGGTTCTCGCCGCCGACAGCGTCGCCATGGCCGAGCACGCCGCCGGGATCGGCCTGATCACCGCCGAGGCCGTGGCCCGCGTCGCCGACGAGCATGCCGGCGCCGACATGCCGCCCCGCCGCGAGACCGCCCGCATCACCGCCGAGCCTCCCATGCCCGGCGAGGCCGCCACCGAGGCCGCGATCGCGCCCGACGCCGTGGCGGACGCGCTCATCGGAGACGGAACCGTGCCCGCCACGGTGGTGGTCGAGCCCGAACACCCGGCGGCCCTGCCCCGGGCGGCGGGGTGACTTTTCTGGGGGAGACCGAGCTGTCCCCCAAGCACCGCCATTGCCAGCGCAGCGACGCAACCCAGTGATGCGCCACGGTTCGGGGATCGCGCGCTGCCCGGGCTTGCTTCGCTGCGCTCGCCATGACGGTGAGGTTCACACCTCGTCGCGCTAGAACCGTTGCCAGTGCGCCTGCCGCCCCGGACCGTCCCTAGAACCGGCCGGCAACCAACCACCGCACCTTCCAGACGCGACTCCAACTCTCGCAGCTCTTCAACCACGTTCAATTCGCGATGCCG
>NZ_JAKSYO010000019.1 GCF_022829635.1 Methylobacterium sp. E-066
TCGCGCCTGCTGGACCCCTGATCAGCCCGGCTGCGCCACCCCGACCCGCTTCGCCGGACTGACTAGGGACGTCCCGTCAGCCCCATCCGGGGGGTCAAAGTTCGACGCCGATCCAGGGTCAATGTTCAACGCTGTTTGACAACCTGCCCCGTCCACTGCATGGAGATCGTCGATGCCGGCCCGACCGTACAGCCGTCGAAGACCCACGATTTCGCACAACTCATCAAGCCGCTGCTGCCGGATCTCGGCGCGATGGCGGACGGCGCTACGCGTCGATCTGCCTCCGGCCTCGAGCTCTACGCTTTGGCCCGGCTCGCGGGGACGGTTGGCAACGCACCATGGCTCGATGGGCTGCCGCTCCATGTCGGCACGGCGATCTGTGAAACGATCGGAATGGTCGACTGCTTCGGACGAGAGGCGCATGCGAAAAAGCTCTCGGAAAGCGAGTGGGTGGAGGCCGGAGACAGCGGTTTCCGCATTGCGAGCCGCGGCGAGGCCGGGATCAGGGAGTTCATAGAGGAACTCCTCCGGACCTATCCGTACTCGCGCAGCGCGACCGAAGGTCCGCAAGCCGTGCTCGGTAGATTTTTCAAGTTCTTGGCTTTCAGCGCGCCGCATCCGGACTTCGACGTCGTCCGCAATCTCGTCTCGAGTTTCATGATCGAGCACATGCCCTTTGGCCCCGGCGATTTCATATTCGGAAAGCCGATCGAGCGGCGCGTCCTGCATTCGGTCCGTTCGGCTTCCCAGGAGATGGGCGTCCATCCCGTGCGTCTGCGCAAGGTCTTGCATGCCGCTGGCGTCCTATCGACGGAGCAGATGGAAATGCCGTACGGCAACGCGACGTTCGACGCTGCGACTGCGGCCCAGACCCTGACGGACGCCATCGACGGCCTCTTCATGACCGAAATTGAGCCTTACCTCGGCGCCGGACGCACGCAGACGAAGCTTCTGGTCGATTCCGGCATCGTCGAGCCCATGTTTCCGAAGCGGCCAGATCTCGACCACCTATTCAGACGGCGTGATCTCGACCTTTTTCTCGACCGCATATTCGTTGACGCCGTTCCGGTCGAAGAACCTGACGAGGATATGGCCGACGTCCATAAGGCGGTGAAGCGGGTCTGCTGCGGCACGATCGAGATCGTCCGCCTCGTGCTCGACCGGAAGCTCTCGTGGGTCGGTCGACACACAGGCGTACATGGGTTCGCCGCGCTTCTCGTGCGCGTGTCCGAGATCCGGTCGATCGTGCGCGGGTCTATGGATGGCTGGCTGACCGCCGCGACCATCGAGACGACGATGCGCACCAGCTCGAAGGTCGTACGGAGCCTCATCGACCGCGGATACCTCAGGACCGAGGATATCATCAGCCCGCTGAATCGTTGCCCCGTCCAAGTGGTCAGGCAAACCGCGTTCGACGAATTCCGGCGGGAGTACGCAACCTTGTTCGAGGCAATGGAGACGACGGGAATCCATTTCCGCAAGATCCAGAAGCGGCTGACTGCGATCGGTGTCGAACCGGGGATCAGACGCGAGGACGTGGGCGCGGCGTTCTACCGAAGATCGGATCTTCAGCGTCTCTGACACCCCTCGGCAGCAAGTCGTTCGAGCCCTCGCGGAAAAAGCCGCGAGGGCTTTTTCATGCCTTCGCTTCGGCGCTCGATGCCACACGTCGCATGGAGGTCGCCCCGTCTCAGAATCTTATCTTGGAGGAATCACCCATCTTTCGTTATTTTTCGCGATCGCTGTTTAAAAAATCCACGTATATTCAATGACTTGTGAACTGCGGAGAATCCATTTTATGCCTTACGCTACAGTTTGTGTGCCGTGAGGCAAAAGATGGTCGGATTTGCTTCTAGGTTAGTGGTCGCCCAAAGGCATAACTTGCTGGGATAGCATCAGGGTTGCTTGCGCGTCCCAACTAAAGAATCACCGTGAGTTTGGCGTGAAATCACCTTCAGGTGTCCGCTGGCGGTAGCACGATTCCGCCAGCGGACAGCGAGACCCTGATGCTCATCAGCGGGGTCCGCTGTGTGACCTAACCGGCTGGTTTTGGATCGGACTGATTGAGAGGATTAGCTTGGACCGGAGGAGTTGGGAATGAAGCGAGGACAGATGCCGAGCGCGGAACAGGTCGTGCTGATGTTGCGCCAGATCGAGGTATAGACGGCGCAAGTCAAGAGCATCGCCGTCGCCTGTAAGGAGGTAGATGTCTCTGAGCTGAGCTATTACCGCTGGCGCAAAGAGTACGGTGGCCTGAAGATCGATCAGGCTAGGAAGATGAAGGATCTGGAGCGCGAGAACGCTCGGTTTCGCCGCCTGGTAGTGGATCTGTCTTTGGAAAAGCAGGTACTGGCGGACGTCGCCTCGGGAAACTTGTAGCCCCGACCGACGCAGGCAGGCGGTGGACGGCATCCGGGAGAAGTACAGTCTCTCGGAATGTCACGCCTGCCGGATCGTTGGCCAGCACCGGGGTACGCAGCGCCACGTGCCCACCCTGCCGGCGGACAAGGATGCGCTGACCCGTGCCATCATAGCCATAGCGTCCGAGCACGGACGCTATGGCTATCGCCGTGTCACCGCGCTGCTGCAGGCAGACGGCTGGCAGGTGGGCAAGGACTGTATTCAGCGCATCTGGCGTCGTGAGGGGCTTAAGGTCCCGCAGAATCACCGGCCACGCAGCCGCCTCTGGCTGAACGACGGCTCGTGCCTGCGACTGCGACCGCTCCATCGCAGCCACGTCTGGAGCTTCGACTTTGTCCAGGCCCGGACCTACGACGGACGCTTGCTCCGGGTCCTGACGCTGATCGACGACCTCACCCTGAGCTTGTCGAAGGGATAGCCGGGCTCTGGAGGTGGCGCGGCGCATCAACAGCGTTGGCGTAATCGAGGCACTGGCGGAGGCAATGTGCTTGCATGGCATCCCGGAGAACATCCGCTGCGACAATGGCCCGGAGATGATCTCGAAAACGTAGCGCAAATGGGTCGCCAAAGCCGGCTCGTAGATCCAGTACATCGCTCCGGGATCGCCGTGGGAGAACGGTTGCTGCGTGAGCTTCAATGGCAAGCTTCAGGACGGGTGCCTGAGACAGGAGATCTTCTAATCGCTGAAGGAAGCGCAGATCGTGATCGGTCTTTGGCAAATCACCTACAACCGCGTCCGGCCGCATTCGTCGCTGGGCTACCGGCCGCCCGCGCCTGTCAGCTGTTCGGATCTGGCCTTCCGGCTACCCATGGCCGCCACCATGCAGTAGCCTCTCATTTGGCTCGGTCCACAATACCGGTCAGGTCAGCCCGACGACTGTCCGCTTATGGCAAGCGCCCATGGCGAACCAGGCAGAGGGTTGGGTCGTAAGCCGAATTACCAGATTGGATGGATTTGCGACCGGCTCCTTTTCGGGCTGAATGCGACCGTAGCAGCCATCGTCGATCGGCCGGCGGCAGCCCGAACACGATATGGGCGATCTCGTTTCGGCGCGGCTTGATGGCGCAGAACCGAGCATACAAGGCGCCAGCGTTCGCTTCGCTTCGAGCGCTTCGGGTATGTGTTTGCCCTTCGGTGGCCCGAAAGGAAACACCCTGAGGGTTGGATGTGCTAGGAAGCGGGCATGCCCGCCAAACACTCCCGCCACATCGCCCTCACGGCAACGCTTTCTGACTGGATCGACAGCCGGGTAGCCAAGGGAGAATACACCTCGACCAGCGACCTCATTGGAACGGTCATTCGGTTGTTGCGATCGAGGGATGAGGGCATACCCACTAACGCAACTGCCTCCTCCATGTTGCCGCCGCGCAGCCACGGACAGGCCTGAGCCGATGGCTTTGGAGACGTCGGCTCTCGCTGGCGGCGGCGTCATGGGCATGCACATGCGTGCCTATGATTGGTCCACCACATCTCTTGGTTCTCAAGAGCATTGGCCCCAGTCACTCCTGACCCTCGTGCGGGTCATGCTCAACTCACGCCAACCGATGTTCGTCACGTGGGGCGCGGACCGAACCCTGGTCTACAACGACACCTACGCGCCCATGCTCGGCGAACGGCACCCGCGAGCCCTCGGCCGCCCGTTCTTCGAGATTTGGCCCGAGGTCCGAGACGAGGTGGGGGCTCTGATGGATCGCGTGTTCGCGGGCGAGTCCGTGCACATGGACGACCTGCAACTTACCCTTCACCGCAGCGGCTACCCGGAAGAGACTCACTTCGCCTTCTCCTACACTCCTGTGCCCGGAGATGACGGCGCGATCGTCGGCCTGTTCTGCGCCTGCACCGAGACGACCCGGCAAGTGCTCGCCGAGCGCCAAGCTGCTTCCGAACGCCAGCGGCAACAAGCGCTGCTCCAGCAGATGCCCGGGTTCGTTGCCGTGCTGCGCGAACCGAGCCACATCTTTGAGTACGTCAACGACGCCTACACCACAGTGGCCGGCCAACGTGACTACATTGGGCGCAACGTCCGTGAGGTGTTTCCGGAGTTGGTGGGCCAAGGTTTTTACGAACTTCTCGATCGTGTCTATTCGACAGGCGAACCGTTCGTGGCCCGCGCCCTTGCAATCCGGTTCGTCGGAGAGGACAGCGATCGGTACCTCGATTTCATCTACCAGCCTATTCGCAATCCGTCAGGCGCTGTCACCGGCATCTTTGCTGGTGGCTACGAAGTCTCAGACCAAATCCGCTCGCAGGCGGCTTTAGCTGAAAGTGAAAGCCGCTATCGCACCCTCTTCGAGAGCATCGATGTCGGGTTCTGCATTATCGAAGTGACGTTCGACGATGCCGAACGCGCGATCGATTATCGGATCCTCGAAGCCAACCCTGCCTTCGAACGTCAAACCGGCGCCGACGTGGTCGGCCGATGGGTCAGCGACTTCGCGCCCAACCTCGAACGACACTGGTTCGACACGTATGGGCGCGTCGCACTCACGGGCGAGCCGGCTCATTTCGAGAATAAGGCCGACGTGTTCGGACGCTGGTTCGACGTGCGTGCGCTGCGGGTCGGCGACCCGGCCGCTCGACGGGTGGCCGTGCTCTTCAGCGACATCTCCGAGCGGAAGCGTATGGAAGAAGCGCTTCAGGTTCTGAATGCAACCCTCGAGCAGCAGGTGCACGAGCGCACGGCCGAACGTGACCAGCTCTGGACGCTGTCCGAGGACATGTTGGCACGCGCCAATTACGAAGGGATGATGTCGGCAGTCAGTCCTTCTTGGACCCGTGTCCTAGGTTGGTCCGAGGGCGAACTCCTATCAAGACCGTACGGGACGTTCATGCATCCCGACGACGTGGGGCCGACGCTTGCCGCGCTCGTCGAGATGGGGGAGACGACACAGCCAACACGCTTCGAGAACCGCATCGCCGCCAAGGACGGGGGGTGGAAACCCATCGAGTGGACGGTCGCACCTGAAGCCGACGGCACCAACTTCATTGCCGTAGGTCGTGATCTGACTATCGCCAAGACGCGCGAGGCCGAGCTTGCCTCTGCTCAGGAGGCTTTGCGCCAAGCGCAGAAGATGGAGGCGGTCGGCCAGCTTACCGGAGGCGTGGCTCATGACTTCAACAACCTGCTCACCGTGATCAAGTCGTCCACCGACCTGCTCAAGCGTCAGAACCTCCCCGAAGAGCGTCGGACCCGGTACGTCGATGCGATCTCGGACACCGTCGCTCGCGCCGCCAAGCTGACGGGCCAACTGCTCGCTTTCGCGCGCCGGCAAGCCTTGAAGCCGGAGGTGATTGATGCCGGCCGGAGCGTCGCCTCCATCAGCGACATGGTCGGCACGCTGAGCGGCTCGCGCGTCAAGATCGTCACAGACATCCCGGACGAGCCCTGCTTTATCCACGCCGACCCGAGCCAGTTCGATACGGCCCTGGTGAATATGGCGGTCAACGCCCGAGATGCCATGGATGGCGAGGGCACCCTCACCATCACGGTGCACCCCGTCTCGACCATTCCGCCGATCCGCACCCATCCTGCCGTGTCAGGTGATTTCGTCGCGGTGTGTATCGAGGACACGGGTTCCGGCATCGCCCCCAACCAGATCGAACACATCTTCGAACCGTTCTTTACGACCAAGGGCGTAGGTCAGGGAACGGGTCTTGGACTGAGCCAGGTCTTCGGATTTGCTAAGCAATCTGGGGGTGAGGTCCGGGTCCAGAGCACGGTCGGCCAAGGTACGATGTTCGTGCTGTACCTGCCCAGGGTGAAGGTTGTTGCCCCCTTGCCAGAGGCGGAGCCCGAGCCGCCGCTCATCGACGGAGACGGCATGTGCGTCCTGGTGGTCGAGGACAATGCGGATGTCGGAACGTTCGCGACCCAAACCTTGGCCGAACTCGGCTACGTCACCGTATGGGCAACCGACGCCGAGGCAGCACTCGTTGAGCTGGCCAAGGACGCTGAACGCTTCGACGTGGTGTTCACGGACGTCGTGATGCCCGGCATGAACGGGATCGACCTTGCTCACCGGATCCGGCAGGATCACCACGACCTACCGGTGCTGCTGGCCTCTGGCTACAGCCACGTTCTGGCGCAGAACGGCACCTACGGGTTCGAGTTGCTGCACAAACCGTATTCGGTCGAACAGCTTTCGCGCCTGCTCCGCAAGGTCGCAAGCTGGCAGCGGCGCAAGCGCATCATAGGCGAGTAGCTCGACCTTCATCTCAGGCGCGAGCCCCGGGGCAAGGCAGGTCATCCAGCCAGCTCAAGCCGGTAATTTCCGAATGTCTGCTTTGAAGGACTGTCGAGACTAATTACTTCGTACGCCTTCGGTGACGGCCGCGGTCGTCACCGAAGGCGTACTCACGGACCGATCGCGATCCTGATCTACAACGCCTACAGGGTCAGCATCGGATCGCCTGGCACTCCCACGCCGGATGATCTCGCCGCCGACCTGCAAGTGAACGTGATCGGAGCCTATACGGCAGCTCGTACGGCGCACGGCCTGATGGCGCCCCGCGGCCGTGGCAGCATCATCCTGACCGGCGGCGGTCTCGCCCTCGATCCACGTACTTGGCTCAGCGCGTTCTCCCTCTCTGCTGGGAAAGCCGCCCTGCTTAACCTCGCGTACTCGATGTCGGAGGCGTTCAAGGCTGATGGCATTGCCTTGGCGATCGTGACAGTCGCCGGCAGGATCCAGGAGGACACGCCGTTCGCCCCCGATCGGATCGCAGACGCCTTCTGGCGCTTGAATTTGGAGGGTGTGAGCGCCGGGCCTGCGGTGGCGTTCACTGCTGGCTGATCCTCTCAATCAGCCCGGTCCAAAGCTAGCTGGTCAGGTCAGCGAGCTGCCGCAAACCAGGGTTATCGCGTCCGAGTACCGAGTGGCGCATAAGGGACCATCACTGGCTTCGGTCCCGGCCGCCAGTGCCTGAGAGCCGCGAGCGCTCCCGCCCTGATCGCGCGGAGCACGTCTGTGTTTGACAGCAGGCCTTTAGCCGTCCTCATCGCGGAGGCCGACGAGCTCGTCCGTATGGTCACAGCCGACATGCTAGCG
>NZ_JAKSYO010000020.1 GCF_022829635.1 Methylobacterium sp. E-066
TGGGCTTGGACTGCTACGGACATCGAGACGCTGGGTGGCCTGTCACGAGGCCATCGCCGCCTTGCTGGAGATCCCCGAGCCTGAAGCCGTTGCTCAGGTGCGGGCGCGACTACAGGGGCCGGTGTCGCCACTGTAGCGCAGGGCCGAGGAGGCCGCCTCCAACGTCAACACCGTGGCGAGCGCGGCCGAGGAACTCGGCTCGTCGGTCCAGGAGATCGGCCGGCAGGTCGACGGCTCGGCCAAGCTCGCCCTCGGCGCGGCCGCCGAGGCCGGGCAGACTGCGAGTCTGGTGCAGGAGCTGAGCAACGCCGTCGGCCGGAACGGCGACATGGTCGGGCTGAGTTCCTCCAGCGCCGGCCAGACCCACCTGCGGGGCCCGCACGAGACCATCGAGCAGGCCCGCCGAACCGTCAACACGGGCGGGCCGGCCGCGGAAGAACTCGGATCGACGGTCCAGGGGATCGGCCGGCAGGTCGACGGCTCGGCCAAGGTCGCCCTCGGCGCGGCCGCCGAGGCCGGGCAGACTGCGAGTCTGGTGCAGGAGCTGAGCAGCGCCGTCGGCCGGATCGGCGACGTGGTCGGGCT
>NZ_JAKSYO010000023.1 GCF_022829635.1 Methylobacterium sp. E-066
GATCGGCTTTGGCGGCGCCGAACTCGGCCATGTCCACCCAGGTCTCCCCGCCACACAGCCGGGCCGCTAAGTCGTTGAACAGGATCTCCGCCAGCTCGTGCCGCGCATTGCCGGACCCAGACACCAGAACCGCCGCGACCAACACACCCATACCGCCCCTGCAGGTTCTCCCGTGCTCCAGGAGACCTCAAAGAATCCCGTTCGCCCTGCGCCGAAAGACCCTCCTGCCAAATGCTATTCCCCTGCCCGTGCGGTAGAGGGCTGGGGTGAGGGACCCTGTTTTTCCGGAAAACTCGCATCCCTCACCCTGTCCCTCTCCCGCACGGGAGAGGGGACCCGTGCGTCCCCCAATGCAAACCTGTGTCGCCCGTAACCGCCGAAGGCCGGAGCCGGCAATCGGGCCGAACCCCGAACCGAGGCGGCGCCGCAAAAAGGTGCCAGCCTGTCGCTGGGCATCCGCCGCGGCCGATGTATTCTGCGCGGGAATACCGTGCGCAGGGGCTGCGCCGCCGGCAATCCGTTCCACGGCATAGTGCAGACCGACGACATCGTGACGCGACTCTGCCATGGCGAACGAGGGCGCCATGCATCTGAGCTTAGGCAGATCACGCGATTCAGGGAAGAAAACCGGTTCTCTTCTTGCCGAGCCGCGTAGATTTTATGGCCAAACTCTTGCGACCTTGAGCGTGCCGCCGCCTCATGGACGACGGCAGCCCCATCACTCCACGACCTGATCGTCCTCCGAGACGGCCAGCCGCCGCAGGCTCCGGAGCGCCTCGGACAGGTCTTCCCGCGACGGGGTCGCCAAGGCGAGGCGGACCGCGTTCGGGGCGTGGCCCGGATTCACCGCGAAGGCCGGGGCCGGGAGCAGGGCGATGCCTCGGCGTAAGGACGCGGCGGCAAACGCTTCCGCCCGCCAGGTCTCGGGCAGTTCGAGCCAGAGGTGATAGGCGCGGGGATCGCCGACCACCGTGAGTCCGGCAAGAATCTCCCGGGCGAGGGCCTGGCGGGAGGCCGCGTCCCGGCGCTTGGCCTCCGCGAGCGTCGCCGCCGAGCCGCCGGACATCCAGTGCAGGCCGGCCGCGAGCGACAGGCCGAGCGCAGTCCAGGCGCCCTGACGCACGGAGGCGGCGAGCCGGTCGGTGAGGTGCGGCGGCCCGGCGATCATCCCGATCGTGAGGGCCGGCATCACCCGCTTCGACAGGCTGTCGATCAGGATCGTCCGGTCCGGCGCCAGGCTGGCGATCGGCTGGGTGTCGGCCAGGAAGCCGTAGACGGCATCCTCGATCGCCGTGAGCCCGGTCCGCTCGAGCACGCGAGCGAGGTCGGCGCGGCGCGCCGGCCCCATGGTCACGCCGAGCGGGTTCTGCAGGGTCGGCTGGAGATAGAGACCGCTCAGCGGGGTCGCCCGATGCGCCTGGAGGATCGCGTCGGGGCACACGCCCTCCGCATCCATGGCGAGCGGCACCAGGGTGATGCCGAGCCGGGACGCGATGCCCCGCACCACCGGATAGGTCAGCGGCTCGCAGCCGATCCGCTCCCCCGGCGCCGCCAGGGCCGCGAGGGCGGCGGCGAGCGCCTGCCGGCCGTTGCCGGTGAACAGGATGTCGGCGGGTTTGGGCGCGTAGCCGTCCTGGGCGAGGAACCCGGCTGCGACGGCGCGCGCCCGGGGCGTGCCGTCCGGGCCGTATTGGCTGAAGCCGATCTCGGCACCGCTGCGCGCCAGGGCAGCCAGGGTCTCGGTCAGCACGACCTCCTGCTCCGGCAACCGGGAATGGGTCCGCTGCAGGTCGTGGGCCGCCGGGGGCGGTTCCGGCTGAAGATTCACGGCCCGGCCCGGCTCGGAGCGGACGAAGGTGCCGCGGCCGACCTCGCCGGTTACGAGCCCGCGCCGGCCCAGCTCGGCATAGACGCGGCTCGCGGTCGAGACCGCGATGCCCCGGGCATAGGCGAAATCCCGCTGCGGCGGCAGCCGGTCGCCCGGGCGCAGCGTACCCGCGGCGATCTCGGCGGCGACCGCGTCGGCGACGTCCCGGTAATCCGTGGCCCGCATCATTGCTCCGAGTGCAATGTTTCGATTGATCCGAGGTCTTTATCGGTTCAATCCTGGCGCCGCAATCCCGGCCGGACTGCTCCCGTCACCGGATCCTCCGCCATGTCGATCATCACGTTCCCCTCCGCCGCTACGTCCGTGCGCTCCGCGAACCGGCCGGCCCGGCCATCCCTGTTGGGGCTCTGGCGCCAGCGCATCCAGACCCGGAGGGCGCTCGCCGCCCTGCATCCGGACCAGCTGCGGGAGGCCGGCATCGAACCCTGGCGCCTGCGCCACGAGATCCGGAAGCCGTTCTGGAGAGGATGACCGGCCCTGCGGCGGCCGCGGGTGCCCTGTTCGTTCGGCGGACCTATATGCGGGTGGAAGATTGTTCCTCCCGCACAGAATCCCGCATGACCGACGACACCGCGCCCCCGGCCGGGTCACCCCCAGCCGAGCGCCCCGGGCTGCTCGCCACCTATCGGCGCCTCTGGCCGCATCTGTGGCCGCACGACCGGCCCGACCTGCAGAGCCGCGTGTTCCTGGCCTTCGGGCTGCTGCTCGCGGCCAAGCTCGTGACCATGGTGACGCCGTTCACCTTCAAGTGGATCACCGACGCCCTGGTCGCCGCGATCGGTGGGAAGGACGCGCCGCTGCCGACCGGCCTGTTCGCCGCCCCGATGCTGCTCATCGCCCTCTACGGCGTGTCGCGGATCGCCATGTCGGCGCTGACCCAGGTGCGCGACGGGCTGTTCGCCAAGGTGGCGATGCACGCGGTGCGCCGCCTGGCGCTCCGGACCTTCGAGCACATGCACCGCCTGTCCCTGCGCTTCCACCTGGAGCGCAAGACCGGCGGCCTCACCCGGGTGCTCGAGCGCGGCCGCGCCGGCATCGAGGAATTGTCACGCCTGATGGTGCTGACCCTGGTGCCGACCATCGTCGAGTTCGCGCTGGTGCTCGGGGTGCTGGCCTACGAGTTCGACTGGCGCTACGCGCTGGTGGCGTTCCTCACGGTCGGGGCCTATCTCGGCTTCACCTACAAGGCGACCGAGTGGCGGATCGCCATCCGCCGCCGGATGAATGCGTCGGATACCGACGCCAACACCAAGGCCGTCGACTCACTGCTCAATTACGAGACGGTGAAGTATTTCGGCGCGGAGGCCCGCGAGGCGGCCCGCTACGACGTGTCGATGGCGAAATACGAAAAAGCCTCGACCCAGACCTACGTCTCGCTCGCGGTGCTCAATGCCGGCCAAGCGGTGATCTTCACCATCGGGATGACGATCGTGATGTGGCTCGCCGCCCGGGACATCCTGGCCGGGCGCACGACGATCGGCGGCTTCGTGCTCGCCAACACCCTGCTGGTGCAGCTGTCGATGCCCCTGAACTTCATGGGCATGATCTACCGCGAGATCAAACAGGCGCTGATCGACATCGACGACATGTTCCGCATCCTCGGTCAGAACCCTGAGATCGCCGACCGGCCGAACGCGGCACCGCTGACGGTGGCGGGCGGCACGGTGCGGTTCGAGGATGTGCGCTTCGCCTACACGCCGGAGCGGCCGATCCTGCGCGGCGTCTCGTTCGAGATCCAGGCCGGCCAGACGGTGGCGGTGGTCGGCCCCTCAGGCGCCGGCAAGTCGACCCTGTCGCGGCTGCTGTTCCGGTTCTACGAGCCGCAGGCCGGACGGATCAGCATCGACGGCCAGGACATCGCCGCGGTCACGCAGGAGTCGCTGCGCGCCGCGATCGGCATGGTCCCGCAGGACACGGTGCTGTTCAACGACACGATCGGCTACAACATCCGCTACGGTCGCTCGGACGCCACCGACGCTGACTTACGCGAGGCGGCGCAGCTCGCCCAGATCGACCGCTTCGTCTCCGGTCTGCCGGAGGGCTACGACACCCCGGTGGGCGAGCGCGGGCTCAAGCTCTCGGGCGGCGAGAAGCAGCGGGTCGCCATCGCCCGCACGATCCTCAAGGCGCCGCCGATCCTGGTGCTCGACGAGGCGACCTCGGCGCTTGATTCCTTCACCGAGGCCGAGATCCAGTCGGCGCTGGACCGGGTCAGCCGCGGCCGCACCACCCTGGTGATCGCCCACCGGCTGTCCACGGTGGTCAACGCCGACGCGATCCTGGTGCTCGACCACGGCCGCATCGCCGAGCGCGGCAGCCATGCCGAGCTGCTGGAGGCGGGCGGGATCTACGCGGCGCTCTGGGACCGCCAGCGCGAGGCCGACGCGGCGCTCGAAGTGCTCCAGCGCGCCGATGCCCCGGTTCTGCCGATCCGGGTCGGCCGCGGAGCCGTGCCGGCGACGGAGCCGGCGGAGTAGGGCACAGGGAGGCGGATTACTTCCCCGGCTGTATTCGTTATACTGCGCTGAACGGCCCATCGTGAAGGCCGCACTACGAATCGGCTCACGCCGTCCGGTCGGGGGAGACATCGATGTTCAAGGGCCTGATCGCGGCCGGCGCCCTGCTGGTCGCCCTCGGCGGCACCGTTCGGGCCGACGACGTCGTCCGGCTCGGCAACCTGAAATTCGCCCATTACGGCGCCATCTCCTACATGAAGGAGATCGCCCCGAAATACGGCCTGAAGATCGACGAGCGCCAGTTCGCCAAAGGTGCCGACATCTACCCGGCCATGGCCGTGGACCAGATCGACATCGCAGCCTCAGGCGGCGACGGCGCGGTGGCCGCCCGTGGCAACGGCGTGAAGCTGGTGGTGGTCGCGGGCTTCGCCGATGGCGGCGTGCGCATCCTCAAGCGGCCGGACCTGCCGGCCAAGAGCGCGGCCGACCTGAAGGGCCTCAAGGTCGCCACGGTCCGCGGCGGCACCCAGGACCTGATGCTGCTGGCCGAGCTCGACAAGCACGGCCTGACCTGGTCCGAGCGTCCCGGCAAGGACGTCCAGCTGACCTACTTCAACAACTACGCCGACCTGAACCAGGCGCTGGGGCAGAAATACGTCGACGTGATCTGCCAGTCGGAGCCGCAATCGACCCAGGCGATCAGCGCCGGCTGGGGCGTCGAGCTGGTCAAGCCCTACGACACCCCGATCGGCAAGCCGGTCCGGCCCCTGGTGATGACCGAGAAGATGTACACCGAGCGGCCGGAGGTGGCCGCCAAGGTGCTGCGCCTGTTCGTGGCCGCCACCAAGGCGTTCATCGACGACCCGGCGCTCGCCGAGAAATACGTCCGCGAGCAGGTATTCAAGGGCCAGCTCACCAGCCAGGATTTTCGCGACGGCATGGCCAACGCGAGCTACACCTACGCCATGCCGGCGGGCCACATGCAGGTCACCACCGACTACATGGTCAAATACGGGCTGGGTAAGATGCAGAACCCGCCCAAGAGCGATGCCGAGTGGGTCAAGCTCGACCTGCTCGACAAGGCCAAGGCCGACCTGAAGGTCGAGTAATCCGATGGCCCTGCGCGACCTTCGCGGCGTCCTGATCCCGGTCGCGCTGCTGATCCTGTGGGAGCTGGCGAGCCGCACCGGCCTCGTCTCGGCCGTGGTGCTGCCGCCGCCGAGCGCGGTAGCGGTGAAATGGTGGTCCGGCCTGCTGCCGGCCCTGCCGTACGATCCCGGCCAGGAGAGCTACCTGTCCTGGCTGTTCTCCGGCGAGATGCCGCACGACGCGGTCTCCAGCCTGTCCCGGGTCGTTTCCGGCTTCCTGATCGGGGCCGGGCTCGCCGTCCCGGTCGGCCTGGTCCTCGGCACCAACGACAGGCTCTACGCCCTGTTCAACCCGCTCCTCCAGGTGCTGCGCCCGATCCCACCGATCGCCTACATCCCGCTCGCCATCGTGTGGTTCGGGCTCGGCAACCCGCCGGCCCTGTTCCTGATCGCGCTGGGCACCTTCTTCCCGGTTTTGGTCAACACCATCGCGGGGGTGCGCCAGGTCGATTCGATCTACATCCGCGCCGCCCGCAACCTCGGCGCCGGCTCCTGGACGATGTTCCGCCGGGTGATCCTGCCGGCCGCGAGCCCGTTCGTGCTCGCCGGCATGCGCATCGGCATCGGCACCGCCTTCATCGTGGTGATCGTCGCCGAGATGATCGCGGTCTCGGACGGGCTCGGCTACCGGATCCTCGAGGCCCGGGAATACATGTGGTCGGACAAGATCATCGGCGGCATGCTGACGATCGGCATCCTCGGCCTGATCATCGACGGGGCGATGAGCCGCCTCAACGATCACCTGCTGCGCTGGCACCGCGGCCTGGAGCGGTAACCCGGACGATGTCGGCAGAGATCGTGGTCGCGAACGCCGTCAAGGTGTTCGGCAGCGGCGCCTCGGGCGTCGCCGCCCTTCAGGACATCTCGGCGACGGTGCCGGAGGGCCAGTTCCTGTGCCTGCTCGGGCCCTCGGGCTGCGGCAAGTCCACCCTGCTCAACGCGATGGCGGGCTTCAGCCCGCTCACCGCGGGCACGATCACGGTGGGCGGGAAGCCGGTGGTCGATCCCGGGCCGGACCGGGGCATGGTGTTCCAGGAATACGCCCTGTTCCCGTGGATGAGCGTCGAGGACAACGTCCGCTTCGGCCTCGACATCAAGGGCGTGCCGCGCGCCCAGGCCGCCGAGACGGTCGACCGCATCACCGCGACGCTCGGCCTGTCGGATTTCCGCACCCGCTACCCGAAAGACCTGTCGGGCGGAATGCGCCAGCGCGTGGCCATCGCCCGCATCCTCGCCCTCGACCCGCCGGTGATGCTGATGGACGAGCCGTTCGGGGCCCTGGACGCCCTGACGCGCCGCACGCTGCAGGACGAACTGCTCCGGATCTGGGCCGATTCCCGCAAGACGATCGTGTTCGTGACCCACTCGATCGAGGAGGCGATCTACCTCGCCGACCGGATCCTGGTGATGACCTACCGCCCCGGGCGCATCAAGCGCGACGTCACCGTGCCGATCCCACGGCCCCGCGACCCGGCCAGCGCCGAGTTCAACGCGATCAAGCGCGAGCTCGGCCAGCTCGTGATGGAGGAGCAGGCCCGCTTCACCGACGCGGAGCTGCACGCCCCGGCGGTCGATTGACGGTTCTTTGGGAGCGCAGCCGCAGCGCTCACCCTCCGGACCGAACCTTCACCCCCAACAAGTCCTCGAACGGCAGCACCATCGCGCCCTTGTCCCGGTCGCCGTGGCCCTGGCGCAGGGCGGTCTGGTAGGTCGCGGTGGCGGCCGCGGTGACCGGCATCGGGTAATTGCCCTCGGCCGAGATCGCGGCGGCGGCGACGAGATCCTTGTAGGCCGCGCCCATCGGATAGCCCTCGTCGAAGCGGCCCTGGAGGATCCGCGGCACGAAGTACTGCGACGCGTAGCTCCGGCTGGTGCCGGTGGTGACCACCTGGGCGATCTGGTCCGGATCCAGCCCCATCGCCACCGCCATCGGCAGCACCTCGGCGAGCGCCGCGATGTTGATGTCGTAGAGCACGTTGTTGATCGTCTTGGTCAGCTGGCCGGAGCCCGCCGGCCCCATATGCAGGACGCTGGTGCCGATCCGCTCCAGCAGCGGCCGGACCGCCGCGACGGTCTCCGGGTCGCCGCCACACATCACCGTGAGCGTCCCGGCCTCGGCGCCCGCCGGCGCCCCGGAGACCGGGGCATCGACGAAGCGCCGGCCGGTCGCGGCCACGGCGCGGCCGATGGCGAGCGCCTTGGCATGCGCGATGGTGCTGAGATCCACCACGATCGCCCCGGGCGCCAGCCGCTCGGCCAGGCGATCCCCGCCGAACAGGGCCGCCTTGACCACGTCGCCGTTCGGCAGGCACAGGAACAGCACCGCGGCGCCGTCGAGCGCGGCGGGATCCGCCGTCGCGACGAGGCCCGGCGCGTCGAGCCCGGCGAGGCGGGCCGGGTCGGCATCCACCGCCACGACGGTCTCGGCTTCGGAGGCGCGCTTGGCCGCGAGGTTGCGGGCGATGGGAAGCCCCATCGCGCCGAGGCCGAGGATGGCGAGTTTCTGCACCGGACGGCTCCTCCTGCGGCCGCGGACCGGGCCAGCGGCGTGATCTGGGACGGCGCCGCCCGCCCCATGCCGTCATTGCGAGCGCAGCGAAGCAACCTAGGGACACGCTCCCTCCGGGGATCGCGCGCTGCACTGGGTTGCTACGCTGCGCTCGCAATGACGGTGAAGGCCGCAGCCCGCCGTTCGAGGGGACCTGTATCTGCCGTATCAGGATATGCCGCCATCGCGGATTCCAGGCCCCTCTCTGCTCGACAATGTTCCTAGTTTGTGCTCATTAGCCGCCACCTGTCCTTCGGTGCTTCGGGAGCGATCCCGGGGCACTCTTCGGGGGTCCGTGCGGTGGCTGACCGGCGGGTTCGGAGCTGCTGCTGAACCTCGCCCTGCCGGCGATGCCCTGGGTGGTCCACGCCCTGGCGCCGGGCTTTGCCGAGGATGGCGAGCGCTTCCAGCTCGCGGTGGCGCTGACCCGGATCACCTTCCCGTACCTGCTGTTCATGACCCTGG
>NZ_JAKSYO010000026.1 GCF_022829635.1 Methylobacterium sp. E-066
CCAGGGTCATGAACAGCAGGTACGGGAAGGTGATCCGGGTCAGCGCCACCGCGAGCTGGAAGCGCTCGCCATCCTCGGCAAAGCCCGGCGCCAGGGCGTGGACCACCCAGGGCATCGCCGGCAGGGCGAGGTTCAGCAGCACCAGCTGCACGATCAGCATCAGGGTGAAGACGCGGTCGGCGAAGTGATGCGCCGCCCCGGAGGCGCCCGCCTCGGCGAGCCCGGCATAGGCCGGCACGAAGGCGGTGTTGAACGCGCCCTCGCCGAAGATCGCGCGGAAATGGTTCGGCAGCCGGAACGCGACCACGAAGGCGTCGGCCATGGGCCCGGCGCCCATCACGGCGGCCATCACCACGTCCCGGGCGAAGCCGGTGACGCGCGAGACCAGGGTCCAGCCGCCCACCGAGAGGATGGAGCGGATCATGGACGGCAAACCTCCCTCCCCCCTCTGCGGGGGAGGGTGGCCACGTATTGCCTCGCGAAGACCGCGACGAGCCCCCTCTCCCGTGCGGGAGAGGGTTGGGGTGAGGGACCAGGTCTTTCCGGAGAGGTCGCACCCCTCACCCTGTCCCTCTCCCGCACGGGAGAGGGGACCCGTGCCTCGTCCGGCAATGTCTGAATCAGGTTTCCCGCAGAGCAGGAAGAGGGCGAAGAGAGAGTCGTCGCGTTGGGAAGATGGGAAGGAATGGCCGGACCCTTCTGCACCGGGTCATCCGGCAACGGGCGCATCAAGAGCCGGTTTCGGCCGCTACCTCAAGGGGGCGCCGCGGACACGATCGGCCCGCGGCACCCCTCAGCTGGATCAGGCGGTCGCTTCGCCGTACAGCTTCTCGACGTACTCCCAGTTCACTAGGTTCTCGATGAACGCCTTGAGGTAGTCGGGCCGGCGGTTGCGGTAATCGATGTAGTAGGAGTGCTCCCACACGTCGACGCCCAGGATCGGCTTCGCGCCGTGGACCAGCGGGTTCTCGCCGTTGGGGGTCTTCAGGATCGCGAGCTTGCCGTCCTTGACAGCGAGCCAGGCCCAGCCCGAGCCGAACTGGCCGATTCCCGCCTGGATGAAGTCCGCCTTGAACTTCTCCGCGCCGCCGAGATCCTCGTCGATCTTCTTGGCGATCGTGCCGGGAATCGCGCCGCCGCCGTTGGGCTTCATCCAGTTCCAGAAGTGGAGGTGGTTGAAGTGCTGGCCGGCATTGTTGAAGAGCGGCTGATTCGTGTTGTAGGCGGCCTTGACGATCTCCTCGACGCTCTTGCCCTGAAGATCCGTGCCCTCGAGCAGCTTGTTGCCGGTATCGACATAGGCCTTGTGGTGCTTGTCGTGGTGAAACTCGAGGGTTTCCTTCGACATGTACGGCCCGAGCGCGTCGTAGGCGTAGGGCAGTTCCGGCAGCGTGAAGGTCATTGGCTCTGTCTCCGCTTGGAGCACGATGCGGACAAACCGGAGCCCGGCCTTCCGAGATCATCGTGCGATAACAATGGGCTGGAGCCTGCCGTGCTTCGCGAGAAACAGCGGCCCGCGCCAGCCTTGGGCGGCCTCGTCCCCGGCGGGGGCTTCCGGGTCACGATCAGCTAGGTAAGTCGGTGCCCGCGCGACGGCAACGCCGCTGCGGCCAGGCTTGGCGCGAAGTTCCGGCGGATGCGGGCACCGCCGCCGCGGAGATCCGGCCCGACGATGCGTGAGAACCGGTATCCCGGGCATTCTCGCCACCGGGTTTTGCAATATGACCGCAAGGCCTTACTGTGCGGCACGCCGTAAGCGTCGGCGGTTAGCCGGCCCGTTTCAGAGAGTAACATGATCGCTGCGCTGTTCGCGCTCGCCGCCGCCATGGCCATCGGGGGCTGCGCCGCCGTGATCCAGGGCTTTCCCTATGTGCGTCTGGAGAGCGGCCTCGCGATGGTGATCGCGGGTTCCGTCGCGGCCTCGTCGGGCGCCGTGCTGTTCGGGATCGGCGTGCTCGCCCTCACGTTCCGCCGGGTCGAGCGGGCGGTCGGGCACGGCCCGGCGCTCGCGTCCTCCGAGGCCGGGTCCGTCGCCGAAAGCCAGCCGCGGCTGCCGCCGGTGCTGCCGGCCGCGCCGGCCTTCATCGTGCCGCCGATCGTCGAGCCGGCCTTCGATCCCGAGCGGCCGCGGATCGAGCCCCATCTGAGCCTCGTGGAGGATCGGCCGGACGAGGCCCCGAAGGCCGCCGAGCCGCAGAAGCCTGCCGCGTTGGAATCGGATTTCCCGATCCACGCCTTCCCGTCGACCCCGGTCCCGCAGCAGGAGCCGCCCCGCCGGCACGTCCCGGAGGTGGTCCCCGATCCCGTGGCCGAGCGTAGCCCGGAGGACGACCTGTTCGCCGCGCCCGAAGCGCCCGAAGCGTCCGCGAAGCCCGAGATCCATCCGGATCCCACCCCGGAGCCCGCTCAAGCCCCCCCTGCCCTGCGTCCGAGCCTCGACGCGGCGCCGGACCCCGAGCCAGAGGCGAAGCCGGACACCCGCACCGTGGTCGGGCGCTACGCCTCCGGCGGCAACACCTACGTGATGTTCGAGGACGGCTCGATCGAGGCGGAGACGCCGCAGGGCCGGTTCACCTTCGCGTCGCTCGACGAGCTGAAGGCCTTCGTGGACGGCGGCGGCGAATCCGGAGCGCGCGGCGCCGCCTGACGGGCCCCTCCGGTCAGACCAGCGGGTTGAGGCTGTCGTTGCGCGGCGGGATCGGCGCCCGCATGGTCAGCGAAAACCCTTCGGGATCATAGTCGGTCTCGACCTCGGCCTGGACCTGGGTGATCAGCACCCGCTGCAGCAGGCGCGAGCCGAAGCCCTGACGGCTCGGCGGCCGGACCGGCGGTCCGCCCGATTCGCGCCAGTGGAAGCGCAGGATCCCGGCCGCTCCCCCAGGCTCCAGGGACCAGGTCACCGCGACCCGCCCGGTGCGGTTGGAGAGCGCCCCGTATTTCGCCGCGTTGGTGGTGAGCTCGTGGATCGCCATGCCGATCGGCACCGCGATCTCAGAGGGCAGGTCGATCGCCGGACCGTCGAGGCTGATCCGCCCCTCGGCACCGCCATCGGCCGCGACCTCCGCGTAGGGCTTCAGCTCGCTGAGCAGCAGGTTCGCCAGCGAGGCGGTCTGCCAGGTATCCTCGGTGAGCACGGCGTGGGTGTGGGCGAGCGATTTGATCCGCCCGACGAAGGCCTCATAGAAATCCTCGATGCTGGAGGCGGTGCGCGCCGTGGAGCCCACGATCGCCTGCACGGTGGCCAGCGTGTTCTTCACCCGGTGGTGCAGCTCTCGGATCAGCAGGCTCTGCCGCTCCTCGGCGATCCGCCGGTCGGTCACGTCGGCGACCACGCCGATCAGGCGCCGGGGCAGACGGCCGGGCGCATCGCGCTCGAACCGGCCGGCCATGTCGATGGTGCGCCACGCCCCGTCGGATCTCCGCCGGATCCGGCCGCCGATCTGCAGGATCCCGTCCTCCCGCAGCGCCTTCGAGATCGCGTGCCGGACCGCGGCGCGGTCGTCCGGGTGGAGGATGTCGTTCAGAAACTCGTTCTTGCCGATGGTGCCGTCCTCGGGGGCGTGCCCGAAGATCTCGTACATGTGCTCGTTTTCCCAGATCGCCTGATCCTCGAGCATGTGCCACTCGAAGATGCCGAGCTTGGCGATGGTGGTCGCCACCCGCAGGCGCTGATCGCGCGACAGGATCTCGTCCCTTGCCTCGACCCGGGTGGTGATGTCCTGGACGACGCCGACCATGCCGGCGAGTTCGCCGTCGCGGCCCGGCACGGCCTGGCCGCGCACCCGCAGGATCACGGTGCGCCCGGCCACCGTCACCGGGGTATCGAAATGGTAGGGCTTGCCGGCCCGGCACGCCTCGGTGACGGTCGCGCCCAGGCGCGCGAGTTCCGGATCGGACAGGCCGGTCTTGAGCTCGTCCCACGGCACGGACCGCCCGGGCTGCCGCCCCAGGATCCGGGCCGCCCGGCGCGACAGGGTCAGCAGGCCGCTCGCCCGGTCCCAGCGCCACTCGCCGAGGCCGGCATTCTCCAGCGCCTCGCGGTTCGCCTCGGAATGCGCGGCCGCGTCCGCGTCCACGGTCTCGACCACCAGGGTCCGGCCGGAGCGCCGCACCCGCACGTCGAGCACAGTCCCGTCCGCCCGGCGCCAGGCCTGAATGCCGTCGCCGAGGCCCTCGGGCCGGTCGGCCAGAAACTCCACCGTCGCGCGTCCGGTCAACTGGCCCGGCGGCCAGCCCAGCAGATCGTGCAGGAGCCGGTTGGCGGCGACGATCGTCGCCTCATCCGCCGACAGCACGACGAGGCCGATCGCGGCATCGTCGAAGCCCGCGCGGTACGGGTCGTCCGTCGCCGGGTCTTGACCCACGCTCTCGCCCACTCGGAAACTTCCTCGAACGCGCCGCGGCGCGTTCTCGCACGAGATACCCCCCTGCCGCGGCCCGGACCGCGAAGGCAACTCAGGATGGCGCCCGAGCGTGACCGTTGCAAGGCGTCCCGCCCGGCTGCGGCGACCCGTCCGTTCAGCGCGGGCGGCGTACGAACTCCAGATAGGTGGGGCGCCGGCCCGCCGCCAGCGCCTTCGCCTCGTAGCGGGTCCCGGGCCAGCCCGGGAAGGGCGCGGTCCAGTCGCGGGCCTGTGTCGCCGTCCAGGTCAGGACCGGGCAGCGGGCGGCCCGGACCAGGGTCCAGCCGGCATAATCGTCGATGTCGCTGGCGAACCGGAACAGGCCGCCATCCTTCAGGACCCGGCCGATCTCGGCCAGCGAGGCGTCGGACACGAAGCGGCGCTTGCGCTGGCGGCGCTTCGGCCAGGGGTCGGGATAGAGCAGGTAGACCCGGTCCAGGCAGGCATCCGGCAGGCGCGCCAGCAGGGCGGTCACGTCCTCGTCGCGGATGCGGACGTTGCGTAAGCCCCGCACCTCGATCGCGGCGAGCAGCTTGACCACGCCGTTGACGAACGGCTCGGCCCCGATGATGCCGATCCGGGGATGAGCCTCGGCCTGGGCGGCGAGATGCTCGCCGCCGCCAAAGCCGATCTCCAGCCAGATTTCCTCCGGAGCGCCGCCGAGCGCCGGGAACAGCGTGCGCGGATCGAGCGGCCCATCATCGGGCGGCAGGTCGATGCGCAAGGCCGGCAGCAATTCGGCGAGACGCTGCTCCTGCAAGCCGCGCAGGCGCTTGCCCTTGCGCCGCCCGAAGAAGGCGCGCTCCGGCTCCTCGGCCTCGCGACCGGGTCGTCCGTTCAGGTCAGGCATCGGCTACCAACACGTCGTCCGCGCGCGGGCAGGACGGTTCCAGAGGGCTCACGGCCCCGAAGCAGGGCTCTGCCCTGCACCCGCAAAAGGTCCAAGACCTTTTGAAACCGGGACTCCAAAAAAACGCCAGCGCGCCGTCCCGAATTGGGGACGACGCGCTGGCGGGTCGTTCAACGCTGGAGCGCGGGCCGCCTTACGACAGGGCCGACTTCAGCTTCGAGGCGAGGTCGGTGCGCTCCCAGGAGAAGCCGCCATCGGCCTCCGGGGCGCGGCCGAAATGGCCGTAGGCCGCGGTGCGCGCGTAGATCG
>NZ_JAKSYO010000027.1 GCF_022829635.1 Methylobacterium sp. E-066
GGTGGCTTGCTAAACTGTAGCGGCAGCTGGACCGCGCGCCGGGCTTGAAGACCACTCGCGTCACTACCCAAGGCCGTAAGAGAGCTGATGGCAGGGAAGCGACGCGGACGACGGAGGATCTACACGAGCGCTTGGGGGTGCGCCTGCGCCTTCTTGCCGGCGACCATCAGCGCGCCGCAGTAGTCGACCCGGAGCGTGCCGTGCTCGGGATGGACGCCGAACAACTGCGGTGCCGTCCAGCCCAGACCATGCGCCTCAGTGCCGAACCGGGTGCAGAAGTC
>NZ_JAKSYO010000043.1 GCF_022829635.1 Methylobacterium sp. E-066
AGATCCCCGGCCACATCGGTGAAGCACTCCGCAGCCAGCCAGCGCTGCGTCTGCTGGTACACCGCCGCCCACGGCGGCAGGTCGTGCGGCATGAACCGCCACGGCGCCCCCGTCTTCACGATGAACCGCAAGCCGTTGAACACCTCCCGCAGGTCGTGGTCACGCTGGCCCGAACTCTCCCGCAGCAGCGCCAGATACGGCGCAACCAGCGCCCATTCCTCATCGGACACGTCAGATGGATAGCCGGCACGACCTGCGCTCATGCCCGAAAACGCAAACCTCACCCATTCAGTTCATAACAGCCTCTAGGAACCATAGGCTGGGCTGGTTTGAAGCATAGGATCGACATCGGAAGGTCGCGAAGGAAATGCTTCGCGCCCTTTGCCATTTTTTGTCGCTGACAACACAGAATCGCATATCAAATTGCCTGCATTCGCAGTCGATCACATGCGCCACTCGGATGCTTCATGGCAGCGCTGTTTGACGCCCGCAGGCATAGGGCCAAAAATCGGTCTGCAGACGCTGTCCGAGCAGGCCATGGCGCAGCCAGATGCCTTCACCGTCCCAGAATGTCATTCGGAAACCAGTTCCCGTGGAAGCCCGGCGGGATCCGGTGCCCGAGATGGACCGTGGCGACGGGCGGCGCCTCGAACGCGCGCGCGTCGAGGATGGTGAAGTCCGTCGTGTCGCGCGCGGTGTCGATGACGAGCCCGACGAGCCACCCTTCGTCCTCGCCGGCCTCCGGTCGCGCCGGTACGAACACGAACTCCCCCGGTACGCGGTCGGCGCCGAAGTCGTGTACGCGCCGCTCCCCCGTTGCCAGGTCGTGCTTGTAGATCTGCGTCGCGCCGACGAGCTGTGTGTTGCCGTCGGCGGGGACCGAGACCGTGTAGGCGTAACGGTGGGGCCGCCCGAAGCGGCGCTCGTCGATCCGGGGAAACTCCTGCGCCGTGGGGTCGATCACCCGCCGGTCGACGGTCCCCGTCTTGGGGTCGGCGGTCCAGCGCTCCAGCCGGCCCGGTGCGTCGAGGCCGCCGTCGGCCGAGGCGAACACCGTCTCGTAGGCGACCACGTCGAGGACCACCCGCCCGTGCGCGTCGTCGTAGGCGTTGGCGACGTGGAAGACGAAGCACGGCTCGACCGCGCACCACACGATGTCGGCGGCCGTACCGTGCCTGGGCAGCAGGCCGACGCGGGCGCGGTGGGCGGGGTTCCAGCGGAACGGGAAGCGGTGGCCGGCTAGCACCGCCCGCATCGAGAAGGTGAGGGGAAGGTCCAGCGTCACCGCGAAGCGCGCCGTGATCGCGCAGTCGTGGATGCAGGGGCCGTGCTCGACGCGAATCGGCACGTCGCGCACGACCCGGCCCGTGGGCGAGACGACGACGTGGCGCACGCGGTCCCAGACGCGGCCGTCGTAGGCGATGGCATGTGTCTCACCGGTCTCCGGGTCGCGATGCGGGTGCCCGGTGAAGGAGCCGGCGAGCGTGCCGTCGAACGGATCGTAGCGCTGCGTTTCCAGGTCCTCGGACAGCGCGACGGGGTAGCTGCCAGCCTCGACCACGGCGAAGGCGCGGCCGCCGATCGCGACGACGTTGGTGTTGACGGTGTCGTCGCCTCGGCGCGGCCCCGGGGCGGCAGGCCGGCCGAGCGCCGCGGACGCCGCGCGCGACCCGATCCAGCGGTTGCGGTACCACAGCGCCCTGCCGCCTTCGATGCAGAGACCGTGCACCATGCCGTCGCCCAGGAACCAGTCGTGGCCGCGCGTCGTCGGGCGGGCAGGGTTGGCCCCCATCTTGAGGTAGCGCCCGTCGAGCCCCGCCGGGATCGTCCCGGTCACGGACAGGTCCCGCAGGGTCAGCTCCTCGCGCATCGGCGCGTGGACGCCGGCCGCGAAGGGGTGCTGCGTCCCCGGCAGGCGTCGCCGGTTGCAGGCCGCCACCAGGGCAACGAGGCCCTCGGCGGCGGTGCGCAGGATCGACTCGACAGGGTTCGGCATCGGTGGTGGTCTCGGGGCGGTGCGGGAGGAGCGAGGGCCATCATGACGCGGGGCGCTCCCCGTCACCGGACGAGGACGACGGCCCTGCCTGCGTGGGACGGCTCGGCGATCTGGCCGACGATGTATCCCGCCACGTCTGCCCGGGCGATCAGGCCGTTGCGCCACGTCGACGGCTCGGTCATCGCCCGGTAGCGGCCCATGGCGGCGCCGCTCGTCAGGATACCGGGCCGCACCAGCGTCCAGGCGAGGCGGCTGCGGCGGATGCGCATCTCCTGAGCGTCCTTGTCGTCGTAGGCGCGCCCGAGCATCAGGCGGAACGGCAGCCGCTGCAGTGGGCCGATCGCGTCGCGGCTGTCCCCCGCTCCGAAGCCGGTCACCGCGATGAGCCGATCCACCCCGGCCCGCTCCATCGCGGGCACGAGCAGGTTTGTGGCATCCGAGAACAGGCGTACGGGACCGAGGAGGTCCCGCGTCGGCACGCCGAGCGCCTGCTCCACCACGTCGACCCCGTCGAGGGCGCGACCGACGTCGCCGGCGTTCAGCGCGTCGCCCGTGAACCGCTCTAGTCCATCGCCTGGCAGGTCGATGCCGGCGGCCGAGCGGGCGAAGGCACGGACCCGGTGCCCCGCCGCGAGGGCCGCCTTGGCCGTCTCCAGGCCGACGCCCTTGCTGGCGCCCAGGACGAGGACATGGGCCATGCGAACTTCCTCACCGTCGCGGATCTGCACACAAGACCCGACCGCGGGCTCGCGCGCCATGTGTCCGCTTGACCGCGGCCGCCCGGGACACCGCGTGGCGGGCGGGAACGGTACGCGGCCGTGGGCCTTGAGCAGGCGGACCCGCCCGCCTGGACCCGCGACAATGGACAAATTCCTCTCCTACGCGCTCACCCTGGTCGAATCGGTCCTCGGTGTCTTCGGGATCCGGGCGCTGTACGAGCAGCCGCGCTACGCCGTGGTCGAGCGGCTCGACCGCGGGGTCGAGGTCCGGGCCTACGACGCACGCCTCGCCGTAGAGACTAACGCCCAGGGACAGGGTGACGGCGAGGCGTTCGGTCGGCTGTTCCGATACATTGCCGGCGCGAACCGGGACGGTAGCCGCATCGCGATGACGGCGCCGGTGGAGGTCGGCAGACAGCGCATCGCGATGACGGTGCCGGTCGAGCGGGGCGCAGCGGACACGATGAGGTTCTACCTGCCCCGCACGGTCGCTGCAGAGGGCGCGCCCGAGCCGACGGAAACGGGGGTGCGCCTGGTCCACATCCCGGCCGAGCGGATGGCGGCGCTGCGCTTCTCGGGCGGCGCTACGCCCGAGGCGAGGACCGAGCAGGGGCGCATTCTTGGCGAGGTGCTGGCCACGTCTTGCAAAGCCATCGGTCCGGTCGTCTTCCTCGGCTACGATCCGCCGTTCGCGATCCCGTTCCTGCGGCGCAACGAGGTCGCGGTGCGATTGCCTCCCGACTGACCGTTAACCGCCCTGGTCTGCCGCGGCTCCAGCGAGTCTCAACTCGTAGGCTAAGTTCGGACGTACCGCTCCGCGCCCACTGTGGCCCTTCAGCCGGATCTGGCAGCATCCCAGAAGCGGGACGCTGCCTCAGCGGAGGTTCCAGGTCTGGATCGCGCCACGAGCAGACATCAGCCCACCGTCCTACAGCGGACATTCAGTTTCTAGTTAGCATCCGTCCGGTGTCGACCCAACACAGTCGTTCACGTGCGGCCGTGCGGATCCCAAAAGCGGACGTATGCTCTTCTGCTACTATGGCAGAGACGAGGCTTAGACTGTCCTCCTGATCTGATCGACAACATCCGGCAACGCGATGTGATGGTTCGAGCCGGCCGGAATGCAATCGATGCGGGGCGTCAGCGGCTGTACGACGGACGGCTCTCGATGTGTACGCGGATATCGGAAAGATCACGCTCGGAAGGGTTCTCGACCACCGCCTTGCGGATCACCGGAACCGCATTCTCGTGGTAGGCGAGACTGACATGTTCGGTGACCGAAAAGGTAATCCTGATGACGTCCTGCTTCCCCGGAACCGTGGCAGGCACGTCGATCTCGGCGGTCATGGTACAATCCAACGGCTGGTGAAATACTCGTTTTGCTTGTACCGGGCGAGCTTGGTTCCGACTTCGTCACAAAGTTCTCCGAACGCGTCACGCGTCACGTTGAACTCCGCGTCATTGATATAGCCCGTTACGTAACAGACATCCTGATACTCGCCCTTGATGCGATTTCGCATCTTGATGCGGGTGGTCACAAGGGCTGTTTCGAGGGGGCGGTTTTTGTAGAGCGCCGTGCCGTAGTCGAGCACGTGGGTTTCCAGAGACATGAACTCCCAGCGATCGTTGCGCTGTTCCCGGTAATGCTCCGCGAGCTTCGGATAGAGCTGGCTAAAGCTGACGGTCTGCACACCGGTGGCGAAGGCACGGGCATCGTCACCGAGTGTCTGCTCGAAGAACCGAGCTCGCTCGCCGTACTGCGCGCGCAGCGCCTGTTCCTGCGCGGCACGGCGAACGCCTTCTTCGTTCGCCTTGATCTGATCGAGTTTCCTGCGGTCGTCGAGCTCGCGCTGCCGCTTGAACTGCTGCTCGGCGCTGCGCGTCTTGTCCTGCTCGATCGAGTCCCGGGTCTGTGCGACCTCCGCCGCTTCGATCCAGAGCGGGAGGTAGCGATGGATGATCCCATCCCGGTTCATGGCTTCGTCGAGTGCGGCGAGATCGGCGGCAGCGGCGTAGACCGCGCCGCACTCGCTCCTTTTCACCGCGATGAATGCGCCATCGGCCGACGTCGCTGTGGCCACGGGCTGACCCGGCAGTTCGTCGGTGATCCGGTCATTCAGGCGGGTCAGGATCGCCGCGTGGACTTCGGCATCCGCCGACGGCACCCGGCATAGTACGCTCGAACCGTTGGGTACGACGACGAGGCCGAAGCCGTCTGCAGTCTTACTACGAACCTTGGCCTCGACCTCGTTCGCCTTGGCCGCTTCGGCCTGCTTGACCGCCGCTAAAGCGCTCGCGTCTATCACGTTGAGGCGCGCAAACAGGTTGCCGTTGACGGCATCCACCAAGCTGATCACCCGGTTGACGGGCTCACGCAGAAGGCGTTCTCGTTCGGCGAAGATGAGATCTTGGCTAACGAGATCGTTCGCGCCGCATGATGCGAGTGGCAGGTCAAGCTTGGCTCCCAGTGCAGCGCTGCGGTCGCGGATCTGACGGTTCATGAACACGTCAGAGAGCGGGGCGTGATACAGGCAGGCGGCGGCGCGCCCATCCTCAAATACCAACTCGCCGCGCAGGTTGCGGACGACCGATGGGGCCTTGCCGCTGTCGTTATACAGGATGATCAGGTCGCCGCGGTCACCATCCATAAGGAAACGGCTTTTCGTCGTGACTGCCCGGGCGAGCCGTGCTGCCTCGTCGATGCGGACGCGCTTCCCAGCATAGGCGTCCGCCAGCTCCCCAAGCCGGGCATCGGAAGTCTCGGGCGCGATGCTCGCGACCTCGGCGACGAAGCCGCTGAGGAACGTCTGAAGATCCTGCGGGATGCCACCCTTGAGGGTCGATTCGGCCTCGGCCTGATCACGCTTGAGGCGGTCGACGAGCGCAATCCGGCTACGCGCGGCTGCATCACGCTCGCGCCGACGCTCGTCCTGCTCGCGATCGCGCTGCTTCGTAGCCTGCTGCTCCGTCAACACTGCTTGCGCCTTGCCGACTGTTTCGGGCGTGATCCAGATCGGCAGATAGCGGAATGTGATCCCGTCGCGGGTAAGACCCTTCACCAGCGTAGCTAAGTCCTTGGCAGTGCCATAGGCAGCCCCGCACTGCCCGCGCTTGATCGACAGAAAGGCTCCCTCAGCGTTCGCGGTCACCGTTGTCGTCACACCGCGCAATTCCGCTCTCAGCAATGCCTCGTAGGGCTGCAAGAGCTGATCGTGGAGAATCTTTTCTCCGGTCGCGATCCGGCAGATCGTGCGGGACCCGGGGCCAAAAGCGAGGACGGCCAAGCCATTCGAGATTCCGCGAGCGATTTCGCTCTCGGCCTCGGCTGCTCGGATCCCTTCTGCCTGGCGTGCGGCCTCGATGTCCGACTTCGGCACCGTGGCGCCGAGGGTGAACACACCTGTGTCGACAGCCGAGGCGATGGTCTGGAACACCCCAATGTGCGCACGCAGAGCGCCGCGCTCGAAGACCACGAGATCGGCGCTCTGCTGCTGCGCGCCGCTGCATGGGGGCAGCGTCTCCTTGACCGGTGCACCGAGACTTCGCGCTTTGGCCACCAGCTGTTCCAGGGCGATGCGGTCGCTTGGCGCTTCGGGCACCGAGCAGGCGACAGTGCGCTCAGGGTCGAACACGAGGTTGCCGTCGAGACCGCGCACCACTGCGACCGCGCGGGGCGAGCTATTGTAGAGCAGCAGCAGATCGCCGGGCTCGCCTTCTACGAGGAAGCGGTTCTTGTCGGTGACAGCGCGCTGGATTGCCTCGGCCTCCCGCACCCTTGGCTCGATCTGGGAGAAGCGCTGCTGAAGCGCCTCGGCGGCCTTGGGCAAATCCTTTGGCGCAGCGCCGTCGAACTGCTGGACTAACACGGCGAGCTCCGGCCGGAGGTCCTCTGGCACGGGGCCGGCCAGGAGGGCCTCGACGCGCTTGCGCTGCTCGTCGATCTGGCGCTGTGCCTGCAGGCGCGTGCCACGATCCCGCTCCTCGACACCGAGATCCGTGAGGTAGTTCTCGTAGCGCCGTGCGACGGCATCGATGCGCGCGGGGAGGCTTGGATCGGTGATGAGGGAGACGTTCGGCGCAGGGGTCGAACCGCGCCCAAGCTTGGCGGCGAGCCCATCGCCGAGAAAACCAGCGGCGTCCATGCCTTCGGCCTCGGCGAACGCCACGAGTGCTTTGCGTGTCACACCGCCGTAGACGCCGTCCGCGGTCGCGTCGGCGGGGAGATAGCCGGCGTTACGCAATGCCTCCTGAAGGCGAACATGTTCTTCCAGCGACCGAGCAATCTCCTGTCGGGCCGAGGCCGGCCCTTCACGACCGACGCGGGCGGACCAAGCATCCCGCTGACGCTGGTAGGTTGCGGCGATACAGGGGATGGCCTTCCGAACTGCCGCCGTGATCTTGCCTGTCTCCGGGATTCGACAGGACGCAAGCGTGCGCTTCACGAGGTCGTTCGAAGCCTCCTTGAGCTCGGCCGCGGCTTCTGGGTGAAGCTGACGGAGCGCGTAGAACGCCCGGGCCATGTCGAGATCGACGCGCCGCAGCCCGCCATCCTCGCAGATCAGCATGGGGAGGGGCGTATTCGCCCGCTCGCAATCGAACGAGGGGCCGAGGTCGCGCGCCGGACCCGCTGTCTTTGTCGGTGAGGCTGGCCGGGGTGGTTCGGAAACCGTAACGGCGTCCTTGCGCAGGTCGGCCAGACGCTTGCGCAGTCCATCGGCCACATCGGCCTTCGTGCGGGCTTCCGCCTGCGCACGCAGTCCGCTCATCCGATCGAGCGCGGCCATGCGCAGGGCTTCGGCCTGAGACAGCGCGCTTAACCCGCCGATCTCCCGATTGAGTGACTCGGTATCGGGCGCGGATGGTCCGGTGCGTGCACCGAGCTGCTGGTCGATGCGGCTCTGGATCCGGGCGATCTCGGACCGGACAACAGGGGATGGATCCCGCTGGTAGGCTGTCAGCGATCCCTTGAGCACCTGAAGCTGCTCGGCGCGTCCCTGCGCCTCCGCGCGGGCCCGGCGCGTCTCACGCGCCTCGCCAGTCTCGACATCGGCAACGATGATCCGGGTGCCCGAGAAATGAAGGTCGATCGCCTCCCGCGCTTCAACGGGTTGGACGTGGCCATCACCATTGCGGTAGGCGAACGTCTGGTTGCAGGTCGTCGTGATCGACCATCCGCTATCGTCCGACACCGTGCAGCTATAACCGCGCCGGAAGTTCGGTTCGGTAAAGCGTCGGCATTGAGCGAACACCGCGCTCAACCGTCCATCGTCCGGACCAATGCCGCGCTGGGTCAGACCGGCGATGTCAGCATTCTGGCGGGCAAGAGCTCGATCGAGACACGAGCGATCAGCACTTGGTAGTCGTGCCCAAGCCTCGCGTGCCGCTTGCGCTTGAGCGGCACCGATCAGGGTTCCGAAGATATCGATTGGCGAGATCTGCGCGCGGGCTTGGCCTGGAAAGGAGGCGGCTGCCGCCAGCAGAAACCTACACCATCTTCCCCGGGCCATGGCCGTACCCTGCAGCTTCGTTTTAAGTTTTGTCGCCGGTTCCGATTCCCTATTCAAGGCTGCAAAAGACACGCAGCGCGGGTTTGTGGTGCGATCGTAAACCGGTAAAGCACTTAGGTTGGCGCATCCAAGCCACACTTCTGGCAATGACCGGCGAAAGATTAAATGGCCGCACTGGTCGAAGCCTCAGGTTAGCCGAGCTTCGCTTCACAACGGTCCGGTGGACGAGAGTGTCCGCACGCTATCTGAGGCGGTCACAGGCATAACCCCGGATGGAGCAGCTCATCGATGGAGAGTATTCCGGCTCCTAAGCCTAGGCTGCGAGGTCCGCTTTCGACGATACAACGCCAAGAGCGGACTGGCGGCTTTCCACCCAACCCGGCCGTAGGCCGCTGCCTCTCGTCAGCCTGAAAGCGGACCTTCCCAGGGCTCACATTGGGCCGAAGGCGGCCACGGAACGTCACGGTGCGCCTGGTTGCGTAGCGTGCCCTTATGCGAATGTCGCGTTAAAGCTGGGAGGTCGAGGCGGCTTGCGCTTTGAGCCCGGTCCTCACTTTCTCCAAACTTACTTCTGCGACGTCAGGATAGGGGCCGAGACCTTGACGGGTCGCGACGGCCTAGCGTGTCTCGCGCTGACCGAGCTTCCGCCGCCAGAACTCATGGAGCGGCCGCTTGATCTATCCTCAATGCGTTGACCCACAGAACGACGGCCCGCGTCCGGCCGTCAGGATTGCTGAACCGGTGCGGCCGATGGCTGGCGAAGCGGAAGCTATCGCCAGTTGCAAGCTCCAGCGTGCGGGCTTCGACGATCAGGGTCATGCGTCCCTCCAGCACCAAGCCCGCTTCCTCGCCATCGTGGCTGAACAGCTCCTCGCCGGTGCTGGCCTTCGGCTCGAGCACCATGTGGAACAGGCTGAGGCTCTGCGTTCCCCCCACGGGCGTCAGCAACTGCTTGGTGATCCCGGCGCGCCAGAGCTTGAGTTCGGCCCGGTCCCGCTCGAACACGACGATCGGGTCGGGGTCCTTCTCGGACGGGGCCGCCTCGAACAGGCCGCCGATCCCGGTCTGGAGGGTATCGGCGAGCAGCGCCAGGACGCGCAGCGACGGCGAGGATAGGCCGCGCTCGACCTGACTGATGAAACCGATCGACAGCCCGGTGCTGGCCGCAACCTTCTCCAGGGACAGGTGCCGCTCCTGGCGCAGGGCGCGCAGCCGCTGGCCCACGGCCCGGTCCACCGGATCGGCGGGCATCGCTTCGACTTTGGGCCTGCTCACCGCAGCGTCATCCTGGAGACTCCGTAGCATCTTCATGCACGTGAAATCACCTTGCGTCGAGTTCAGAACCGTGCGGTAATCTTCACAGATATGAAAACGGAAGAGCGATAGCGCCGCGCCGCGCTATGCCAGTGTCGAGGATCCGCGCCATGAGACGCCTGCTTCCGAGCCTGGGCCTGAGCCTCGCCCTGTTGATCGCCGGCCCGGCCAGGGCCGAGCCGCCCCTGCGGGTCGGCGCGACGCCCACCGGCCTGCCGTTCACCTTTCTCGACACCAAGACCAACTCGATCCAGGGCGTCATGGTCGACCTCGTGAACGCGGTCGGCAAGGAGGCCGGCTTCGCCGTCGCGGTGGAACCGCTGCAATTCTCAACGCTGATCCCGGCGCTCACCGCCTCGAAGATCGACATCATCTCGGCGGCGATGTTCATCACGCCCCAGCGCAAGGAAGTCGTGGCCTTCTCGGCGCCGGTCTACAGCTACGGCGAGGGGCTGATCGTCCCGAAGGCCGACACGAAGGACTACACGTCCTTCTCCGACCTGAAGGGCGAGACCGTGGGCGCCCAGGTCGGCACCGCCTTCGTCGAGCCGCTGAAGAAATCCGGCCTGTTCGCCGAGGTGAAGATCTACGACGCGATCCCGGACATCATCCGCGACGTAAATTCCGGACGGCTGAAGGCCGGCTTCGCTGACGC
The DNA here is from genome assembly GCF_022829635.1 of Methylobacterium sp. E-066. Lineage (GTDB taxonomy): Bacteria > Pseudomonadota > Alphaproteobacteria > Rhizobiales > Beijerinckiaceae > Methylobacterium. The sequence continues at coordinate 10,192 of NZ_JAKSYO010000043.1, forward strand.
CCCGATCCTGGCCTACTACGTCAAGCAGGGGATGTTTCCCGGCGTCCGGCTGGTCGAGACCCTCAAGCCGAGCGTCGTCGCCGCGGTGGGCATCAGCGTGCGCAAAGCCGACACCGCCCTGCTCGCCAAGATCGACGCCGCGCTCGCCAAGCTGAAGGCCGACGGGACCCTCGAGAAGATCCTGACGAAGTGGGGTCTGCCGCCCTCCGCCGACCGGTCCTGAGCTGCATGCGCGAGTTCCTCGCCGACGCGCAGGATTATCTGCCGATCCTGTTCCAGGGCGTGCAGCTCACGGTCCTGATCACCCTGGCTTCCCTGGTGGTCTCGACCGTGCTCGGCCTGTTCTGGGCGGTGCTGCGGGTCTCGGGCATCGCCGTGCTGGCCGGCTTCAGCGCGGTGATGATCAACATCCTGCGCGGTATCCCGATCATCGTGCAGCTGTTCTACATCTACTTCGTGCTGCCGGATTTCGGCCTGTCGCTTACTGCGGTCCAGGCGGCGATCATCGGGCTCGGCATCGCCTATTCGGCCTACCAGGCCGAGAACTTCCGGGCCGGCATCGAGGCGGTGGACCGTGGGCAGGTCGAGGCGGCGCTCTCGATCGGCATGGGCTGGTGGATGACCATGCGCCGGGTGATCCTGCCGCAAGCGGTCAAGATCGCGCTGCCGCCCTACGGCAACATCATGATCATGATGCTCAAGGATTCGTCGCAGGCCTCGACCATCACGGTCGCGGAGCTGGCGCTCCAGGGCAAGCTGATCGCCTCCTCGACCTTCAAGAACACCAGCGTCTACACGATGGTGGCGCTGATGTACCTGGCGCTCAGCCTGCCGCTGATCCTCCTGGTGCGCCATCTCGAAGCGAAGGGGCGCCACCGGTGATCGTCCTCCAGGATGTGCACAAGCATTACGGCTCACTGGAGGTGATCAAGGGCGTCTCGGCCGAGGTCACCAAGGGCGAGGTGGTCTGCATCATCGGGCCGTCAGGCTCCGGCAAGTCGACCCTGCTGCGCTGCATCAACGGGCTCGAAGCCTATGACGGCGGCGAGATCCGGGTCGACGGCCAGCGCGTCGACCGGGACAAGCGCAGCATCCAGACGGTCCGGACCCGCGTGTCCATGGTGTTCCAGCGCTTCAACCTGTTCGCCAACCGCACAGCCCTTGAGAATGTCGTCGAGGGGCCGATCCACGTGAAGCGGGAGCCCCGCGCCGAGGTCGAGGAGCGGGCGAGGGCCCTGCTCGCCCGGGTCGGCCTCGCCGGCAAGGAGCACGCCCGGCCCGACGCGCTGTCCGGCGGCCAGCAGCAGCGCGTCGCCATCGCCCGGGCCCTGGCCATGAGGCCCGAGGCGATCCTGTTCGACGAGCCGACCTCGGCGCTCGACCCCGAGCTGGTCGGCGACGTCCTGCGGGTGATGCGCGGGCTGGCGGACGAGGGCATGACCATGATCGTCGTGACCCACGAGATCGGGTTCGCCCGGGAGGTCGCCGACCGCGTGCTGTTCCTCGACGGCGGACGCCTGGTCGAGCAGGGCCCGGCCGCCGAGATCCTCAACCGTCCGCAACACCCGCGCACCCAGGACTTCCTGCAGCGCGTGCTGCATCCGCTCTAGGGATCACCGTGGCCGAACCGTTTCCCCTCGCGCCGTCGCTCTGGGCCACCACCGCGCCGCCCGGCCCCGAGACGCCGCAGCTGACCGACTCCGGGCAGGCGGACGTCGTGATCGTCGGAGGCGGCTTCTGCGGCCTCTCGACCGCCCTGCACCTGGCCGAGCGCGGGATCCGGCCGGTGGTGCTGGAGGCCCGCGAGGTCGGCTTCGGCGGCTCCGGGCGCAACGGCGGTCAGGTCATCCCGGGCCTGAAATACGATCCCGCCGACCTCGTCGCCAAGTTCGGGCGCGAGCGCGGCGAGCGGCTCGCGCGCTTCGCCGGAAGTACCGCCGATACGGTCTTCGACCTGATCGCCAAGCACGCCATGGACGTGCCGCACCGGCGCGCGGGCTGGATCCAGGGCGCCCATACCGAGGCCGGGCTCGCCGAGGTCGCGCGCCGGGCGGAGCAATGGGCCGGCCTCGGTGCGCCGACCCAGGTCCTCGACAAGGCCGAGACCGATCGGCTGCTCGGGACGGAGCGATACCTCGGCGGCTGGCTTGACGGCCGCGGCGGTGCGGTCCAGCCCCTGAGTTACGCCCGCGGCCTCGCCCGCGCGGCGCTGAAGGCCGGCGCCGTCATCCACGGGGCCAGCCCGGTGACCGGCCTGTCCCGCAACGGGTCGACCTGGACCGTCACCACCGCGCAGGGCGCGCGGCTCTCCAGCGAACGGGTCGTTCTGTGCACCAACGGCTATACGGACGGCCTATGGCCCGGGCTCGCGCAGACCGTGATCGCGGCCAATTCGTTTCAGGTCGCCACGAAACCGCTCTCGGACAACCTGCGCCGCTCGATCCTGCCGGAGGGGCAGGTCTCCTCGGACACGCGCAAGCTGCTGCTGTATTTCCGCCTCGACCATACCGGCCGCCTGCTGATGGGCGGACGCGGCCCGTTCCGCGAGCCGCGCAGTCCCCGGGACTGGGCGCATCTCGAGCGCATCGTCGGCAAGCTATTCCCGCAGCTCGACGGGACCGCGTTCGACCATCGCTGGTGCGGCCGCGTAGCGATCACACAGGATTACCTGCCTCACCTCCACGAGCCCGCCCCCGGGCTCCTCATCGACATCGGCTGCCAAGGCCGCGGTGTCGGTCTGCAATCCACGATGGGACGGGTAATCGCCGATTACATCACGGCGGGCGACACCGACCGCCTGCCGCTTCCGCTGACACCAGTCGCGCCGCTACCGATGCACGCGTTCCACCGCCTGTACGTCTCGGCGATCATCGCTTGGTACCGGCTCAGCGACGGTGGCATTCGCTGACCGACGACGCATTAGATTCGAACTCGTCGCCCCAAGAGGGGCAGCCGCATTCGCAAATACGTAAGGGGCGGCCGTGCGCTTCGACGAGAACGGCGAGCCTGTTCGCTGTAGCAGGAGGCCCTTGGCAGACAATAGTCGATTCCGGCATTTCAAGTAGGACGTTAGTAATACAAGATTGAAAAAATTGATGTCACGCAAAACTGCCCAATAACTAAACTTTCTCCGATTTCCGCTTTCAGATTCAGCCGAAGGTCGTCAAATGGCCGAGAAGGGCGCAAAGCCGAACGTCGGCTTTCGGGCAGCGACCCAATGGTGGCTCACGACCCATTGCTGAAGGGCGGAAGGTCTGCTTCCAGGCAGTACGGTGGGCTGCCTTTGGCAGCTCCTGACCGATTGCAACCCATCCGCTTCGGAGGAGGTTCGCCAGTAAAGCAGACGGCCTCCTACCGACCCAACTAAAGATACAGAGCCAGGGGGTCCGAGTTCCACCAGATGCCGTCGTCGAACCCCCTCAGGATCTCCTGCAGCCGTTTGTCCTGCGCCGTCAGCGCATCGATGGTCTCGCCGATGATCACGTCTTATCCTTCCGGGGATGGGAGTGGAAATCCTCCGGTCGGGCCGCACGCCCCGGCGCGGTCACGCCTTGCGCTGGATCAAAGATCGCTGCGGTCTTCGTCCCCCAGCCGGGTCGCGTCAGGCCCTCAACCCTGGGGCTGCCTCCGGGAGACGCGCTTCGGCGGTGAAGACAATGCCATCGGGGCGGTAGTCGATCTCCGCCCGACCTTCGAGCTCGTCCGCCAGGGCCCGCTCGATCATGCGCGAGCCGAAGCCCCTTCGCGATGGCGGGCAGACCGGAGGCCCGTCGAACTCCTGCCAGGTCAGACGCAACGTCCTGATGGGAGAGCCGGCAAGGACGTCCCAATCGAGCAGGATGCGTCCGACCTCGTTGGTCAGCGCGCCGTACTTCACGGCATTGGTCGCGAGCTCATGGAAGGCCATCGAGAAGGCCAGGGCCAGACGCGGCGTCAGCATGACTTCCGGACCCCTGACCTTGATACGCTCGTCGCCTTCGGCCCGAAACGGCGCCAGGGCCGTGGTCGCCACGTCGGTCAGCGTTGCCCCGTCCCAGCGCTCACGGGTGAGCACGTCGCTTGCCGCCGCCAGGGAGTGGATGCGGCCCTGGATGGCGTCCCGGGTCTCGGCGTGGGAAAGGTTGGCCCGGAGGGTCTGGACGACGATGGCCTGGACCGTGGCCAAGGTGTTCTTGACCCGATGGTTGAGTTCGTTGGCGAGCATCGCCCGATGCGCCTCCGCATGTTTGCGATCGGTCACGTCGAGGGCGATGCCGGCCAAGCGGAACGGTACCCCGTCATCGTCGTAGAAAGGCTTGCCGCGAAACTTGAGCCACCGGACATCGCCGGCGGGGGGCACAATGCGGTACTCGATGTCGTAGTCGCCGTGTCCCGCGATGCAGGTGGCGACCGCATCGTCCCGCCTCGCACGGTCGTCCACGTGGATCAGGGCCTCGTAAGCCGCCAGGCTCAACGGGTCGCCCGGTTCAAGTCCGAGGGTGACTTTGAAGGTCTCGGATGCGGCGAACCGCATGTCGGAAAGGTTCAGGCTCCACGAGCCCAGCCGTCCGGCCTGCAGCACGAACCGCAGGCGCTCCTCGCTCTCCGATAGGTCGCGGGTCCGTCGCTCGACCTCCCGCTCCAACGCCGCGCGGTCGGTCTTCAGGTGGTCGAGCCGTGCCTTCTCCGACGTGGCATCAAACTGCGAGGCCACGAAGAACGCGAGATCGTCTCCCTGGAACACCGGGGAGACGAACAGCCTGTTCCAGAATACCCCACCGTCCTTGCGGCGGTTCAGCAACTGGACCTCGACCGGGACGCGCCCGGCTATCGCAGCCCGGAGGCGGTCGACCTCGTCGCGGTCCGTATCCGGCTCCTGGAGGAATCGGCAGTTCCGCCCGAGGATCTCATCGCGGGGGTAGCCGGTGAGCGCGCAGAACGCGTCGTTGGCGAAAACGATGGGATTGTCGCGCTGGAGCGGATCGGTGATGACCATCGCCATCTGCGAGGCCCGGACCGCCGCCGCGAACGGATCGGCGCCGTCGACCGTCCGCGCCAATTCGCCGACGATCCGGTCGTGCTCGCGATGCGCGCCCAGGCCCTGAGTGCCCGGTGCCCCCTCGATGGCATGGGCGCGGGATGCCTCGTACTCAAAGGTGGCGGGCCGACCTCTTGCGGGCGCGACGCCGGAAGGTGGGAGCACCCGCGTGTCCCTCCTCATCCGATCTCCGGCGGCGCGCCGCCGGGGATGCCGAGCGGCTCGCTTGAGGGTGGCATCTCATCAGGCCCATAATCCGGCACGCCGCGCGGCTCGGGAAGCGGGCTCTGGTCGGGACGTGGCGGATGCGCCGGAGACGGATCGGGAAAGGCGGGGTTCGGCAGCTCGGGAAAACTCGGGTTCGACATGGAGGATTCCTGATCGGCGGTGGCAGGGAGACGGATGGGTGGGACTGTCATCCCATGAAGTGCCAGGCCGCCTCGGCCCTGGCTCGCCCATCGGATGCGACCCCATCGGGGCGCAACCCGAGCTCGTCGATCCGGGCCTTCTCGGAGTGGTCGAGGGCGAGGTCCCGCTCCTTCGCGGCCGCTGCGTGGTCGCCGTTCGCAAGGTGCCTGGCGGACTGCCGGTAATGGGCGGGCGCCCGGTCGTGTTGGTGCGCGGCTTTCTCGCAGGTTTGCGCCATCTTGGTCATCGCCATCGCCATTCCCCCGATCTGCGCTCTGGAAGCCGCATCCGACCCGGTCAGCCGCGCGCCTGGCCCTGCGCCATGTCGCGGCCCCAGGTGGTCTTGGCGGCATCGCGCGCCGCGCGCGCGGCGTTCGATGCGGCCGCTGCAGCCTTGACGATGGACGCCCGCGCTCCGGACACAGCCTGCCGAACCGACGCCACGTTGGATCGGATCGACGCCTGAGCAGCATCCTGGGACTTCCGCATCGCAACCTGGGTCGCCTCAACCGATTTCCGCGCTGAATCCGCGGCCTTCCGCATCGAGGCGTTGGCCTTCACCCCCGCCGCGCGGTTAGCCTCGGTGATCTTGGTCTCGGCCCGCGTCGCTGCATCGGCGGCGTCGGTCGTAAGTCTTCCGATCATGTCGGCGGATTGCTGCGGGGCGTCCCGCACCGCCTTCCGCGATGCCGTCATCGCCAGCCTGGCCGCCTCTTGCGCAGCGTCGGCCGCCTGGCTCGCCTCGCGTCCGGCCTCGCGCATCGTGGTCACCGCATCCCCGGCAGGAGCCATTGGCGCCTGTGCCTGGGCCGCCGTCACCATCGACAGCGCGAGGACCGTCGTCGCCAGTACCGTCATCGTACGCATCGGAAACTCCAATCGTGTCGCTGGTCTCGGAAGGTTGTGGCCATGAGGCCGGTCGACGCGAGGCTCAGTCCGTCCGCGGGGTCTTGGCGGCGGCGCTCCAGTAGGCGTCCGCCTTCGCGGTCTGCCGAGCGAACGGCTCCGCCTTCGTGAAGCGGCCCTCGACGATCCGCGGTGCCTGGTCCATGCCGTCCTTGGTGGTATCGAGGACGAGGATGTTCAGGTTCGGCGTGACCTTGAACTGGTCCCAAGGGACCGCGACGTGGCGCTCGCCGAGGCCGAAGAGGCCGCCGCGGGCGACGACGAGGTAAGCGATCTTACCGCCCTCGGGACCCATGACGATGTCGTCGACGCTGCCGAGCGCCGCGTTGCCGGGGGTGCGCACCTCGCTCCCGAGCAGATCGTCGGACCGGAACGCCGTCGTCCGAGACGCGACCGGCTTGGCGAGCGAGAGTTCCCGCTTGCGGAATCCCAGGGCGTTCGCGACCCGCAGGTCACGGCCCTGCATGTCCGTCTTGTATGCGGCGTAGCTGGCCCGGATCTGGACCAGCACGTCCTCGCACGGCTGCTGCTTGCCATGGCGAGCCAGGATGTCGGCGCCGGCGAGCAGGACCCGAACCTCGTATCCGGGACGGGCGTTGGCGTAGCTCATCATCGCGGACGCGGCGCCCATCGCCATGCCGGCGTCGGACCCGAGGCTACCCGCCCAGTATCCGCCGAGCGGATAGCCGTAGCCGTAGCCCGATCCGCCCAACCAGTACCCGTCCTTCTCCATCTGTCCGTCGAAGGCCTTGAGGTGTTCCAGGCAGACCTGCGCCGGCCCGGCTTCGACGTCCGGGGCGGTCACGACCACCGGACCGGGCTCGGCGCCGCCGGCAGCGTGGAGCGGTGTCGTGAGGCTGAGGGCGGTGCAGGCCCCGAGCGTCAGGGAGCTGATGAAACGGCGCATGGGAAGTTCCCCGGCGGGAAAAGAGGGACAATGGCACCTGTCAGGCGATGGCGAGGTCGTTCTCGACGATGGCTACCCCTGGGGAGCCCCAGGCCGTGACGGCGGCGAGATTGCGCGCGTGCTCGGTGTGGACGCTGCCGGTCAGCCGGACGCGGTCGCCATGCACGTCGACCCCGACGCGCTTGGGATCGAAGAACCACGAGCGCCCGAGCGCGCCCTTGATCCCCTCGGCGATGTCATGGGCGTTCGCGCGTGGCCTGATCGTGATCCGGTTCGAGAGCCCGACGACGCCGAGCAGCGACCGGACGTCGAGGGCAGCGGCGTCCTTCTGAAAGTTCCAGTCGACGGCCCCGTCGAGGCTGACCCAGCCGTCCTGGACCTGTACCGTGACCGTGTCGGGGAGAATCGCCGCGTCCCAGTCCAGGCGGTTGACGACGGCCGCGGCGATGTCCTCGTCGCTGCGGCGATGCTCGAAGGGAAGCTCGACCGAGATCTCCTCGGCGATAGCCTTGACCCCGTTCACGCGGCGGGCGGCGGCGTCGACGGCGTGCTTCTGGGCAAAGCTGGTCACGTGCCCTGTCACGGTCACGATGCCATCCTTCGACGTCACCCCGAGATCCGTTCCGGTCACGCTCGGATCCCAGGCCAGCTCAGCGAGCACGTCCCGGCTCAGTGCCCTGTCGTCGATCATGATGGCCTGCCTTCGTCGGTGCGGTCTCGGCGGCGGGTGAGCCGCCGTATCCGCTCGATGACAAGCTAGCGCCTTGCCAAAGTACATTCGCGAAGCGAATTTGAGAACTAGCTATGCGAGGACGGATATCGGCAGGGCTTCACGAGTAAACGTCCAAGTTTGATCTGGATCAAACGCGGTCTCACGTTCCGCTGATGGACGCAAAGCCATCCATGCGCGGTCCGCTGGGAAATCCCATGTCTTCGCGGAACGCCTCACACGCCGACGGCCCGAACGTCGCCATCGTTCGCCCCCGGGGGCTGAAGCACGTTGCCCAAAGACTGGATGCTCTCCGTGATGTGGGTCAGCACCGTCCTGATCCTCGGGGTGTCGCGATTGTCCTTGTGGACCAGCAGCAGGATGTCGGCATTGGGAGGTTCGGTCGGCACCTCCAATCTCGTGAGCCGGCGCTCCTCGTCGCCGCGGAAGCGTGCCAGGCATGCCAGGCCTCCGCCATTGGCGGCTGCGAGCACGGCGGCCTCGTGGCTGCTGGTCTGCAGGACGATACGGGACCTGGGAGCCATCTCGGTCAGCCAGGCCGACTGCGTCATCTCCTGGCTGTCCTCCATCTGCGTGATGAGATGGTGGTCGGGGCAACCGTCGTCGAAGTTGAGTGCGCCGCGCTCCGTGATGTAGTCCCGCGTCGCGTAGAGACCGAAGGCGATGCCGCCGATGCGCCGCACCACGAGGTCGTGCTGCTCGGGCTGCCGCATACGCACGGAGATGTCGGCCTCGCGCATCGCCAAGCTGAGTTCCCGCGGGTTCGGAATGAGCTCGATCATGATGTCGGGATGCTTGGCGTGCAGGCCGGCGAAGCTCGGTGCCAGCAGGTGCGCGGCCATGGTCTCGGCGCAGGTGACCCGCACCAGCCCGCGCAGGCGGGTGTCGCGCCCGGTGACGTCCCGTTCCAGGGCGAGGGCTTCGGCCTCCAGGCTTTCGGCCTTCCTGCGGACCTCCTCGCCCGCCAGGGTCGGCACGTATCCGTCGGGGGTCCGGTTCAGCAGGCGTACCGCGAGGGTCGCCTCCAGCGAGTTCAGGCGGCGTCCGACCGTCGATTGCGACACGTGGAGCACCTTGGCGGCGGCCGAGAGCGTGCCGTGCCGGGCGAGCGTCAGGAAGAATCTCAGATCATCCCAGTCCAGCATGCGGCCTCCGCGATCCGTTTTCGCATTCCTCCTCGTCAGCTTTGGTGGCCGACTTCAATGCCGAAGAGCTTATACTGGAACTCATGAAATAACCACGACGGAAATATTTTCGCCATCAAGGAATTTTGACGGCGGCCATCCCTGTAGAGGAGAAATCAATGGCGTTGCCTCCCGTGAAACCCGATGTCGGAGCCACGGTCCCCATCGACAAGCGCGAGCTTCAGACGGTGATCGATAAGGGCAAGGCCGACCCGACCGCCGTCCGGACCCTGCGGTGCCGAACCGTCGCGCAGGGGAGATTGAGCCAACTCAATTACATCCGGAACCTGCCGCCGCAGCCGGTGATGGAGGACGAGCCCGAGGGACTGCTCGGCGAGAGCACCGCGCCGAACGCTTCCGAGGCGCTGCTCGCGGCGTTGGGATCGTGCCTCTCCATTGGTATCCACGCCAACGCCCTCGGGCAGGGCATCCCGATCCGATCGCTGGAGCTGCACGTCGAGGCCGACATCAACATGACCTCGGTCTGGGGCAGCGGCGACCTGCACCCGAAGACCATCGGGTTCGAAAGCATCCGCGTCGCCGTGAGCATCGACGCGGATGCGTCCCGAAAGGTCCTTGCGGCGCTCATCAGGCACACGGTGCTGTGGTCACCGGTGGCGAACACCCTTCACAATCCGGTCCACCTCGACGTCGCCCTCGCGCCTGCCGTGGCCGCGGCGGCCTGAACCGGATAGCCGCCGAAACGGCATTCGCGCGGATCTGCGTTCTAGGTCCTCGATTTTGAACAGCCCCACCACTTTGCCTTCGCGTTGGGCCCTGGACGTCGAGATGATGCCACGGCCGGCTTGGCGGCCGGGGTCCTGCAACGCGTATTCTGACTCGATGCGGATGGGCGGGACGCGTTTGTCGAACGCGCACGCAACGAGGAGCGGGGGCGGGCGACCGAACGCTGGCGGGGTCGCTGAGGCGGCGCCTCCGGAAGAGCCAGACGACGAGGGGGTGACCCACGGGCCACCGCGAGAGGACGTTCCCCATCGAAAGGACAGACTCATGTCGATCCATTCGCTACCCGCCGGCCCGGCGATCAGGCCACCCTTTCACGTCCCGCCGTCGTATCCGGTCGGGGGCATCGGCAAGGTCCGTCTAATCAGCCTGGCAACGGCTCTGCCGCTGGCGGAACGGGACACGCTGGAGCCGTTGAGCCGCCGTGTGGCGCTCGACCAGAAGGAAACCCTGTACGGTCAGGACGAGCCCGCGGTATCCGTCTTCAACGTCAGCTCAGGCGCGCTTCGCCTGTATCGCATTCTCCCCGACGGGCGCCGGCAGGTCACCGGCTTCGCCTTCCCGGGCGATTTCCTGGGGTTGTCCCTGCTGGACCGCTTCACCGTGTCTGCGGACGCCCTCGGTCCGGTGACCGCATGCAGGTTCGAGCGGCTGGCTTTCATGGACCTGCTTCGCGGGCAACCCTGCCTGATGATGCACCTGCATGAGATCCTGGGACACGAGCTGTCCCGGGCCAAGGACATGATGATGTTGCTCGGGAGGCGGACCGCGGACGAGAGAATCGCGACGTTCCTGATGGGACTGCAGGAGCGATACGTCCGGATCGGACGATCCTCGGTCACCCTGGAGCTGCCGATGGGGCGTCTCGACATCGCCGACCATCTCGGCCTGACCATCGAGACCGTAAGCCGGACATTCTCCAGGCTGGACCGGGACCACTGCATCCTGATCGTCCCGGGCGGCGTACGCCTCGTGGACCACGACCGCCTCGCACGGATGTCGGCACACTGATCTTCCCCTGCGCTGTGCCTAAAGGCCCGGGGGGCGAACCGGTGGTCGCTTGATGTCCCGCCAACGGGACCTTGGGCCGGGTACACCGGGAGCCTGTACCGCTCCCGTGTCGACGGGGTCCGATGGGCGGATATCGCTGGGCACCACGTCCTCCGAAGGCGGCATGTTCGGGCCGCTGGACGTGGCATGATCGCCCTCTCTGGGCGCCGCTTGGGACGTCGTCGCGACCAGAAGCGCCCCCAGGGCGGCGAGCATGGTCTTGCGTGTTCCTGACATCATCCGGGCCTCCTCATCCGGGGCGACGGTTTCGGCCGCCCCACGCGATGGCCAGCATGCGCGCGACGTCGCCAACGGACTTTGCGCTGGATCAAGGACGCGACGGGGCCAGGGAATAGGGTTCGCCCCATCGGCACAGACGAAACGAACCGCTGCCGGGACGCCCCATCGGCGGCCGCCAACGCCGGAAGGCTTCGCTGTCTCGATCCGGCTCGCCGAGGCGACGGAGGCGGCCTGAGGAATTCCCCGACGATCCAGGAAACGCACCATGACCATGGACAAGACCTTGCAGACGAACGTCCTCGCGGAACTCGGCTGGGAGCCGAGCGTCACCGCCGCCCATATCGGCGTCACCGCAAAGGACGGCATCGTGACCCTGACGGGGCACGTCCAGAACTACATGGAGAAGTACGCCGCCGAGAAGGCAGCCGGCCGCGTCAAGGGCGTCCGAGCGGTCGCCGAGGAAATCGAGGTCCGCCTTCCCGCGCACGCCCGAAAGAACGACGACGAGATCGCCGTGGCCGTGGTCCAGCGCCTGGACTGGAACGTCTCCGTCCCCGACGAGACGGTGAAGGTCACCGTCGAGAAGGGTTGGGTCACCCTGACCGGCCAAGTCGAGTGGCAGTTCCAGAAGGCCGCGGCCGAGCATGACATCCGCGGCATGCTCGGCGTCGTCGGCATCGCGAACAACCTTACGATCAAGCCGCGCCCGAACGCGTCCGACATCAGCGCCGACATCACGGATGCCCTTCATCGGAGCTGGTACGACCCGAAGACCATCAACGTCAGTGCGGTCGGCGGCGTCGTCCACCTGAGCGGCACGGTCCACACCTGGTACGACCGGCAGATGGCCGGATGGACCGCCTGGGGAGCCCCGGGCGCCACGAGCGTCGACAACGACATCCGGGTCGTCTGAGAGCGCCTTAACCGCCCGACGTGCCGGGCGGTCCGACTGGATCGCCCGCTACGGCCTCCCTCAGGAGCCCCTCGTGATGATGCACGCCCGGATACACGGCCACGACCGGACCACCCTTGCCCTGATCTTCAACCATCCGACCAGCGAGAATCTTGAATGGCGGGAGGTCGTGGCCTTCGTCGACAGGATCGGGACCAGCGAGGAAAAGCCGGACGGGAACTGGAGACTGAGCCTCGGCGGTCGGACGCGGACCTTCCCCCAGCCACCGCGCTAGGACATGGACCCTCGCGAGGTCGAGCGGTTGAGGCTCCTGATGGAGGAGGCCGGCCTGTCAGCACATGCCACGGAATTGATGACGCCGAGCCCGGCCGCCGGCGAGAGCGATGCCCTGATCGTCGTCGATCACCATGAGGCGCGGATCTATCGCCTCGACCCCGGGACCGTGGGCGAGACGACCGATACCACGCTCAAGCCGTACGATCCCCACGGCCACATCCACCACCTCGCCCACAAGGAAGGTGGGAACTACCGCGGCCAGCGTGCTCCGGAGGACATGGCCTTCTACGACGGGATCATCGCGTCGGTCAGGGACGCACCGCGTATCGCGATCGTCGGCCACGGCACCGGCAAGAGCAGCGCGATGTCGGTCCTGTCGCGGCGCCTCGGCGAGCACCATCACCAGACGCAGGGACGCGTCGTGGCAACAGCGACCGTAGACCTCTCGGCGGCGACGGACGGACAGTTGCTGGCGCTGGGTCGCGAGATGCTGAACCGGACCGTCCGGTGATGGCCGTACGGGTTTCCACCGCCCCTGACGGCGACCTGACGCTGGATGAGGCGGCATGCCATCCACGGAGGCCCGTCGCCTCGGGATCGCCGTAAGTGTCGCCGTCTGCGGAGACCAAGGCTTGAATTGCCTAGGCGACGCGCCGACGATGATGGCTACCGTACCATAGGTAGATCTGGGGGCAGTCCCGATTCTATTGGCCTACAGGCAGGCCTCGTCCTCGTCGATCAGGCGGAGCGCCTCGACGAGATGGTCACGTTGCTTGATCAGGGCTTCGACGGCGCGGGGCAGATCCTTTTGACGCTCCTTCTCGTCATGGCCGAACGCGGGCGTCGACCGTGCAGGCGTAGATGCCGGGCCGGCATCGGCCTTGCGGTGGATCAACGACCTCGCCGGATGTCGATCCACCGGATGGCGTTCAGTGGGACATCAGGCAGCAGACCGGGCTGTGGTCGAGCAGGTTGCGGGTGACGCCGCCGAAGAACCATTCCCGCAGGCGGCTGTACCCGAAGGCCCCGCCAACGATGAGGTCCGCCTTGAACCCCTCGGCGGCGTCGAGCAGGGTCTCGGCCGTCCCGCCACCGTTCGGGACCTTGAGAACCCCCACGGCCTTGACGCCGTGCAGGCCGAGATAGGCCACGACATCGTCCAACTCGGTCCGGTCGCCGTCCTTCGCGACCTGAACGACCTGGACCTCGTCGGCGAGCTTGAGGAACGGCATCGCATCCGAGATCGCCCGCCGGCTCTGCGGGGTGTTCTTCCAGGCCACCACCGCGCGGGTCGCCGACAATCGTTCCACGCCGTGCGGCACGACGAGGACCGGCCGGCCCACCGCCATCAGCGCGTCGCCGGGTCCGACGGCGGCCGCGAGATGCGGTCCGTCGTTCTTACCCTGACGTCCGACGACGACGAGATCGGCCGCCCGCGATTGCTCCGCTAGGAACGTCAGCGTTTCCCTGAGCTCGGAACGCCACTCGATCCGCTCCGTCGGCCGGGCCGCCAGGCGGAAGACCTCTTCCGCCTGGCGCAACTCGTCGAAGGCTTTCTGACGGAGGTCCTCGATCCCGTAACCGGTCGGCACGGACGTTTCCCCGAACCCCCGCGGGTAGTCCGGTCCCCACGCCGCGACGCCGATGAGGCGTGCATCGAGCCGTCGCGCGAGGTGCGCGGCCAGCCCGATCCGCGGAGCCGCCCGCGCCCCGGGATCCACGGCGACGATGATGCTGGCATACGACATGGGGAACCTCCGGTGACGAGGGGAGGACCATGCCGGTTCGACGGGCATCCATCGTTGATCCAGCGCAAACCCAACTCTCGGACACGAAAGGCCAGGCGTCGTCGTCCGCAGGCGATGGTCCGGGACGATTTCGGGCCATGCCCTTGCGATGGGTCAAAGCCGGCGCCCCGGGGAACTGGCATTCTCGGACTTTGCCGAAGGGAGCCGTCCCATCCATGACCTTCGCGAGCATCATGGTCTCCGTCGACCTCGCAGGCGATGCGGGCGGACGGATCGCGATCGCAGCCCGTCTCGCGGACGCGGTCGGGGCCCGGACGATAGGCGTCGCCGCGCAGGCGCCCGACCATGTCACCGCCCAGGTCGGTCCGATGGGCGCCTCGGCCCTCCTGCCGGCCCTTTCGCGACGGGCCGTCTCGGACGGGCTCGCCCAGGCGCAGGAGTTGTTCCGTGCGGCCGTCGGCACCCGGAGCCGGGTCTCATGGCGATCCGCCCTCGAACCCGGGCTCGCCTTCCTGGCCAGCCACGCCCGAGCCGCCGACCTCGTGGTGGTCGGGCGGGGATGCCCGGACGGGGCGACCGGATGCCCCTTGCCGCTCGACGCCGCCTCCGTGGTGCTCGTGGCGGGACGTCCGGTGCTCGTCGTGCCGCCCGGCATCGATTACCTCGAAGGCCGACGCGTGATGGTGGCGTGGAAGGATACGCGGGAGGCCCGTCGCGCGGTGCTGGACGCGCTTCCGATCCTCCGCCTGGCGGACCGGGTCGACGTCGTCGCGATCACGCACGAGGACCGGGTTTCCGGCGCCGCCGACGTGGCGACCTACCTCTCGGCACAAGGCATCCCCGCGACTTCCGCCGAGCACCCGTGCGAGGGAGGCAGCGACGCGGAAGTCCTGCTCGACCTGGCGTCCGAGGGCGCGACGGACCTGATCGTCATGGGGGCCTACGGTCATGGGCGCCTGCGAGAGGACGTCCTCGGCGGCGTCACCCGGGAGGTCCTGCGCCACTGCCCCGTCTGCAGCTTCCTGAGCCATTGATGATCGAGCACCTCCTGTCGAGCGGCACGGTCCCTCTCGCCATCCAGGCAAGCACCGATCATCCAGCAAAACCACCCGTCGATGGCGCGGTCACCCAGCTTGCCCGGCAGTTGATGGAGGCCGGTCTGGAAGGGCTGTCCGAGCGCGAGCGTAGAGTCATCCTCCACATCGCGAAGCGGCAGCATGTGGCCCGGGACGTGAACAGCGTCCTCGTCGAGCGCCAGACGTTCGGGGAGCGTCTCGCGGATCGCGTGGCGCAGATGGGCGGGTCCTGGGGGTTCATCCTGGTCTTCACGGGCATGCTCGTCGCATGGGTCGTGGTGAACACCGTCGTCCTTGCCCGAGCCGGCGCCTTCGACCCCTATCCGTACATCTTCCTGAACCTGATCCTGTCGATGGTCGCTGCCCTTCAGGCGCCGGTGATCCTGATGTCGCAGAACCGGCAGGCGGCGAGGGACCGGGTCGCCGCCAGCCTCGACTACGAGATCAACCTGAAAGCGGAGGTCGAGATCATGGCCCTGCATGACAAGCTCGACCGCATTCGGATGGAGCGTCTCGAAGGCATGCTGGCCGAGCAGTCGACGCAGATCGAGGCCATCGGCAGGGCGGTCGATGCAGACGCCGCGAAGCCGACGCCTCCCTGACGGGCCCCGATGTCCGGTTCCTAAGGATTCTGGTTGGACGCCTTCATCGCGGGACGCTTATCGTTCCAGGGACTTCAGGTAGGCCAACACGTCTGTGATCTGGTCGGGCTCAAGCTGGAACTGCGGCATGGTCGGATGCCCGGTGGTGATGCCCTCCGCCAGGGCCTCGCCGAGATCCTCGATCGGATATCGCGTGTGGAGGTCTCGGAATGCGGGCGCGACGGCCAGCGGGCTCTCTCCGATCCGTCCGACGGCATGGCAAGTGGCGCAATTCGCCCCGACGAAGGTCTTACCGCGTTGGACCTGTCCGTCGGTGGCGGCCGCCGCGGTCTCCATCACTCCAGTGAGGAGAAGCATCGATAAGGCAAGGCGCATGGACACGGGAAGGCTCCGGGTTCGGTGAGTCGTGGATCCGGCAAGGGCCATCGGCCCGACGGGCCGGGACGCGCGCGCGACCAAGCCTCCCGCCGCACCGACCCCAGGGCTGCGACGCCTAGGTCGGCTGGCGGTCCGGCCCGGTCTCGTAGTCTACGACCTCCCTCACCATCCGCAGGTCGAACCCGACGCCCGCGGTCCGTGTGCCGGCAAAGGTGGACGCATCCGTCCAGGCCCAGTCGCGCACCTGCGGCAGGTCCTCCCCGGTGCGGCAGACGTGTTCGCGGTGCAGCGCCAGCAGGTCCCGCAGTTCTTCCTCGGCGCGCTCCACGCACGGCCCGAGCCCCGACGTCCACTTCAGGGCGGCAAGCGCGAGGTGGTAACGGTCGAGCCCGTTCAGCACCGCCATGTCGAAGGGGGTGGTGGTCGTCCCTTCCTCGACGAAGCCATGGACGTGGATGTTCGCGTGGTTGGTGCGCCGGTAGGTCAGGCGATGGATGAGCCAGGGATAGCCGTGATAGGCGAGCACGACCGGCCGGTCCCGAGTGAACAGGCTGTCGAAGGTGGTGTCGTCGAGACCGTGCGGGTGCATGTCGGGCGAGGGCAGCGTCATCAGGTCGACGACGTTCACGACCCTGATCCGGATGGCCGGGATGCGGTCGCGCAGCCAGGCAACGGCCGCCAGCGTCTCCATCGTCGGAACGTCCCCGGCGCAGGCCATGATGACGTCGGGCTCGCCGTCGCCGTCGTTCGAGGCCCATTCCCAGACGCCGATCCCGGCCGCGCAATGCTGCGCCGCCTCGTCCGCGTTGAGCCACTGCAGGGCGGGTTGCTTCCCGGCGACGACGACGTTGATGCGGTCGTGCGTGCGCAGGCAGTGGTCCATCACCCAGAGCAGGCAGTTGGCGTCCGGCGGCAGGTAGACCCGCGCCGTGTCGCCCTTCTTGTTCGCGACGAAGTCGATGAAGCCCGGGTCCTGGTGGCTGAACCCGTTCTGGTCCTGGCGCCAGACATGCGAGGTCAGCAGGATGTTGAGCGAGGGCACGGGCTTGCGCCACGCCAGCGCACGGGACGCTTTCAGCCACTTCGCATGCTGGTTCACCATCGAATCGACGATGTGGATGAAGGCCTCGTAGCACGCGAAGACGCCGTGGCGCCCGGTGAGCAGGTAGCCTTCGAGCCAGCCCTCGCAGAGGTGCTCGGAGAGCACCTCCATCACCCGTCCCTGGCGCGCTAGGTGCTCGTCGGTCGGCAGGATGGCGTCGCGCCAGACCCGGTCGGTGACGTCGAAGACGGCATCGAGGCGATTGGAGAGGGTCTCGTCCGGTCCCATGACACGGAAGTTTCGAGCCGTCGCGTTGAGGGCGAGCACGTCGCGGAGGTATCCGCCGAGCACGCGGGTCCCCTCTGCCGATGCCGTGCCGTGGGACGGCATCGCGACGGCGTAGGCGGCGAGTTCGGGCAGCCGTAGTTGCCTCGGATCTCGTCCGCCATTGGCATGGGGATTGGCGCTCAAACGGCGGTCGCCGCGCGGATGGAGCGCGGCCAACTCCGGACTCAGGCGGCCCGCATCATCGAAGAGCTCGTCGGGCCGGTAGGATCGCATCCAGGTCTCCAGGATCGCGAGGTGCTCCGGGTTCTCGCGCAGGGCGGCCACGGGCACCTGATGCGACCGCCAGGTTCCCTCCACCGGCTTACCGTCGACCGTCTTCGGCCCGGTCCATCCCTTCGGGCTGCGCAGCACGATCATCGGCCAGCTCGGCCGGCCGACATCGCGGTTCGGGGCGCGTTCCCGGATCTCGGCGATGCGATCGAGGGCGTAGTCGAGGGCTGTCGCCATGGCCTGGTGCATCGGACCCGGATCGTCGCCTTCGACGAACAGCGGCTCGTAACCGTAGCCGACGAGCAGGCTTCGTAGTTCCGCCGCCGGCATCCGCGCGAGGATCGTTGGGTTGGCGATCTTGTAGCCGTTGAGGTGGAGGATCGGCAGGACGGTACCGTCGCCGACGGGATCGAGGAACTTGGACGCGTGCCAGGAAGCCGCTAGCGGTCCGGTCTCTGCCTCGCCGTCCCCAATCACGCAGGCGACGATCAGGCCCGGGTTGTCGAGGGCGGCTCCGAACGCGTGGATCAGGGAGTAGCCGAGTTCGCCGCCCTCGTGGATCGAGCCCGGCAGTTCCGGGGAGGCGTGGCTCGGGATGCCGCCGGGAAACGAGAACTGCCGGAACAGGCGGCGCATCCCGTCGGTGTCGGAGGCGATGTCCGGATAGACCTCGCCGTAGGTCCCATCGAGCCAAGCATTGGCGACCAGCCCGGGCGCGCCGTGCCCCGGTCCCCACACGGCCATCATGTCGAGGTCGCGCAGGACGATGGCCCGGTTGAGGTGGGCGTAGATGAAGTTCAGGCCCGGCGTGGTTCCCCAGTGGCCGAGAAGGCGTGGCTTTACATCGGCAAGGGAAAGTGGCTCGCGCAGCAGCGGGTTGTCGAGCAGATAGATCTGGCCGACCGAGAGATAGTTCGCCGCCCGCCAGTACGCGTCGATGGCGTCGAGGCCGGTCGGCCCGAGCGGACCAGGTACGAAGTCCAGACCGGCCACCTTCATGCCGGTGCCTTGCATCCCGGTATCTTGGCGGTCGCCTCTCGGATCGTTCACGATAGGCATCTCGGACTCCCGGGCACTGCGGAGCGACTCGGCGCCCCGTCCGACCCTCTGGTCGCATCCCCGACGCGCGGGCGCTTTGATCTGGATCACGCCGCTCCCCGCCGAGCCGTGCCAGTCAGGGCCTCTCCGGAGATGCGCATGATCCTCGTCCTCAATGCCGGGTCGTCCAGCCTGCGATGCGCCCTGTTCAGGGACGGCGAGGACGTCGCCGTCTGGCGCGTGCACGTCTCCGGGATCGACGGTGACGTGCACCTGACCGTCACGGGCGACCTCGACCTCGACGACGCACCGCCCGGGGGCGGTCTCGGCGCCGTGGTCGGCTGGCTCCTGGCGCGCCTGAGGCGAATGCCGCATCTCCACCTCCGGGCGGTCGGGCACCGGATCGTCCATGGTGGAGCCCGACACCGCGGTCCGGCCTGCATCGATGCCGGTCTGCGCGCGGAACTGGAGGCGCTGGTGCCGCTGGCCCCGGGCCACCAGCCGATGGGGCTCGCCATCATCGCCGCAGTCGATGCGGCTTGGCCCGGCCTGCCGCAGGTCGCCTGCTTCGACACCGCCTTCCACCGGACCCAGGACCGTCTAGCCCAGATCGAGCCGATCCCGCGTGCGCTCACCGAGGACGGCCTTCTGCGCTTCGGTTTCCACGGGCTGTCCTTCGCCCACATCGCACGCGTACTGCCAAGCTTGATCGGCGAAAGGGCCCGGGGACGCGTCGTCGTCGCCCATCTCGGTCACGGTTCCAGCCTCTGCGCCATGGCGGAAGGGCGTAGCGTCGCCACCACGATGGGGTTGACCACTCTCGGGGGAGTAATGATGGGGACCCGTTCCGGCACCGTCGATCCGGGCCTCGTGCTCCACCTGATCCAGGCGCGCGGCATGTCCGCGTCCGAGGTCGCCGAAATGCTCAACCGGCGCTCGGGCCTGCTCGGTGTCTCGGGCATCAGCGATGACGTCCGGGTCCTGCAGACCAGCCGGGCGCCGGAGGCCCGCGAGGCCCTCGACCTGTTCGCCTACCGCATCGTGCGCGAGACCGGCTCCCTCGTTGCCGCCCTCGGCGGCCTGGACGCCTTCGTGTTCACCGGCGGCATCGGCGAGAACGCTACAGCCATCCGTGCCGATATCTGCGGACGTCTGGCGTTCCTCGGACTCAAACTCGATCCGGGTCGCAACGAGCAAGGTTGCGCGCGCATCGACCGGGACGATTCGTCGGTTCCAGTCCTGGTCATCCCGGCCGACGAGGAGCGAGAGATCGCCGACGAAGCGAGACGGCTCATCGGCGCTTGAAGAAGGATGACGATGGCCGGCGCAGTGTCAACGAGCCGACTTGGCGACCGTGCCGGCCCACCGATCAGACCGGCAAACCGTCCGTTCTGATCCTTGCGCTGGATCAACGACCGAGCCGGTCGCGCCACCTACGTTCGCCCGATGCCGGGACACGCTTCGACGTGGACGCCGGAAAGCCTCGCATCGGACGGGGTCGAAAGTCCTCCCCTAGATCGTTGAACCCGCCGCGCCCAAGGAGTCCATCATGTCCCATGACACCAGCTTGCAGCATCGCGTCACGGCCGAGCTTATCTGGGACCCGGCCGTGACCTCATCGGAGATCGGCGTCACGGCCAAGGACGGCGTGGTTGCGCTCTCCGGTCAGGTCGACACTTACGACGAGAGGATCGCTGCCGAGGCCGCCGCCTGCCGCGTCAGAGGCGTCAGGGCCCTCGTCCAGGAGATCGAGGTCGTGGTGCCTTACGCCCGCAAGCGGTCCGACGAGGACATCGCCGCCACCGCCATCGCGCGCTTGGCATGGAACGTGGCGGTGCCGCCGGATAGCGTCCTCGTGAAGGTTTCGAAGGGTACCGTCACCCTCACGGGCGATGTCGACCACCGCTTTCAATCCGAGGTCGCCGAGCGCGAACTCAGGCAATTGTCCGGCGTCATCGCGGTCAACAACCGCATCGTGGTCAGGCCGCAGGTCGATGTCGAGGCCGTCAGCGACAGCATCAGCGAGGCTTTGGACCGTTCGTGGCTGTTCGATCCCAAGACCGTCACCGTCAAGGCGGAGGGCGGGACCGTCTATCTCGGAGGCACCGTCCGCTCGATGCAGGAACGGCGCCAGGCGATGGGCGCGGCTTGGGCCTCCCCGGGCACCACGGCCGTCGTGAACAGCATCGGCGTCGTCTGAGCGAAACACGCCGTCCAAGCCGGGGCTGGCCTTAACGACTGCGCTTCCTCGTCCGGGCCTAGATGTGCGGTGCGGGCGAATGTCGCCAATCGCCCGCTACCCCTCTTCCTGGTATCGAGCGAATATCACAGGTCGGTGCATGAATCTCGCTTAGGTCGAGCTTACTCAGGAGGTTATTTGACGAGTGACGCCTCGCCATTGCCGAACGACCAATCCTGGGCGGAAACCGGTACGAGGTTGATCACGACGTCCTCCCGATGGACATCGAGCCTCTCCTGCAGCGCATCCGTCACCTGCCGGTAGAAGCCGCGCTTCTGTTCGAGCGATCGGCCCGTGACTAGCGTGACTTGGATGACGATGCATCCGGCCGATCGATGGATGCCGAGGAAGTCCGGATCGAAGATAAAGTTCGCAGGTTCGTGTTCGGCAATGACCTGGAAGCGGTCGCCGACCGGCGCCTTGAGGACATCGATCATGGCCTGGTAGACGATCATGCCGATCGGCCTACCCCCATTTGGTGGCCCGGGTTTGAAGTTAGTGCATCGTCGGGCGGGGCGATGACCCCGCTATGGTCCAGCCCCACACCACCGGCGAGATCATCATCGTTGGCGGCAACCATCGCCTGGCCGTGGCGAGGGCGAAGGGAGCGGCAGCTGTGCCGATTCTGTTCGAGCCCCAGCACTTGCCTTTCGTGCAAGCCAGGCTGCCAAGCCTTGTCGTCCTCGCGACGCATTCGGCCTGAACGAAGCTGATCGATGTGATGACGAACGGCCGGGAAGACCCCTGCCGTTCGTGTGTTTCCCCCAGGGACGTCGCACGCTTATGGGGTGTAACGTGACATCTTTATGGGGTGTTTGACGCCCTTATGGGGTGCACGACAGATATCTTACTCGGTCACCCCGCCTCAGCTCTCCAGCTCGCTGTCCCAGTACAGGTAGTCGAGCCAGGTGTGGTGGTACTGGCGGTGGTCGAACTCGGGCTGGCGGTGGTGCAGCTCGTAGCGGGTCGGCCGGCGCGGCTCGGTGGCGAGCGGCATGTCCGCCTCCTGCGGGGTGCGGTTGGCCTTGCGCAGGTTGCAGGGCGAGCAGGCCGCCACGACGTTCTCCCAGCTCGACAGGCCGCCCCGGGAGCGCGGCACCACGTGGTCGAAGGTCAGGCCGCCCGAGGGCAGCCGCAACCCGCAATACTGGCAGCTGAAACCGTCGCGCAGGTAGATGTTGTAGCGGGTGAAGGCCGGGCTGCGGGCGAGCGTCACGTAGTTCTTCAGCGCCACCACGCTCGGCACCCGCAGCGACCGCGACGGCGAGCGCGCCTCGACATCGTAGCTCGCCACCAGGGTGACGCGATCGAGGAACAGGGCCGTGAAGGCGTCCTTCCACGACCACAGGGACAGCGGATTGTACGAGAGCGGCCGATAATCCGCGTTCAGGACGAGGGTTTGGAGATCCATCATCGGCGCGACTCTTCGGACTATCTCTGACGCGTGTAACGCGCGGGAACGCGCCGGCGCCCCACCGGCCCGTCCGACGCGGCCGGGGGCCGGCGCAGGAGGGGCCGGCGGACGGGGCGTCGGCTCGGCGGGAGAGGCGGAAGGAGCAACAGGGCGGCGGGCCGGCGCGCGGTGACGCCAGTCGGTGCGGTAGCAACCGGAACGCGGCCGGGCCGGACCGGCGTCGGAGCCGGCCGAACCCTTTCGCGTGACGACGAAAAGGCCCTGTCCATACGGTGTTCATCTAATCCCACCGTGACACCCTTGTGAAGCTTTTCCCGCAGGGTCCCGGGGACGCACCCACAGCGGGGCCTCGGGGCCGCCGATCCGGGCCGCGAAGTTCAGACATCTCCGACGGCAGAGGACAACGGCCGAGGCCACGCGCGTCTCCCTCTCCCCTCTGCAGGCTATCGGATTCTCACATCCCCGGATGTGGCGCGGGTCCCCTCTCCCGTGCGGGAGAGGGACAGGGTGAGGGATGCGCGTTTTCCGGACAGACCTGGTCCCTCACCCCAACCCTCTCCCGCACGGGAGAGGGGGCGCGTGGCGGCTTTCGCAAGCCGATGTGAACATCGTAGCGCTGCGGGGGAGGGAGGGCGCGTGGCGTCTCTGGCGCGACCTTCCTTTCAAGGTGCGCACCGTCCAGAGCCTCATGCGTGAATCCGCGAGCCACCCCGAGGCGAGGGTGGGCAGGGGCACGGTTTCGCCCTATTGGAAGCTCACAGCCCCCGGCTCTCAGGCTTTGATTCCACGCGCTCGCTGACGCCGGACCGATGGTCCCTTCGGCGGCGAGCGATCGAGAAGGCCCGCGCGGTTCCCGATGACCGCCGGTCCGCCGAGGCCGGGCTCCGACCGCGCGCCCGGCGCGCCCGACGAGAGGTAGCCTATGATTCGCACGCGTGTGCGCTCCCGGAAGCTGAACGACGCGCCGCGTCGGCCCGCCGTGCTGGCCCTCGTGGCCGCGCTGATGCTGGCGATCCCGGCCGCCGCGCCGCCCGGTGCCTGGGCTCAGGGCGAGACGCCGGCCGGGCAGCCCGCGGCGGCCAAGCCCGCGGACTCCAAGCCCGCAGACTCCAAGCCCCCCGAGGCCAAGCCTGCTGCGCCCAAACCCGAGATGTCCGAGCAGCTCAAGGCGGTGCGGGCCAAGCTCGACGCCGCCAAGGCCGAGCTCGAGGCCCGGGAGAAGCAGCTGGGGCATACCGACCTGAGTGCCACGGACCTGGCGGCGATTCGCGATAGCGCCGCGACCGTCACCGAGGAGATCCGCGCGCTGATCACCCGGCTCGACACGCCGCTCGAGGCGGCCCGCGAGCGGCTGGCTCAGCTCGGCCCGAAGCCGAAGGACACCCCGGAGAGCGCGGACGTCGCCGAGCAGCGCGTCGAGCGCGAGGCCGCCGTGGCGCGCATCGACGAGACCCAGCGGCTCGCCCGCTCCCTGCAGGTGCAGGGCGACCAGATCATCGACCGGGTCTCGAACCGCCGGCGCGAATCATTCACCCGCGACCTGTTCCAGCGCTCGCAGCCCCTGGTCAGCCCGGGCCTCTGGGCCAAGGTCATGGCCGACGTGCCGCGCGACACCCGCTCGCTGCAGAGCGCGGTGTCGGATATCGGGCTGCTGTTCTCGCGCAACGGCAGCATCGGCAACCTGCTGTTCCTGGGGCTCGCCTTCGGGATCTCGATCGCGCTGTATTTCGGGCGGCGCAACATCGCCCCCCGGGCCGCCCGGCGGGACGCGGCTACCACCGAGCCGTCGCGGCGCGCGACCCTGCTGGCCGCCTGGCGGGTGATCCTGCTCGGCACGGTGCCGGCGGTGGCGGGCTCCTACGCGGTCTATTACGCGCTGGACGCCACCAATCTGCTGCCCTCGCGGCTGCTGCCTGTGGCCGCCGCGATCCTGGGCGGCCTCGCCTTCATCGCCTTCGTGGAGGCCCTGTGCGACGGGCTGCTCAGCCCCGACAAGCCCGCCTGGCGCCCGGCCCCGGTCGGCGACGCGGCCGCCACCCGGCTGACCCGGCTCGCGGTCGGCATCGCCACGGTGCTGACCGTGGTGAAATCCGTGGAGGCCTTGAATTCCGGGATCTCGGCGGCCCTGCCGATCTCGATCGCCACCCGAGGCATCGGCGCCGTCGCCACAGCCCTGATCCTGGCGATCGGCCTGCACCGGTTCGCCGATACCGAGCAGGAGGAGGAAGCCTGCTTCGGCCCCTACGTGCCGACCAAGACCACCACGGGGCTCGGCGGCCCGGCCCGGCTCATCGGCTGGGCCGGGGTGGCGCTGATCGGGGTCGGGGCGCTGGTGGGCTACGTCGCCTTCGCGGCCTTCCTGATCGACCAGCTGATCTGGGCCGGGGGCGTGCTCGTCCTGCTCTACCTGCTGGTCCAGAGCGTCGACACCTTCATCGGCCGCGCGCTCACCGACGAGACCCGGCTCGCCACCGCCCTCCAGGCCAATACCGGCCTGCGCAAGCGCTCGCTGACCCAGATCTCGGTGCTGGCGACCGGGGCCGCCCGGGTGGTGCTGATGCTGGTGGCGGCGCTGCTCGTGCTGGCGCCCTGGGGGCTCGATTCCACCGACATCGTCTCGTCGATCCGGCAGGCCTTCTTCGGCTTCAAGGTCGGGGACGTGACGATCTCGCTGTCGAGCATCGCCTTCGGCATCGGCATCCTGGTGCTCGGCGTGTTCGTCACCCGGGCGGTGCAGCGCTGGCTGGAACTGACCTACCTGCCGGCCACCGACCTGGACGCCGGCCTGCGCAACTCGATCACCACCATCGCGGGCTATTGCGGCTTCCTGCTCGCCCTGGCGCTCGCCTTCTCGTATCTGGGCCTCAGCCTGGAGAAGCTGACCATCGTGGCCGGCGCCCTCTCGGTGGGTATCGGTTTCGGCCTGCAATCGATCGTCAACAACTTCGTCTCCGGCCTGCTGCTGCTCTGGGAGCGCCCGATCCGGGTCGGCGACCAGGTGGTGATCGGCGATTCGGAGGGCATCGTGAAGCGCATCTCGGTGCGCTCCACCGAGATCCAGACCTTCGACCGCTCGTCCGTGATCGTGCCGAACTCGAACCTGATCTCCGGGGTGGTCAAGAACCGGGTGCGCGGCGACCGCTCAGGGCGGGTCAGCATCACGGTCAGCGTCCTGCGCAACCAGGATCCGGTGCGGGCCGCCGAGATGATCACGGCCTGCGCGCAGGCCCATCCCGACGTGCTGCGCGACCCGGTGCCCCGGGTGGTGTTCAAGAAGATCGGCGACCCGTTCCTAGACTTCGAGCTGCTGGTCTGGATCGTGGATGTCAGCCTCGGCCAGAAGGTCCAGACCGACCTGAATTTTTCCGTGTTCTCGACCCTGTCGGAGGCCGGCTTCATCCCGCCCCTCGGCCCCGGCGCCAGCATCGTCACCGTGCAGGGTTTCGAGGCGATGCAGGCCGCCATGGGCGAGATCGCGAGCCGGTTCGGGCAGCCGGCCCCGGAATCGGAGGTATCCGGGACATCGCCTGCCCAGCCGCAGCGCGACCGCGGCCTCCGGAGCGCCGGGGGCTGAGGCTCAGCGCGCCGCGCGCCGGGGTGGCCGCAGATCGAGATGCGCGCGCGCCCCGTCGGCGGCGAGCATCACCTGCGTGCCCCTGCGCGTCAGGAGGCCCGCCCGCTCCAGCGCGGTCACGTCGTCATGCACGCGCCGGTAATTCCGGCGGAGCGAGCCGGCCAGCGCGTTGATCGATTCGGCGGGGCCTCCGGTCAGGGCCTCCAGGAGCGCGATCCGCGCCGGCGAGAAGGTCTTCAGGAAGGCCGACCAGTTCTCGAAGGTGACGATCCGCTCGGGCCGAGGCTCCTCGCCGGCCTCAGCGCGGCGCACCGCCGCGAGGAAGCGATCCCGCATATCCTCGACGGATCCGCCGATGACGTATGTCACCTCGTCGCTCATAGATGGCCTCCGCGCAGCATCCCGACCTCGGTCAGGAAGTCGTCCAGCAGCTTTTCGTAGGTGGTGAACCGGTACGGGGATTTTACCAGGGAGGCCGTTCCCAAGAGAACCGGTCGCGCAATCGCGCCGCGCCCCCTATATCGCCCGAGCGTCCGAGCCGGATGCGGAAGCGTGGATCTGGAAACGTGGGCGGACGCAACCTGAGACGAGGCCTGCTCGCGGCGGCCGGCATCCCGGCGCTGGCGCTGCTCGGCGCCTGCGCCACCGACGTGCCGACCACCGCGGCGCTGCCGAGCATCTACCTGCCGCTCGCCAGCCAGAATGCCCATATCGACGTCGATGCGGCCCGCGACATGATCTCGTCCTATCGCCGCAACCGCGGCGCCGGGCCGCTCACGGTCGATCCCGATCTGCAGCGTCTGGCCGAGGCGGAAGCCGCCGCCATGGCGCTGGCCGACCGGCCGAGCAAGGCGCAGACCGTGAAGGCCGCGGTCGGGCGGCTCGGCTACGCCGACGTGAACGCCAACCTGTCGGCCGGCTACCACACCTTGGCCGAGGCCTTCTCCGGCTGGCGCGAGAGCGCGCCGCACGAGGCCACGATGCTCGACCCGCGGGCGACCCGGATGGGGATCGCCACGGCCTATGCGCCGGGCTCGAAATACAAGGTCTACTGGGCGCTGCTCACCGCCAAGTAGCGTGCGGTGCCAGCAGTAAAAACAGGTTCGCAGGGCTCTGCCCTGCACCCGCAAAAGGTCTCGAACCTTTTGAAACCCTGACTGTCCGCGATGGATCGCCCTACGGCAGCCCCTTCACGTTCGGCACCGGGGGGGCTTCCTTCATCAGCGTCACCGTCACCCGGCGGTTGGCCGCGAGATAGGGGTTGTCGGGGAACATCGGCTCGGTGTCGGCTTTGCCGGTGACCGAAGCGAACCGGTCGTCCTGCAGCCCTGAGCCGGCCAAAATCTCCCGCACGCTGATCGCCCGGCCGGCCGACAGCTCCCAGGGCGGCGCCTGCGGGCGCTGGCCCGGTCGTTCGGTGGCGGTGAAGCCCGTGATGGCGATGCGGTTCGGCATCTGGCGCAGGGTCGGGGCGAGCTTCTCCAGCAGGCGCCGGGTGCGCTCGTTCGGGCGGGTCGAGCCGTCCGGGAACATCGAGCGCCCGTCCTGGTCGACGATCGACAGGTCGAGGCCCTGTTCGGAGCG
This sequence comes from Methylobacterium sp. E-066, assembly GCF_022829635.1. GTDB lineage: Bacteria > Pseudomonadota > Alphaproteobacteria > Rhizobiales > Beijerinckiaceae > Methylobacterium. Next base: position 37,820 of record NZ_JAKSYO010000043.1, read on the forward strand.
GACGATCACCACGTTCTTCGACAGTTCGGCGATGTCCGGCATGTCCTGCAGCGCCTGCCGCAGGGAGGCCGCCGCGAGGCCGAAATTGTCCGGCTCGCCGGTCTCGGTCAGGCCGAACTCGCTGCTCTGGTCGCGCCGGGGCGGCGTCGTTCGGTCGGTGGCCTTCTCGGGCGGGATGTTGCGCAGGTATTTGACGTGGTCGGCGGCCGGCAGGCCCTCGGATTCGAGGATGCCGGCGAACTTCGATTCCTTGTTCACCCCGAAGGCGTCGCGCATCGAGCCGGCGACCACCTGCATCTTCTTCTGGTCCTGCGTCGAATAGGCCGCGACCATCACGAAGAAGCTCATCAGGAGCGCCATCAGGTCGGCGAAGGTCACGAACCAGCCGTGGCCGCCATGCGCGCTGCCGCGCTTCTTTCTGGCCATATCAGGCGGCCGGTTCCATCAGCGCTTCGCGATGGTTGTGCGGCAGGTAGGCGATCAGCATCTCGCGCACCAGCGTCGGGCTCTTCTGGTCGCGGACCATCAGGATGCCGTCGATGATCAGCGAGCGGGAGACGTCCTCCTCCTCCAGCTTCACGTGCAGCTTGTCGGCGAGCGGCAGGGTGATCAGGTTGGCGATCACGGCGCCGTACAGGGTGGCGAGCAGGGCGGTCGCCATGGCGGGGCCGAGCTTCGACGGGTCGGACATGTTGGCGAACATCGCCACCATGCCGAGGATCGTGCCGATCATGCCCCAGGCGGGCGCGCAGTCGCCGTAGGCCCGGTAGACCTTCGAGCCCTCGTCGAGATGCATCAGGAAGTTGTCGCGGTCCCGCTCCATCGTGTCGCGGATGAAGTCCCGGTCGTAGCCGTCGGCGATGTAGCGGGCGCCCTGCGCCAGGAACGGGTCGGAGATCTCCATGTTCTCCAGCGCTATCGGGCCGGACTTGCGGACCACGTCGGCGATCTTGGTGATCTCCTCGATCAGCTCCTGCGGCTTCACCGAGCGCATCATGAACGCGAAGCGCAGGCCCATCGGCAGGCCGTGCACGATCACCGAGAACGGGAACCGGATCATCGTCGCCGCGGTGGCGCCGCCGAACACCACGACCACGGCGTGCTCCGACGCGTAGGCCCCGAAATGGCCGCCATCGAGCATGATCAGCCCGACCACGACGCCGAGGCCGGAGAGCAGGCCGAGTGCGGTTGCGAGATCCATGACTCTGGGCGCCCGATGCAAAATCGTAACAAAGCGGTCCCAGCGGTCGCTTGCGGCCGGGTTATTCACAGCGGTAGGAAATCTTGCTGAACGAACCGTAAAGGCGATGGCTTCGACCCTGTATAGGGCCGTCATCGCCCGTTCAGGCGCGGCCCGGCATAAGCCGTGTCGTGTGAGGGGTTTGGCGGCGGAATCAGCGAGATCCGCCCGCCGCCCGGACCTTAAGAGTTGGCGCGAGACCCGGACACACGGGCCGCGCCGGGGGTGGCGGAGCTGTGGTGATGGTTCGTCTGTACGGGCGGGTCCTGGGTTTCCTGAAGGCGGAACGGCGGCTGGCCATCGGTCTGGCCGCCACCAACCTCGTGCTGGCGATCGCGGCGTTCGCCGAGCCGCTGCTGATGGGCCGGATCATCGATCAGCTCACCCACCTCAAGCGTGGCGGCAACGCCATGACCACCATGCTGCCCCTGCTGGCGGCCTGGGTGGCGTTCGGCTTCTTCACCATCGCGGCGGGCGTGTTCATCGCGCTCCACGCCGACCGGCTGGCCCACCGCAACCGCCTCTCCGCGATGGCGAGCTATTTCGAGCACGTGCTCGACCTGCCGCTCGCCTTCCACTCGGCCAACCATTCCGGCCGGGTGCTGAAGGCGATGCTGGAGGGCACCAACGGCATGGCCTGGCTGTGGCTCGGCTTCTTCCGGGACCACCTCGTCGCCCTGGTCTCCCTGGTCGTGCTCCTGCCGATGACCCTGTTCATCAACTGGCAGCTCGGCTCGATCCTGGTCGTGCTGGTGCTGGCGTTCACGGCGCTCACCACCTTCGTGATGCGCCGGACCGAGACCCTCCAGGGCCAGGTCGAGGAGTTCAATTCCGGCCTCGCCGCCCACGCCTCCGACGCGCTGGGCAACGTCGCGGTGATCCAGTCCTTCACCCGCGCCAAGGCCGAGAAGGACGCGATGCGCGGCATCATCACCAACCTGCTGGCCGCGCAGATCCCGGTCCTGTCCTGGTGGGCGCTCGCCAACGTGGCGACCCGGGCCTCGGCGACCATCACCATGACGGCGATCTTCGTCACCGGCATCTGGCTGTACCAGGCCGGCACCACCACGGTGGGCGAGGTCGTGGCCTTCATGAGCCTGGCCACCGCCTTCGTGGCGCGCCTCGACCACGTGGTCGGCTTCGTCAACGGCCTGTTCCAGCAGGCGCCCAAGATTGCCGAGTTCTTCGAGATCTACGACACCGTGCCGGCGGTGGCCGACCGTCCGCATGCCCGGCAGGTCGCCCGCTTCGAGGGCGAGGTCACCTTCGACGACGTCGCCTTCTCGTATGACGGCCGGCGCAAGGCGCTCGACGGCGTGTCGTTCTCGGCCCGTCCCGGCGAGACGATCGCGCTGGTCGGCACCACCGGCTCGGGCAAGTCGACGACGCTTGGCCTCCTGCACCGCAGCTTCGATCCGGCTTCCGGCTCGATCCGGATCGACGACATCGACGTGCGCGACATCGGCCTCGCGTCCCTGCGCCACAACATCGGCGTGGTGTTCCAGGAGCCGATGCTGTTCGCCCGATCGATCCGCGAGAACCTCCAGGTCGGCCGCCCGGACGCCACCGACGCCGAGATGCTCGACGCCCTGGAGCGCGCCCAGGCCGGCGCCTTCATGGCGCGCCAGCAGGACGGGCTCGACACGGTGATCGGCGAGCGTGGCCGGTCGCTCTCCGGCGGCGAGCGCCAGCGGCTCTCGATCGCCCGGGCGCTCCTGAAGAACCCGCCGATCCTGATCCTCGACGAGGCGACCTCGGCGCTGGACGCCGCCACCGAGCGCAAGCTCCAGGGCGCCCTGGAGGCCGTAATGGAGGGGCGCACCACCTTCGTGATCGCCCACCGTCTCGCCACGATCCGCAACGCCGACCGCATCCTGGTCTTCCACGAGGGCCGGATCGTCGAGGCCGGCACGTTCGACGCGCTGGTCGCCGAGAACGGCCGCTTCGCCGAGCTCGCCCGGGCCCAGTTCATGGCGGCCGAGGCCGACGAGACCGAGGGACGGCTGGCCCTGGCGGCGTAACGTAAGGGACGGGCGCCGGTCAGCCGGCGCCCAAGGAAGTCTCAACCTTTCGGGAGACAGTGTCTTCCGAAGACGCTCACCCGCCCCGGAGCCCCGTCCCCGATCGGGCAAGTGATCCTGACCCTCTGAGTCACAAAAAAATGCTGCGCGAGATCGTCCTCGATACCGAGACCACCGGCACGGAGGCGCGCAACGGCGACCGGCTGATCGAGATCGGCGCGGTCGAGCTGCTCAACCACATCCCCACCGGCCGGACTTTTCACCGCTACTGCAACCCGCAGCGGGCGGTCTCCGAAGGCGCGTTCAACGTCCACGGGCTGTCGGACGCGTTCCTGTCGGACAAGCCGGTCTTCGCCGAGATCGTCGGCGAGCTGCTGGCCTTCCTGGCGGACGGGCGCCTCGTGATCCACAACGCGCCGTTCGATGTCGGCTTCCTCAACATGGAATATGCCCGGCTCGGGGCGAACGCGCCGCCGCCGATCCAGCTGGACGACGTGGTCGACACCCTGCCGATGGCCAGGCGCAAGCACCCGGGCGCGGCCAACAACCTCGATGCCCTGTGCAACCGCTACGGCATCGACACCAGCCGGCGGACCAAGCACGGCGCGCTCCTCGACGCGCAGATCCTGGCCGAGGTCTATGTCGAGCTGCTGGGCGGGAAGCAGACCAGCTTGGGGCTCATGGATGCCCAGGCCGGCCCCGCGGTCCGGACCGTCGCCCAGGCGGCTCCGGCGGCTCCGCGGCCCTATCGCAGCCGACTTACGGATGAGGAGCGGACACGTCACGACAGCTTCCGGGCGAGCCTCGGCCCGGCGGCGATCTGGGCCGATTATATGGGCGCCGACGACCCGGCCTGACCGGCCTTGCCGCATCGCACATCGGCCTCTATTGCATCGCACCATATGTCGACCTTCGCGCCATCCCGGCCGCGACACGGACGCTGATGTGACCAAGCGCGCACCCATCATGGATCCCTTCAGCAAGCTGAAGGATATGCAGGACGGCGCCCGCGACCGGGCTGCGCATTCGCCCTTCGCCGACATGATCGAGGCGACCCGCCTGACCAGTCTCGGCCGCCTGGACGAGGCGACCGCCCTGATCCAGCGCAGCTTCGGCTACACCACCGCGCCGCCGCCGGAGCCGGAAGCGCCGGCCCCCCAGCCTCCGATCCCCCGCGACGACGCGCCCGGGACTGTCCGGCGCAAGGCCGCCGCGGAGACCCGGAACGCGTCGCGCGGCTCGATCACCGAGCCGGCGGTGCGGGTCCGCAAGGCGGTCGGCAAGGTCGTGAGCGGCCTCGCGCCGATGCTGAAAGGTCTGAGCCGCCCGCGGCGCGCGCCCGCCAAGCCGTCGGCGCCCCGAAAGCCCGCGCGCGAGAGCCGCTTCGTCGCCCTCAGCCATACCGAACCGGCCGGCAGCCGCGACTACAAGCTGTTCATCCCGGGGAATCCGGCGGAGCCGGCGCCGCTGATCGTGATGCTGCACGGCTGCATGCAGAACCCGGACGATTTCGCCGCCGGCACCGGCATGAACGTGCTGGCCGAGCGCGAGGGCTTCTTCGTCGTCTATCCGGGCCAGAGCCGGCATGCCCATGTCCAGCGCTGCTGGAACTGGTACGAGCCGCGCGACCAGCGCCGGGAATCCGGCGAGGCCGCGATCATCGCGGGGCTCACCCGGGCCGTGATGGCGGACCACCCGATCGACCCGGCCCGGGTCTACATCGCCGGCATGTCGGCGGGGGGCGCGGCCGCCCTGAACATCGCCCGGGCCTATCCCGACCTCTACGCCGCGGTGGGCGTGCATTCCGGCCTCGCCGCCGGTTGCGCCCGCGATATCGGCTCGGCCCTGATGGCCATGCAGGTCGGCGCGCCGGGCCTCGGCACCGCACCCTCTTTCGGCGCCTCCCCGACCGGACAGCGCATCCCCACCATCGTGTTCCACGGCGAGGATGACGGCACCGTCAGCGTGCGCAACGCCGACCAAGTGCTGGCCCAGGCCAACGTCGCCGGCCTGACCCCCGGATCCGAGACCTTCGAGGACCGCGGCCACCCCTTCACCCGCACCCGCTACCGGGACGAGACCGGCCGGGTGGTGGTCGAGGATTGGCGGGTCCGCGGCGCCGGCCACGCCTGGTCGGGCGGCCGCCCCGAGGGCAGCTACACTGATGCCGACGGCCCGGACGCCTCCCGGGCGATGCTCGACTTCTTCGCCGAGCACCGGCTCGGGCCGCGGTAAAACCACGATTGGGGTCGGGCTCAGCTTCGAGGCTTGCAGGGCGTTGCCCTGCACCCGCAAAAGGTCCCGGACCTTTTGAAACCGTGACCGGACCCATCCATGACCGCACCGATCCCCACTCTCGACGGCCTCGCGCAGGTGGCGGAGCGCTACGACCTGCTCCTCTGCGATGTCTGGGGCGTGCTGCATGACGGCCAGAAGGCCCATGTCCCGGCCGGCGAGGCGCTGATCCGGTTCCGCGGCCTGCCGGGCGCGCGGCCGCGCCGGGTGGTCCTGGTCTCGAACGCGCCGCGGCCCGGGGATGGGGTGGGGCGCATCCTCGACCGGTTCGGGGTGCCGCGCGAAGCCTACGACGCGATCCTGACCTCGGGCGACCTCACCCGGGAGCTGATCGCCGCGCGCCCGGGAGCGCGGATCCGGCATCTCGGGCCGGAGCGCGACCTCGGCATCTTCAAGGACCTCGACCTCAGCCTCGTCCCGGAGGAGGAGGCCGACCTCGTCGTCTGCACCGGCCTGTTCGACGACCGCAGCGAGACCGCGGACGATTACCGCGCCGAACTCATGCGCCTGGCGGCCCGGGGGCTCACGATGATCTGCGCCAATCCCGACCTCGTGGTCGAGAGCGGCAACCGGCTGATCCCCTGCGCCGGCCTGCTGGCCGCGGCCTATGCCGAACTCGGCGGCACCGTGATCTATGCCGGCAAGCCGCACCGCCCGGTCTACGAGGCGGCTTTGGCCAAAGGGGCCGAGCTCACGGGCGCGCCGGTGGATCCGGCCCGGGTGATGGCGATCGGCGACGCGATCCGCACCGACATCGCCGGCGCCCGCGGCTTCGGCATCGCCAGCCTGCTGGTGGCCCGGGGCATCCACGCTGAGGAACTCGGCGTCTCGGCCGAGCACCACCGCCTCGGCGACGTCGCCGAATGGCTCGGCCGCCAGGTGGTGCATCCGGACGCGGTGATCGAGCGGCTGGTCTGGTAGAGTATCGCTCCCGGCCACCATGCTACAACCGGGAATGGCCGATCCCGTCCCCGCCGCCACCCATGCCCGCACCATCCTGGCGGCCCATGAGCATCGCCGCCAGATCGCGCCCCTGACCGGCTGGGATGCCGGCCTCGACCTCGCCGCCGCCTACCTTGTGGCCGACGAGGTCCGGCGCCTGCGGGTGGCAAGGGGCGAGCGCCCGGTCGGCCGCAAGATCGGCTTCACCAACACGACGCTCTGGGATGCCTACAACGTCCACGCGCCGATCTGGGGCCCTGTCTACGACACGACCTTGCATGACCGCGCCGCCCTGACCGGTCCGGTGCCGCTCGCCGCCCTGGTCGAGCCGCGGATCGAGCCGGAGATCGTGTTCGGGCTGGTCCGGGCGCCCGAGCCCGGCATGGACGACGCGGCCCTAATCGGCTGCCTCGCCTGGGTGGCGCAGGGGTTCGAGCTCGTGCAGTCGCTGTTTCCCGGCTGGCGCTTCGCCGCTCCCGACACGGTGGCGGCCTTCGGGCTGCACGGCCTGCTGGTGCTCGGCGAGCGGGTGCCGATCGCCGCGGATTCGGCGCAAGCCTGGATCGACGCCCTTGCGGGGTTCTCCGTCGAGCTGCTGCGGGACGGCGCGGTCGCCGACCGGGGCAGCGCCCGCAACGTGCTCGGGGGCGGCCCCCTCGCGGCCCTCCGGCACCTCGTTGATGTGTTGGCTAACGACCCGTTAAGCCCGCCGCTCGCAGCCGGCGAAATTGTCACCACCGGGACGCTCACCGACGCCCTGCCGGTGGCGTCCGGGCAGGTCTGGAGCACGCGGCTCTCCGGGCTGTCGCTGCCCGGCCTCGACCTCGCCCTGGCCTGACGCGGTCGGAGGCGTCCGCGTCGGCCCGCAAAAAGCCCCTCGCTCGTGGGTTTCCGGCACAAAGCCGCCGGGCATCCGTAGGAAATCCCTCGCGGGGGGCGCCGGATGGGGTAAGGCGAGACGGGGCGGCTGCGCGGCACGCGATTCGCCCTGTGCCGCCCATCATCGCCCGCGTCTCGGCCCGGCCGCGACACGGGGCCGTTGGTGATGATTAGCCGACATGCCACATGCTGAGACATGCCCGGACGCGCGCGGAGCCGCTACACGACCTACCTGGTGTCCGTGACCGCGGAGCGGTCCGGCGGCCGCGGCCGCTCGGGTCGCAAACTCGCCCCCCTGGTCTACGCGGTGATGAAGCCGAACGCCGAGGCCGCGATGGCGGCAGTCAGGTCGCTGGCCGAGGAGCCAGTCGCGGTCGCCATCGTGGGCAGCCTGTCCACCCGGGTGTCCAAGGGCCTGAAGCTGAAGCCGGGCGAGCCGCGGGTGGTGTGACGAGCCGGGCTCAATCCACCGCGAGCCGGTAGCCGACGCCCCGCACCGTCTGCAGGAAGACCGGGTTGGCCGGATCGACCTCGGTCTTGCGGCGCAGGCGGTTGATCTGCACGTCGACGGTGCGTTCCGCGGCGAGGCCCCCGGGCCCGGCGAGCTGCTCGCGCTCGACATTGGCGCCCCCGGCCGCGGCCAGGATCGTCAGGATCTCGCGCTCGCGGTCGGTGATGCGGATCAGCGCGTCGTCCCGGCGCAACTCGCCCCGGTCGATGCGGAACGCGAACGGCCCGAAGGTCACGGTCTCGGCCGCCGCCTCGCGCGGGCTGACGCTGCGCTTGATGATGTTGCTGAGCCGCAGGGTCAGCTCCCGGGGCTCGAACGGCTTGGGCAGGTAATCGTCGGCGCCGATCTCCAGGCCCATCACCCGGTCGTTCGGGTTGGAGCGGGCGGTGAGCATCAGGATCGGCACCCGGGAGGTCTCGCGGACGCTGCGGGCGTAGTCGAAGCCGTTCTCGCCGGGCATCATCACGTCGAGCACCATCGCGTCGAACACGACGCTCTGGGCCCGGGCCCGGGCCTCGGCGGCGCTCGCCGCCACGGTCACGCGAAACCCCTGGTCGGTCAGGTAGCGGGCGAGCAGCTCGCGCAGGCGGCGGTCGTCGTCGACCACGAGGACGTGCGGCGCCGCGTCGGGCAGTTCGGCCCGGGGGGCGGTGGTCACGCGCCGCCACCCGCGCCGGACCCGCGCCGGGCCATCAGGCGCCGGACCGCGGGCCGGTCCTCCGGCTCGATCATCGCCATCAAAAAGTCCTCCGGGGAACCCAGCGCGTCCGGCGCGGCGAGGGCCCGGGCGAGGCGGCGGGCCTGGACCCGGGTGAGGTCGGCGGCCAGTTCGGCACCGGATGGCGTGCAGTACAGCAGGCGCTGGCGCCGGTCGCTCGGGCCGGTCTTCTGCGTGACGTAGCCCTGCCCGATCAGGTCCTTCAACACCCGGTTGAGGCTCTGCTTGGTGATCCGCAGGATGTCGAGCAGCTCGGCGATGGTGAGCCCCGGATAGCGGTCGACGAAGTGCAGCACCCGGTGATGCGCCCGGCCGAAGCCGTAGGCCGCCAGGATCCGGTCGGGATCGCCGACGAAGTCGCGATAGGCGAAGAACAGGAGCTCGATCAGGTCGTCGCTGCCCAGCGCCTGCGCCGGGTCCGCCGCGCGGGACGCAGGTGCGGGACCGGAGAGCCCGGATGCGACGGTGCCGTCGCGCTGTACCGATGAGGTCACGGGGGGCAGACCGTCACGTGGGGACCGTCCGGGTGGCAAGAAGGTCAGTCCCTCTGACATGTCTCAGCGCCGCCCGGGAGCGTCAAGCCCGCCAGCCTCCACCTGCGAGACACGGATCGGGGACTTGCCGGCCGCCGCTCCGGGTCCGATACCGGTCCGGGCCGGATTCGAGGGCCCGAGGGGAACAGCATGAGCGACGCCGACGCACGGGCCCGCCGCCTCTGGATCCGCGATCCGCTGGCCATCCTCGCCGAGGGGGCCGAGGGCGGCATCGTGGTGGAAGGCAGCCGGATCGTCGAGCGCGTCGCCGCGGGCGCCCGGCCGGCCGGCCCGGTGGACGAGACCTTCGACGCCGCGCGTCACGTCATCATCCCGGGCCTCGTCAACACCCACCACCACGCCTTCCAGACCCTGACCCGGGCCCACCCGATCGCGATCAACAAGCCGCTGTTTCCCTGGCTGAAGGCGCTCTACACGGTCTGGGGCCGGATCACCCCGGAGGCGTTCCGGCTCGCCACCCGGGTGGCCTATACCGAGCTGCTGCTCTCCGGCTGCACCACGGCGGGCGACCACCATTACCTGTTCCCGAAGGGGCTGGAGCAGTCGGTCGACATCCAGGTCGAGGAGGCCCAAAGCCTCGGGATCCGCGCCGCCATCACCCGCGGCTCGATGAGCCTGTCCGACCGGGAGGGCGGCCTGCCCCCGGAGACGCTGACGCAGGACGACGACACGATTCTTTCGGATTGCGAGCGGGTGCTGAACCTGTTCCACGATCCGGCCCCCGGGGCGATGGTGCAGGTCGGGCTAGCGCCCTGCTCGCCCTTCGCGGTGACGAAGCGCCTGATGCGTGAGAGCGCGGATCTCGCCGCCCGGCACGGCTGCCGGCTGCACACCCATCTCGGCGAGACCCTGGACGAGGACCAGTTCTGCCTGTCGATGTTCGGCTGCCGCCCGGTGGATTACCTGGAGGAGGTCGGCTGGATGAGCGACCGGGTCTGGCTCGCCCACGGCATCCATTTCAACGATGCCGAGGTCGCCCGGCTCGGCAAGGCCGGGGTCGGCGTGTGCCATTGCCCGACGTCGAACATGACCCTGGCGTCCGGCCATTGCCGCACCTGCGAGCTGGAGGTGGCGGGCTCCCCCGTCGGCCTCGGGGTCGACGGCTCGGCGTCGAACGACAGCTCGAACCTGATGGAGGGGGTGCGCCACGCGCTGATGCTGAACCGGCTCACCTATGGGGCGGAGACCGTGACCCATCTGGACGCGCTGCGCTGGGCCACCGAGGGCTCGGCCGCCTGCCTCGGCCGCTCCGATATCGGCCGGATCGAGCCGGGCCGCGAGGCCGACCTCGCGCTGTTCACCCTGGACGAATTGCGCTTCTCCGGCGCCCACGACCCGCTCGCCGCCCTGGTCCTGTGCGGCGCCACCCGGGCCGACCGGGTGATGGTGGCCGGGCACTGGCGGGTGATCGACGGCCAGCCGCTGGGTGTCGATGCAGTTCGCCTGCGGGAAGACCATTCGCGGCTGGCGAAGGAGCTGTTCGGGGCGGGGTGAGGCTCGAATGGTCCGGAACCTAGTCCTTTCAAGGTGTTTGGCACAGCGGTTCGGGCGAGACGCGACGCGTTCTCCTCCCCCTTGCGGTTGGGGGCTGCACAGGTTTTGCTCCGCTTTCCGCGTCGGGACGTTGTCGGTTTTTCCGACAGGCGCGGAGGGGCGGATGGACGGGTTCGGCGGTGGGAACGTGCTGACGCCGGTGCGTAGCGCGTGGCTGTTCGAGCGGATCGTTGAGACCGGCAGCGTGGTGCTGAGTTGCGTAGGCGGCGACCATGCTGGGACGGCGGCAGCACACCGCTCCCTCGGCTCGCCGCAGAGCGACGTGCCGACGATCCTGGCGACGTTGCGCCCCGGGCGGTGGAGGCGTGCCGGGGCCGGTGCGTGGTAGCGGTGCAGGCTACCAGCGCGCTGAGCTTTGCCGGGGCGTCCGGCCGGTCTGGTCGGGGCTCGGGCAGGGACGGCGTACAGCCGGGCTTCTTCGTGCATCAGGTGGTGGCGGTGGACGCCGCCGATGAAGCAGTCCTGTGAAGCAGTCCTGGGCCTGCTCGACGCGCAGATCTGGAGCCGGGCGCCGGGCAAGGTGTCGGCGCGGCGCGGCGCGGCCGGCCTTGGAGAAGGAGAGCCTGCGCTGGCGGATCGGTCCTTCGACAGGCTCAGGATGAGGGGTCTTCCGGGGCTTGAAGGGCGAGGGCCTGCGGCTGGAGGAGACGCAGGTGTGGGTGCTCGAGACGCTGTTCCGGCTGGCGGCTCTGGCGCTTGGGGCGGCGGTGCGGATCCTTCAGCTGGTCGATGCCCGCGACGGCGGGCGGCGGCCGATGCAGGACGGGCTCGACGCAAAGACCCGGCCGGTGGTGGAGGCCTTGGGGCGCAGTTGCGAGCGGGGCACGGCGCGCCAGCGCAATCCCCACTGGGGCCGGCACCTTGGCCTGGCTGTCCTGGATCGTCGCCCGCTACGGCGGCTGGAACTGCTACGGCAAGCCCCCAGGCCTCAAGATCATGGCCTGCGGCTGGGAACGCTTCGCCGCAACCCCCGCAGGGGCCCTCATCGCACAGACCGAACTCGAACCTCGAACCCGTGTAGCCCGTAGCCCGTGTGGGATAGGGGAAAAGCGCCCAGTTTTCAAAGCGTTGGCGTCAAGGTGAGACGTGTGAAGCCGCTTAGCAAAACGTCCCGATCGCGACCCGATCAAACACCTTGAAAGGGGTGGGCTGAGCCCTTCGGAAACCCGGGGCCGCGTTGACCTTCTCCTAACCCGCGCCTGCCATCCTTCGATCTGGGAGCCAGGTTGCGTATCGGCTCCGCGACAGCCCCGCCGACCGGTTCATCCCGGCGGCGGGGCTCGTCGCAGCCTTGCTTCGCAAGCGCGATCCGTGACACTGGCGCGATGCCCCGCTCGCCCTGGCTCCGTCCGGATCCGCTCCTCCTCGCCTCCACCAGCCCGACCCGGCGACTCCTGCTGGAGCGCGCGGCGCTTCCGGTGGAGACCGCCTCCCCCGACATCGACGAGCGCGCCCTGGAGGCATCGAGCCAGGGGCTTTCGCCGCCCGAGCTCGCCCTGCGCCTCGCCCAGGCCAAGGCCGACGCGGTGGCCTCCCGCCATCCGGGGCGCGTCGTCCTCGGCGCCGACCAGGTGCTCGAACTCGACGGCACAATCTTCCATAAGCCCCGGGATTCGGACGAAGCGCGAGCCCAGCTCGCCCGCCTCGCCGGCCGCACCCATGCCCTGCATTCCGCGGTGGCGCTGGCCGGCGCCGTCAGCGACGCCTTCGTGGAGACCGCCCGGCTGACGATTCGCCCCCTCGATGCCCGGGCGATCGCCGCCTATGTGGAGTGCGCCGGCGCTGACAGGGTCCGCGCCAGCGTCGGCGGCTACCAGTTGGAAGGGCCGGGCATCCACCTGTTCGAATCGGTCGCCGGTGACCACAGCACGGTGCTGGGCCTGCCATTGCTGCCGTTGCTCACGCGCTTGCGTGACGCCGGCTACCTGGACTTCTAGCCAGGGTTTCCAAAGGGCTCAGCCCTTTGGCGGGGTTCCGGGGCGGAGCCCGGAGGCTTGCAGGGCTCCGCCCTGCACCCGCAAAAGGTGCCGGACCTTTTGAAACCACGATCGAACGGAGCACCATCTTGGCCGGGCACGATCATTCCCACGGATCCCATTCCCATGGGGGGCACGGCAGCCACGGCGCTCATGGCGGCCACGCCCACGCGCCGAAGAATTTCGGGCCGGCCTTCGCGATCGGCATCGTGCTCAACACCGGCTTCGTGGTGGTCGAGGCGGCCTACGGCTACCTCAGCAACTCGATGTCGCTGGTGGCCGATGCCGGCCACAACCTCTCCGACGTGCTGGGTCTCGCCGCCGCCTGGATCGCCGCCATCCTGGTGCGCCGCCGGGCCAGCGCCCGCTTCACCTATGGCTATCGCGGCTCCTCGATCCTGGCGGCCCTGTTCAACGCCGTGTTCCTGCTGATCGCCATGGGGGCGGTGATCTGGGAGGCCCTGGTCCGGCTGGTCCATCCGGAGCCGGTCGTTGGGACGATCGTGATGGTGGTCGCCGCCATCGGGATCCTGGTCAACGGCGTCACCGCCTGGCTGTTCGTCAGCGGCGCCAAGGGCGACATCAACATCCGCGGCGCCTTCCTGCACATGGTCGCCGATGCCGCGGTTTCGGCGGGCGTCGTGATCGCCGGCCTGGTGATCCAGCTCACCGGGCTCGCCTGGATCGACCCCGCGGTCAGCCTCGCCATCGCGGGCCTCGTGGTCTGGGCGACCTGGGGGTTGCTGCGCGACAGCGTGGCGATGTCCCTCGACGCGGTGCCGCCGGAGATCTCCCCGGAGGCGGTGACCGGCTTCCTGCGCGGTCGGCCCGGGGTGATCGATCTCCACGACCTGCATATCTGGCCGATGAGCACCACCAGCGTCGCCCTCACGGTCCATCTGGTGATCGCCGAGGACCATCCGGGCAACGGCTTTCTGGCGGAGACCGCCGAGGGTCTGCGCACCCGCTTCGGCATCGGCCACGCGACCCTGCAGATCGAGGCGGCCGGCGGCCCGGCCTGCCGCCTCGCCGAGGCTTGCGCCGCGTGAGCGCGGCTCCGATCCCCCGGGCCTTCGTGGTCGGCCACCCGATCGCGCATTCGCGCTCGCCGCTGATCCACGGCTACTGGCTGAGCCAGCACGGCATCCCGGGCTCCTACGAGCGCCTGGACGTCGCCCCGGAGGCGTTCTCGGACTTCCTCCGGGCGCTGCCGGAATCCGGCTTCCGGGGCGGCAACGTCACGATCCCCCACAAGGAGGCGGCCTTCGCGCTGGCCGACATCCTGACGCCGCGGGCGGAAAAGATCGGCGCGGTGAACACCCTGGTGGTCGAGCCCGACGGCCGGGTCCGCGGCGACAACACCGACGCGCCGGGCTTCTGCGCCCATCTCGACCACAGCCTCGGGGCCGGCTGGCCGGAGCGGGCCGGCGGCACCGCCGTGGTGCTGGGCGCCGGCGGGGCGGCGCGGGCGATCGTCGTCGGGCTGGCCGAAAACGGCCTGCGCCGGATCCTGATCGCCAACCGCACCCGCGCCCGGGCGGAGACCCTGGCGGCCCTGGCCCCGGGGATCGGCGCGGCGCTCGACTGGAGCGACCTGCCCGACGCGCTCGCCGGGGCGGGGCTCGTGGTCAACACCACCTCGCTCGGCATGAAGGGCCAGCCGCCCCTCGATATCGACCTCACTCCGCTGCCGGCGACCGCCGCGGTGGCCGACATCGTCTACGTGCCTTTGGAGACCGACCTGCTCGCGGCGGCGCGCCGCCGGGGGCTCGCTGCGGTGGACGGGCTCGGGATGCTGCTGCACCAGGCGGTGCCGGGTTTCGAGGCGTGGTTCGGCCTGCGCCCCGCCGTCACCCCGGGCCTGCGCGACCGGATCGTGGCGGACCTCGCCGGATGACCAAGGGCCGCCCCGTCATCCTCGGCCTGACCGGCTCGATCGGCATGGGCAAGTCGGCCACCGCCAAGATGTTTTCGGCGCTCGGCGTTCCGGTCCACGACGCCGACGCGGCCGTCCACGCCCTCTACGGGCCCGGGGGCGAGGCCGCCGCGGCGATCGGGGCGGCGTTTCCGGGCGTGCTCGACCCGCAGGGCGGCGTCGACCGCACCCGCCTGCGCGCGGCAGTGCTCGGCAAAGCTGATCGGATGGCGGCGCTCGAAGCCATCGTCCACCCGCTGGTTCGGGCGGCCAGCACGGCGTTCCTGGCCCGGCACGTGGATGCGCCCCTGGTCGTCCTCGACATCCCGCTCCTGTACGAGACCGGGGGCGAGAGCCGCTGCGACGCGGTCGCGGTGGTCAGCGCACCGCCCGAGGTGCAGCGCGCCCGGGTGCTGGCCCGTCCCGGCATGACCGAGGAGGCCTTCGCGGCGATCCTCGCCAAGCAGATGCCGGATGCCGAGAAGCGGGCCCGGGCCGATTTCGTGATCGACACGAGCCGAGGCTTTCCCGCCGCCGAGGCCGAGGTGGCGCGGATCGTGGCTGCGTTGACGGAGCGTGGTGCGCCGGAACACCCCGCCGCTGGGTGACGCAGCCGCGGTACGGCATATCTCCCGGGTACCGATCCGGCTGCGGGATGGACGACGACGATGCGGTGTCTCGAAGGGATCAGCCGGGCCTCGGCAGGCCGCACCCTCGTGGCCAAGGCCCTGATCGCCCTGCTGATCCTGCCACTGCTCGCCGCCATCCCGGCCCAGGCGCAAGTTGCCGGCGCCTGCCCGCCCCCCAAAAAGTTCGCGGCCGGGGCCTGCGTCACCGCCTGTCCGGGCGGGTACGAGGATCGCGGGCGCGATTGCGTGTATCGCAACCAGTCCCGCTGACGATCATTTCAAACCCACCCGATCCGCCCGAAGAACCCTGCGATCTCGGCCGCGGCCCGGTCGGGATCCTCCCGGTGGGGGAAGTGGCCGACATCCGGGAATGGGGCTAGGTCGAGGTCCGAAAACGTCTCGCCCAGGCGGTCGGTCCAGGCATAGGGGAAGATCGGGTCGTGCTCGGCCCAGCGCACGCAGGTCGGCACCGTGATCGGCGGCAGGGGCGGGGCCTCGCCCTTCAGCATCGCGATCCGGCCGGCATGGGCCGCCCGGTAATGCGCGAAGCCGCCCGCGAGGTTGCCGGGCTTCATGTAGGCGTCCGCGAAGGCGTCCAGCACGGGATCGAACGCATCCTTGCGGTGCGACCAGTGCCGCAGGAAGTGGCCGATATAGGCGGCGCAGCTTGCCCGGCTGGCGCCCACCAGCGTCACCGCCAGGTCCATCTGGTTGAAGGACTGGTACCAGATCTCGCTGAGGCGGTCCGGGGCGCCGAGGCGGGAGCCGATCCCGGGATAGACGAAGTCGAACAGGAACAGGCCGGCGCAACGCTCCGGATGGGCCCGGGCCAGCGCCTGGATCACCGCGCCGCCGACATCGTGGCCGACGATGCCGGCGCGGTCGATGCCCAGCGCATCGAACAGCGCCACCATGTCGGCCGCCTGCTCCGGCGGTCCGAAGGCGCCCTCGGGCTTGTCGCTGTCGCCGAAGCCGCGCAGGTCCGGGGCGATCAGGGTGTGGCGGGCGGACAGCCGTTCCATCACCGGCTCCCAGGTCAGCCAGAATTCCGGCCAGCCGTGGAGCAGCAGCAGCGGCGAACCCGTGCCGCAGCGGGCGACGTGCAGGTCCGCGCCGTTCACGCGAACGGTTAGGTGCTCGATGCCGTCCATCGTCCCTCCATCTCGGCCCGCCGGGCCAGCATCTTCGCCTGCAGCCGGCTGCGGCGGGCGGCGATCACCGTGCCGTTGATCTCGCCGCCGAACAGGAACATGGCGGCGAGCCAGTACAGGAACACCAGGAACACCATCGCGGTGGCCAAGCCCCCGTAGGTGGACGCGTAGGCGTTCGAGAATCGGTCGAGATAATAGCCGAAGCCGAGGCCGGCGAAGAACCACAGGACCAGCGTCACCCCGATCCCCGGCAGCACCGACAGGATCGAGCGCCGGCCGGCGGCGACGAATTTGTGGGCGATGATCAGCACCACCGCCAGCAGCAGGGCGGTGACGCCGATCCGCCCGATCGCCACCGTGAGGCTCAGGGGCTCCAGCCCCGGCGCCACCAGCACGACGTTGCGCCAGATCAGCGGACCGAGCACCACGAGCAGCGCGAAGGCCAGCATCGCAAAGGCGCCGCAGATCACGTAGCCGATCGATTCGAGCCGGGTCAGCCACCAGGGCCGGCTCTCCCGCAGCCCGTAGGCCCGGTTCAGGCCGACCCGCAGGCTCTCGACGCCTGAGGACGAGAAATACAGGGCGAACAGGGCGCCCAACGTCAGCACGCCGCTGCGCTGCTCGGTGAGCACCCGGTGGACCTCGCCGACGATCGGCTTGGCGATCTCCCGGGGCCAGGCGTCGAAGATCAGCACCCCGGCCTCGTCGGCGAGCGACTGCGTGCCGAACAGGCCGGCCAGGGCCGCCAGCAGGATCAGGAACGGGAACAGGGAGGTCAGGGTCGAGAGCGCGATGTGGCTGGCGATCGCCCAGCCGTCATGGGCGACGAAGCGCTGCGCCGCGAGGCCCGCGACCTGGAATCCGCTGCGGAAAGATTTCACGGGTGTCCAACGATCCTCGTGCCGGCCCGCCGATGAAGGGCGCCCGGGCCGGCCCGTCAACGCCGCCGAGCCGGTCCGGTCCCGTTCGCTGGCCGGTGAAGCGCCGCGGCCACGCCGACCGGACCCCCGCGCCGACCAGATCGCTGTTGCGACTCGCCGAGCCGACGCGCTCTAGATACGGCCATGCTTACGCCCGCACCACGTCCGTCGCTTGCCGCCAGCGCCCTGCCGGTCCTGTTCGTCCCGATCTGGGCGACCGGCTTCATCTCCGCCCGGGCCGTGATCCCGCACGCCGATCCGCTGGGCTTCACGGCGGTCCGGTTCACCGGCGTCGCCCTGCTGCTGGCGCTGATCGCGGCGGCCTCCCGGGTGCGCTGGCCCGGGACCCAGGCGGGCTGGCGCGATCCCATGGTGGCGGGCTTCCTGATGCAGGGGGTCTACCTGTCGGGGGTGTTCTGGGCGGTGAGCCGGGGGCTCCCGGCCGGGATCGCCGCCCTGGTCGGCAGCCTGCAACCCCTGCTGACGGCGCTCCTGGCGGGGCCGCTGCTCGGCGAGCGCGTCAGCGGCCGGCGGGCACTCGGCATCCTGCTGGGCTTCGCGGGTGCCGGCTTGGTCCTCGCCCCCAAGCTCGGCGCCGCCGACCCGTCCGGGATCCCGCCGGTGGCCCTGGCGGTCAGCCTCGTGGCGGTCCTGGCCCTGACGCTGGGCACCCTCTGGCAGAAGCGGACCGGCGGCGGCGGCGACCTCCTGGCCAACGCGACGCTGCAATTCGTGGGTGGAATGGCCTGCGCGATCCCGCTGGCGCTGGCCTTCGGCCATGCGACGATCGACCCGGTGGCGCCCCTGTGGCTCGGGCTTGCCTGGGCGATCCTGGTCAACTCGGTGGCCGGGATCCTGCTGCTGCTGGCACTGATCCGGCGCGGGGCGGTCGCGGGCGTCGCCGCCCTGTTCTTCCTGGTGCCGCCGGTGGCCGCGGTGCTGGGCTACGTGTTGTTCGGCGAGGTGCTGACCCTGGTGCAGGTCGCCGGGATGGCGGTGGCGGCGCTCGGTGTGGCGGTGGCGAGCCGCGCCTGATCCCGGAACCTTGGCGCCGCAGCCAGGGAACCCCCGAAGAGGCCCGGTCTTTCGCTTGATACCGCCCAGCCGCCGAAGAGCCGGGCCGGATCGACCAGATCCCCGGGAGGCCCCATGAACCAGATCCTCGTCGTCGCGCTCATCTGCGCCGCCAACGTCCAGGCCCCGGACTGCTCGCGCGAGACCGCCCTCGACGTGATCACCGGGCCGGCCCACACGCTCCAGGAATGCCTGATCCAGGGGCCGGTTCTGGCGGCCAATACCGGTTTCACCGGCGAGAACGGTGCCTACGTCAAGACGCGCTGCGAGCAGAAGCGCTGAACAGGAGCGCTGGGCGCCGAACTGGAGGCCGGTTCGGCGTCACCGAGCGCGTCAAAACCCCGCGGTGTTCAACTTGAGTTCAAGACGCGACAAATGAAATCTGCTTCGGCCTGGGCGTCGGACGGGTTAGAAGTCACGATCCAATAAAACGCCACGCGAGCAAAAACCATGTCCGCATCCCCCGCCATCCAGACCGAGCCGCAGGACGTCGTCAGCCTCACCAAGGCCGCCGGCGAGAGCGCGAAGGCCCTCGTGGCGGAGGCCACCCGGCGGGTGCGGACACGCATCCTCGGCACGGATGGGCGGATCGATGCCGGCAAGCTCGAGGCCCAGCAGCACGCCGCCCACGGGCTGGCCTGGCTTGCGACCTATGCGGAGGCGGTGGCCGAGCTCGGCGGCTACGCCGAGCGCCTCCAGGCCGAGGGCCGGTTCGGCGAGACCGAGACGCTGCTCGTGCGGATCGGCGCCGGCGAGTATCTCGACCAGCTGTTCTCCGGCATCCCGATGAGCCAGGGCGAGATGGTCCGGCCGACCGGCTCGCTCGGCCTGTCGGCCAAGGAGGTCGCGCAGTACCGCTCCGACGCGATCGAGACCCTGATCGCCGAGGGCAACACCCCGGAGAACCGCGCCGCCCTGGTGGCGCTGATGCGCGAGGGCGGCGGCTCGGCCACCGTCGGCGCCTCGGGCCTCGACGAGGACATGGAGGCGATCCGCTCCGAGATGCGCCGCTTCGGCAAGGCCGAGGTGGTCGAGCAGGCCCATGAGTGGCACCTGAAGAACGCATACATCCCCATGGAGGTCGTCACCAAGATGGCCGAGCTGGGCGTGTTCGGCCTCACCATCCCGGAAGAGTACGGCGGCATGGGCCTGCCCAAGACCGCGATGTGCGTGGTCTCGGAGGAGCTGTCCCGGGCCTATATCGGCGTCGGCTCCCTTGGCACCCGCTCGGAGATCGCCGCCGAGCTGATCCTGTGCGGCGGCACCGAGGAGCAGAAGCACCGCTTCCTGCCCAAGATCGCCTCGGGCGACATCCTGCCGACGGCCGTGTTCACCGAGCCGAACACGGGGTCTGACCTCGCCAGCCTGCGCACCAAGGCGGTAAAGGACGGCGACACCTGGAAAATCACCGGCAACAAGACCTGGATCACCCATCCGGTCCGGGCCGACATCATGACCGTGCTGGTGCGGACCAAGCCCGAGGAGAAGGGCCATCGCGGCCTCTCGATGCTGATCGCCGAGAAGCCCCGGGGCACCGACGAAGAGCCGTTCCCGGTCCAGGGCCTGTCGGGCGGCGAGATCGAGGTGCTCGGCTACCGGGGCATGAAGGAATACGAGCTGGCCTTCGAGGGGTTCGAGGTGCCCGGCGGCAACCTGCTCGGCGAGGTCGAGGGCAAGGGCTTCGCCCAGCTGATGCAGACCTTCGAATCCGCCCGCATCCAGACCGCGGCCAGAGCCATCGGCGTCGCCCAGTCGGCCCTCGACGTGGCCCTGCGCTACGCCGAGGAGCGGGTCCAGTTCGGCAAGGCGCTGGTCAGCTTCCCCCGGGTCGCCGACAAGCTCGCCATGATGGCGGTGGAGATCAACATCGCGCGCCAGCTCACCTACTTCTCGGCCCGCGAGAAGGATGCCGGCAAGCGCTGCGACCTGGAGGCCGGGATGGCCAAGCTGCTCGGCGCCCGGGTCGCCTGGGCGGCCGCCGACAACGCCCTCCAGATCCACGGCGGCAACGGCTTCGCGCTGGAATACCCGGTCAGCCGGATCCTGTGCGACGCCCGCATCCTGTCGATCTTCGAGGGCGCCGCCGAGATCCAGGCCCAGGTCATCGCCCGGCGGCTGCTCGAAGCCGCCTGACGGATCGAGAACCAAAGGTCTCGGGGGCTCTGCCCCCGAACCCCGCCAAAGGGTTGAGCCCTTTGGGAACCCGCTACTTGGTGATCTTGACCGAGACCGGGTCGCTCGATGGGAACGTCTCCTCGAGGGCGTCGTCGAGGCGCTCGTCCATCTTCTCCTGCTTGTTCGCAGGGTTGGCTTTGTCGTCCGGCTTGGCGCTGCCCTGCTGGAAGCCGGGCTTGGTCTCGTTCTTCAGCTTGTGGTCGTCGGCCATGTCTGTCGCTCGTCCGTGACGGGTGCACGCTCGGTGCCTGTGCGCGTCAACGCGACGGAGCCCGGGTGTTTCCGGTTTTTTCGGTCGCAAAGGGTATCAATCGGGCCGTGCCGTAGGCCCGGTCAGGCCGTCGCCACCGCCCGGCCGAGCCGCAGGCGCGCCGCCCGGTCCCATGCAGAGGCCTCGCGCATCACCGTCTCGTAGACGCCGGTCAGCCGGTCGAGATGGACCTCCGGCGTCAAAGGCGCGGTCCAGTAGCGGGCATGCGCGGCCCGACCCATCCGGGCGGCGAGGCCGTCATCGGACAGGCGGCGCAGATGCGCGGCCAGCGCATCGGGATCGCCTGAGCGGAACCAGAACCCGGTCTCGCCGTCGACCACCGCCTCCCGGCCCGCGCAGGCGTCGCTGACGACCACCGGCGTGCCGCAGGCGAGCGCCTCGTAGACGGTCAGCGGCTGGCCCTCGTACCAGACGCTCGGGAAGACCAGCGCCCGCGCCTGCCGCATCAATACCTGCACGGCGGTGGGATCGCGCCAGCCGAGCATCACCGCCTCGGGATAGCGAGCGGCGAGATCGGCCCGCTCCGAGCCGTCGCCGACGAACACCGCCCGGACCCCGGCCCGCCGGGCGGCTTCCGCGAAGATCGGCGCGCCCTTCTCGGTGGAGATCCGGCCGACGAACAAAAAGTCGCCCGGCGGCCCTTCATGGACCGGCGCCTGCGCCACAGCGATCGGGTTGTCGACCCGGTGAAACACCGTGCCGCCGGGCATCAGCGGCCGGACTACGCTCTCCTGCAAATCGCTGATCGTGACGACGTGGGAGAACAGCTCCGGCAACCGGGCGACATGCGCGAGCCCGGCATGGCGGATCATCCGGGCGACCTTGCGCGGGTAGCTGCGCGCGTCGCACTTCGCCAGGATGCAGGAGGCCGACATCGGCGTGCGGTGGCAGATCTTCTGCTCGGGATAGGCGTAGAACCCCCCGGTCGGGCAGACCAGGAAGAACTCGTGCATCGTGTAGAGGCACGGCAGGCCGGAAGCCCGCAGGGCCGGGCCGATGGCCGGCGACAGCGCTTTGGCGAAGGCGTGGACATGGACCAGGGTGTCGCGCGGATCACAGGCGGCGAGTTCCGCCGCCAGGGCCCGGGCGGCCGGTCCGTTCCAGATCGCCTGGGCTGCGAAAGCCAGCTTGTTGCGCGCCGTGGTGACGTCGTCCTGATCCAGGCAGACCACCCGGATGCCGGCAGCCTCCAGCCGCGGGTCGACCGGACCCACGGCCGCGAACAGGCTGACGCGAAAACCCCGGGCGGCGAGCCCCAGGGCGGATTCGATCGCGACCTTGGCCTGGCCGCCATTGATCGCGGCATGGTCGGCGACGAGGACGACGTGCACGTCAGGAATTCCGCCGCTCTGTTCTCGGGGTGCAAGTCTGTAACGGCCGGCGGTTGATCCTCCGTAAACCGCCCTGGACTTATCATCGCGGCAGGTCCTGCCGAGACAACTCATGCATGTCGTGATCCTGGCCGAGTTCGCGACCGCCAGCGGCGGGGCGGAGAAGGTCGCCCTCGAATCCGCCCGCGGGCTCGCCGAGGCCGGCCTGAAGGTGACCTACCTCCAGGCGATCCCGGGCCCGGTCGATCCCCTGCTGGACCACGAAAACATCCGCCGGATCGAGCTCGGCCTGCCCGACATCTGGACCCTGGGCGGCATCAAGGCGGCGGCCACCGGGATCTGGCATGCCGCCGCGGCCCGCGCCCTCGAGGCGGCGCTCCGACAGCTGCCGGCGGCGCCGGATTGCCTCCACCTGCACCAATGGACCCGCACCCTGTCCCCGGCGATCTTTCCGGTCCTGTCCCGGCTCGGCGTGCCGGTCATCGTCACCCTGCACGACTACGCCCTGGCCTGCCCGAACGGGGTCTATTACCGGTTCGACCGGGCCGAGCCCTGCGGGCTGGCGCCGCTCTCGCCCGCGTGCCTCGCCGCGCCCTGCGACCCCCGCAGCCGGGTGCACAAGCTCGTGCGCGTCGCCCGCGCGGGGGCGCTCCGGCAGGCGCTCCATCGGCGTCCGCTCCACGTCGTCCATGTCTGCGACGCCAGCCGGCGGCGGCTCGGCGACCTGCTCGGCGGCTACGCCCTCACCCATCACCGCGTCGACAACCCCGTCCGGATCGCGGATGGGCCGCCGGCCGATCCCGCCCGGGGCGACGCCATCGCGTATGTCGGGCGCTTGACCCGGGAGAAGGGCGCCGACCTCGTGGCCGACGCCGCCCGGGCCGCCGGGCTCACCGCCCTGTTCGTCGGCGCCGGCCCCTTGGAGGCGGAACTGCGCGCCCGGCCCGGGGTCGAGGTGGTCGGCTGGCAGGCGCCCGAGGCCGTCTGGGCCCTGCTGCGCCGCCGCGCCCGGGCGCTCGCCGCGCCGTCGCGCTGGTACGAGACCGGGCCGCTCACGGTCTACGAGGCCCTGGCGGCCGGCATCCCGGTGGTCGCGTCCGAGCGGTCCGGGGCCGCCGAGAAGGTCTGGGACGGGCGGACCGGTTTCGTGGTCGCCCCCGAGATCGGGGCCCTGGCGGCGGCGTTCTCGGCCCTGCGGGACGATGCCTGTGCCGCAACCCTCGGGGCGAATGCCCGGGCCCGGTTCCGCGCGGCGCCGATGACGCTCGCCACCCATGCCGCCGCGCTCCGCTCGCTCTATGCGGGACTCGTGGAGAGCCGCGCTAGTGCGCTGCACCATACCGAAGTGGCGGCCCAGTCGGAGCGGTCGACCGCGCGGTCGGCCTGACATCGAATCGGCAAGTCTCAGCGCTGGGCGTGTTGGCTATAGACAGCCGGTAAGATTTATATAGAGAGGCGTCGAGGCGGCCGTGACGCGCCTTGATACCCCGTGAAACGGCCGAGGTTTATCCGAATCGGCCGTGTTCTCCGCAAGGCGGAACGAAGACTGAGCGGATACCGGAGATCTGCATTTTATCGGGATTTCCACCCCCGCGCCCACCCCCGAATAGG
This sequence comes from Methylobacterium sp. E-066, assembly GCF_022829635.1. Classification (GTDB taxonomy): domain Bacteria; phylum Pseudomonadota; class Alphaproteobacteria; order Rhizobiales; family Beijerinckiaceae; genus Methylobacterium. The sequence goes on from NZ_JAKSYO010000043.1 coordinate 61,587, forward strand.
CACTTGACTTCTTGTTGCGGTGCAACATATAGAGGCGCGTCACCGCGGACGCAGATCGGCGTCCCCTCGAGACAGCGTGCTGGAGACTCTGATGCAGACCCCGAATTTCGAGATCCCGACCGAGATGCGCGACTTCGCCGAGAAGAGCGTCGACCAGGCGCGCAACGCCGTCGGCACCATGATGGCGAACGCCATGAAGGCCGCCGAGCAGGCCCAGGTTTCGGGCCAGACCTTCCAGTCGACCGTGACGGCGGCGGTCTCGAAGGGTTTCGAGCACGCGCAGAACAACGCCAACGCGACCTTCGACTTCGCCCAGAAGCTGGCGCGCACCAAGGACCTGCGCGAGGCCTTCGAGCTGCAGTCCGAGTTCGTCCGCAGCCAGTTCGCCGCCCTCCAGGCCCAGGCCAAGGATTTCGGCGCCCTCGCGCAGCAGAACATCGCCCGCTGAGGCCCGGCCCGGTCCGCCACGGCGGACCGGTACAGATCGAGCCGGTGCCCGGTCCGACAGGACCGGGCATCGGTGCCGGGCCCCGGGGTTTAACGGGATATCGCATCCGCCCCCGTGATCCGTCGCCGTAGGTCCCGCACCGCCGGACAGGCGATGCCGAAGACGGTCTTTCCCGCCGGCCGCCGCTCCGTCAGGGGGCCGAAGCGGACGAGGAGGAGATCGCCCAATGGGAAAACCGCGCCGACCGAAGGGCCCTCGCGCCACCTGGGATCCCAAGCCGAGCCTCGACGCGGACAGCGCCGCGCTCCGTGCCGTGCCGTCCACCGATACGGCCATCCCGGCCGCCGCGGTTTCCGAGGCCATGGAGAGAAGCGCGAATTCGAGCCGGGCCGATGCCGAGCCCGATGCGCCGGCCGAGGCCGAGCTTCCGGTGGCCGCCCTCGTTCCAACCGTCACGCTCCCGCCCGTCCCCGTTCCGTCCGCAACGCCTGTCGTGATTGAGGCCGTTGCCAAGGGCGACGCGGTCGCGTTCGCGTCCGACAGCACCGGGATCGGCGCGACGATCGCGAGCTACATGCGCGGCGAGGGCGAGGCCGCCGTCGCCCATATCGGCGCCCTCACGCGGGTCCGTAACCCCGCCGACCTGATCCGCTTGCAAGTGGGCGAGGTCCAGCGCGCCGCCGACGCTTCGCTGACCTGCTGGAGCAACGTGTTCCGCAAGGCGAGCCGCATGGTCCCGTTCCGCTGACGTACGATCGCCATGTTCAGGCTGTCGCATAGGGACGACACGCACGGCCGCATCGAACCGCACCGGGCAACGATCGATTAACCCTATCGCTCCTATGCCTGATCGGAGGGCGCGGGAGATGAATCCGGACCGATGCCGAGCCGCGCGCACCTGATCCGTTCTGCCATTCACGGCCTCTGCCTCGCTCTGACGCTGGCGGGGGCGCCGGTCTTTGCCCAGAACGGCGACAAGCCTTCCGGTCCTGCGCCCGCGATCGCCATCGGGGCGGATCTCGCGAGCCAGGCCGGCACCACGCGGCTCACCCTGACCCTGTCCCGGGCCGTCGAGGCCCGCGGCTTCGTGATGGAGCGGCCGGACCGGGTGGTGATCGACCTGCCGGAGGTCAATTTTCAGCTCGAATCCGGGACCGGGCGCCGCCGCGAGGGCGTCGTACAATCCTTCCGCTACGGCCTGTTCGCCCCCGGCCGATCCCGGGTGGTGATCGACCTCGCCGCGCCGGCCACGATCGGGCGGATCGAGACCGTGACCCGGGCCAAGGACGGCGCCGTGCTGCTCACCATCCCGCTCCAGCGGGTCGAGCGCGAGGCGTTCCGCAAGGCGGCGGCCGCAGCCGATCCTGCTCCCGCCCAGGCACGCAGCGCCCCGCCCGAGCCCGCCGATCAGCGCCCGCTGATCATGGTCGATGCCGGGCATGGCGGGACCGATCCCGGGGCGATCGCGGTGGGCGGCGTGTTCGAGAAGGACATCGTGTTCGGCTACGCGCAGGCGCTGGTCGAGAAGCTGGAAGCGAGTGGCCGCTACCGGGTCCGGATGACCCGCGACCGGGACGTGTTCGTGCCGCTGGCCGACCGCGTGCGCCTCGCCCGGGAGGCCAAGGCCGACCTGTTCGTGTCGATCCACGCGGATTCGATCTCGGCGGCGCCCCAGGTCCGCGGCGCCACCATCTACACCAACGCCGAGAAGGCCACCGACGTGGAATCCGCCCGGCTCGCCGAGCGCGAGAACAAGGCCGACGCCGCGGCCGGGGCCGACACCGCCGAGGCGCCTCCGGATATCGCCGACATCCTGCAGGAACTGACCCTGCGCGAGACCCGCGGCTTCTCGTCGGGCTTCGCCCGCACCCTGATGGGCCAGCTCGCCCCGGTCATGGAGATGAGTTCCAAGCCCCACCGGGAGGCGCGCTTCATGGTGCTGCGCTCCCCCGACGTGCCGAGCGTGCTGGTCGAACTCGGCTATCTGTCGAGCAAGCGCGACTTGGAGATGCTGCAATCGCCGGAGTGGCGGGCGGGCGTCACCGGCTCCATGGCCAAGGCGATCGACCAGTTCTTCGGCAACCGCGCCACACTCAAACCCGCGACGATCACGCGGCGGTCGGCCGCCGTCGCCCCAGTTTTACCATAGAGTAAGTGTCGATACGGGACGTCCGAACGCCCCGTCGCACCGCCGCTGAACCGGCAATCCGAGGGGGCTTCACGGGAGCGTCCGGGAGCCGACCGCGTCGAGAATGGACGCCCGTGCCGGATGAGCCGAACCCGGCAGGCGGCCGGGCCAGCGACGAGCGGAACACCGGATGCGTCTGATCCTTCGTTTCTTCGGGATCCTGTTCAGCGCCGCCGCGGTGCTGTTCGTGGTCGGCGCCGCGGCCGGCGGCTACTTCTACTGGAAGTACAGCCAGGACCTGCCCGACCACGCCGCGCTCGCCAATTACGAGCCGCCGGTGATGACCCGCATCCACGCGTCGGACGGCTCGCTGCTGGCCGAATATGCCCGCGAGCGCCGGCTGTACCTGCCGATCCAGGCGATGCCGAAGATCGTGGTCGCGGCCTTCCTGTCGGCCGAGGACAAGAACTTCTACAAGCACGGCGGCATCGACCCCGAGGGGATCGTGCGCGCCTTCCTGACCAACGCCAAGTCCGGCAAGCGGCAGGGCGCCTCGACCATCACCCAGCAGGTCGCCAAGAATTTTCTGCTGTCCTCCGAGCAGACCTATGACCGGAAGATCCGGGAGGCGCTGCTGGCCCTGCGGATCGAGGCGGCCTACTCCAAGGACAAGATCCTGGAGCTGTACCTCAACGAGATCTTCTTGGGGACGATCGTTCCCGGCCGGAACCTGCACGGCGTGGCGGCCGCCGCACTCGACTACTTCGGCAAGTCGGTCCACGAGCTGACCATCAACGAGGCCGCCTACCTCGCCGCGCTGCCGAAGGGGCCCAACAACTACCACCCCTACCGCAAGACCCAGGCGGCTTTGGATCGCCGCAACGAGATCATCCGCCTGATGGCGGAGAACAGCTACATCACCAAGGAAGAAGCGGACGCGGCCAAGAAAATGCCGCTCGGGGTCAACCCGCGGGTCGCCTTCCCGAACGCCGCCAACGCCAACTACTTCACCGAGGAAGTCCGGCGCGAGATCTCCGAACGCTACGGCGAGAAGAAGCTCTACGAGGGCGGCCTCTCGGTGCGCGCGACCCTCGATCCGAAGATGCAGGCCTGGGCCCGCAAGGCCCTGGTCGACGGCCTGGTGCGCTACGACCAGGCCCATGGCTGGCGCGGCGCCGTCACCAAGGTCGACCTGACCGGGCGCGACTGGGGCATGGCGGCGGCCGAGGTTCCGGCGCTCGGCGACGTGGCGCCCTGGCGGCTCGCCGTGGTGCTGGGCAATGGCGGCGGCGGCGTTCAGGTCGGCCTCCAGCCCAAGCGCGAGGCGTCGGGCCAGGTGGCCAAGGACCGCGAGACCGGCGTGATCACCCCGGACGGCATGCGCTGGGCCGGACGGCCGAACCTCCAGGCCGGCGACATGGTCTATGTCGAGGCGATGGAGAGCGGCCGCGGCCAGTTCCGCCTGCGCCAGAAGCCCGAGGTCTCCGGCGCCATCGTGGCGATGGACCCGAATACCGGCCGCGTGCACGCGATGGTCGGCGGCTTCTCGTACGACGAATCCGAGTTCAACCGCGCCACCCAGGCGATGCGCCAGCCCGGCTCCTCGTTCAAGCCGATCGTCTACTCGGCGGCGCTCGACAACGGCTACACGCCGGCCTCGATCGTGCAGGACACGCCGATCACCATCGAGGCCGGCCCCGGCCAGGAATCCTGGACGCCCTCGAACTACGACGGCAAGTCCGGCGGCCCGCACACCCTGCGGTACGGGATCGAGCACTCGAAGAACCTGATGACGGTCCGGCTCGCCAAGGATGTCGGCATGCCGCTGATCGCCGAGTACGCCCGCCGCTTCGGCGTCTACGACGACCTGCTGCCGGTGCTGCCGATGTCGCTGGGCGCCGGCGAGACCACGGTCATGCGCATGGTCACGGCCTACTCGATGCTCGCCAATGGCGGGCGCCGCATCCGGCCGACCCTGATCGACCGGATCCAGGACCGCATCGGCGAGACGATCTACCGGCACGACAACCGCAAGTGCATTGGCTGCGATGCGGAAAAGTGGTCCGGCCAGGACGAACCGAAGCTGGTCGACGATTCCGAGCAGGTGCTCGACCCGCTCACCGCCTACCAGATGGTCTCGATCATGGAGGGCGTGGTCCAGCGCGGCACCGCGACCCTGCTGAAGCAGATCGGCAAGCCGCTGGCCGGCAAGACCGGCACCACCAACGACGCCAAGGATGCGTGGTTCGTCGGCTTCTCCCCGGATCTCGCGGTCGGGATCTATATCGGCTTCGACAAGCCGCGTTCGCTCGGCGACCGCGCCACCGGCGGCGGCCTGGCGGCGCCGATCGCCCTCGAATTCCTGAAGACGGCCCTCAAGGACAAGCCGCCGACGCCGTTCCGGGTGCCGCCCGGGATCAAGCTGATCCGCGTGAACCTCGCCTCCGGCACCCGCGCCGGTTCGGGGGAGGGCGCCGGCACGATCCTGGAGGCGTTCAAGCCGGGCACTGCACCGCCCGATTCCTACGTCGCCCCGGCCCAGAGCGCCGCCCCCGCTTCGGTCCCGGCGGACCCGGATCGCGCGGCACAGGCGGGCGGGCTCTACTGAGGAACGGCCGCAGGATGAGCCACCCGGTCATTCCGGGGCGCCGCAGGCGAACCCGGAACCTATAACCGCCGACGGTGCGAGGTCTTGATCTGTCGGCGGTTATGGATCCCGGGTTCCGCTTCGCGGCCCCGGGATGACAAGGCGGGCGATGGGGCGGCTGCTGAACTCCCACAGACAGAAAAAAGCCGCCCGGTTGGGGGCGGCTTGGCTGAGTCAAGGGAGGCATCAAACAAAGCGGACGGAGATGTCCAACTCGATATCCAGAACTCTGGATGCCTCGTTATAGCTTACGATCGTTAACGGCCGGTTAAAAACCAATCTCCGACCGCGTTCTCACGCGGCGAGACTGTCGAACAGGCCGCGCCCATCGGTGCCGCCGATCAGGCCTTCGACGAAGTTTTCGGGGTGCGGCATCATCCCGAGGACGTTGCCGCCCTCCGAATAGACCCCCGCGATGGCGTTGAGGGAGCCGTTGCGGTTGGCCTCGACCGTGATGGCCCCGGCGGCGTCACAGTACCGGAAGGCCACGCGGCCCTCGCCCTCGATCCGCGCCAGGGTCTCGGGATCGGCGAAGTAATTGCCCTCGCCATGCGCCACGCAGACGTCGATGACCTGCCCCTTCTGGTAGGCGCTGGTGAAGCGGGTGTCGGTGCGCTCGACCCGGAGCGTCTGCCGGTGGCAGATGAAGCGGCGGTTGACGTTGCGCATCAGCACGCCCGGCAGGAGGCCCGATTCGCACAGGATCTGGAAGCCGTTGCAGATGCCGAGCACGAGGCCGCCGCGGGCCGCATGCGCCCGAACCGCATCCATGGCGGCCGCGCGGCCCGCGATGGCGCCGCAGCGCAGGTAATCGCCGTAGGAAAAACCGCCCGGCAGGACGGCGAGGTCGGTCCCGGCCGGCAGGTCCTGATCCGCGTGCCAGACCATGCTGACCCGCGCGCCGGACCGGCGCAGGGCCCGGGCGACGTCGCTCTCGCGATTCGAGCCCGGAAAGACGACGACCGCAGCGTGCATCAGAGGATCTCGATCGCGTAATTCTCGACGACGGTGTTGGCGAGCAGCTTCTCGCAGGCCGTCCGCAGGGTGGCCTCGGCGGCCGCGCCATCGCGGGCCGAGACTTCGAGGTCGAACACCTTGCCCTGCCGGACGCTGTCGACGCCTTCGACGCCCAGCGACCGGAGCGCGGCCTCGATCGCCTTGCCCTGCGGGTCCAGCACACCAGTCTTCAGGGTGACGATGATACGGGCTTTCATGGATCTTCCGGTCTCACGCGCAGCCGATAACGTGGGCGCAACCCGCGGCGTCGTTACACGGGCGGCCGTCGCGCGTTCCCTAGCAGGAAGGCCGCCGGCCTGTCGAACGCCGTGTCGGACGGGGTACGGCTAGCGCGGCGTGGCGCGCGCCCGGATCGGCTCGATGCTGGTCGCCCGGCGCCAGAGCTGGAGCATGATCCAGGCGGCGAACAGGCTGAAGACGCCCATCAGGACGTGGCCGACCCTGTCGCCCAGGTCGAACAGGCCGGCGAGCGCCCAGCCGGCCGCGATGGCGACGGCGAAGACCTCGGTGCCGACGAGGACCATCATGCTCACGATGGTGATGGCGTTGCGCCCGTTCACGAGACCCGTCTCCCGGTCGATTGCGAGGCCCCGGACGAAACGAGCCCGGGACCCGCGCAGCTAGCCCAGAGGGGAGGGGCTATGCAACCGCGGGTCCCGGGATCGGTGGTCTTCTAGGCTCAGCGCGGCGCGCGCTTGGCCAGGATCCGCTGCAGCGTCCGCCGGTGCATGTTCAGGCGCCGGGCGGTCTCGCTGACGTTGCGGCTACACAGCTCGTAGACCCGCTGGATATGCTCCCAGCGGACCCGGTCCGCCGACATCGGGTTCTCGGGCGGGTCCGCCCGCTCGCCCGGCTGCGCCATCAGCGTGCCGTGGATCTCGTCGGCGTCGGCGGGCTTGGCGAGATAATCGAACGCGCCGAGCTTCACCGCCGTGACGGCGGTCGCGATGTTGCCGTAGCCGGTGAGGATCACGCCGCGCGCGTCGGGCCGGCGCTCCTTCAGGCGGGCGATCACGTCGAGGCCGTTGCCGTCGCCGAGCCGCATGTCGATGACCGCGAAGGCGGGGGGCCGGGCCTCGACCGCGGAGACACCCTCGGCCACGCTGTCGGCGACCTGGACGTGGTAGCCGCGGCTCTCCATGGCGCGGGCGAGCCGCGTCGAGAAGGGCTTGTCGTCGTCCACGATCAGCAAGCTGCGGTCGGTGAAGGCGGCGAGCGGATCGGCTTCATTGATCACGGCGGGATCGATCGTTGCCGTGGTCCCGGGCTGCGTCAGCATCCGGCACTCCTTTCGGGTTTTTGTAAGGGAATTACTTAAGTCAGATCTTGGTCTGATCCTCATATAGGGACGACATCGCCCGGGGGCAGGGGCGCGTGGATATTGAATTCCGGCGAATGGCGCGGGGCTGCCCCCCGCTCGAAGATGTGGCGGGCCCAGGAGACGCGCACGATCGCCCCATGGGAATCCGGCGCCGAGACGTTCATCAGGGCGATCTGGGCGCCCGAGCGCTCGATCAGGGTCTTGGCGATGAACAAACCGAGGCCGAGGCCGGCGCCCACGGTCCCGCCGGTCTGCGAGCGGTCGGCGCTGCGGGTGGTTACGTAGGGCTCGCCGGCCCGCAGCAGAACCTCGCTGGAGAAGCCCGGTCCGTCGTCGCGGATCTCGATCCAGACGCGCTCCTGGGTCCAGCGGCCCTCCACGGCGACCCGGGAAGCGGCGAAGTCGACGGCGTTGTCGAGGATGTTGGCGAGCCCGAACATCACCCCAGGGTTGCGGCGGCAGGCGGGCTCCGGCCCGTCGCCCTGGCTGGAGATGTCCAGGACCGCGCCGAGGGCACGCTGGGGCGCCACCAGCTCCTCCACCAGATGGCTGAACGTGACCGTCTCCAGGAAGCCGACGCCGTCGCCGTCGAGCGAGGTCAGCTTGCCGAGGATGCCCCGGCAGCGGTCGACCTGCTCGCGCAAGAGGTTCAGGTCCTCGGCCACCGCCGGGGACGCGGTCGGCCCGAGCTGGCGGATCAGCTCCTTGGTCACCAGCATGATGGTGCCCAGCGGCGTGCCCAATTCGTGGGCCGCCGCCGCCGCGAGACCGTCGAGCTGCGACAGGTGCTGCTCCCGGGCGAGCACCAGTTCCGTGGCCGCCAGCGCCTGGGCGAGGAGCCGCGTCTCCTCGGCGACCCGCCACGCGTAGACGCCGGTGAAGGCGGTTCCCAGCAGGATCGCGGTCCAGACCCCGGAGACGTAGAGGAACGGCAATTCGATCCGCCCGTCCGAGAACCAGGGCAGCGGCCGGTGGACCAGGGCGAGGAGCGTCGCCAATCCCACGGCCAGCAGGCCGAGCGCCAGGGTCCGCTCCGGCGGCAGCGCGGTGGCGGAGATCAGCACGGGGGCGAGGAACAGCAGCGAGAACGGGTTCTGGAGGCCGCCGGTGAGGAACAGGAGTGCGGCGAGCTGCACGATGTCGAAGGCGAGCAGCAAAGCCGCGGAGTCGTCGCTCAGCCGGTAGCTCGCCGGGAAGCGGATGCGCAGCGCCAGGTTCAGCCAGGACGAGGTGGCGATCACCAGGAAGCACCAGCCGAAGGGCAGCGCCAGGCCGAGGCCGAACTGCGCCCCCACCACGGCGGCGCTCTGGCCGGTGATGGCGAGCCAGCGCAGGCGAACGAAAGTGTCGAGCCGGAGGTGGCGGGCGTTGCGGACGAGACCGTTGAGGTTGCTGTCGGGCATGCGTGCATCGGTGCAGCGCCGGTGAGGCCTTGCCGGCGCAGAGTGTTTCGACGGAGGCCGCGGCACGGCGTCCGGGCGAGGCGCCGGATCCGTCGCGCCGACGGTGTGGTCACGGGCAAGTCGCCCGGGGCCGGGGATGTTCCGTGATCGTTCAGGGTGGAACCTTATCCTGGGGTGCCGGGTTGCAGCAGGTTTTTCGCCTGTCGGCGGTGCGTCGGCGGCCCCAGGATGGGAGGTGGCGGTGCTTCTGGCTTACGCGATGTTCGAGGGCGCCCGCGCCATGATGGCGCCGGCTCGGGTCGCTGCGGACCTGACCCGCCACGCCCTCCAGATGCCCGGCAATCCGCTCGCCTACGGGCCCTACGCCCGGGCGATCAGCGCCGGCTGCGAGATGTTCGAGCGCGCCACCCGCCGCTACGGCAAGCCCGCCTTCGGGTTCACCGAGACCCTGGTCGACGGGACAGCCGTCCCGGTCACAGAGCGCGTCGTCTGGGAGCGGCCGTTCTGCCGCCTGGTCGCGTTCGAGCGCGCCTTCATCACCCCGCCGGCCGAGCCGCAGCCGAAGCTGCTCATCGTCGCGCCGATGTCGGGGCACTACGCCACGCTGCTGCGCGGCACCGTGGAGGCGATGCTGCCGAACCACCGGGTCTACGTCACCGACTGGACCGATGCCCGGATGGTGCCGCTGGCGGTCGGGCGCTTCGATCTCGACAGCTACATTGACTACCTGCAGGAGATGTTCGCCGTCCTGGGGCCGGACCTGCACATCATGGCGGTGTGCCAGCCGGCCGTGCCGGTGCTGGCCGCGGTGGCGCTCCTGGAAGCCAAGGGCGCGCCCGTGGTGCCGGCCTCGATGACCCTGATGGGCGGCCCGATCGACACACGCCGCTCGCCAACCGCGGTGAACTGCCTCGCCCAGGAGCGCGGCCAGACCTGGTTCGAGCGCAACACGATCAGCCTGGTGCCGCCCGTGTTCCCGGGGGCCTGGCGCCGGGTCTATCCGGGCTTCCTGCAGCTCTCGGGCTTCATGGCGATGAACCTCGACCGCCACGTTACCGCCCATTCGGACATGTTCGACCATCTGGTGAAGGGCGACGGCGATTCCGCCGAGAAGCACCGGGAGTTCTACGACGAGTACCTGGCGGTGATGGACCTCACCGCGGAATACTACCTCCAGACCGTGCAGACGGTCTTCGTCGACCACGACCTGCCCAAGGGCCGGATGCGCCACCGCGGCACCCCGGTCGATCTCGGGGCGATCCGCCGCTGCGCCATCCTGGCGGTGGAGGGTGAGAACGACGACATCTCCGGCGTCGGCCAGACCAAGGCGGCCCTCGACCTGACGCCGAACCTGCCCGAGGCTCGCAAGGCCTATCATCTCCAGGCGGGCGTCGGGCATTACGGGGTGTTCAACGGCTCGCGCTACCGCACGGTGATCGCGCCGCGGATCGCCGCCTTCATCCGCGTTCAGCAGGTGGAATCCGGCACACGCGGCGCGCATCTGCGCCAGGTGGGCTGAAGCCGGTCCAGGCGCGCCTCTCCCTCCCCCGCAGAGCTACGATGTTTCACACATCGGCTTGCGAAAGGCGCCACGCGCCCCCTCTCCCGCACGGGAGAGGGGACCCGCGCCACATCCGGGGTGTGTGATCCGATAGTCCACAAGGGGAGGGGGCGCGTCCCTCAAACCTTTGGCTGCCGGCGCAGGCGCGTGAGCCCGTGAACCCGACCGGGTGGTCGCGGTGCATTTTGAATTCTCTTTCGCGCCCGATGGCGCGAGGCTTGCGAGACGGCGTCCGTGAGCATGATGACCGTCGATCCGACTGCGCCCCGCCTGCCGTTTCAGCCATCGTCCCGTCCCCGGCGGGCGCGAAGGCGTGCGCCTGATGCGGAAAACCAGAATTCGATTCTCCAGAACCGTCTTGCGATAGCAGGAAACTGGCGCATGCTGCCGCTTCCGTGAAACTCAGGCTGTCCTGGCCCTGAGTCACGGCCGGGATACCGCACCGTCGCCGTCGAATCCTTCACACGCTGCATCCGCGATGCAGGCCCGCACCGGCCAGGGAGATCACGATGGACCGCAGGACCTTCCTCAAGGGCTCGGCCGCGATCGGGCTCGCCGCCCCGCAGATCGCGAGGCCGGCTCTGGCGCAGGGCGCCAAGGTGCTGCGCTTCGTGCCTCAGGCGAACCTCGCCAATTTCGATCCGATCTGGGGCACGCAATACGTCGTGCGCAACGCCGGCACCCTCGTCTGGGATATGCTCTACGGGGTCGACGCCCAGCTGAAGCCCCAACGCCAGATGGTGGAGTCCGAAGAACTCTCGGGCGACCATCTGACCTGGACCTTCCGGCTGCGTCCCGGGCTCAAGTTCCATGACGGCGAGCCGGTCCTGGCCAAGGACGTCGTCGCGAGCCTGACCCGCTGGATGGCCCGCGACCCGCTGGGCCTGATGATCCGGGCGATCCAGGACGATCTCGCCGCCGTCGACGACCGGACGTTTCGATGGCGCCTGAAGAAGCCGTTCCCGAAACTTCTCTACGCGCTCGGCAAGACCAACGCCCCGATGGCCCTGATCATGCCGGAGCGGATCGCCAAGACCGACCCGTTCACGCAGATCACCGAGTATGTCGGCTCCGGCCCGATGACCTTCGTGCGCAACGAATGGGTGCCGGGCGCCCGGGCCGTGTTCCAGAAGTTCGCTGACTATAAGCCCCGCGACGAGCCGAATTCCTGGCTGGCCGGCGGCAAGCAGATCCTGGTCGACCGGGTCGAATGGGTGATCATGCCGGACGCCGCCACCGCCTCGGCGGCGCTGCAGAACGGCGAGGTCGATTGGTGGGAGAACCCGATCTCCGACCTCGTGCCGCTCCTGCGCAAGAACGCCAACCTCAACGTCGATATCGCCGACCCGCTGGGCAATGTCGGGTCGTTCCGGATGAACCACCTCTATCCGCCCTTCGACAACCCGAAGATTCGCCAGGCCGTGCTCACCGCCATGAGCCAGGAGGATTACATGCGGGCGATCGTCGGCGACGACGACAGCCTGTGGAAGCCGCTGCCGGGCTTCTTCACCCCGGGCACGCCTTTGTTCAGCGACGCCGGCGGTGCCCAGGTCGGCAAGGGCGACATCAAGCTCGGCCAGAAGCTGCTCAAGGAAGCCGGCTACAAGGGCGAGCCCGTGGTCTGCGTCGTGGCGCAGGACCAGCCGATCACCAAGGCGCAGGGCGACATCACCGCCGACCTGCTGAAGCAGATGGGCTTCAACGTAGATTTCGTCGCCACCGACTGGGGCACCACCGGCACCCGCCGGGCCTCCAAGGCGCCGCCGAGCCAGGGCGGCTGGAACATGTTCCACACCTGGCACGCGGGCGCCGACGCCATCAATCCGGCGGGCTACCCGGCGGTCCGGGCCAGCGGTGACAAGGCCTGGTTCGGCTGGCCGAACGTCCCGCCCGTGGAGGCGGCCATCACCGAGTGGTTCGACGCCGCCGATCCGGCCGCCGAGAAGGCCGCCATCGACAAGGTCAACGCCGCTGCCTGCGAGGGCGTGGTCTACGTGCCGACCGGGTTCTTCCTCGGCTACCAGGCGTGGCGCAAGACCGTCTCGGGCATCGTGAAGGGACCGATCCCGTTCACCTGGGGGGTGTCGAAGGCGTGATGGGGCGGGCGATGGTCAGGTCGGTACGCCCAGTGCGGGCTCCCTCCCCCCTCTGCGGGGGAGGGTACCCTGCGAAGCAGGGGGGGAGAGGGGAGCGACGGTGCAGGATCGGGCTGAGGCCTTCACACCTGCCGCGCCCCTCTCGGAAGCGTCGCTCCCCTCTCCCGACCCCTGCTGACGCAGGGGCCACCCTCCCCCGCAAAGGGGGGAGGGGGCGCGGCGGCGCTCGCCGCACCCTCGGCCCGGCACGATAGCGGAGGACCCATGCTCGGCTATATCGGCAGGCGCATCCTGGCCACCATCCCGGTGATGGCGGTGGTCGGCTTGTTCGTCTTCAGCCTTCTCTACTTCGCCCCCGGCGACCCGGCCGCGATCATCGCGGGCGACCAGGCGACGCCGGACGACGTGGCGCGCATCCGCGCCTCGCTCGGCCTCGACCGGCCGTTCCTGGTCCGGTTCGGCGAATGGTCCTGGCAGATCCTCCACGGGGATCTCGGCACCTCGATCTTCACCAACCTGCCGGTCACCACGATGATCGGCCAGCGGGTGCAGCCGACCGTGTCGCTGATGCTGGTCACCCTGATCCTGGCGATCGTGGTGGCGGTGCCGCTCGGCGTCGTGGCGGCCTGGAAGGCCGGCAGCCTGATCGACCGGCTGGTCATGGGTCTCGCCGTGCTGGGCTTCTCGGTGCCGGTCTTCGTGGTCGGCTACGTGCTCGCCTACGTGTTCGCCCTCGAACTCGGCTGGCTGCCGGTGCAGGGCTACACGCCGATCGAGCAGGGCCTGTGGCCGTGGTTCGCGAACCTGATCCTGCCCGCGGTGACGCTGGGCCTCGTCTACATCGCGCTGATCGCCCGGGTGACGCGGGCGACCATGCTGGACGTGCTGAGCCAGGATTACGTCCGCACTGCCCGGGCCAAGGGTCTGGGGCAGGGGCCGGTTCTGTTCATCCACGCCCTTAAGAACGCCGCGGTGCCGATCGTCACCGTGATCGGCATCGGCATCGCGCTCCTGATCGGCGGCGCCGTGGTCACCGAGACGGTGTTCGCGATCCCCGGCCTCGGGCGCCTCACCGTCGATGCGATCCTGCGCCGTGATTACCCGGTCATCCAGGGCGTCGTCCTGCTGTTCAGCTTCGTCTACGTGCTGGTGAACCTCGCCATCGACCTGTTCTACACCTTGCTCGACCCGAGGATCCGCTATTGACCGCGACCGTCGCGCCTCTCTCCGGTCCGCCCCTCGCCAGGGATCCGTCGCTCAAGGACCTGCCGCCCAAGGGGCCGCCCCCCGCGGGCCTCGCCGTCGCCACGCCGATGCCGGACGTGATCCCGGCGCGCAAACGGCGGGGGCCGGTCTGGACCTATGTGCGCCGCAACCCGACCATCGTGGTCGGCGGCCTTCTGCTGCTGATCGTGCTCCTGATGGCTTTGCTCGCGCCCTATCTCGGCACCGTCGATCCCACCGCGCTCGCCCCGGCCAAGCGCACCCGCGTGCCCTCGGCCCAGTACTGGTTCGGCACCGACATGCTCGGCCGGGACATCTATTCCCGCGTGGTCTACGGCGCCCGCGTCTCGCTGCTGGTTGGCTTCTCGGTGGCGCTCCTCGCCTCGGTGGCGGGGCTCGCGGTCGGGCTGATCTCCGGCATGGTGCGCTGGCTCGACGGCATCGTCATGCGGATCGTCGACGGCATGATGTCGATCCCGCCGATCCTGCTCGCCATCACCCTGATGGCGCTCACCCGGGGCTCGGTCCAGAACGTCATCGTGGCGATCACCATCGCGGAGATCCCCCGGGTCGCCCGGCTGGTCCGGGGCGTCGTGCTGTCTTTGCGCGAGCAGCCCTATGTCGAGGCCGCCGTGACCACGGGCACCCGCATGCCGGCGATCATCTGGCGCCACATCCTGCCCAACACCCTGGCGCCCATGACCGTTCAGGCGACCTATATCTGCGCCTCCGCGATGATCACCGAGGCGATCCTGTCGTTCATCGGCGCGGGCGTGCCGCCTTCGACGCCGTCCTGGGGCAACATCATGGCCGAGGGCCGGGCCCTCTGGCAGGTCAAGTTCTACATCATCCTGTTCCCGGCGATCTTTCTGTCCATGACGGTGCTCGCGGTGAACCTCGTCGGCGACGGCCTGCGCGACGCCCTCGACCCCCGCATGGCCAAAGACGCATGAGACTGGACACATGAGGAGCCCCGGCGTGAGCGGCGTACCCCTCCTCTCCATCGAGAACCTGCAGGTCCATTTCCGCACCCCCGACGGGGCCAACCGGGCGGTGGACGGCGTGTCCTTCGCGATCCAGGCCGGCGAGACCCTGGCGATCGTCGGCGAATCCGGTTGCGGCAAGTCGGTGACTGCGATGTCGATCCTGCGGCTCCTGCCCGAGCCGCCGGCCAGCATCGCCGGCGCGATCCGGTTCGAGGGGACGAATCTCCTCGACCTGCCCGACCGGGCGATGCGCAAGATCCGCGGCAACGACATCAGCGTCATCTTCCAGGAGCCGATGACCAGCCTGAACCCGGTGCTGACGGTGGGCCGCCAGATCGGCGAGACCCTGCGGCTGCACCAGGGCCTGAGCCGGCGCGAGGCCGAGGCGCGGGCGGTGGAGATGCTGACGCTGGTCGGCATCCCCGAGCCGGTGCGCCGGGTGCGGGAATACCCGCACCAGCTCTCCGGCGGCATGCGCCAGCGGGTGATGATCGCCATCGCGCTGGCCTGCTCGCCGAAACTCCTGATCGCCGACGAGCCGACCACCGCGCTCGACGTGACCATCCAGGCGCAGATCCTCGACCTGATGCGCGACCTGAAGCGCCGGGTCGGCGCCGCGATCATGCTGATCACCCACGATCTCGGGGTGGTCGCCGAGGTCGCCGACCGGGTGGTGGTGATGTATGCCGGCCGGAAGGTCGAGGAGGCGCCCGTCCGCGACCTGTTCCGGGCGCCGCGCCATCCCTACACCCGCGGCCTGATGGGGGCGGTGCCCAAGCTCGGCGCGGTCGAGCACGGCGCCACCGAGCGGCTCGCCGAGATCCCCGGCATGGTCCCGAGCCTGAAGCAGCGGATCGAGGGCTGCGTCTTCGCCGGCCGCTGCCCGGACGTGACCGACCTGTGCCGCATCTACG
>NZ_JAKSYO010000088.1 GCF_022829635.1 Methylobacterium sp. E-066
CGCATGCAGCGTCAGCGGAATGCGACCCGGGACCCAGCACACGACGGCGCGCAGCGTCCGTTTGATCAACCTGTGCCGCTGGCGCGGCACTTCATGTGCTGGGTCCCGGATCAGGTTCCGCTTCGCTTCACCTGTCCGGGAAAGGGGCGCGCGTGATCTGCTCGGGAGCCCTGATCCCACGACGCGCACGGGGCCAAACACCTTGAAAGCGCTGGGTCCAGACCTTTTGAATCCGGGATTTTCACAGATGACCTGTGATCGGCGCCCTCATCCGTGGCGTCTGCGGGCGGGGGCTTCGTCCACGAACCGGCCTGCCAGAACGGGTGTCTCGGCGGCGATCTCGCGGAGCAGCGTCGGCACCCGGGCCCAGGGCTCGGTGACGGCGCGGGCGCCCGGTCGGACCGCGCCCCGCTCCTGCCCGCCGGCCACCAGCACGTCCGGCCAGCGCGCGCAGAAGGCCTCCACGCAGGCCGGGTCGAAATGGCGGCCGCTATCGGCCCGGATGCAGCCCAGGGCCGCCTCGAAGGACATCGCCTCCTTGTAGGGCCGCTGCGTGGTCAGGGCGTCGAACACGTCCGCCACCGCGACGATCCGGGCCGCCAGGGGGATCTCGGTTCCGGCCAGCCCCTTCGGATAGCCGCTGCCGTCCCATTTCTCGTGATGCGCCTCGGCGATCTCGGCGGCCAGCCGGATCAGCTCGGAGGTGCTGCCGCCCAGGATGCGCTGGCCGATGGTCGCGTGCGTCTTGATCAGGGCGAACTCGTCCGGGTCGAGCCGGCCGGGTTTCAGCAGGATCCCGTCCGGGATCGCCACCTTGCCGACATCGTGCAGCGGCGCGGCGAGGTACAGGTTGCGGCACAGTTCCGCCGAGAGGCCGAGCGCCTCGGCCACGATCTGGCTGTAGCGGGCCACCCGCCAGGTGTGGTCGCCGGTGTCGTTGTCGCGGTACTCGACCGCCAGCGACAGGCGGAAGATGATCTCCTCCTCGCGCTCGCGCATGTGCCGCAGGGCGGCCTCGACCTCACCGTCGAGCCAGGCGGCCTGCTCGGCCAGCCGCCGCACCGCCTTGGCGAGGCGGATCAGGTTGCGCAGCCGCACGGTCTGCTCGACGCCCCGCATGGACTTGTCGAGGAAGTCGGTCGCCCCCGCCTCCAGGGCGGCGAGCCGCACCGCGTCGGAGATGTCGCTGGTGACCATCGCGATCGGCACCTGGGCGTAGTGCGGGATCGTGCGCATCCGCTGGATGAACGCGATCCCGTCCATCGCGGGCATGTGGTAATCGACCAGCACGAGATCGAAGGCGCGCATCTGCGCCTCCACGAGGGCGGCGGCCGGGTCGGCGTAGTCGGTCACGCTGACGTCGGGCTTGGCCTCCAGCATCTGGCGCAGGCGCCGGCGCATGGTCGCGCTGTCGTCAACCAGGAGCGCATCCATCATGGCGTCTTGTCTCGCTCCGCGGGTGCGTGCCCGGCGCGGGATTGGCGGGGTGTCGGCGCCACGCTTTCAGGAGCCTGCGGGCACCGAGAGCCGTGGCTTTCCAAGATCGGATCCATCGGGCTGAACGCGGTCATGATCCGGTCCGGGACGATTGCGGGTGAAGGTGCCGTCCTCAATGCGGAAGGTCTCTTCGACGATGTGACACATTTGTAATATTGCACGTTAAAGGGGAGTAAATGTTCTCATGCTCGCGTTGGGCGGTAATTTTGATCTAAGAGACGGACTAAGCTTCGGTTCTGCTGAATTTCATTTGATGATCTCATGAACAAACCGAGACGTGGCAATTTTTATCGCGTGAATATAAATCGAATTCTCTGAGTTCAGATTTTCATGGATCTTATAGTGATGGTTTTCGATTTGTCCTGGCGCCTTCCATGCCCGGGCATTGGTCCGGCGACGCTGACAGGCCGGCGGTGCGACGATACCGTCCCGCGCCGTCGCCACGGGACGAAGGCGCTCCGTGGTGCCGCTCCCGGGAAGGACCTTCGGTGATGATGCGGTTCGATCTCACCGATCTCGGCCTGTTCCGGCACGTGGTCGAGGCCGGCTCGATCACCCACGGGGCGGCGCGGGCGAACCTCGCCCTGGCGGCCGCCTCGACGCGGATCCGGCTGATGGAGGAGTCCCTCGGCGCCGCGCTCCTGACCCGGGGGCGGCAGGGCGTCAGCCCGACCCCGGCAGGGCGCACGCTGCTCACCCATGCCCGGGAGATCCTGGCCGGCGTCGAGCGCCTGCGCGAGGAGATGGCGGTGTTCTCCGGCGGTGCGGCCGGGCAGATCCGGGTGCTCGCCAACACCAACGCGCTGACCGAGTTCCTGCCCGACGCGCTCTCGGCCTTCCTGGCCGGCCATCCCGGGATCGGGGTCGAGATCGACGAGCGCACCTCCGAGGAGATCGTCGGGCTGGTGGCCGAGGGCGCGGCCGATCTCGGCATCCTGTCCGGCACGGTGGATACCGGCTCGCTCCAGACCTTCCCGTTCCGGGAGGACCGGTTCGTGGTGGTGGCGGCCCGGGACCATCCCCTGGCGGCACGGGCCGACATCGCCTTCGTGGAGGTGCTCGGCCACGACCTCGTCGGCCTCGACCGGCGCAGCGCCATCAGCCGGTTCCTGGTCGCCCAGGCGGTGCGGGAGGGGCGGCCGATGCGCCTGCGGGTGCAGCTGCGCGGCTTCGATGCCGTCTGCCGCCTGGTCGAGGCCCGGGTCGGGCTCGCGGTGCTACCCGAGAGCGCGGCGGCCCGGGCCGCGCAAGGGCTCGCCATCGCGGTGGTGCCGCTCTCGGATGCTTGGGCGCGCCGCGACCTGACCCTGTGCCTGCGCGACCTCGACGGCCTGCCGCCGTTCATGCGCGCCTTCGTGGCGCAGTTGCGGGCGTGAGCGCGGCACAGATCCGGGTTGGGGAGGAGATCCGGATAAG
Source organism: Methylobacterium sp. E-066 (assembly GCF_022829635.1). Classification (GTDB taxonomy): domain Bacteria; phylum Pseudomonadota; class Alphaproteobacteria; order Rhizobiales; family Beijerinckiaceae; genus Methylobacterium. The sequence goes on from NZ_JAKSYO010000088.1 coordinate 2,914, forward strand.
GTGCGGCGATTCAATCAGAAGATGAGATGGCCTGAAAGCTTCGTTGTCGCCCTGTAAACGAATGTTTCCAGGCTCTAAAAAGATTACGTACGTGCTTTACGGGCGTCATCATCGCTGCCATCTGTGCGGTTTCGTGCATTCAAACTCTGGCGCCGTGAACGGGACGACTTTGCGATGACAGCGATGGGCAGCGTGGTGGATCGCTACGACGTAGCCGTGGTGGGCGCCGGGCTGGCCGGGAGCTGCCTGGCCGGGGCGCTCGCCCGCGCCGGGACCCGGGTCACGCTGATCGACGCCCAGGCCGAACGCGGCGAGGCGCGCCGCGACTTCCGGGCGGAGAAGTTCGGGGCCGACCAGATGGCGCTGTTCGAGGGCCTCGGCTTCGGCCAGGCGCTCGCCGCTTGCACGACGGCGACCGAGGAGGTCGCGGTGGTCCGCTATGGCCGCCTCGCCTACCGGGAAGCCGCCCGCGAATGGGGCGCGCATTATCCCGTCCTGGTCGGGGCCGCCCGGGCCGCCCTGCCCGACGGGCTGCTGACCCCCGGGCGGGTCGCCGATTTCGAGCTCGGGCCGGATCGCCAGATTCTCGCCTTGAGCGACGGCCGCCGGATCGAGGCGCGCCTCGTCGTGCTCGCCACCGGGCTCGGCCATGCGCTGCTCGCCAAGGCCGGCATCGCCAAGCGGGCGCTGAGCCCGCGCCACTCCCTGGCCGTCGGCTTCGACATGGCGGCGCCGCGGGCCGCCTTCCCGTTCCCGGCCATGACCTACTTCGCCGAGGGGTTCGGCGGGCGCGACGCCTACCTGACCCTGTTCCCGATCGGGGAGGTGATGCGCGCCAACCTGTTCTGCTACCGCGATCCCGGCGAGCCCTGGGTCGCGGCCTTGCGCCGGGACCCGGAAGCCACCCTGCGGGCGATGATGCCCCACCTGGCGCGGCACTGCCCGGACCTGTCGGTGTCCGGCCCCCTCGAGGTCCGGCCGATCGACCTCGCCCGGGCCGACGGGGTGGAGCGCGACGGGCTGGTGCTGATCGGCGACGCCTTCCAGACCGCCTGCCCGATCCCCGGCACCGGGATCGGCAAGCTGCTCACCGATGCCGACCGGCTCGCCCGGGTCCACGTGCCGGCCTGGCTCGCCACCCCCGGTATGGGTCGCGAAAAAATCGCGGCGTTCTATGCCGACCCGGTCAAGCAGGCCTGCGACGCCCGCAGCCTGCGCGCCAGCGTCTACGCCCGCGGCCTCGCCGTGGAGACGGGGACGCTCTGGCGGGCCCGGCGCCTGCGCAACCGCGTCGCCCGCACGGCGATTCGCCTGGTCAAGGACGGGCCGCGGGCCGCCGCGGCTTTGGCGCCCGGACTGCTCCCGATCGGATTCTAGCGTTCGGCTTCATCAGGGCTCCGCCCTGACAACCCGCCAAAGGGCTCGCCCTTTGGAAACCCGATCCCGCGCCTCGGGTCTTCGTCGCGGCGCGGTCATGGGGTAGCGTCGCACTGATTCCGCCGGGGGGCGGAGGAGGGTTGCGTATGTCGATCGAGACCGTGGATGCCGCCGGGAGCCGGAGGGGCGCCGACCTGCTGCTGGATGTGCTGCGCTCGGAGGGCGTGCGCTACATCTTCGGCAATCCCGGCACCACCGAATTGCCGCTGATCGACGCGCTCACCGAGGCGCAGGATATCGGCTACATCCTCGCCCTGCAGGAGGCGACCGCGGTGGCGATGGCCGACGGCTACGCCCAGGGCGCGCGCCGGCCGGCCTTCCTCAACCTGCACACCGCCGGCGGCCTCGGCCACGGCATGGGCGCGCTGTGGAACGCGCAGGTCAGCGGCACGCCGCTGGTGGTCACGGCCGGGCAGCAGGACCTGCGCCACGCCCTGTCCGACCCGCTGCTGATGGGCGACCTCGTCGCCATCGCCGACCCGGTGGTGAAGTGGGCCCGCGAGGTCACCAGCCCAGACCAGATCCCGGTGCTCCTGCGCCGCGCCTTCCACGATTGCGGCGCGGCCCCGTCCGGCCCGGTCTTCCTGTCCCTGCCGATGGACGTGATGGAGGCGATGACCGCGACCCCGGCGGGTGAGACCTCGACCATCGACCAGCGGGCGGTAGCGGGCTCCCTCGACAAGCTGGCCGAAAAACTCGCCGCCATCGCGCCCGGCCGTCTGGCCCTGATCGCCGGGGACGAGATCGATGCCTCGGACGCCTCCGCCCAGGCGGTGGCGCTCGCCGACCTGCTGGCGGCGCCGGTCTACGGCTCGTCCTGGCCGGCCCACATCCCCTTCCCCACCGCCCACCCGCTCTGGGCCGGCAACCTGCCGACCCGAGCCGACGCCATCGCCGACATCCTCGGGCGCTACGACGCGGTGTTCGCGCTGGGCGGCAAGTCGCTGATCACCATCCTCTACTCGGAGGTCTCGGCGGTGCCGCCGGGGACGCAGGTGTTCCAGCTCTCCGCGGATGTCCGCGACCTCGGGCGCACCTACGCCACCAGCCTGTCGACGGTGGGCGACATCCAGGCGTCCCTGAACGCGCTGCTGCCGCTGCTGGCCCCGCGCGTGGCCGATCGCGCCGCCGCCTACGCGGAGGTGCGCGCGCAGGCGGAGACGGCCCGGACCGCGCGGCGGGCCAAGCTCGCCGCCGCGGCCGACGCCGCCTTCGACGATCCGGTGATCGCGCCGCTCGTCGCCGCCCGCGAGGTGGCCCGGGCCGTGGGGGCGCAGACCACGATCATCGACGAGGCGCCCGCGACGCTGACCCACCTGCGGACCTTCCTCGACAGCCCGTCCACCCACCAATATGCGGCGATGCGCGGCGGCGTGCTCGGCTGGGGCATGCCGGCCGCGGTCGGTTTCTCCCTCGGCATCGACCGGGCGCCCGTGGTCTGCGTCGTCGGCGACGGCGCCGCGATGTACTCGCCCCAGGCGCTCTGGACCGCCGCGCACGAAAAGCTGCCGGTCACCTTCGTGGTGATCAACAACGCCGAGTACAACATCCTGAAAAACTTCATGAAGGGCCAGGCGCACTACGCCTCGGTGCGGGCCAACCGCTTCATCGCCATGGATCTCACCGACCCGCGCGTCGACTATCTGGCGCTCGCCACATCCATGGGGGTGCCGTCCCGGCGGGTGACCCGGGCCGCCGATATCGCCCCGGCGATCGAGGCCGGGATCCGGTCAGGGGGCGCCAATCTCGTGGAGGTGGTGGTGCGGGCGAGCTGACCGGGGGGCGACCGGCGCACCGGCAAGAAAGGCATACGGGTTCAAACGCTTGCCGCTGATCTCAGGCGTGCATCCGCGGACCGTCGCGTGTGTTTTTCTCACGCAGCGCGCGAGCTTTTCATGGATTGTCCGGCCCGAATTTCGGGGCTACGTCCAACGTGACGCCGATCTCGGTCGGCAACCCCGTCCGTGGCCCAGCGCGAGCGGACACGTCTCGTAAGACCGGGCGCAGACGGGATCCGAACGGGACCGGGCACCATGACCCTCCATGCCGGCCAATGCCATTGCGGCGCGGTGCGCTTCCGGGCGACCCTCGGCGACGGCTTCGACTCGATCCGCCGCTGCACCTGCTCGTACTGCCGAATGCGCGGCGCCGTCGTCGCCATGGCGGAGGCGGGCGGGATCGAGATCCTGCAAGGCGCGGAGGCGTTGACGAGCTACCGCTTCCACACCGGAGCGGCGCAGCACTTCTTCTGTTCCCGCTGCGGGATCTACACCCATCACCAGCGGCGCTCGAACCAGGATCTCTTTGCCGTGAACGTGGCGTGCCTGGACGGAATCAGCCCGTTCGACTTCCCCGCGGTGCCCGTCATGGACGGGGTCAACCACACCAACGACACCGGCCAACCGACCCGCCGGGCCGGCACGCTGCGGTTCATCCCGGCCGACGCGGATCGCGCTTGAAAGGCCCGGGTTCAACAGGTCCGTGACCTTGTGCGGGTCCAGGGCGGAGCCCTGGTGTCGGGCTTCGCCCGATCCTTCGGGGCTCCGCCCCAAGACCCCGCCAAAGGGCTGAGCCCTTTGGAAACCCGGTTTCAGCGTCCGGACTGGATTCCAGCCGGCAGGAATGCGAGGTCCCGACGTCACCACGAACTGGGACGGTCCGATGAAGCTCCTCTACTCCCCCGCCTCCCCGTATGCCCGCAAGGTGCTGGTGCTCGCCCACGAGACCGGGCTGATCGACAAGATCGCCGTCACCGCCGCCGGTGCCTCGCCGACCGGGCCCTCCCCCGAGGTCGCCGCCCACAACCCGCTCGGCAAGATCCCGGCCCTGGTGCTGGAGGACGGCACCGCCCTCTACGACAGCCGGGTGATCTGCGAGTATCTCGACGGCCTCTCGGCCGGCCCGCGCCTGTTCCCCGAGGGTCCGGCGCGCTGGGATGCGCTCACCCGGCAGGCGCTCGCCGACGGCCTGCTCGATGCCGCGCTGCTGACCCGCTACGAGCGGGTCCTGCGCCCGGAGGCGCAGCGCTGGGATTCCTGGGAGGCCGGCCAAGTGGCCAAGATCACGGCGGCGCTCGACCGGTTCGAGACCCTGGTCGCCGACATGCCGGTCCTGGATATCGGCACGGTCGCGATCGCCTGCGCGCTCGGCTATCTCGACCTGCGCTTCCCCGATCTCGCCTGGCGCGAGGGACGCCCCGCCACCGCCGCCTGGTACGCGGTGTTCGAGGGCCGGCCCTCGATGGTCGCCACCATGCCGAAGGGGTGAGACCTCGGGGCTTCGCGCCCCGCCAAAGGGCCGGGGGCCCTTTGGAAACCCGGATTTTATGGCCGGGCCTGGACCGCGTAGGGGTGGGACGAGGCGAGCGGGTCGGCGAAGAAATCTTGGACCGTCCCGGCGCCTGTCCCGAAGGTGATCAGCAAGAAACCTCCGGCCAGCGCAAAATTCTTCAAGAAATCCCAGAACAGTTCGCGGCCCTTGCCGCCCGCCCAGAAATCGCCGGGTGCCCAGAACTGTTTCCACAGCAGCGCGGTGACGCCGCAATAGCCGGCCAGCACGAAGGCCGCCGCCCGGTCGGCGGTGCCGGTGAGGATGCACAGCGACATCCCGATCTCGACCCCGAGCCCGATCAGGATCAGCAGGGTCGCCGGCCACGTGGCATGCACCGCCTGCCGGGCCTGGCCGACCGCGCCCTTGAAGTTGAGGATCTTGTCGAGCGCGCTGAACGGCAGGAACAGCAGCACCAGGAGCAGGCGGACGCCGAACGCGATCGCGACGCTGAGGCTGGCCATGCGCTGTTCGCCGATTCCCGATCCGGCCTCGCGGCCCGCCGCTCCTCCAAGCCGCGAGCGGCGCAAAGGTTTCTTCGCAAAGGTTTCTTCGAAGGAACACCCAACGGCCGGCGGGACAGCGGCAGACTGCGAAGGCTGTGCGCGGGGATGGCCGCGCCAGACTGCGCCGAATTCAGGTCCGGCACTCCCGGATCAGCCGCCGGACGAAGTCCGCGCAGGCTGCGAGCTCATCCCGGGTGACGTACTCGTCGGCCTTGTGGGCCCGGGCGATCGAGCCCGGACCGATTACCACGGCCGGCACGCCGCCCAGCCGCTCGAACAGCCCGCCCTCCGTCCCGTACGAAACCTTCCCGTGCGCGTTCCGCCCGGCCAGCCGCTTGGCGAGCGTCACGATCGCCGCCTCGGGGTCGGTGTCGAGGCCGGGATAGTCGATCAGCGGCTCGACATCGACGCCGCAGGCCGGGTCCGTCGCCCGCATCAGCGGCGCCAGGGTCTCGGTGGCGTAGGCGATCGCGGCCGCTGCCAGCGCCCCGGCATCGTCGGCCCCGATCGCCCGGACTTCGAACTCGACGCTGCAGCGATCCGGCACGATGTTGAGCGCCGAGCCGCCCCGGACCACGCTCGACAGGCCGGTGGTGTGGGGCACGTCGTAGAGCGGGTCGCGGGCCCCGTCCCGGGCGATCGCCTCCGCGGACAGCCGGACATGCTCGATGAAGCGGGCGGCATATTCCACCGCGTTGACGCCCGCGGGCGCCAGGGCCGAATGGCTGGCCTTGCCCCGAAAGGTGAGGCGGGCCGCAGACTTGCCCTTGTGCCCGACCACCACGCCCATCCCGGTGGGCTCGCCGACGAAGCAGCCGAGCGGGCGCGGCCCCCGCTCCAGCATCCGGGCGATCAGCGGGCGCACCCCGAGGCAGCCGACCTCCTCGTCGTACGAGATCGCGATGTGGAGCGGCGTCGCGAGCTCGGCTGCGACCATCTCCGGCAGCAGCGCCAGGCAGACCGCGAGAAAGCCCTTCATGTCGGAGGTGCCGCGTCCGTAGAGCCGGCCTGCCTCCTCCCGCAGGACGAACGGGTCCGACGACCAGGGCTGGCCCTCGGCCGGCACCACGTCGCTGTGGCCGGAGAGCACGTAGCCGGCCCGCGTCGCGAACGGGCCGACGCTGACGAGCAGCGCCGCCTTGGTCCCGGTGGCGTCGCTCACCCGGGCGACGGCGGCGCCGTGATCCCGGCAATAGCCTTCCGCCCAGTCGATCAGCGGCAGGTTCGAGCGCGCGCTCACCGTGTCGAAGGCCACGAGGGTCTCGAGCAGCGCCACCGGATCCTGCGCGGCGGGGTTTTCAGCGGCGATCGGCATCGGGCGGCTCGCATCGTCTCGGGGGAGGGCGTTCCCCATCCTACGGGGTTTTCGCAGGCTTCGGATCGGCGAAAATCGCCCTGCCTCGGAACCGGGGGCGCGGCGCAGCGTAGCCGCCGGTGAAGGCCCCGCCGCGCACGCTCCGCGAGCCCGAACCATGCGCCCCCTGATCCTCTCGATCCTGATGCCGGTGGCGCTGCTGCTGGCGATCGCCCCGGCCGAGGCTCGGCCGCCCCATCGCAAGCCGCACCACCGGCACGTGTCCGACACGGAGGCGACCCTGGCCCGCATGGCCGAGCACGACCGGCTCCGGGGCTGGCGGGCCTGGCAGACGCCCCGGCCCCTCGCCCGCGCCCTGCCCCCGGCTACGCGGGAACGGGTCGCCGCCCCGCCGTTTACCGGCTGGGGCTATGGCGGCACGATCCCGGGAGCCTGGCCCGGCTTCTGACCCGCTGCCCCCTCCCCCGCCGAGACCGTTGCCGAGGCCCGCGATGACCGCCACCACCCGTCCCGCCGCCCGGCTCACCCATGCGGCGGCACTGATTGCCCTCCAGGCGGCCGTCGCCCAGGCCGAGGCGATCGGGGTGCCGGAAAACGTTGCCGTGGTCGATGCCGACGGCAATCTCCTCGCCTTCCTGCGCATGGACGGCGCCAAGCTGCTGTCCCGCGAGAGTGCGCTCGCCAAGGCGGTGACCGCCGCCTCGAACGGCGCGCCCACCGGCCGCCTCCCCGCCGATCTCGCCGTGACGGTCGCCCTCGCCTCCGGCGGCCGGCTGACCAACCTCCCGGGGGGCCTGCCGATCGTGATCGACGGCGCCTGCCTCGGCGGCATCGGGGTCGGCTCCGGCACCAGCGACCAGGATGTCGCGGTGGCCCGCGCCGGTCTGCGGGCGATCGGCGCCCAGGATCCCGACGCTGCCCCCTGAACCGGGCGCCTCGACCCGGGTCCCGCGGGCTGTCATGGTGTGGCGGGAGGCCGGGAGACAACCCACGATGGCTCTGGATTTCCGCCTGGACGACCCGACCCCGGCCGATCCGCGCCGCCGCTGGGCCGAGCTCGACCGGGACGCCCGCAGCGCCTGCTACGACAACACCCGCGCGGTCGCCGACAGCGCCGCCCAGGTGGCCGCGCGCGACGCCGCCTCGGCCGCCTACCGGGCCGCGCATCCGGCCGGCCTCGACATCCCGTACGGCCCGGGCGCCCGCAACGCCCTCGACCTCTACCCGGCCCGCGACGGCTCGGCCCCCGCCCTGGTCTTCCTCCATGGCGGCTACTGGCAGCGCGGCGCCCGGGAATTGTTCGCCTGCTTCGCCGAGGGGCCGAACGCCGCCGGCTGGTCGGTGGCGCTGGTCGGCTACACCCTCGCCCCGGAGGCGAACCTGACCCGGATCGCGGCCGAGATCGGCGCGGCGCTCGACTGGATCGGCAGCCACGGACCCGCGCACGGGATCGGCGGTCCCCTGGTCCTGGCCGGCTGGTCGGCGGGCGGGCTGCTGACCGCCCTGCATCTCGGCCACCCGGCGGTCGCCGCGGGGCTCGCGATCTCGGGCGTCTACGACCTCGCGCCGATCCGCCAGACCGCCCTCGACGACAAGCTGCGCCTCACGGAGGCCGAGGTCGAGACCCTGTCGCCCCTGCGCCTGCCGGTGGTGGGCAAGCCGCTCTGCCTCGCCTATGGCAGCCGCGAGCTGCCGGCCCTGATCCACGATGCCCGCAACCTGCACGCCCTGCGGGCGGCGGCCCATGCGCCGGGTCCCCTGCTGCCGGTGCCCGGGGCCGAGCATTTCTCGGTGCTCGGCGAGCTGCGTCGGCCCGGTGGGATCCTGGTGCGGGCGGCACATGCGCTGCTCGGAGGCTGAGCGCAGGCGTCGTGCAAGGGTAGTGCAAGGGTAGTGCGAAGGGTGTGCATGAGCGCATCTGTGCAACACAGGATTGCACGCGCGATGGCCCGTACTGATACGGCCTTGCTGAGCCCTCCCGCGCGTGCTGAGACGGGCGGGCTCGGGCGCGGCCTGCTTCGACCGAGGGCGGGCCGGTCGGGCTCCGGGGAGAGCGGATGCAAGCGGTCGCCCGATCCGGGGCTGTAGCGGCGGCGGGATCGCAGGCCGATCCGGCCGCCCCGACCGATCCCGTCCGCCGGCGGCCGATGGTGCCGCGGCTGCGCCTGGTGCTGGCGCTGGGCTTCGGGACCTTGGGCTTCCTCGCCGCCCTGGCCCTGGCCATCCTGGTGAGCCGCGAGGCGTCGCGCCGGCTCGAGGCCGAGGTCGGCAGCCAGCTCGCCGAGATCGCCGGGCAGATGGCGCGGAGCCTCGATCTCGGCATGTTCGAGCGCTGGCGCGACATCCAGATCGCCGCCGCCTCGGACAGCCTGCGCGATCCCGGCACCGGAACCGAGGCCAAGCGGGCGGTGATGGAGCGCCTCCAAGTCACCTATCCGGCCTACTCGATCATCGGGCTGATCGATCCGGACGGGCGCGTCGCGGTCACCAGCACCGGTGCGCTGGAGGGGGCCGACGTCTCCGGCCGCGACTACTTCCAGGGTGCGCACGAAAAACCGTTCGTGGGGGATGTGCATCCGGCCAAGCTCCTGCAGTCCGTGCTGGCGCCGAAGACGCCTGACGCGGTGGCCCGCGAGCCCCTGCGCCTCCTCGACCTCGCCACCCCGGTCCGGGCTCCGGATGGCCGCTTCGTCGGGGTGCTCGCCGCCCATCTCGACTGGACCTGGGCGCGCGACATGGCGCGGATCCTCGAAGCCTCGCTCCGGAGCCACCGCGGCGGGGCCGAGATCCTGATCCTGTCCCGGGACGGCACCGTGCTGCTCGGGCCTGCCGCTCTCCAGGGCACCCGCCTCACCGAGACCGTGCTGTCCGGCATGCGCCTCCTCGACCCGCAGGGCACGAGCCGGCTCGGCCCCTGGCCCGACGGCACCGCCGGGTATCTCAGCGCGAGCGCGCGCACGACCGGATACCGGGATTATCCCGGCCTCGGCTGGCAGGTGGTGGTGCGCCAGACCGAGGACCGGGCCCTGGCCTCGGTGGCGGCCCTGCGCTGGAACATCCTGGCCGCGGGCAGCGCGGTGGCGCTCGCCGCGGCGATGCTCGCGTGGCTCCTCGCGGCCCTGATCGCCCGGCCGCTGCGGGATCTCGCGGTCGCCGCCGGGGCGCTGGGCCGCGACGCGCCGCTGCCGCCCCTGCCCCGGGCGATCGTGCGCGAGGGCGCGATGATCGCCGACGCCCTGACGGGGGCGGCGGACGAGCTCGCCCGGCGCGCGGAGGCCCATCGCCTGCTGGTCGACGAGCTGAACCACCGGGTGAAGAACACCCTCGCCACCGTGCAGTCGATGGCGGCCCAGAGCCTCAAGAATCTCGGCGCCGGCGCGGAGGCTGGGCGCGAGGCTTTTGAGGCGCGGCTGCTCAGCCTGTCCCGGGCCCACGACGTCCTGACCCGGGAGAGCTGGATCGGCGCCGACCTGCGGGGGATCGCCGACCAGGCTTTTCGCCCGTTCCAGGGCGAGGCGGCGCGCGTCACCCTGGCCGGGCCGGACCTGCGCCTGCCCCCCGAGATGGCGCTCGCGCTCACGATGATCCTGCACGAATTGTGCACCAACGCGGTCAAGTACGGCGCCCTCTCGGTCCCGGGCGGACGGGCGTCGTTCGACTGGGCGCCGGAGGCTGGCCTGGGGGGCGGCCGGACCCTGCGGATCACCTGGCGCGAGCGCGGCGGCCCGCCGGTCGCTCCCCCGTCGCGGCGCGGCTTCGGCACTCGCCTGCTGGAGCGGGGCCTCGTCGGACGCGACAGCGCCACCTTGGCCTACGAGCCGGGGGGCCTCGTCTACGCGGCGGTCGCACCGTTGCCCCTCGCCCTCGGGCCGGAACCCGCCGCCCTGCGGATGGTCGGCCCGGTGGGCGACATCCGGCACGGGCACGGGCTCGACTGAGCCGGCCCCCTCGCTCGGCTACCGATCCGGATCGGCTCCGGCCGCGCCCTGTTGCGGCGGCGTGGATGCTGCGTGCATGTGTGCGACGCCGATTAATCCCGGCCCTCGACAGATATCGCAGCGCCGAGGTGCGGATCCGCACAAGTAGATCAACGAGAGGAATTAGATTTTACTGTGTCTGACCGCACATCGACGTCAAACGGCGGCGGCTATGTTCGGTTCATCGGCACGGAACGCGGTGTCCCGGGCCAGCATGACGAACACGGGCGGAGCTTCACATGACGCGCACGATCACCCAGCGCTTCCTGACCCTCGGCCTCCTGGCCGGTGCCCTCGCTCTTCCGATGGCGGCCCAGGCCGGCGAGGGCGGCGGCGGCAACCGGCAGGCCGCCGGCGGCGGCCACATGAGTTCCTATGTCAGCGATCCCTCCCACGATCCGCGCTCCCTGCATTCGCAGCGCAGGGGCAGCGGCCAGCTCCTCGGCGCCCCGATGGTGCATGACGGGGCCCGGACCGCAATCTCGCGCCGCAACGTGATCGATCCCCATTGGGCATCCGGGCATGTCGAGCGCCGCGTCCGCCGCTGACGCAATCCGAGACCGCCTCGCGCATCGTCCCGAACCCGATATCCGGGCGCTGCGCGAGGTCTTGAGTTCCGCATCATCCCGAAAGCCGGACCCCCGCTTTCGGGATGATGCCGGCGGAGCCCCTCGGGCGACCGCCTTCCGATCCCCCCACATCCCCCTGCACGAATCCAGCACGCAGCGCCGCGCCGGCGCGGCGCTCGCGATTCCGCGTGCCGCCAGTCCGAATCTCTCCCAGCCCAATCCCCTGCCGCAGAGACCGCATCCGTGAACAGCATCATCCAGGGCATCGCCAGCTTCCAGGGCAGCATCTTCCCGGGCCAGCGCCAGATGTACCAGCAGCTCGTGCGCGACGGTCAGCACCCGAGCGCCCTGATCATCGCCTGCGCGGATTCCCGGGTCTCGCCCGAGCACATCACCCAGGCCGGGCCGGGCGACCTGTTCGTCTGCCGCAACGCCGGCAACATCGTGCCTCCGGCCTCCGACGTGGTCGGCGGCGTCTCCTCGGCGATCGAGTACGCCGTGGTGGCCCTGGGGGTGCGCGACATCGTGATCTGCGGCCATTCCGATTGCGGCGCCATGAGCGGCCTGATGAAGCCGGACCTCCTGAAGAAGATGCCCAGCGTCGCGGCCTGGCTGCGCCACGCCGAGGCCGCCGAGCGGATCGTCTGCGAGGCCTATCCCGAGGGGATGGACCCGCAGGAGCGCCACCGGGCGCTGGCCCTGGAGAACGTGGTGGTGCAGCTCGCCAACCTGCGCACCCATCCGAGCGTGGCCGTCGGCCTGGCCAAGGGCCGCTTGCGCCTGCACGGCTGGTTCTTCGAGATCGAGTCCGGCGCGCTCCTGGCCTATGACGGCACCACCGGGCGGTTCCGGCCGATCGCCGAGGCGGACATGCCGGTGGCCCAGTCGCCCCTGCCGGGTGACCGGATGCGCGCTGCGTAGGCGCCGGCCCTGTCCGCTCCGACCGGACGGGATGTCTTCCGAGGTGTCTCGGAGCGGCGACGATTGATCGCCACCCGGGCCGATGACTTTGTCCGCCTGTATAGATCCTTCGATCCACGATCTTGGCATCCGGTTAAGCCTGAATCTTCGCGCCCTTTTAAGATGCCGGCGGCACACTCGCCCGGTCCGGCCGCCCCGTAAGCTTGGGATCCGCCGGATGCGCGTCCTCGGCAGGGAGCTTCGTCGATGTTCAGGTTCCTCGCGGCCCCGATCGCCTGCCTGGTCCTAACCGGGGCCGCGGCCGCGCAGGAGCGGACCGACGGCCCCCGGCCGGTGGCGGCGAGTTCGATTGCAAATGCGCAGCTCCCGGAACAGGAGCCTCGCCTCCTCCCCGACAGCCTCGCGCTGCGTCACCCGGAGCCCGAGGCCGCTCAGACGACCTCGGCCCTGAGGAGCCCCGCGGACCTGCCCAAGGAGGCGCTCCGAGCAGCCCCCAGGCCCTGGTGCGCGCAGGACAGGCGCGTCGGCACCGGCGCCGGCTTCTGCCTGATCAACTGACGGCCCAGCGACCGCGGTTCGTTCAGGAAGCCGCGGAGACCGGGCTCTGGCCTATGACCTCGTCCGCCTCCGGGGCGCAGTCGAGCGACGCGACGAGCAGCAGCAGGACGGCGGCCAGGATCGCCGCGGCGGCGAGCACCCGGGTGAGGATCTCGGCATGGCCGCGGGCGGCGTGGATCACCGCACAGCCCAGCGCGAACGCGCAGACCTGCGCGGCCGGTGCAACGAGAGCCGCTGTCATAGACCCTCCACCAGGCCCGCGGAGCGGGATCGCGCATCGCTGTGCATGGCCCGCCTCCAAACCCCCGCCCCAAGCCGCCGGCTCCGATCGACAGACCGCGCCCTTGACGGACCGATCGCGTCGATCCGAGACGTACAGACGGTGGCGCGGCAGCGCGTCCCCCATATGGATCAGGGCCGGCCGGGATCGGCACCAGGCCACGCGGCGTCACGGCATCGTGACCGCCGACGTCGCGGCGGGGCCGGCCTCGCCTTCCCTCAAGCCTCGGGATCGCGGTCCTGCCCGGATCGAGACGCCTCGGCCAGGGCGTAGGTGGCCTCGGCGACGCGGCGCAGGGGGCCTCCCGGGCCGGACCGCTTCCACAGGCGGGTGTTGAGAGCCGCCACCGGATCGCGCCCCGGCAGGGTGAAGCCGCGGGCCACGAGGATCTCCAGGATCTCGCCGGCATGCATCGGCCGGCCCGCCTCCCGGATCGCCGCGCAGGCCGCCTCCACCAGCGCGCGACCGTAGCGGCGGGCCGCCGCCGCATCCTCCGTGAACGCGATCGCCGGCGGGATCCCGTCCGCCTCCTCATCCGGCGGGCCATGTCGGGTCTCGCGCGGTGGGGTGTCCCAGGCCTCGAGCCCGGTCGGGTCCGAGACCGGCCGAGCCCTGCGCGGCAGGCCGTCATTGACGGGAGCGTCGTGGGCCGCGACCGCCGGCGGTTCCGACACGGGGCGGGCGGGCTTGCCCGGCTCCTCAGCCCTCCCCCGATCGACAGGGGCCGGTCCGCTCCCCGCCCCGCTCAAGCGCCGGCCGAGTTCCAGGTAGAGCACGAGATCGGCGATCTCCCGGTCGAGCGCCTCGCGCTGGCGGCGCAATGCGGCCAACCGCGCTTCGATCTCATCCTCCGACAGGCCCATCCAGCGTTCCCTTCAGCACCAGGGAACATTTAGCGCGTTCCGAGCACGTTGGGAATGCTTTTCGACATTCTGTTCCCAGACACTGAGGGAACGGGATGGAATATCCCAATTGCATTCCTTGAGCCCGCGCTAAATTCCTTGCCGCCGAGCCTGCATTCTCTTCGTGGAGGCTGGGCGTGGCGGCACGAGCAACGCGCTCGGATCGGCCGGGTGCAGGGTCAGGCCGCCATCGTCGAGCACGATCGGGAGGCGCGGAAACACCTCGCGCAGATGTGCCAGATCGGCCTTGAAGGCCTGCCGGAAGCTGCGGATCGAGGCGTTTTCGGCCCCGAACTGCGCGTGCAGGTTGGTCCAGGTCAGCCGCAGCGGGCGCTGCAGGGAGCGTAGCCGGTAGCCGGTCCAGAACAGCAGGTCGAGCTTGCGTGCCGAGCCGGAGAAGGCACGCGCCGCCCGCACATCCACCGGCAGCGCGTGCTTGATCAGCGTCTCGTAGAATTCCGGGTCGAACCGCACGGTCCGTCCCGCCTCGTCCTCACCCTCCCCGGCGCGCGGCTTCCACAATTCCAGGCTGCGGAACGGCGGGACGTTGAGGGTGGTGGCGCTGTCGCGCCCGTCCCAGAGGCCGATCTGCATGGTGCAGGCGGCCAGCCGGTTCAGCTGCTCCTTGAACTGCCGGATGGTGCCGCGCTCGCCGCCGGTCACGGCAAAACCCATCTCGCGCATGAAGCCGGAGAGCGTCTCGGCGACCTTCACGGTCGGGCTGCGCTGGCGCACCGCCTCGGTGCAGAGGTGCAGCAGCACCAGCCTGGCCTTCGGCCCGTAGGGCAGCCCCTGGGGCTCGAAGGCCCCGGTCTCCGGATCCTTGATCCGCCCGGCCATCAGGCTCAGCGAGTTGCGCCCGTAGGTGCGGGTGAATTCGCGCACCGGCCCGGGATCGCGATAGGGCAGGCCGCAGAGTGCCAGAACCGAGTGGATGTGCTGCAGGCTCGACGGCAGCGCCGGCTCGCTCTCGATGACGAGGCGCACCGCGTCGCGGCGGCGTTGGTCGCGCGACAGCTGGGCACGGCGGAACTCCTGCTCGCCGAGTGCGGCGGCTTGCGCGTCGCGCTCGCGCTGGCGGTGCAGCACGTGCTCGACGATCTGGGCGAACAGGAAGCCGCCGCGCGCGGCCTCGATCTCGGCCCGCAGATCCGCGTCGTGGATCGCAGCGATTTTTTCCTCGACGCCCATCGCCCCTCAGCCCGAGCCGCACGCGGACACGTCCCTCCGGAAGGGGGAGCAGCGGCCCGATCCTGCCATGCCACGATTCGCCGGCGGAGGCTCCGGTCCGGTCCGGCTTGTCCCGGCAATCCCCGTTTCCCCGCCACGTTTCCCCGCGGTTCTCGGAGGCGGTACCCGCGCAGAGTTCCATACGGGCGGATCCAGCCCTCACGCCGACGCAGAGTTCGATACGCCCGAGGTCCGGCATTCTGTCCCCGCATTCCACCGGTCCGAGACCGAATCCGCGCCGAATCCGATACGGAACGGCGCAGAATCCGATACGCCCGCCGGCTCGATCCGCGCAGACTTCGATACGCGACCCCGCAGAGTTGCATGCGCATCCGCGCAGAGTCGGATACGATAACCAGTCTCAAACCCCTGGCAGAAATCATGAAATCGCCCCTGCATATAGTCTTCCGAACTGACTCTCTGAAAGATTCCATCTTGATATTTTTCCTACCTAACGGCGCGCTCGTTCGTTCTGAAGAACGCACCCAGTTCCGTCGATAATCACATCGTTCGAAGGGAATATACCTGATCCATCCACAGACCGGCGGTGTGCCGATGGGAAAGAGGCTCAAGGAATCGACGTTGCGATCAGTCCTGCGCTTGACCGCGAAGCAGCCTTTCAGGCGGCCTCGGCTTGACGCGAGCGGCGCCGCCCGGTTTCTCGGCGCGATCCATTCAGAGAAGGCCGTGCCGATGCTCCCCTCCCCGATCGCGCTCCGATGACCGGCCGTCGCAACGATGGCCGCCCGGGCGGTCCGCCCCGTTTCGGATCGCGACCCGGCTTCCGGCCCGGCGGCCGTTCTGGGGGACCCGGACCGCGGCCCGAATCCGGCGCAGCCGATGGCTCAGCCGTGCTCTATGGGTGGCACCCGGTGGTTCAGGCCCTGGGCAATGCCGAGCGTGGGCTGCACCGGCTGCTCGCCACCGAGAACGCCGCCGCCCGGCTGACCGAGGAATTCGGCGACGCCCTGCGCATCACCCCCGAGCTGGTGCGGCCGAGCGAGATCGGCCGCCTGCTCGGGCCGGACGCGGTCCACCAGGGCCTCTATCTCGAGGCCGAGCCCCTGCCCGCCCCCGGCCTCCACGACCTGCCGGCCGATGCCCTGCTGCTGGCGCTGGACCAGATCACCGACCCGCACAATGTCGGGGCGATCGTCCGCACGGCCGCGGCCTTCGGGGTCGCCGGCATCGTCACCACGGTGCGGCACGCGCCGGGCGCCACCGGGGTCCTGGCGAAATCCGCCTCGGGCGGCCTGGAGCACGTGCCCTTCGTCACCGTCCGCAACCTGGCCGAGGCGCTGATCGAGCTGGGCGAGCGCGGCTACACCCGGATCGGTCTCGATTCCGACGCGCCGGCGAGCCTCGACACGCTCACCATCGCGCGGCCGCTGGTGATCGTCCTCGGGGCGGAGGGCAAGGGCCTGCGCGAGCGGACCCGGACCTGCTGCGATATCCTGGCCCGGATCCCGTTCTCGGGGGCGATCCGCAGCCTCAACGTCTCGAACGCTGCCGCCATCACCCTCTACGCGCTGGGCCGGCCGCCGGCCTGAACCGGGCTCCGATACCCGGCGGAAACAAAATGTTGCCTGCCGAAATCGGGTGGTGATCTAGGCAATTCCAGCACCATACCGTAGAAGACAAATAAGAGGGGGGCGTGGGCTGGTAGGCGTGCGCCGGATGCTGGACGATGCTTTTACGTATGGGGGCGGGATCGCCAGCCTGATCGCGGTCGGCATCTGGCTGTGGCTCGCCCGGTGGGCCTTCCCGAGCTTCGAAGCCTTCGTGAAGGGCTTTGACGACGAGCTGCATCTCGGCGCCAGCCCCGAAGAACGCGCCCGCACCGCCCGCTGGCATCAGGTCCGGCAGGCGGCCGTGGCGCTGACGGTCGTGGCGGCCCTGTGCCTGTCGATCGGCCTCGCCATCCCCGACTGAGCGGATCAAATCCGGATTCAAAAGGTCGAGACCTTTTGCGGGTCCAGGGCAGAGCCCTGGTCTCTCAGGGGCTCCGCCCCTGAACCCCGCCAAAGGGCTGAGCCCTTTGGAAACCCTGTTTTTGGCGGTCAGGCAATGGCTCCGGCGATCGCGCCGGCCGTGGTGATCCAGATCCGGTCCCGGTGGGACGCGATGTGCGCGAGCGCCGCCCGCAGCGGCCGCAGCCGGTGGGGCTGGCCGACGATGTACGGGTGGAGCGCGATGCCCATCACCAGGGGCGCGGTGGCGGATTGCTCCAGCATCTCGTCGAAGGCGTCGACGATCGCGTCGGCGAACTGGCGGCCGGTCTCCTTGCGGGCGACGATCGCCGGGATGTCGTTCAGCTCCTGCGGATAGGGCACGGCCAGGATCCGGCCGCCGTCCCGGGTCGCCATCCAGGTCGGCTGGTCGTCGTGGCACCAGTCGAGCAGGTACCGGTAGCCGGCCTCGGCAAGCAGGTCGGGCGTGACCCGCGATTGCGAGATCCAGGGCCCGAGCCAGCCGGCCGGTGCCCGGCCCTCCTCCCGGGTCAGGATCGCGGTGGCCTCCGCGATCAGGGCGCGCTCCTCCGCCTCGGACAGGGTCCCCTGCCGCTCGGCATTGGTGCGGCCGTGACCGACGATCTCGTCGCCCCGCGCCCGGAACGCCTCGATCAGGCCCGGGCAGTCCCGGTAGAGCCGGCTGTTGACCAGCACGCTTGCGGGCAGGCCGAGGCCGTCGAGGGCGTCCCGCAGCCGCCAGGCCCCGACCCGGTTGCCCCAGTCGCGCCAGGCGTAGTTGAGCACGTCGGGCTGCGGCCCGCCCGGGGCGAGCTCCGCCCCGAGCCCCGACCCGAAATCGAAGGTCTCGAGGTTGAGCCCGACATAGACCGCGAGCCGCTTAGCCCCGGGCCAGTCATAGACCGGCCGGTCCGGAAGGGCGCTGTAGCGGTAGCGGCCGTGCTGCGCGGCCGAGGGAGCATCATCCATCGCGGGTCCAGTGTCCGGGGGCGTCCGGGCAGATAGGCCGGATCCGGGCCGCCGCCATGCCTGTCCGCCGTCACGCCTGTTCCGACGGGCGGCCCTGCTGTACCGGGTCGGAAACGGGATCGCGGGCGCCGCGGTCCGGGTGTCGAGGAAGGATCCGCCGTGCCGCTGGCCGACACATCTCAGGGGGACGGTCGACCGGTCGTCTCAGACATCGCCGCGCGTCTCGAACGGCTGCCGATGTCGCGCTACCAGCGCAAGATCTTCGCGGTCATCGCCTCGGCGTGGCTGGTCGATCAGATCGACGTGGCGCTCCTGACCTTCCTGCTCGGCTCGATCGTGGTGGCGTTCGGGTTGAGCCCCACGGAGGCCGGCCAGCTCGCCGCCATGACCTTCGCAGGCCAGCTCGTCGGCAACATCGTCGCCGGCACCGCCTCCGACCGGTTCGGCCGCAAGGCCGTGTTCCAGGTGACCATGGTGGTCTGGGGCCTGGCGAGTCTCGCGGCGGCCACCGCCTGGAGCCTGCCCGTGCTAATGGCCTGCCGGTTCCTGATCGGGGCGGGCGTCGGCGGCGAGGCGCCGGTGGCGCAGGCGATGGTCTCGGAGATCGTCCCGGCCCCCGTGCGCGGCAAATACATCGCGATCCTCGAGGGGTTCTGGGCGGTGGGCTACGTCCTGTCGGGGGCGATCAGCTTCTTCGTGCTGCCCTATCTCGGCTGGCGCTGGGCCTTCGTGGTGGTCGGCCTGCTGTCGCTGGTGGTGCTCGCGGTGCGCCGGAACATGCCCGAATCGCCCCGCTGGCTCGCCGAAGCCGGGCGCCACGCGGAGGCCGAGGCGGTGATGGCCACGATGGAGCGGGCCGTCGAGCGCGCCACCGGCCGGCCCCTGCCCCCGGTCACCCCGCAGATCGCCGCCGCGATGGCGGAGACGGTCGCCGATCCGATTCCCGGCCCCCGGCTGAGCGCGGTGGCGACCCTGTTCGCGCCGGCCTACCGGATGCGCACCGTCATGGCCTTCGGGCTGTGGTTCTTCGCGCTGATCGGCTTCTTCGGGCTCAATTCCTGGATCGCGGTGCTGCTCAAGGAGCGCGGCTTCTCGATCGTCGGCTCGGTGGGCTTCGTGACCCTGATCACCCTGGGCGGCATCCCGGGCTTCGCCACCGCGGCCGTGCTGCTCGAGCGGATCGGCCGCAAGCCGACCACGGCCCTGTTCCTGATCTGCGCGGCCGCGGCCGCCTGGCTGTACGGCAACGCCGCCGGCGAGACCTGGCTGTTCGTGTCCGGTTTCGTGATGCAGTTCTTCATGTTCGGCATGTGGAGCTGCCTCTACGCCTACACGCCGGAGCTGTACCCGACCCGGGCCCGGGCCACGGGGGCCGGCTTCGCTTCGGCCTTCGGACGAATCGGCGCCATCCTGGGACCGATGATCGTGCCGGTGCTGGTCCGCGATTACGGCCCGGCCACCGCCTTCCAGGTCGGAGCGGGCGGGTTCCTGATCGCCGCCCTGCTGGTCCTCACCCTCGGGGTCGAGACCCGCGGCAAGGTGCTGGAGGCGGTCTCACACTGAGCGGAAGAGCCGCCGAGTCTTCCAGGCGAGTCTTGCAGGCGAGTCTTCCAGGGCGCTGCCCTGCACCCGCACAAGGTCTCGACCTTGTGAATCCTTGATCTGATTCGATGGTCGATGTTCGGCCCCACACCTTCCTCACATCACAAACGTGGAGTCCCCAAAAAATGCCCGTCGTGGACATGCGCAGCCGTCCGACCTTCCTGCACACGTTCTTCGGCGCCGAGCCCGACACGCCGGAATTCGGGATCGCGCGCTGGCTGAACGCCCGGGTCGGCAGCCGTGAAGTGGAGCACTTCACCCGGGGCGCCACGATCGAGGGGTTCTGCGCCGAGATGGACGGGGCCGGGATCGACGTCGCCGTGATGGTCGCCCGCTCGGTGCCGGGGGTCCGGATCTCGAACGACGCCCTCGCGCAGGCCGCCGGGCATGATCCGAAGCGGCTGATCGGCATCGCCTCGGTGGACCCGGTGAAGCTCGGCCGCAAGGCGGCGGTCGCCGAGGCCAAGCGCGCCGTGACCGAACTCGGCTTCAAGGGGATCAACCTCGATGCCGGCTTCTACCGCGAGGGCATGCGGGCCGACGACGAGCGGCTGATGCCGCTCTACGAGCTGTGCGAGAAACTCGCAGTCCCGGCCTTCGTGATGTCCGGCCCGACCACCCCGGACCTGCGCCTCAACGATCCCCTGGCGGTGGACCGGGTCGCCAAGACCTTCCCGAAGCTGCCGATCGTGTGCTGCCACGGGTTCTACCCGCATGTCGCCGAGATGGTGACCGTGGCCTTCCGCAATGAGAACGTGTTCGTCTCCCCGGACATGTACACGTTCGCGCCCGGCGGCGGCCTCTACGTGGAGGCGGCGAACGGCTTCATGAAAGACCAGTTCCTGTTCGGCTCCTCGTTCCCGTTCCGGCCGATGCGCCAGGGCGTCGAGGATTTTCGCGCGCTGGGCCTCTCGGAGGACGCCCTGGACGCCGCCCTCTGGCGCAACGCCAACCGCCTGCTCAACCTCGGCCTGGCATAGGTCCAGTCCTGAGATCCCAAAGGGCTCAGCCCTTTGGCGGGGCTCAGGGGCGGAGCCCTTGAAAACAGCGGGCTCCGCCCGCACCCGCAAAAGGTCTCGGACCTTTTGAATCCGGGACTTTGCTGTCAGGCGGCGCGGACGTTGGCCAAAAAATCGCCGACGGCGCCGCGCAGGGCGCTGGCCTGCCGGGCCAAGTCGCTGGCGGCGTCCAGCACCTGGGACGAGCCGTGGCTGGCCATGTCCGCCGCATCGCCCGCGCCGGCGATGTGGCCCGAGACCGCCCGGGTATCCTGCGAGGTCTGGCCGGTGGTGCGGGCGATCTCGGCGGTGGCCGCGCCCTGCTGCTCGACCATGGCGGCGATCTCGGCCCCGATCCGGGCGAGGTTGCGGATCACCTCGGTGATGCCGCCGATCGACCGGACCGAGGCCTCGGTGGACCCGGTGATCTCGGCGACCTTGGCGGCGATCTCTTCGGTGGCCTTCGCGGTCTGGCCGGCGAGGTTCTTGACCTCGGCGGCGACCACCGCGAAGCCGCGGCCGGCCTCCCCGGCCCGGGCCGCCTCGATCGTGGCGTTCAGCGCCAGCAGGTTGGTCTGGCCGGCGATGTCCGAGATCATCGCGACGATCTCCCCGATGCTGCCGGCGGCCTGGGCGAGGCGGCGAACCTCCCCGGCCATGCCGTCCGCGTCCCGGGTCGCGGAGGCCGCGAGGTCGGCCGAGGCCCCGACCTGCACGCCGATCTCCCGGACCGAGGCCGTCAGTTCCTCGGTGGCCGCCGCCACCGTGTCGGCCGAGCGGGCGGCCGAATCCGCGGCGCCGGCCACCGCCCGGCTGAGGTCGGTGGTGTCCTGCGCGGCCCGGGCCATGCCGTGGGCGGAGGCCTCCAGCTGCTCGGCCGCCGCCGAGACCGCCTCGACGATGCCGCCGACCTGGTGCTCGAAGCTGTCGGCGAGGCTCAGGGCGGCCGTGCGCTGCGCGGCGGCGGTCTCGGCGGCGAGCCGCTGCTGCGCGGCGCGGGCGAGCCGGCGCTCCGCGACGCTGTCGCGGAACGTCACCGCGGCGGCAGCGATCGCCTGCACCTCGCGCGCGCCTCCGGCGGGGATCGTCAGGTCGGCGCCCGGCTCGTCGTGTCCCTCGCCCCGGCCGATCGCCGTCAGCACCTGGGCCATCCGGACCAGGGGCCGCGCGATGGCCGTGCCCAACCAGAACGCGAAGCCGACCGAGAGCGCGAACAGGGCGAGCCCGCCCGCGATCCAGGCCGTCAGCATCCGGTCGGCCCGGGCCCGCACCGCGCCCGCGGCGGAGACCAGGTCGGCGGTCAGGCGGTCCTCGACCCCCTTCAGGGCGTCGATGCGCTGGGTGGCGAGCCGGAACCAGGCCGGCGCGTCCCGGAAGGCGGGACTCGTGCCCGGCATCGTCTCCTGCGCGGCCTTGCGCAGGCGCGCCACCTCCCGGGCCGGCTCGGTGGCCTCGGCCTCGTCCAGCAATCCGGCCTGCCCGTCGGTGGCCCCGGCCCGGAACAGGGCGCCATAGGTCGCCTGATCGGCCGAGAGCGTGGTGAGCCGGCGCGCGGCGGGCAGGTCCAGGCTGCCGGAGGCGAACACCGCCGAGGCGGCGGCCCGCTCCTGGCCGGCGGCCTCCTTCAGCGCCAGGAACGCCGCGTAGGCGTTCGCCCGGGCCGCGAGGCCGGCCTCGTCGATCACCCCGCCCATCGCCCGGACCAGGCCCAGCCCCTCGCCGATCAGGCCGGTATAGAACGTCACCGCCTGCGGCGCGCTCAGGCCGAGGGCGTCGACCTCCCGGCGCTGGGCCGCGAGCCCGGCGAGCGCCTTGGCGAATCCCTCGGCCCGCGCCGCGAAGGCGGGGCCGAAGCCGGTCGCGGCTGCCATCGCCTCGGGAAGCCCGGCCAAAGCCGCGTCGGTGCGGCTGCGCTGGGCCGCGAGTTCCGGCCCGAACTGCGCCCCCTTGGCGCCCAGGAACAGGCTGGAGGCACCGCGCTCACGCTGGCCCTCGTGGACGAAGGCGCTGATCCGCGAGGCGAGGCCGACCAGGGTCTCGACCCGGTCCATCTCGGCGCGCCGCGCCCATTGGTCGGACACCGCCCACCCGGCCGCGCCCGCGAAGGCGAGGCAGGGCGCGAGCGCCACCGCGAGGATGCGGGCGCGGAGCGAGGAGAGGACGGCCATCGGAACCCAGAATGGTACAGCGTTAACCAGACTCATCCGGCACGGATATAAAAACACCGTTACGGTGCAGGGCCTTGCCGCTTCGTGCGATGCACAATCAGGCGGCAGTCCGAACCGGATCTGCCGCATCCGCCTGCAGGTCGGCATCGAGCTCGGCATGCAAATCGCCCCACGCCTTCAGCGCGTGGATGATCGGCTCCAGGGAACGCCCGCGCTCGGTCAGGCTGTACTCCACCTTCGGGGGCACCTCGGCGTAGACCTTCCGCGCGATCAGGCCGTCCGCCTCCATCTCGCGCAGCTGGTTCGTGAGCATGCGCTGGGTCACGCTCGCCAGCCGCCGCCGAATCGCGTTGAAGCGCAGGGTCCCTTCCAGCAGGTGGTAGAGGATCACGCCCTTCCACTTGCCGTCGATGAGCCGGAGGGTCGCCTCGACGGCGCAGCCGGGGCTGCACGTGCCGCGATGGTGTCGGGTGCGGGGCATGACGGGATCCCAAGGCTATCGTCGGACGGTATCATTCTTGGCATTAGTGGCGTTTTATGTGCGTACTTGCGCGCCGTGAAGGCGGGCGGCATCTCCTGGCGGGTCAGCCGGAGGAGATTGCGATGCGCGCCGTCGGGTACAGAAAATCCCTGCCGATCACCGAATCCGAGGCCCTGGTCGATCTCGACCTGCCCCAGCCCGAGCCCGGACCCCGCGACCTCTTGGTGAAGGTCGAGGCGATCTCGGTGAACCCGGTCGACACCAAGGTCCGCGTGCGGGCCGAGCCCGAGGCGGGCGGGGTCAAGGTGCTGGGCTGGGACGCCGCCGGCACCGTGGTCGCCAAGGGCGGGCAGGCCGAGGGCTTTTCCGTCGGCGATGCGGTATTCTACGCGGGCGACCTCACCCGGCCGGGGACCAACGCGGAGTACCATTGCGTCGACGCGCGCATCGTCGGGCACAAGCCCACCAGCCTCGACTGGGCGCAGGCCGCCGCCCTGCCGCTCACCGCGATCACCGCCTGGGAGGCCCTGTTCGACCGGCTCGATACCGGCAAGCCGGTGCCGGGTGCCGCCCCGGCGATCCTGATCGTCGGCGGGGCGGGCGGCGTCGGCTCGGTGGCGATCCAGCTCGCCCGGCAGCTCACCGACCTGACCGTGATCGCCACCGCGTCCCGGCCCGAGACGGCGGCCTGGTGCCGGGATCTCGGCGCCCATCACGTGGTCGACCATGCAAGGCCGCTGGCCGCCGAGGTGGCGGCCCTGGGCCTCGGGGCACCGGGCCTCGTGTTCTCGACCACCAACACCGACGCGCACTTGGCCGAGATCGCCGAGCTGATCGCTCCGCAGGGCCGGTTCGCCCTGATCGACGACCCCGCGCAGCTCGACGTGGCCCAGCTCAAGCGCAAGAGCCTGTCGCTGCACTGGGAGTTCATGTTCACCCGCTCGATGTTCGGCACGTCCGACATCGGCGCCCAGGGCGCGCTCCTCGACGAGGTCGCCCGGCTGGTGGATGCAGGGCGCCTGCGCACCACCCTGGGTGAGCATTACGGGCGGATCGACGCCCAGAACCTGCGGCGGGCCCACGCGCTGATCGAGAGCGGGCGGGCCAAGGGCAAGATCGTGCTCGAAGGCTTTTCGCAGTGAGGCGGGCGCCATGACCGAGACCGGCACCGGCCTCTTCGACGTATTGGCGCTCGCGGCGGCCTTGCCCGACAGCGCGCAGACGCTCCTGGTCGACACCTATCTGACCGACCGGGCGGCGGCGAGCGCCCGGGTGTTCCGGGTCTACCGGCCGACCCCGCCGCACTACCACGCCACCTGCGACGAGTACCTCTACTGCCTGTCGGGACGCGGCACCGTCTGGCTGGGCGACCCCGCGAACCTGACGGCGTTCGGTCCCGGCCAGCTCTTGTTCTTCGAGAAGGGCACGGTGCACGCGATGCCGGAGATCGCGCCGGACGAGCCGGTGACGTTCCTGTCGATCGACACCCCGCGGCGGGCGCCCACCGACATCATCTTCGTGAACCCCGAGGACGGCACCCCCGCCACCTTCATGGCCCGCAACGCCGACGCGTGAAGTCCCGGATTCAAAAGGTCCGTGACCTTTTGCGGGTGCAGGGCAGCGCCCTGCAGGTCTCAAGGGCTCCGCCCCTGAACCCCGCCAAAGGGCCGCAGGCCCTTTGGAAACCCAGTCCTCCCGGTCGTGAAACGACAGGCCTCCGAGGAGCGGTTGCCGGCGTACGCGTTTCGTTCTAGCAAGGGCGTCGCATTACGGGCCTGCGTCCCGCCGGCCCACCTTGCCGTCGACCGCTCCGGGCTCGACATGAGCGGGTGCGGCGGCTGACCCGCGCGCAAGCCAGCCCGACCGTGTCGACGCCTCGAAAGACCGCCGCCCTCATGGCCAAAGCCCAAGCCGGAACCCGAGTCGGACCCCAAGTCGGCGCCGGCAAAGCCGCCCCCAAACCCTCTCCCGTGAAGGCGCCTTCGCCCAAGACGCCCGTCAAGGCGGCGGCTGTCGAGGCGGTGCCGGCCAAGCCCGTGCGCAAGAAGGCCGAGGCACCCGCATCCGCCCGCAAGGCTGCACAGACGGGCGCCGGCCGCCACGAAGCCACCACCGACGCCAAGCTGGAGGCGCTGTTCGACGCCGCGCAGCCGGCCGCCGCCGACCGGCGGGTGATCACGGTCCGGGGCGCCCGCGAGCACAATCTCAAGAACGTCGACCTGACGATCCCCCGGGACAAGCTCGTGGTCTTCACCGGGCTGTCGGGCTCGGGCAAGTCGTCGCTCGCCTTCGACACGATCTACGCCGAGGGGCAGCGCCGCTACGTCGAGTCGCTCTCGGCCTATGCCCGCCAGTTCCTGGAGATGATGTCCAAGCCCGACGTCGACCAGATCGACGGGCTCTCGCCGGCGATCTCCATCGAGCAGAAGACCACCTCCAAGAATCCCCGCTCCACCGTCGGGACGGTGACCGAGATCTACGACTACATGCGCCTGCTCTGGGCGCGGGTCGGCATCCCCTACTCCCCGGCCACCGGCCTGCCGATCGAGAGCCAGACCGTCCAGCAGATGGTCGACCGGGTGCTGGAGCTGCCGGAGAAGAGCCGGCTGTACCTGCTGGCTCCGGTGGTCCGTGGGCGAAAAGGTGAATACCGAAAAGAGATCGCCGAATATCAAAAAAAAGGATTTCAGCGGCTGCGGATCGACGGCGAGTATTACGCGATCGACGACGCGCCCAAGCTCGACAAGAAGTTCAAGCACGACATCGACGTGGTCGTCGACAGGATCGTGGTGCGGGCCGACATCGCCGCGCGGCTAGCCGACTCGTTCGAGACGGCCCTGGAACTCGCCGACGGCATCAGCGAGATCGTGTTCGCGGACGCCCCCGAGGGTGAGGAGCCGCGGACGATTACGTTCTCGTCCCGCTTCGCCTGCCCGGTCTCGGGCTTCACCATCGCGGAGATCGAGCCCCGGCTGTTCTCGTTCAACAACCCGTTCGGCGCCTGCCCGACCTGCGGCGGCATCGGCCACGAGATGCGGATCGACCCGGAACTGGTGATCTCGGACCCCGCACTCAGCCTCAAGCGCGGCGCGGTCGGCCCCTGGGCGAAATCGACCTCGCCGTATTACGGCCAGACGCTCGACGCGCTGGCGGAGCATTACGGCTTCAAGACCAGCGTGCCCTGGCAGAGCCTGCCGGAGGCGGCCCGCGCCGTCGTGCTGTACGGCTCCGGCAAGCAGGCGATCCGCTTCGCCTACGATGACGGCCTGCGCAAATACGCGGTCAACAAGCCGTTCGAGGGCGTGATCCCGAACCTGGAGCGCCGCTACAAGGAGAGCGACTCGGACGCCGTCCGGGAAGAGATCGGCCGCTTCATGAGCGAGACGCCCTGCGCGTCCTGCGGCGGCAAGCGGCTGAAGCCCGAGGCACTCGCCGTGAAGGTCGCGATGGCCGATATCGGCGATGTCACCGCGCTCTCGGTCTCCGAAGCCCATCGCTGGTTCTCGGAGCTGCACGAGAAGCTGACGCCCAAGCAGAACGAGATCGCGGTCCGGATCCTCAAGGAGATCCGCGACCGGCTCAGCTTCCTGGTGGATGTCGGCCTCGAATACCTGACGCTGGCCCGCGGCTCGGGCTCCCTGTCGGGGGGCGAGAGCCAGCGCATCCGGCTGGCCTCGCAGATCGGCTCCGGGCTCACCGGCGTGCTCTACGTGCTGGACGAGCCCTCGATCGGCCTGCACCAGCGCGACAACGAGCGGCTGCTCGGCACGCTCAAGCGCCTGCGCGACCTCGGCAATTCGGTGATCGTGGTCGAGCACGACGAGGACGCGATCCTGCAGGCCGATTACGTGGTCGATGTCGGCCCGGGCGCGGGCATCCATGGCGGCGAGATCATCGCCCAGGGCACCCCCGCCGAGGTGCTGGCCAACCCGGCCTCGCTCACGGCCAAGTACCTCACCGGCGCGATGTCGGTGCGCACCCCGGCCGCGCGGCGCAAGAGCCGGAAGGGCAAGCTCGGCGTGTTCGGCGCCCGGGGCAACAACCTCAAGGACGTGGATATCGAGGTGCCGCTCGGCACCTTCACGTGCATCACCGGCGTCTCGGGCGGCGGGAAATCCACCCTGGTGATCGACACCCTGTACAAGGCCGTCGCGAAAAAACTGAACGGGGCGCTGGAGCACCCGGCCCCGTACGACCGGCTCGAGGGCCTGGAGCATCTCGACAAGGTCATCGACATCGACCAGTCGCCGATCGGCCGGACGCCGCGCTCGAACCCGGCCACCTATATCGGCGCGTTCACGCCGATCCGCGACTGGTTCGCGGGCCTGCCCGAGGCCAAGGCGCGCGGCTACCAGCCGGGGCGCTTCTCGTTCAACGTGAAGGGCGGGCGCTGCGAGGCCTGCTCGGGCGACGGCGTCATCAAGATCGAGATGCACTTCCTGCCGGACGTCTACGTCACCTGCGACGTGTGCAAGGGCAAGCGCTACGACCGCGAGACCCTAGAGGTGAAGTACCGCGGCAAGTCCATCGCCGACGTGCTCGATTCCACCGTCGAGGAGGCGGCCGAGCTGTTCAAGGCGGTGCCGGCGATCCGCGAGAAGCTCGAGACCCTGAAGCGGGTCGGCCTGCACTACGTCCATGTCGGCCAGCAGGCGACCACCCTGTCGGGGGGCGAGGCCCAGCGGGTGAAGCTGTCCAAGGAGCTGTCGAAGCGCGCCACCGGCCGCACCCTCTACATCCTCGACGAGCCGACCACCGGCCTGCACTTCCACGACGTCGCCAAGCTCATGGAGGTGCTCCACGAGCTCGTGGACCAGGGCAACACCGTGGTGGTGATCGAGCACAACCTGGAAGTGATCAAGACCGCCGACTGGGTGATCGACATGGGCCCCGAGGGCGGCGATGGCGGCGGCCGGGTCGTGGCCCTGGGCACCCCGGAGGAGATCGCCCGCTCGAAGGCGAGCCATACCGGCCGGTTCCTGCGCGAGGTCCTGGCAAGGCGCCCCGCCCCGCAGACCGGCCGCCGCAGCGCCGCCGAATAGGCGCCGATGCGAGCTGGATCGGCAGATTCTGCCGGGTGACGGCTCGAATCTCGGCTGAAACGGGTCGCCGCGACCCGTGATTCGGGCCGCGACGGTCGGTTCGGACTGGTTCCGGGCCGTCCGGAGCGGACATCCCGGGCCCCGCGCCCCGGGTCGGCCGCTGCCCGTTCACCCGCCCCTGCTTGCCGGATTCTCCCGCCGATGCCGTCGGCAACAGCTTGACCGTTCAACGATATTTTGCCGGCCAGGGCCCCTATATTCAATTCTGGGGACTGTGTTGCATCGCCGCAAAAATGCGTCTTTTGCGCAACGGTTCGGCCGGTTTTGCCGCTTCGACCAGCATTCCACTGTCATTCCGCAGGTCTCTGTAGAATAGTCAGCAGCGTTGAGACGGGCGGGCTCCGTGGGGGCGCTCGGCACACCGGAAGTCGGCAGCCGCCAATGGCGAGCAGACCGGCAGGGTAGTGCCGAATGCGGGACGGATGCCTTGAGACCTTGGGAAGGATCGAAACAATGATGAAGAACTGGCTCGCGGCCGGCGCGGTCGCGCTCACGGTCGGCATGACCTCGACGATCGCGCAGGCGCAGACCACGACGGTTCCGGGCGAGCAGGTCGGCCTCGCCATCGGCGCGCCGCTGCCCGAGGGCGTTTACGCGATCAACACCTTCACGTTCCGCCGCACCGACGGCCGGAACGATCCCGATACGGCCGTCAACGTCCCGGTGCTGGTCTGGTCGACCCCGCTGGTGCCGTTCGGCGGCCGCGTCGAACTGCTCGTGGCGCCCCCGACCGTGTTCGCGTTCACCCGCAACCCGGCGGGCGTGCGCAATAAGGACATCTCGATCAACGTCGGTACCTTCGTCGGCGGCATCTGGGCGTTCGACCTGGGCAACAACTTCGGCGTCAGCTTGCTCGGCGGCGCATACCTAAACGACCTCAACGGCGACCGCGGCTCGATCATCACGCCGCAGGGCACGACCGCCACCCCGGTTCTGGGTCAGCTCTCCTCCAACACCTACCGCTTCGGCGTGGCCGGCAGCTACACCGGTGACGGCTGGAACATCACCGGCAACCTGACCGCCAACATCTACGACTCGCCCGGCCGCTTCCCCGGCCAGGTCGGCGCCGCGATCGGCCCGCTCCGCATTTCGGACTCCCTGAACTTCGACATCACCGCGACGAAGAAGTTCGGCAACTTCGAGATCGGCCCGGTCGCCTACGGCACCTACAACTTCGATATCAGCCAGACCAGCTTGGCAGCCAACAACCGCGGCCGGTTCGCCGTCGGCGGCCTGATCGGCTACGACTTCAAGGTCTTCACCGTGCAGGCCTACGTCGCCCGCGACGTGGTCACCGGCGCGCAGATCGCCGCGACGCCGTTCAGCCGCGCCCGCAGCGACTACTCCACGGACGGCTGGCTCCGCCTGATCGTGCCGCTGTACTCCCCGGCCCCCGCCGCACCGGCCCCGGTGGCCCTGGTCCGCAAGTACTGATCGACCCGAGATCCGGGTCTCCCGCCGCGCAGGCGGTGGGAGACCCGGATCTCCGCCATCCCGTCCGCCAGGACGGCGAACCGCCCGGCCTCCGCCGGGCGGTCTTTTTTTGTCCGCCGGTCCCGGCCCGAAGTCGGGTCCTGTGAAACCTTTCCGCCCGAGGCCCCGTAAGCGGCCACGCAATCCCGAGCACAGCGCGATCACGGGATGCCTGACGGAAGGAAACACAGATGCTCAACGCTCTCAGCGGCCGGCGCGCGGCCCGGGCCGTCGCCTTCGCTCTCGCCCTCGGTCTGGGCGCCACCGGCGCGGCCCAGGCCAAGAACCCGATGGTCGGCGGCGCGCCGATGTACGCCAGCAAGACGATCGTCGAGAACGCGGTCAACTCCAAGGACCACACCACGCTGGTCGCCGCCGTGAAGGCCGCGGGCCTCGTCGAGACGCTGAGCGGCCCCGGCCCGTTCACGGTGTTCGCGCCCACCAACGCCGCCTTCGCCAAGCTGCCGCCGGGCACCGTCGAGAGCCTCGTGCAGCCGCAGAACAAGCCGACCCTGACCAAGATCCTGACCTACCACGTGGTCCCGGGCGTCTACACCGCCAAGGACCTGATGGCGCTCGTCAAGAAGGGCGGCGGCCAGGGCCAGCTCACCACCGTCGAGGGCGAGCCGCTCGCCGTGGCGGTGCAGGGCAAGAAGGTCCTGATCACCGACGTGAAGGGCGGCACCGCCACGGTGACGATCCCGAACGTGATGCAGTCGAACGGCGTGATCCACGTGGTCAACGCCGTGCTGACGCCCTGATCCAGGGGCCACGCGCCGCGGTGCCGTCCCGGCGCCGCGGTTCCTACTCGGCGATCAGCGTGCCGGTATAGATCACCGGTCCCGTGGGCTGGCCGCTCGGCGAGCCGCCCGGGGGCTCCACGGAGACCGCCAGAACCCCGTCCGGCGCGGTGCCCTGCGGCAGGCTCACCCGGCTCGCGCCAGCCCCGACGAGGCCGAGCGGCTTCGGCCCCTCGGCGCCGACATACCACAATTGCAGGCTCCGGCCCGCGGGCGCCTCGGCCCCGACCGGCCGGACCTGGGCGGTGCCGGTGCGGGTGTCGACGCGCACGATCAGGGCCGGGAGCGCGCCGCCGCCCTGGACCACCGCGAGGTAGCGGCCGCCCTCCGGTTCCGGCCGCTGCCCGACCGCGACGAACAGCGCCAGCCCCGCCGCCAGCAGCCCGGCCCCCGCGGTGGCGATCCGCCAGCGCCGGACCTGCCGGCGCAGATGGGCGAGGGGATCGTGCGACCCGCCGGACCCGGCCGCCAGCGCCCGCAGCAGCGCCGCCCGCACCCGCGGCGGCGGCGCCACCGGCGGGATCGCGGCGAGCAGCGGCGACAGCCGCCGCTCCCAGGCCCGCACCCGGCCGGCAACGGCGGCATCGGTGGCGAGGGCGCGCGCCATCGTGTCCCGCTCCCCCGGGTCGAGGGTGCCGAGCACGTACTCGGCCGCGCGCAGGTCGGGATCCGAAGCGGGATCCGAAGTCGGGTCTTCGGGGCCGCCGCTCACGAGACCGCCTCCAGGCAGGTCTTCAGGGAGGCGAGCGCCCGATGCAGCCAGGTCTTGATCGTGTTGACCGGCCGCTCGTAGCGCTGGGCCAGTTCCTCCCGGGAATGACCCTCGCAATAGGCCAGCATCACGCAATCCCGGTGCGCCGGCTCCAGCCGGCCCAGGCAGGCCGCGAGGGCGTCCCGGTCCAGGAACGCCGCGGCGTCGTCATGCGGGTCCATCAGCCGCGCCACCCAATCCTCGCCGTCGTCCCGCACCGGCCCCTGAACCTCCACCGATCCCTTCCGGCGCAGGCCGTCGATCGCCCGGTTGCGGGCGATCGTGCACAGCCAGGCGAGCGGGCGTCCGGCCTCGGGGTCGTAGCTCCCGGCCGCCTGCCAGATCCGCAGATACGCGTCTTGAAGGATATCCTCGGCGAGCGACCGGTCGCGCTGGATACGCAGGATCACGCCGAAGAGTTTCGGGCTGGTCAGATCGTAGAGCTCGGCCAAAGCCGCCGCCTCGCCGCGCCCGATCTCGAACAGCAGCCGCCGCAGCCGGGCCTCGTCGGCGCCGGGAAGACCCGGCGGCACCCGGTCCGGGGTCGCCCCCGCGGCAAAAATCGGTCCGGCCAAGATCCGTTCCCGCACCCGCGCGCCCGTTCCCCTGCCGGCCGCGTTTCCGTAAGATAGATCTAAGGGCCCCCGCGCGTCCTGTCACATCGCCGGCCCCGCACAGGATCGTCGATGGGCCGTCTGCGCGCACGATCCGCGCGCGGCGCCGCGCCACGGGTGTCGCAGGCCGCGCGGACCGCCTATCTAAGTCCGATTTCGCGCGTCCGGTGGCGCCGGCGCAGGGGCGAACCAGCCGAAGGAATCTCATGGCGACGCAGGGCGAGTGGAAGATCCCGGCGCAGGCCCAGCCCAGGCCGGCGGATTACGGCTACGATCTCGATCGGGCGCTCTCGTCGGTGCTCGCCCTGTCGGCGCGGGTGCCGGAGAGCGCCTTCACGGCCGAGACCCTCGGCACCGAGCGCGCCGGCAACGGCGTGGTGATCCGGGAGGACGGGCTGGTGCTGACGGTCGGCTACCTGGTCACGGAGGCCGAGAGCGTCTGGCTGACCACCCGGGAGGGCCGCTCGGTGCAGGGCCACGTGCTCGGCTTCGATGCCGCCACCGGCTTCGGCCTGGTCCAGGCGCTGGGGGAGCTCGGCGTCCCGGCCCTGCCCATCGGCCGCTCGGCCGGGCTGAAGACCGGCGACCGGGCGGTGGTGGCGGGGGCGGGCGGGCGTCAGCGCTGCGTCGCCGTCGAGGTCGTCGCCCGGCAGGAATTCGCCGGGTACTGGGAGTATGTCCTCGACGAGGCGCTGTTCACCGCCCCGGCCCACCCGCATTGGGGCGGCACCGCGCTGATCGGCGCGCAGGGCGAGCTGCTCGGCATCGGCTCGCTGCAATTGCAGCAGGGCGGCGGCAGCAGCGCGCGCCCGATCAACATGGTGGTGCCGATCGACCTGCTGCCGCCGATCCTCGACGACCTGGCCACGCGCGGGCGCGCCAACCGGCCGCCGCGGCCCTGGCTCGGCCTCTACGCCACCGAGAGCGAGGAGGGCATCGTGGTGATGGGGCTCGCTGATGGCGGCCCGGCCGAGACTGGCGGCCTGCGCAGCGGCGACGTGATCGAGGCGGTGGCCGGCGAGCCGGTCCCGGACCTCGCCGCCCTGTTCCGCAGCATCTGGGCGCTCGGCGAGGCGGGTGTGCGCGTCCCGCTCACCGTGCGCCGCGACGGTCGCGGCGTGAAGCTCGCCCTGGTCTCGGCGGACCGGGAGCGGTTCCTGCGCACGCCCTCGCTGCACTGACGGGCGCCCGCGAAACCGTCGCCGCCGCGGCCGCGTTTCCCGGATGCCGACGCGAGCCTGCACGGGATACAACCTCAGGCTCAGGGTCGGTTCAGGCGACGGGGCCGAGTCTCTCTCGACCGGCACCGATCCGCCGGACGCTTCGAGGAGATCTGTCATGGCGATTCTGAGCGCACCGCGCGCGAAGGTACTCGTTATGGCCGCCGCGATCGCCGGCGGCCTCGGGCTCGCGGGCTCCGCCCAGGCGGCGGGGGGCTGCGGCCCGGGCTTCCACCCGAATCCCTGGGGCATCTGCCGCCCGAACTGGGGACCCCGGCCCTACTGGCGCCGGCCGGTCTATTACGGCGGCTACGGCTATGCCCGGCCGCGGCCATTCTACCGACCCTATGACCGGCCCTACGGCTTCTACGGCCCGCGCCCGTTCTACTGAGCGACCGGGCTCGACCGCACTGCGAAGGGCGCCCCGCCGGCCGGTGGGGCGCCCTTCGCGCGTTCAGGCCGGGTCTCACCATGCGCACAAAGAATGACCAGCCGGGAAGGTTGCCGGTTTCTTAAGCCGACCATGCGGCCCGTGCAGACCAGATCCTTGACCTTTTGACTCCTGCTGCGCCGCGGCAGGTTTATATGTGCATTGCACCAACAAGAGGCAGCGATGCGCAACGGCGCGCCATCCACTGCCTGAACAGAGGTCAATGAACTCCATGTCCGCCGCTCGTAGCGTCCTGAGTCGCGTCCGCGCCTATCTCCGGTACCGCGACACCGTCTCCCAGCTCTCCCGCCTCTCGGATCGCGACCTTGCCGATCTCGGCATCAACCGCAGCGAGATCCACGGCATCGCCCGCGTCTGATCTCCTCGACCCATCGCGATTTCATTCAAAGGACCGCCGCCCGTTGATCCGGGCGACGGTCCTTCGCTATTCTGGGATATGACACAAACCGTTCACATCATCGGCGGCGGGCTGGCGGGCTCCGAGGCGGCCTGGCAGGTGGCCGAGGCCGGCCATCGCGCCGTGATCCACGAGATGCGCCCTGTGCGCGGCACCGAGGCCCACCAGACCGACGGCCTGGCCGAACTCGTCTGCTCGAACTCGTTCCGGTCGGACGACCCGGAGAGCAACGCCGTCGGCCTGCTGCACCAGGAGATGCGCTCCTTAAGCTCGCTGATCATGCGGGCGGCCGACGCCAACCAGGTGCCGGCGGGCGGCGCCCTCGCGGTCGACCGCGAGGGTTTTTCCGCCACGGTGACCCGGACCCTGGAGCAGCACCCCAACGTCACGATCGTGCGCGGCGAAGTCGAGGGCCTGCCCCCCGAGGAATGGGGGCCCTGCATCGTCGCCACCGGCCCGCTGACCGCCCCGGCGCTGGCCGAGGGCATCCGGGCCCTCACCGGCGCCGAGTCCCTCGCCTTCTTCGACGCCATCGCGCCGATCGTCCACCGCGACTCGATCGACATGGACGTGGCGTGGTTCCAGTCCCGCTACGACAAGCCCGGCCCCGGCGGCACGGGGGCCGACTATCTCAATTGCCCAATGGACCGGGCGCAGTACGACGCCTTCGTGGCCGCCCTCGTGGCGGGTGAGAAGATCGGGTTCAAGCAATGGGAGGGCACGCCGTATTTCGACGGCTGCCTGCCGATCGAGGTGATGGCCGAGCGCGGCCCCGAGACCCTGCGGCACGGCCCGATGAAGCCTGTGGGGCTCACCAATCCGCGCGATCCGCAGGTCAAGGCCTGCGCGATCGTGCAGCTGCGCCAGGACAACGCGCTGGGCACCCTCTACAACATGGTCGGCTTCCAGACGAAGCTGACCTATGCCGAGCAGGTCCGGATCTTCCGCACGATTCCGGGCCTGGAGCGGGCCGAGTTCGCGCGGCTCGGCGGCCTGCACCGCAACACCTATCTCGACAGCCCGCGGCTTCTGGACGCCACCCTCCGGCTGAAGGCCCGGCCCGCCTTGCGCTTCGCCGGCCAGATCACCGGCTGCGAGGGCTATGTCGAGAGCGCCGCGGTCGGGCTGATGGCCGGCCGGTTCTCGGTCGCCGAGGCGGCGGGCCGGCCGCTTCCCCCCCTGCCTCAGACCACGGCGCTGGGCGCGCTTATCGCGCACATCACCGGCGGTCACGTCGCGGCCGACGGCGAGGCCAACGCCCCGCGCTCGTTCCAGCCGATGAACGTCAATTTCGGCTTGTTCCCGCCCCTGGCCCAGGCCCCCCGCAACGAGACCGGCCGCCGCCTGCGCGGCCCGGAAAAGGCCGTGCTGAAGCGGCGGGCGCTCACCGATCGCGCTCGGGTTGATCTCGGTGCCTGGATGGCCGGCGCCCCCGTGGCGGATTGGCGGCTGGCGGCGGCGGAGTAGCCCCACTTGGACGGCGCGGGGCTTCGGGAAGGCACCGCCACCCAGGGTTAGGTTATGCTGGTTCTGCACCAACGGTTGCCGCCTCAAACGAGGTGACTATTCAGAGCGGTTTCCGATCGCGTTACAAGTAGTAGGTCCAATATACTATGGATATTCAATGATGGGAATTGGTCAGTCGTCACCTCCAAACTCGATTGTTCTATAATTTAATCAATACAAATTTAATTTTGCACTTTCACGTAAATTGTCAAGGAAGTAACAGGCTTCGTCGCGCCCACTGAGGGCAGAAATATATAATAACTTTATTTATTTTTATCCGACATCAATTCAACATTTTCGCGTTGATTTTTCCCGGCCCGCAAATTAATCTGTCAGACGGCACTTTGCAGCTTACCCAATCTAGGTCAATATTGGAATGCAACCGCTTCTATTCAAATTGGCTGAACCTGTTCAGGATTACAATCCTGAAACGCGTCAGCGGATTATTTCAATTTTGAGAATGCTGGAGCCGCACCATATTGAAGGAATAAACAAGGTCCGTTTGGGTCAGATGAACGACGGCGGCTATGTTATGGCCGATGACTTTGACGGTATAACCACTGCTTATTCACTGGGAATCAATAACGATGTATCGTGGGATCTCGACATCGCGCATCGAGGCATCGATTTATTTCAGTACGATCACACTATATCAGGTCTCCCCCTCAACCATCAACGGTTCAATTGGAAACCTTTTGGTATCGCAGCTCAAACCAGCCTAGACGGTCGAATCAAGACTCTTCAAGAAATAATATTGGAGAATGGACATGAAAGTTCAGGAAATATGCTGCTGAAATGTGACATCGAAGGTTATGAGTGGGAGGTTTTTGCCAATCTAGATGTATCTTTTATAAGACTTTTCCGGCAGATCGTCATAGAAGTTCACGCGTTCCAGGAGCTTCGTCGCTCCGATTTCGCCGAGATCGCACGCCAGGCGATCAGTAATCTTACTGCGTACCATAAAGTTGTGCACGTACATGCTAATAATTACGGGCCATGGGCCGTATTAGGCGGTGTGCCTTTGCCGACTGTCTTGGAATTTACTTTGGTGCATTGTGATCGAGGTGTGATGAAACCTTCGTACGAGCATTTTCCGACTAAGCTCGATATGCCAAATAATCCAAAAATTTGCGATTTTCCTCTTGGGGATTTTCGAATGTAATCTTAAGGAAGTCAAGTTCTTCAAATCTTTGATGACTCATGAAACGAGTTGGATAGTCATTGTTGCGAGTAGGAGAGTGGCTACCGCTCTGCTATCCATCCGCAATGGTTTTAATCTGGACGGACCAGCACTGTATTGGGCTGAATCCGATTTGGCACCGGTTCTGGGCACTGTGCGAATAAAGGCCCGCTGCGCTCGGCCATTACAGCTATCAGTAGCTGTCCGTCATCGCCCGCCACCGGCGAAACCACTGGTCTGTCGGTAACAACGGCGTCTCCAAGCCGTTCTTGAAGCGCCTGCTCGACTTGTTCACAGGCGCAGGGTCGGCGGCAAATCGCACGATCATCCCCTCTTCAGCGGCGCCGGCTGGCACACCGAACCGGGGCTGCATGCTGAAGGGCATGCGGCTCGTTGACCGGCCCTCCACAATGCCGAACGGCTGCCAGGTCAAGCATCTCGATCGCTGCATCGACGAGGCCATCATTAACCGCCACTTCGACCGGAGGGTCGACATTCGATCCCGCATCCAACATGTCTGTTCAGACGTCAAGGTCGCTCGCAGCACCCCGCGCGTAGCGACCTATAACCAACGACAGCCACAGAAACTCAAACGGAGCTAATCATCCAGAAACAGTGTGATACATCACCAGCGGATCTGATAAGTCTCGATGGTTTCAGTGGGCAATTCTGCTCGACAGATGAATTCGAGGTTTAGATTGTATGGTGCGTGGTTGAGTTCAACGCCTCGTCCCGTGCCGTTACGCCAATCGAACCGGACCTCATGATCTGCTGGCTTATCAGGGTTGAGGGGACCGGCGGCATGGCGGGGCTGCCCCTCCGTTATGTAGACGAATGGATGAGGCCTAAGTTTCTGAATGATTTGTTGGATATCAGCGTTCGGCAAGTGCTGTAGTACCTGCCGGACGAGATAAACATCTGCATCTGGCAGCGGATCCATGACTGCGTCAAGGATTCGGAAGGACACACGCTCACTGGCATACTGTGTGATATTATAATCTACGAGTTCTGGAACGATGTCGCATCCTATATAGATATCTCGCGTTTGGCGCGCGATTTCCGCACCGATTGCAAAATCACCACAGCCGACATCGACGATCGTTAAAGGGCGTCTCAGCTGCGCACGCAGAACATCAAGTTCCGCGACGATCGCTTTAATGTATGTTTCCGCGACCGAGCCTCGTGAGCCGATACCCGAGAAGAAGCGGGTTTGGCCGTCAGTGCCCCACAATCCTTTCGCGTAGGTTTGCTGAAAGGCGGCTTGCCGGCTCTGATGCTCCGACGTTGCCGATGATGCGCCTGCCATGCCGAAATCATCGGGTAAATGGCTGACATATGGCTTAGCCCAGCGCGCAAAATTGGTGTCCAGTCCCCGAACATGTCCAGGAGTCAGGTTCTTAAGCCATTGCCAGGATAATGATTCCCAAAGGTGTGTGGCAAAACTTTTTGAAATATCGATCGGCGTGTTGGAGTTGAATATCCATTCGATATGTGAATCGGTCCAAAGTGGCCAATAAAAAGCGTCATGATCTAGGACCGTGACTTCCGTCGGAAAGAGGCGATACATAAACGATGGTAATTGAACAGAATGTTCGCTCCAAAATGGGTCATGAAGACTTTTCCCGCCACGAAACCATTTGTACTGATCAAACCACCGTGTGATAAAAAGGGAGTGCGGTTGTGCCAAAATGACGGCATTTGCAACACCATACTGACCCTCAAGCCCTTCCTGGCCCAGAACAGCTGCATGGTTCAAAAGCGAATCAAAACTACGGTGAACCATAACATCGGCATCAAGATAAATGCCGCCGCGCTCAAGCAAGGCAATCAGGCGCACGATATCAGCACGGTGCGCTGGGTTAAGTAACGGGCGGCCAAATATTTCCTGTGGCGCTTCAATTTTGATTTTTGTCACAAGAGGTTCGGTTAACTTCCACCACTGAGTTTGCGGCTCATGGGCATAATAAAAATACACAGCATCAGGTTTTATATGCTCAATCGCACTGCGGAGGCAGACATAGTGCGCGAGGCTCCAAGGCTTGCCCCCAAAATCGTCTGCCATGCCGAAGCAGTAATGTAAGATCTTGGGAATTGCCATTGTCTGTGTTCCGAGCTGTACGGGGGCGGTATGTAGAAACTGCGAGTACTTCTTGGGGTTAGAAACCTGACTCGCCGCGGTGTGCAGCCAATCTGGAAAATAACCTCTCGTAAAAATCGACGACAATGCGGCATATGGAGTGATATATTGACTTATTGTACAGTCGACGCGTGTTGCTATATAAAATTTTCAAATTGACGTCTCATTATGGGTCCTGGGATGAGAATTTCTGATCGTAAATATACTTGACCGCGCGACGGTGAGTTCAATATCACTCATAGAATGACTCGCTCCCCGAGCCA
This sequence comes from Methylobacterium sp. E-066, assembly GCF_022829635.1. Classification (GTDB taxonomy): domain Bacteria; phylum Pseudomonadota; class Alphaproteobacteria; order Rhizobiales; family Beijerinckiaceae; genus Methylobacterium. Next base: position 42,018 of record NZ_JAKSYO010000088.1, read on the forward strand.
AGGGCATCAGATTTCCAAGTTAAAAATGATTTTATCTAACAATACTTGAGTCGGAGACCAGATTTTCTTCAATGATTAGATTGTATCGGCTGCTTTATTTTGTTGATTGTGTATTTGCGATTTGCGATTAAATTTTAATCAACTGACAAAAATATTTTCAATGAGACAGGTTAATCCCATCGTGATGAATTGAGTCGATGCAGTAATATCAGTGGAAGTACAAATAAACATAGCGGATGATTTGATTTTTCACCTCTTGAAATCAGGGGTAAATTTTAAATCAACTACTTAAATATTTGTATAATAACTATCGTAACGAGGCGTGACAATTATCTCTCCGTCTAGTATATCTGGCTTCGAGAACTCGCCAGGCGCATTTGTTTAATAATTACGTTGGATAATTTCAGTGAAGTTTTCAGTTGTAACTCCATATTACAAAGAACCGAATGAAGAGTTATCTATCGGGCACAAGAGTGTGCTCCAACAAGACATCAAAAATACCCACATCATGGTTGCGGATGGCCATCCGAATCCGGTGGTGTCCAGCTGGGACTGCCAGCACATCGTCTTGCCGTCCGCCCACCGCGACGCGGGCAATTTCGCTCGGGGTGTCGGCGCGCTGCACGCGTTCCAGAGCGGCGCCGAGTATGTCTGCTTTCTGGACGCCGACAACTGGCTCGAAACCAATCATGTCTCAAGTCTCTATGAGGCAGTATCGAAATCTGGCGCCGATATAGGCGTTTCACGAAGGATGCTGCGCCGCCTCGATCGCAGCATCCTCGATCCGTTCGATTGGGAGAGCGACGGTGTACGGTTCGCCGACACCGGGACGGTAATGCTGAGTCGTTCGGCGATCGAGATCGCGGCTCTATGGGCGACCTTGCCGGGCGGTCTCAGCGGCTCAGGGGATCAGATCATCTGGTCTGCGATCAAGCAAAGAGGTTTCAAAGTTGCGCTGACCGAATTGGCAACGATGAACTACAAAACGAAGTGGGCCGTTCATTACACGGGGCGCGATGAAGAGGCGCCGGAAGGGACCGTCGATCTCAGCTACGTGCGTGCGGCCGACGAGTATTGGCGGCTGCTTCCCGAGAGCGAAAAACGCCGCCTCATAACGGGACGCACCTGAGGAGCAGCCCCACTGATGCGGTGATCGCGGGACGCCTGTCCACCGAAGCAACGCGGCACTCTTCCAACCGTTGACTCCCATCAATGCCGGAGGGCGGCCATGCGGATCCGCAAGGAAGCGACCTATGACGGGGTGTGGACCGTGTTCGTCGGCGACGGCCTCTGCTTCAGCGACCTGAGCGGGCCGGCCGCCGACGCGCTGGTGGCGGCGTTCGCGCGGTTCGCCGACGCGGGGGATTGAGCCTCAGGCGCCCGGGATCAGCGACTGGATCGGGATCAGGTCGGGGCGGTATTCCTGCATTCCGCCGGCGATCCGCTCCTCGACGGCGTCGAGGAATTTCTCGGGGTCGGTGATCGAGCACTGGCGCAGGTCCCAGAAGGCGTAGCGCCACCAGCGCACCGCCAGGTAGCGCTCGATCAACGTGTCGGGGAAGCGCATCTTCACGACCCGGGCCGGGCTGCCGGCCACGATCGCGTAGGGCGGCACGTCCTTGGTCACCACCGCCATGGCGCCGATGATCGCCCCGTCGCCGATGGTGATGTCGGGCATCAGGAAGGCGCCGTGGCCGATATAGACGTCGTTGCCGATGCGCACGCGCTTGGGCCACAGATAGGGGCCGCAGATCTCGTAATCCTCGGCGCGGGGATCGAGCCGGTCGAACACCGCCGAATGGTGCGTGTAGAACAGCGGCGAGGTCGAGCCGCAATGGACCGGGTGGCTGCCGCGCCCGACCTGCACGCTCTCGCCGATCGAGCAGTAGCGGGCGATGTCGGCTCCGAAATAATAGCCGCTCACCGCGTACGAGAACGCCCCCATGGTGAGGCAGTAATCGATCCCCATCCACTTGATGCTGCACGGCGGCTCGAAGGTGCAGTCCTCCGGCAGGCCGAACGGGGCCGGATGCAGCACCGAGATGCCGCGCCGGAGCATCTCCTGCTTCATGTCCTCGTTGACGGAGATCATGCGGCGTCCTCGTCGAGTGGGTTTTGCGCCCCGGACAGGTCCAGGACGTAGTAGTCGCGCATCAGGTCGTCGTAGTCGGCCGCCTGGATCGGCACCGAGAGTTCCCCGGCAGCCGAGATGTCGATCGCCAGCAGCCGGTCGTTGAAGGCGGCCGGGTCGCTCAGGAGGGCGTAGGGCAGGACGTGGCCGTTCGGGTAGGCCCGCAGCCGGTCGCCCTGGGCGCCAAGGTCGAAGGCGACCACCGGCAGGCCTGTCCGCAATCCCAGCGTCAGGGCGTAGGAGTAGGTCTCGGGCCAGATCGCCGGCAACAGGACGAGGTCGGCGGAACTCCGCCCAACGAGGTCGAGGGCCTCGTCGTCGCCGGTGTAGCGCCCCGTCTGGCTCACCCCCGCCCGCTCCAGGCCGACGGTCAGCGCCGGATCCGAGAAACCCACGATCGCGAACCGCAGCGGCAGCTTGCGGTCCTGGGCATCGGTGGCCAGCGCCTGGAGGAACAGGCCGCCCTTGGTGGCGCTGATCGCGCCGAGCACCGCGACCCGGCGCACCCGGCCCGGCCGGCGCAGGGCGGTGGAGCGCACGCTCCGGGCGTGCTCGACATGCGGCCGCACCGTGATCGCCAGATCCGGGTACACCGCCCCGATCCGACCCGCCGTGTCACGCGACGGCGCGAACACCCGCGCCGCCCCGGCCAGGAACCGCCCGAACACGGCCCGGCGCTCCTCCGGGTCCGGCTCCTCGTAGCCGTCCGCGTCCGAGGCCAGGCAGTCCCGGCACACGGGCACCGGCGCCAGCCCACAGTAACGCCCATCCGGCATCACCAGGTGGTTGCGGTGGCACACCGGTGAGAAGTCGTGCAGCGTCCAGGCATAGGGCCGCCCCGAGCCGGACACGAGGTCCATCAGCACGCGGGCCGCGTTCCAGCGCAGCCCCGCCAGCGAGTGCACGTGGATCAGGAGCGGCGCCAGTTGCGCGATGAACGCCGACACCGCCTCGGCGTCGCGGGGCAGGTACAGGCTGTCCAGGCTCGGCAGGTACACGAATTCGTGGCTGCGGTACGAGACGTTGACCTGGATGTTCCGGGCCCGGTCGACCGAGAGCAGCACCACGGCCGTGCCCTCGGCCTTCAGCCGGGCGATCATGTCGTCGATGTGCCGCTGGATGCCCCCGCCCCAGCTATGGGTCACGAACAGCACAGCCCGGCCGCGGAAGTGCCGGGCGAGCCGATACAGGTCGAGCCGCGCCCGCCCCCGCCGGCCCGGATCCGCCTGGACGAACTGGCCGACCACAGCCGGGTAGTCCGGGTGCTTGGCCAGGAGCGCGGCCTGGCCCTGGTCGTACTCGCCGCCCGGGTCGAGCCCGAACGAGATCTGCCCGGCATGGTAGACGTACACGTCCTCGGCCAGCAGGTTGGAGAACCCCGCCTTGCGGGCGCGCATGCACCAGTCGTTCTCCTCGCCGTAGCCCTTGCCGAAGGCGATTTCGTCCAGCGTGCCGACCGCGTCGAGGGCCTCTGCCGTCATGTACATGCAGAAGCCGACGCCGGTGGGCACTTCGACCGAGCGGCCGCGGTTGAGCGTGCTGGCGGCCTGGTCGAGGTCCGGCCGGGGGATCTCCAGCGCCATGGTGTTGTTGGCGTTGAAGCGCGGGTAGCTGCAGATCGTGGCGTTGTTCGACAGCGGCGTGACGCTGCCCACCGGCGGGCGGCCTTCCGCTTCGGCACTCTCGGCGTGGGCGACGAGCCGGTCGAGCCAGTCGCCGAACACCTGGGCGTCGGAGTTGAGCAGGACCACGGCCCGGCCCTGGCGCAGACCGAGCCCGCGGTTGACCGAGCGGACGAAGCCGAGGTTTTGCGCGTTCTCGACGAGATGGAACAGGCCGCGGCCGGCGAGGTCTTTCAGGTCCGCGGTCAGGTCCGGGTCGGGGGATCTGTCGTTGACGGCGAGCAGGGTGAACGGGGTCTTTTGCGGGGCGGAGAGGCAGGCGTGGATGGCGCGCAGGGTCTCGCCGCGGCCCTTGTAGACCGGCATGATCACGACGACCCGGGCCTGGGCGAGGGTCAGGGCGCGGGGCAGGGTGTCCCAGTCCTGCGGTTCGGGGGCCTCCATGGCCGGCCAGCTGCCGAGATCCTCGGGACAGCCCATCAGCCCGGCGGCGCGGCCGGTGCGCACGTAATGCAGGAATGGCGTCTCGCCCGGCGCGAACAGGTGCCCGTAGGTCTCCGCGTAGAACGCGATCGAGAACCGCTTGCTCGGGTCGCGGCCCTCGTGCTGGCCGTAGGCGACGAAATGGGCGAGCAGACCGCCCGCGGCGCCGGCGACGTCGGGATTGCGCTTCGCGTAGTACGCCGCGTCGAAATACGGCTCGAACAGCCGCGCCTGCTCCGCCAGGGCGTCCGCCTCGGAAGGCGGTGGGCCGTAGCGCGGGTCGAACCTCCCGGCCGCGATGTCGGTGCCGTGCAGCAGCGCGGTGGCGAGGTGGTGGACCAGGGGCGCGATGCCGGTCTCCCGCGCCCAGGGATGCGCGTCGAGATAGGCCTGCCCGTTGAAATCTGCGCGCGGATTGCGGCCCTCACGCCAGCCGGTGTCGCAATAATCCCGGACCGCATCCACGTCCTCCGCTAGGCCGTAGCGCTCGCGGTAGAAGGCGTGGTCGAAATGGAAAGCCGCCAACCCGGCCTGAAGGTCCAGAGACGCGGCCCGGTTCAGGGGCCTGCGCCCGATCGCGCCGAGCCAGAGCGTGTCCTCCACGGGCGGACGCGCCGGGCGCAGGCCGCAGACCCGCAGCAGCGCGTCGAGCGTCGAGCGCCCCGGGCCCGGATCGCGCAGCTCCCGCCAGCCGCTGGTGGCGAAGTGCAGATAGGGCGCGGTCTCCCGGGCGTCCGCGTAGGTCGCCCGATACCAGGCCTCGTCCACCGCCGGGACGTTCAACCTGTCCGTCCCGGAGAACGGTTTTTTGCCGGAGAGCCGCGTCTCGGCGACATACCGGAAGAACGGGTCGCCGATCACCGCCCGGCTGCCGGCCCGTGCCTGCACGTAGCCGGCCGGGTCGAAATCCTGGCGCGGGCTGCGCATCGCCCGCCAGCCGCCGGCCACGTAGGCCCGCAGCAGCTCCGCGTCGGAGGCCTCCTCCGCTCCGTCCAGCCCTTGGCGAAAATAGGCGGCGTCGAAATAGGGCGCGAGCGTCTCGGCCTGGAGTCCGAAAAAATCCTCCGGCTCGGGCCGGGCCGGGCCGCCGTGCAGGACGTAATGCACCAGCGGATTCTGGGTCGCGTACGAGATTTTTCGAGTCAGGCAATAGGCCAGGGTGTCGAAGTGCGGCGACGGCTCGCGGCCCTCGCGCCAGCCGGAGGCCATGTAGTGGGCCACCGGGTCGACGCCGGCCGCCTGCAGGTCGGGATTGTGGGCGAGGTAGAACGCGCCGTCCACGAGGCGGCGGGCCAGGCGCTCGGCTTGCCTTGTGTCGGGCTTGGGCAGGTCGCCACCCTTGGTGCGCTGCGCCGTCACCCAGTGCAGGAACGGGTTGATGCCGGCGGCAGCGAGATACGGCCGCGCGGCGAGGTAGTCGGCGGTGCAAAAATCCGGTCGCGGATCCCGGCCCTCGCGCCAGCCGATTGTGAGGTAGTCGCGCACGGGATCGACCGTGATGCCGTACCAGCTCGCGTAGAAGCCCGCATCGACATACGGCTCCAGCGCCGCGATCAGGCGTGCTTCGAGATCGTCGCCGGCACCCGCGCCGGCCCAGCGGGCCTGCAAGGCGGTGGCCCGGCCCAGCGGATCGCTGATCCGGCGCCAGCCGAGGCGCAGGGCGCGCGCGGAATCGACGGCGCCGCGCGCGACCGGCCGGCCGATGCGGCGCTTGAACCGCCCGAGGGTCGGGGGCAAACCGAGGCGCATCTCAGGGCTCTGCGGGGGAACGTGCGCCGCGTGCCGTCACGAGGCGCGGCATCCGTCGGCCACCTTCGGGGTCGACGCGGTCGAGGCGCTGGTCTCGGATCGGCTCATGGTCGGCAGCGTCGGGGGCGTGCGAGGCGCGGAGGCGGGCGTCGCATTCTTCGCCCGTCGAACTAACGGAACCGGCCGAGTCCGTAAACCATGGCCCGGCCCGTCCTCGGCCTGCGCGGCTGCGCGACCCGGCATGGCCGCTTGTCGGGGACCGGGGCCCGCTATATCGAAACGCCGACCCATCGGGACCGGATCGACGCCATGCGCCGCCTCGCCGGCTTTCCCTTCCGGCATCCCTGCTCGACCGATCCCTTCGATGCCGACCCGCGGACCCCTCGACGCCGAACAGGCCGCCGCCCTGGAGACCGCGATTGCCGCGGTGGAGCGGGCGTGAGCGGCCGGAGTCCCGCCCGTGCCTGATCCAGAGCTGGGCCGCCTCGCGCTCGGCATCACCCTGTTCCGGCCGAGCCGGGACCAGGTGGACCGGGTGCTGGCGCACGCCGCATCAGGATTCGCCGGGGTGATCGCCTTCGACGATGGCGGCCTGCCCGACGCGGAGGCGGAACGTCTCGCCCGGGCCGGCGTGACCCTGCTGTCGGCGGGGCGCAATGTCGGCATCGCCGAGGCGCTCAACCGGATCGCCGCGGCGGCCCGGGCGGCGGGCGCGAACACCCTGCTGCTCCTCGACCAGGATGCCGAGCCGCCCACCGGGCTGGCCGCGGCGCTGCTCGCCGCCCGCGTCCGGCTCCAGGAGGCCGCGATCCCGGTGGCGGTCGTGGGGCCGGCCCCCGCCCCGGCCGCCGGCCACAAGGCGCCGTCCTACCCGCCCCGCCCCGGCGCGCCGGCCTGCGGCGCCCTTCCCCCAGCCTGCGGCGTCATCTCTCAAGCTTGCGGCGTCCTCGCCCCGGTGCAGTTCCTGGCGACCTCGGGCTCGCTGATCGACCTCGACGCCCTCGCCCGGATCGGGCCGTTTCGCGCCGACTTCTTCATCGACGGCGTCGAGCTGGAATGGTGCTTTCGCGCCTGGAGCCTGAGCTTGGGCTGCTACCTCGCCCGGGACGTCGCGATCCCGCACCGGGTCGGGGGCGGGGTGATCCGTGGGTTCGGGGTCGCGATGCCGCGCCAGCCCCTGTTCCGCATGGCGACCTACCTGCGCAACGCCATCTATGCCTGGCGCCTGCCGCACGTGCCCCTGCGCTGGAAGCTCGCCCAGGCCGCCTATCTGCCGCTCCAGGCCGGGCTGTACTGGGCGGATTCGGGCTGGCGGCCCGCCGTGCTGCTGCGGCTGCTCGGCGCCGTCCGCGACGGTGCCCTCGGGCGCCTCGGCCCGCCCCGGGATCGCCCATAGGATCGCCCATGACCGACCGCGCCGTCCTCGACGTGGTGATCGTCAACTGGAACGGCGGCGCCCTGCTCCGGGCCTGCCTGGCGAGCCTCGCGGCCGTGCAGGAGGCCGCGTCCGTGCAGGTCATCGTGGTGGACAACGGCTCCCAGGACGGTTCGGCGGACGACCTGCCCGCCCTGCCCCGCCCGCTGAAGCTGATCCGCAACGCTGAAAACTTCGGCTTCGGCCGGGCCTGCGATCAGGGCGCCGCCGCTGGGGACGCCCCCGCGATCCTGTTCCTCAACCCGGACACGCAGGTCGCCCCCGACGCCCTCCGTGTGGCCCGGGATGCCCTGACGGCCGATCCGCGCACCGGGATCGTCGGCGCCCGGCTGGTCGACCCGGACGGCCGGACCGCCCGCTCCTGCGCCCGGGCGCCCACCGGTCTCGGCCTCCTCGGCCGCGCCCTCGCGCTGGACCGGCTTGGCCTCGTCCGGCCGCATTTTTTGCTCGAATGGGATCACACCGACGACCGCGCCGTCGGCCAGGTGATGGGCGCATTCCTGATGATCCGCCGGGACCTGTTCGCGGCCCTCGACGGCTTCGACCCGCGCTTCTTCGTCTACTGGGAGGATGCCGACCTCTGCGCCCGCGCCCGAGCCGCCGGCTTCGCGGTGCGGCACGTGGCCGGGGCGGTCGCCCACCATGTCGGCCAGGGCACGACCCGGCAGGTGCGGGCCCGGCGCCTGTTCTACTTCCTGCGCAGCCAGATCCTGTATGCGCACAAGCATCACGGCCGGGCCGCCGCCCTCGCCCTCACGGGGGCGAGCTTTTGCGCGCAGGTGCCACTGCGGCTCGCCCTGGCGCTGGTCCACCGCTCGGCCGCCGAGGCCGCCGAGGTGCTGCGCGCGGCCGGCCTCCTGGCGGCGGCCCTGCCCGGCCTCGCGCCGAAGCTGTTGCGGGGCCGGTGATCAACGGCCGATATGGGCCACGGAGGCGATCTCCACGAGGGCGTCGGGCTTCACGAGGCCGCACTGGATGCAGTAGCGCGCCGGCTTCTCGCCCGGAAAGTAGGCCGCGTAGACCGCGTTGATCGCCGCGTAATCGGCCCAGTCCTTCAGGAAGACGTGGTTGAAGGTCACGTCGTCCATCGTGCCGCCCGCGGCCTCGACCACCCCCTTGATCGTCTCCAGCACGTGCCGGGCCTGGGCGCCCGCGTCGCCGACATGGACGACGTTGGCGTCGGCATCGAGCGGCAGCGTGCCCGAGACGTACAGCACCCCGTCGGCCAGGGTGCCGGGCACGTAGGGGGCGAGCGGCTTGCCCGTACCCGGCGGAATGACGACCTGCTTCGGCATTTTTCTTCGGACTTTCGCGGTGCGGGTTCGGGGACGGCGGGTGGTCTATTCGGCGGCGGCGCGCGTCTCGGCGCTCAGCGCCGCCTCGAACGAAGCCACGTCCGAGACCCAGCCGAAGAAGGTCTCGATATTGGCGAGCGCGCCTTCGTGCAGGCTCCGCGGCCCGGCCTGGTGGGTGGCGTCCGCCAGGACGATCCCAAAATACTCCCGGTGGTAGCCGTCCCGCAGGGTCGACTCGACGCAGACATTGGTGGCGATGCCGGTGAAGACCAGCGTGTTCACCCCCCGGGCCCGCAGCATGCTGTCGAGCGGCGTGTTGTAGAAGCCGCTGTAGCGCGGCTTGCCCAGCACGATGTCGCCGGGCTCCGGCTTCAGGGCGTCGACCAGCGCGTAGTCCCAGGAGCCCTTGGCGAGCAGGCGCTCGTTCATCTCCGGCCGCCGCCGCATGGTCTTGAGGGCGTTGGACTTGTGCCAGTTCGGCGAGCCCGGGCCGCCGGCCTCGACGTAGTCCGGGTCCCAGCCGTTCTGGAACCACAGGATCCGGATGCCCGCCGCCCGGGCCGCCGCCACCGCCCGGATGATCTGGGCGATCACCGGCCCGGTGCCCGACACGTCGAAACCCGCGAGGTCGAGATAGCCGCCTGGGCTGGCATAGGCGTTCTGCACGTCGACGACGATCAGCGCCGTCGCGGCCGGGTCGAAGGCGATCGGCTCTGGCCGGGCCGGCAGGATCACGCCGCCGTGGCGGCCATGGGGGTCGTGGAAACCAGCAGGCCTATCCATCACGCGACGTCTCTCATTATGCGACCTGGGCCAGCGGCGCCGGCACCACGTGCCGGCGGGATTGCATCAGCGGCTGGATCCGGGTCCCGAAGGCGTCGAGACCCTTGAGGAAGTCGTCGAACACCAGCAGCACCCCCTCCACGCCGTCGATCGTCATGATCGCGTCGAGCATCGCGGCCACCTGGGCGTAGCTGCCCACCAGGGTGCCCATGTTGAGGTTCACCGCGGAGGTCGGGTCGGCGAGCTGGCGGACGTTGGTGTCGCTGCCGGACTTGGTGTCGGCCGCGCCCTGGATTCCGAGCCAGGCGATCGCCTCGGCATCGGCCCCCGCCTTGTAATGCGCCCAGGTCGCCATCGCGGCGGCGTCGGTCTCGTCGGCGATGATCATGAACAGCGCGTAGGCAGTCACGTGCCGCCCGGTCTTGGCCCGGGCCTCCGCCAGCCGCTCCACCACGGGCGCGAAGGCGGTGGGCGTGTTGACGCCCTTGCCCAGACAGAAATTGTAGTCGGCGTAGCGGGCCGTGAAATCCAGGCCGGCGCCGCTCTGGCCGGCGCAGATGATCTTCATCGGTGCCTGCGGCCGGGGGCTCAGGCGGCAATCGTTCATCTGGAAGAACGTGCCCTTGATGTCGCTTCGACCCGTCTCCCACAGCTCTCGCAGAACCTGAGCATACTCCGCTAAATAGTCATAGCGCTTGGAGAAATACTCTTCGCCGGGCCACAGGCCCATCTGGTCGTATTCCGGCTTCTGCCAGCCGGTGACGAGGTTCAGGCCGAACCGGCCATCCGAGATCGAATCGATGGTCGCGGCCATGCGGGCGACGATCGCCGGCGGCATGCACAGGGTCGCCGCGGTGGCGAACAGCTTGATCCGGGTGGTGACGGCAGCCAGCCCCGCCATCAGGGTGAACGATTCGAGGTTGTGGTCCCAGAACTCGGTCTTGCCGCCGAAGCCGCGCAGCTTGATCATCGACAGGGCGAAATCGAGCCCGTGCGCTTCCGCCTTGAGGGTGATCTGCTTGTTGAGCGCGAAGCTCGGCCGGTATTGCGGGGCGTTCTCCGACAGCAGCCAGCCGTTGTTGCCGATCGGGATGAACACCCCGACGCTCATGGCTGGTACGCTCGTGGCTGGAACACTCTCGGGACGGGTTTCCGCGTCCGCTTGGCTTTGCACCATCGCCCTCTGCTCCGCTCGGCCAAGCCCCGCAGGCAAGCCCTGTGGAACTGAGTCGGTGCGCGGACGCTCGCAAAACCCGGGCGGAGAATCAAACCCATGCGCCGGTTCGGGGCTGAAAATGCCTCTCATTCCAGCGACTTGCACAACCGGCGCGCGATGCCTGCACATCCTGCGCGCGCAGTGCTTGCCGACCGCCGTCGTCCGTCTAGATGATCAGTCGGCTCAGGTGTCTCGCGGGAGACGCCCGATCGGAGTGACCGTCGATGCGCGCGTGGCTCGCCCTCCTGCTGATCCCTCTCCTGCTGGTCTTTGGCCTCTCGGGGCCGGCCCTGGCCGATGACGGCGCCCGGGCGGCGGCCCGGTCGGTGATCACCAAGCAGGTCGAGGCGTTCGGGCGCGACGACGCGCCGACCGCCTACGCCCAGGCGGCCCCGGCGATCCGGGAGCTGTTTCCGAACGCCGACCTGTTCATCGGCATGGTCCGCACCCAGTACCGCCCGGTCTACCGCCACCGCAGCTTCGTGTTCGGTGAGGGCCGGGATACCGGGGAGGCGGGCGTGATGCAGTCGGTGGCGATCCAGGACGAGTACGGCGTCGACTGGACCGCCGAGTACAGCCTCGCCCGGGACGCGGACGGGACCTGGCGCATCACCGGCTGCCGCCTGATCAAGGCACCGGGCACGAGCGCCTGACCGGCGCTCGCGGTCCGGCCGCACCCTACGCGGCGGCGAGGCGCTTGGTCTTCCGGATCTGGCCGTCGAGCGCGATGTGGATGTCGTGCTCCGCGCCGTCCTTCGCGCCCCGCAACTCGAAATGCTTGGGCTTCCGCGCGGGCGCGCCGGCGACCGTGTAGCCGGCCGCCTCTGCGGCCCGGACCGCCAGGGTGGGATCGGCCGGCGGATGATCGTGCTTCTCCGTTTCCGGCCAGTCGATAGTGCGGGTCGAGCCGTCCGCCAGGGTGAGGCGGGCGACCTTGATCTCGGAGGGCTTTTTCGCGCCCCGCAGCGAGACTTGGTCGCCAACCGCCAGGGCGATCCCTGCGGCCCCCTTCGGGCCGAGATCCGCCAGGATCCGCCCCCCGGCCCCGTCGAGGGCGAAGCGGTGCCCGAACACGGCCCAGACGGTGCCGGCGGCGTCGTGCAAATCGGTTTTCGTATCGGTCATGTCGGTGATCCTGTCGTGGGTGCCGGCGGACGGCGGGGTCGTTTCCGAGCCCCGCCGTCGTGGCAAAGAACTATCGGGCGTCGGCGGGCCGCAGCGTCGCGAGCTTGTCGAGGAGTTGCAGGGTGATGTCGGCGCAGGCCTTCATCGACTCCTCGTCGGCGCATTTCACGTCGATCCGGGCGTCACCGCGCTCGAGCCGGAAATGCGCGCCCTTCGGCGGCGGAGGGGGCGGCGGCGGACCGTCGGGGCCCGGACCGCGCTGGGGACCGCCGGGCGGCGGCGGGGGCGCTCCGTCCGGACCGGGACCGCGCCGGGGACCGCCCGGGGGCGGGGGCGGCGGGGCGCCAGCCTCGGGGCCGGGCCTCGGGCCGCCGGGGGGCGGAGTCTGCGCGATGGCGGCGGTGCCGAGCAGCAGCGCTGCGGCGCCGGCCAGGGCGAGGGGTCGAACGGCACGGGTTCGAATCATGGCGGATCTTTCTCCGAAGGCACCCCGCGGGCGGGGTCGGGCCGCCCCCGCGGCGCCGGCCGGTCGGGCCGGGGTTCCTCGGGGGTGATCCGGTTCTAGGGAAGGCGGCGCAACCGGTCCTGAACCGGCCCGTTCAGGCCCGGTTAAACCGAAGGCCCGCCCCGGCGGCCCGGGCTTTCGACAGGTCCGCCCGCATCGTGTAGAGGGGGCGCCTTCCTCCCGGAGGCCCCTGTGCTCCACGTCTCGACCCGCGGCGAGGCCGCGCCGCTCTCGTTCTCGGATGCGCTCCTCGCAGGCCTCGCCCGCGATGGCGGACTCTACGTGCCCCAGACCTGGCCGCAGCTCGGCCGGGCTGAGATCGCCGGTTTCGCCGGCAAGCCCTACGCGGAGGCCGCCAAGCGCGTGCTGCGGCCGCTGATGGATGGCGAGATCGAAGGCCCGGATCTCGACCGGATGATCGACGAATCTTACGCCACCTTCCGGCACCCGGCGGTCTGCCCGCTGACCCAGCTCGACGACAACCTGTTCCTGCTGGAGCTCTTCCACGGGCCGACGCTCGCCTTCAAGGACGTGGCGATGCAGCTGCTCGGGCGGCTGATGGACCACGTCCTCGTCAAGCGCGACACCCGCGCCACCATCGTGGGCGCGACCTCGGGCGATACCGGCTCGGCCGCCGTGGAGGCCTTCGGCGGCCTCGACCGGGTCGACATCTTCATCCTCTACCCGCACGGGCGGGTCTCCGAGGTCCAGCGGCGGCAGATGACCTCCGTGCCGGCCCAGAACGTCCACGCGCTCGCGGTGGACGGCACCTTCGACGATTGCCAGAACCTGGTCAAAGCCCTGTTCCAGCACGCCGAATTCTCCGATGCGGTGCGCCTGTCCGGGGTCAACTCGATCAACTGGGCCCGGGTCGCGGCGCAGGCGGTCTACTATTTCACCAGCGCGGTGGCGCTCGGCGCGCCCCATCGACCGGTCTCCTTCGCAGTGCCGACCGGCAATTTCGGCGACGTGCTCGCCGGCTGGGTCGCCAAGCGGATGGGCCTGCCGATCGAGCGGCTGATGATCGGCACCAACGCCAACGACATCCTGGTGCGCACCCTGGAGCACGGCGCCTACGAACTGCGCGGCGTCGTGCCCACGACCTCGCCCTCCATGGACATCCAGATTTCTTCGAATTTCGAGCGGCTGCTGTTCGAGGCGCTCGGCCGCGACGCCTCGGCGCTGTCGCGGCTGATGGCCGGGCTGAAGCAGTCCGGCGGCTTTTCCTTGAGCCCGGAGATCCTGACCGCAATCCGCTCCGAGTTCGACGCCGTCGCCGTGCCGGAGAGCGCCGTGATGGAAGAGATCGCCCTGACCCAGGCCGCCACCGGGATCGTGCTCGATCCCCACAGCGCCATCGGGGTGCGCGCCGGGCGCCGGCTCCTGGAGCGGGATCCCGCAACCCCCGTCGTCGCCCTCGCCACGGCGCACCCCGCAAAATTCCCCGACGCGGTCGCCAAGGCCACCGGCGGCCTGCGCCCGCCCCTGCCGCCGCACCTCGCCGACCTCATGGACCGGCCCGAGCGCATGACCCCGGTGGCCAACGACCAGGCCGCGGTGGAGCGGCTGATCCGCGAGCGCGCCCGCATCACCCGGGGTGGGGCAAACCCGCGATGAACCAGCATTTCACCACGCACGCCGCCTCCCCGTCCCTGCGCACGACCCGGCTCGCGAACGGCGTGACGGTGGTAACCGAGCCGATGCCCGGGGTCGCGACCGCGAGCCTCGGCGTCTGGGTCGGGGCCGGCTCGCGCAACGAGCGCGCCGACGAGGCCGGGCTGTCCCACCTCATCGAGCACATGGCGTTCAAGGGCACGCGCACGCGCTCGGCCCACGGGATCGCGGAGGAAATCGAGAATGTCGGCGGCGAGATCAACGCCGCCACCTCCACGGAGGGGACGAGCTACACCGCCCGGGTGCTCGGCGAGGATGCCGGCCTCGCCCTCGACGTGATCGGCGACATCCTCACCGATTCGGTGTTCGATGCCGGCGAGCTCGCCCGGGAGAAGGGCGTGATCCTGCAGGAATACGCCGCCGTCGAGGACACCCCCGACGACGTGGTCTACGATGCCTTCACGGAAGCCGCCTTCCCGGACCAGCCGGTCGGCCGGCCGATCCTGGGTCGGCCCGAGACGATCCGGAGTTTCGACGAGGCCGGGATTCGCGCCTACCTCGCCCGGGAATACACGCCGGACCGCATCGTCGTGGCCGGCGCCGGCGCGGTGACCCACGAGGCGATCGTCGAAGCCGCCGAGCGCCATTTCGGCGCCCTGCCGGCCACGGTGGCGCCGGCTGCCGTGCCAGGCGTCTACGGCGGCGGCGAGCGGCGGATGCCACGCAAGCTCGAACAGGCCAACGTCGTGATCGGCCTGCCCGGTCTGTCGTTCCGGGACGATCGCTACTACGCGCTGCACATGTTCGCCCAGGTGCTCGGCGGCGGGCTGACCTCGCGGCTCTGGCAGGAGGTGCGCGAGACCCGCGGCCTCGCCTACGAGATCCAGGCCTTCCACTGGCCGTTCTCCGATTGCGGCCTGTTCGGCATCGGCGCCGGCACCGCGGGGGCGGACCTGCCCGAACTGGTCGACGTGACGCTGGCGGCCACGGCCCGGGCCGCCCGGGACCTCGCCGAGCCCGAGATCGCCCGGGCCAAGGCGCAGCTGAAGGTGTCCCTGCTCTCGGCCCTGGAGACGCCGGGCGGGCGCATCGAGCGCAACGCCCGCCAGATCCTGGCCTGGGGCCGGGTGATCCCGGCGGGTGAGGTGATCGACAAGGTCGACGCCGTCACGGTGGCGGACGTGCGGGCCGCCGCGGCCACGATGCTGAAGGGCGCCCCGACGCTCGCGGCGATCGGCCCGATCCGCAAGCTGCCCACCCTCGACAAGATCGCCGCCGCCCTCGGCGCGGCCTGAAATCCACCGTCTTGACGGACAAGCGACCCCGGGCGGGCGCCGCCCCGTCGCGCCCAACTTGATTTGGCCGCAAAGGGGCGCGATCCGCGGAGTCCGGATCCGGACCGGGGCAACTGCCCCGGGGTCGGGGCCCTCCTATCGATCGCGGCCGCCCGGGTGGCCGACGCCGCAGCTCGCACGGCCGGAACTCAAGACACCCTTGCGCATCCTCGCCCTCCTCCTGACCCTGGTCGGTGGCCTCGTCGGTGCCTTGTCGCTGGCCGTCTCGGCAAGCGACCCGGCCCTGGCCGTCGAGGCGGTGCGCGTCACCCTCGACGCGCCGGTGATCGACCTGACCACCGCGATCGAGCGCTACCGCTCGGACGGCGACCTGATCCAGATCTCGACGGCGCCCGGCAAGGACGGCATCGTCCGCCGCATCGTCGTGAAGGCGCGCGACGCCGGCGCCCGGCCCGACTGGATCGTGTTCGCGCTCACCAACGACACCGACGAGCAGATCGACCGCATCCTGGTGGCGCCGCATTTCCGGCTGGTGGATTCCGGGGTGATCTGGCCCGATCTCGGCGGCTCGCGGATCGCCGCCATCACGGCGAGCCAGGGCATCCGCCCGGAGCGCGACGAGAACCCGGAAGCCGACCAGTTCACGATCACGCTGGATCCCGGCACGACCGTCACCTACGTCGCCGAGTTGCGCGGCCCCAATGTGCCGCAGCTGCACCTCTGGGATCAGGACGCCTATCGCCGCAAGACCGCCGGGCTGACCCTGTACAAGGGCATCATCATCGGCATCAGCGGGTTGCTGGCGCTGTTCCTGACCATCGTGTTCGTGGTCAAGGGCGCGATCATCTTCCCGGCCGCCGCGGCTTTGGCCTGGTCGGTGCTCGCCTATGCCTGCATCGATTTCGGCTTCCTCCAGCGGGTGTTTCCCGTCACCGAGCTCGCCGAGCGGGTCTACCGGGCCTCCGCCGAGGCGGTGCTCGGGGCGACGCTCCTGGTCTTCCTGTTCGCCTACCTGAACCTCGCCCGCTGGCACGTGCGCTACAGCCACGTGGCGTTCTTCTGGCTCGCCTTCCTGGCGGGCCTCGTCGGGCTCGCGGTGTTCGACCCGCCGGTGGCGGCGGGGGTGGCGCGCATCTCCATCGCCGCGGTGGCGGGGATCGGCCTGCTGCTGATCGTCTACCTCGCCGCCCATAACGGCTACGACCGCGCCATCCTGCTGGTGCCGACCTGGCTGCTGCTGGTGGTCTGGGTGACGGCGGCGGGCTTCGCGGTGACCGGCCAGATCGGCAGCGACCTGGTGCAGCCGGCGCTCATCGGCGGCCTCGTGCTGATCGTGATGCTGATCGGCTTCACGGTGCTCCAGCACGCCTTCGCGGGCGGCGGCCTCAGCCACGCCCTGGTGTCGGACACGGAGCGGCGGGCGCTGGCGCTCACCGGCGCCGGCGACGTGGTGTTCGACTGGGACGTGCCCGCCGACCGGGTCTTTGCGGGCCCCGAGATCGAGGCCCAGCTCGGCCTGCCCCGGGGCACCCTGGAGGGCCCGGCGACGAACTGGCTCGGCACGCTCCACCCGTTCGACGTGGAGCGCTACTCGGCGGCCCTCGACACGGTGATCGAGGAGCGGCGCGGGCGCATCGTCCACGATTTCCGCCTGCGCTCGGCCGCCGGCACCTATTTCTGGTACCGGCTGAAGGCCCGGCCGGTGATCGGCGCCGACGGCGAGGTGATCCGCGTGGTCGGCACCATCGCGGACGTCACCGAGATCAAGACCGCCGAGGAGCGCCTGCTCCACGACGCCGTGCACGACAGCCTGACCGGCCTGCCCAACCGCGAGCTGTTCGGCGACCGCCTCGACGCGGCTTTGGCCTTCGCCGGCCAGGACCAGCGGCTCAAGCCGACCGTGATCGTGCTGGATGTCGACCGGTTCAAGGGCATCAACGACGCCATCGGGTTGTCGGCGGGCGATTCGATCCTGCTGACCCTGTCCCGCCGGCTCGGCCGCCTGCTGCGGCCGCAGGACAGCCTGGCCCGGATCTCCAGCGACGAGTTCGCCGTGATCCTGCTGTCCGAGCGCGACCCCGACCGGATCCTGGCCTTCGCCGAGATGATCCGGCGCGCCATCGCCACGCCGATCACCTACGCCGACCGGGAGATCTTCCTCACCGTCTCGATCGGGCTCGCCCTCTACGAGGCAGGCGCCAACCTCAAGCGCGACGAGGTGTTCAAGAGCGCCGAGATCGCCATGATCCAGGCCAAGCGCAACGGCGGCGACCGGATCGAGGTGTTCCGCGCCCATATGCGCACCGACCGCTCCGACCGGCTGATGCTGGAGAGCGACCTGCGCAAGGCGATCGAGCGCAACGAATTGCGGGTGCTGTTCCTGCCGGTGGTCCGCCTCGAGGACCGCACCGTGGCGGGGTTCGAGACCGTCCTGCGCTGGGACCATCCGAAGCTCGGGCGCATCCCGGCCTCGACCTTCATGCCGCTCGCCGAAGAGAGCGGCTTCGTCGTCAATCTCGGCATCTTCGCCCTGGAGCGCACCGCCCTGGAGCTCGCCGCCTGGCAACGCTCCCTTGAGGTCGAGCCGCCGATCTTCGCGGCCTGCAACCTGTCCTCGCGCCAGCTCCTGCGCCACGACCTCCTGCACGACGTGAAGACCGTGCTGGCCCGCTCGGGGGCGCTGCCCGGCTCGCTCAAGCTGGAATTCAGCGAGAGCCTGGTGATGGAGAATCCGGAATACGCAGCCCAGATGCTGGCCCGGATCCACGACCTCGGGGCCGGCCTGTGCCTGTCGGATTTCGGCACCGGCTACTCGGCCCTGTCCTACCTCCAGCGCTTCCCGTTCGACACGATCAAGGTCGACGCCACCTTCGTGCGCCAGATTGGCACCGGCCAGACCGCGATCCTGCGCTCGATCGTCCGGATGGCGAGCGAATTGAACCTCGCCATCGTGGCGGAGGGCTGCGAATCAGAGAGCGACGCCCAGGCGCTGGCCGGCCTCGGCTGCGAATACGCGCTGGGCCCCGCCTTCGGCGAGCCGATGACCCTGCTCCAGGCCCGCCAGATCGTCGGGGCGGCGCCGGAGGCGGCCTGAAAGCCGGCAAGTCGCCCGATCGGTTTAAGCCCCCAGCGAGGCTAAGTGCCTGTACTGGCGCGATTTCGTACACGGCCGCTCCCCGAATGCAGAGGCGCCTTACCGGGTCAAGAGTTCGAAGAACCTACAACCAGCGAAGCTGACGGCCTTCGAGCGCCAGTGTTCCGCGGAACATTTTTTGAGCGCGGATGCTTGAGCGGACTAGCATGTCGTCCCATCTTGTGGCACATGATGTCCATGAAGCGAGCCACCCCAAAAACCCCACCCAACGAAGAGCAACTCGCAAGACTGCTTGCCGAATACGCCGCCGCAGGCGGCGATGTGTCCATGCTCTCGACTGGCGGCAAAAACGCTGCGGCCGTGGCGCTGGGCAGGCAAGGAGGTCTTAAAGGAGGGCGCGTTCGTGCTGAGCGGCTTTCCTCTGATGAACGGCGCGCCATTGCTCTGAAGGCGGCTAATGCACGTTGGGGAAACAAGAAAGCCAAGAATGATGAGTGAAGAAAAAAATCCCCTCCGCGCCGCTATCGAGAGCGTTGCGGATCACTACGATGCAGACGTCATCGCCTACGTAGGTGTTATCACTTCCGCCGACGATGAGAGCTTCATTCGCATGTGTCGCGATCGCGAGCAGAAGCGGAAGAACGTCTTGATGATCTTGAGCACGCCAGGTGGCAGCGCCGATGCTGCGTACCGAGTCGCGCGTTGCTTGCAGCGTTGCTACAACACTAAGGTTGAAGACCCGTCTAAGCGTGGACAGTTCATTCTATACGTTCACGATTTCTGCAAGAGTGCTGGTACGCTGCTGTCGCTTGGGTCGACACTGCTCATTATGTCTCAGTCGGCCCAACTGGGACCAATCGACGTCCAACTGCTGAAGGAAGAGGAAGTAGGCGAGCGGCGCTCGGGCCTCGCGCCCCGGCAGGCCCTGGAGACAATGGCAGTCCAAGCCGGCAGCTCGTTCCACCGGCTGTTTCGGCACTTGCGCTCGCGCAGTCAGCTTTCGACCAAGATGGCTGCTGAACTTGCGGCTAGTCTGACGGTTGGCGTTATGGAGCCGATCTACGGACAGCTCGATCCGATCCGTATCGGTGAAGTGGAGCGCTTCGTCCGCATCGCCCAAGAATATGGCGAGCGCTTGAGCACCGCGAATGTAAGTCGTGGCACTATCGAGCGCTTGTTGAGCAGCTATCCCTCTCACGAGTTCGTAATAGATCGGGATGAGGCTCGCGAATTGTTCAATCAGGTGGAAATTCCAACTGATGAACTCGAATTCATCGCTCAAGTCTTTATCGGCACTCATCACCCCACCGCCGAAAAGATGGACAGCTTCGTCAACTATCTGAATTTGGAACCGGAAGAAATTCCAGTGGAGACCTCCCATGCCGAACAGGACAATCCCGCTGAGCGAGCGGATCCAGAGGGAGAGGGATCGCCTGACGGACAAGTACGATCCGGCCCTTCAGGAGATGAAGGATCCGAACCGCACCGCAAAGGCCGCCGCCGACTTATGGAGGAAAGGCAAGCTGCAGAGTGATAGGCGGCTCAAGGCCAATCAGGATCTGCAAGCTGCCTTTGCAAGCTCGAAGGTACATCGAGACTGATCGAGCCTGTAGTCCTGCGTGATCCGTTGTGTGCGGATAGCGTAGCGGAACGTGCGGAGCCGCTACGCTATTAAGCGGGCGCTCGGCCCAGTCGACATAGACATGGTCGCACAGCCGCACTCGGATTGAATGCGGCTGAGAGCTTGACCTAAACGACCCAAGTCGAACTCGAACTGCCCTCTACGGTTTGGTACTGGACCGGGAGAACGGCCTGCCGAGCACCGAGCGGATCCATTCGTCATGGACATCCGGGCTCCAGCGCGCCCGAAAAACTCCGCTCTGTGCGACCTCCATCACGAGGCTGCGCAGGCGGGCTCCGAAGAACACGTTCGCGTCGAAGAAGGCCGTGAACGTGGACGGCATGATCAGTCGAGGCCGAGGTCCTGGGTCAGGTCGGCCATGCGGTCGAGGGCATCCTTGCGCTGCGCCTCGTCCCGACGCTTGTGCTCGATAAGGTCGGCGGCGCGCACGCGCCTATGTGCACCGACGCGGCGGAACGGCAGCTCACCGCGCTCAAGCAGGCCAATAAGATGGGGCCTAGAGACATTGAGCAGGTCCGCAGCCTGTTGCGTCGTGAGTTCGGCGTCGTGGGGAATGAACGACACGGCCTTTTGGTCGCCCATATAGGTCAGCACATCGACGATCAGTCGGAGCGCGCGCGCAGGCACCGGCACAACGACATCGACCGACTCCATCACGCGCAGACGGACATCCTGGTTGCCCTCGGCGATGGGCCTCAGGCGCGACACGGCCTCGCGAGCGATGAGGGCCTCCTCGTCGCTCGCCACAAAAGGCGCCTTCTCCATGAGAGCCAGCATGTCCCCTCTCCCGATTGTCATTGTCATGGTGCGCGCCCCGCATCGGTCGGCTGTGTGGACCGCCCGGCAGGGGCCACGGACAGCTGAGAAGCATCCGTGAACGCACTAGTCGCAATAAACGAAACAAGTGTAAACATGTTCCGACGCTCGGCTGCCCGCAAGGATATGCGCTGATCGCAGAATGGGCTTCAGAGGCACACCTCCGAGCCTCCTAGGTATGTCCCGCCTAAAGACCTCGAATGCCGCCAATCGATTTAAGCCCCCCTTAACCATGACCGCGCAAGCTCCTGTTGATGGATTGGCGCTCCGGCGCCCGGGATGGGGATGGGCGGATGGCTGAGGCGGCGAGGCGTTACCAGCAGGTGGGCAGCTCGGATCTCGTGCGTCGTCTGATCGCCCGGCCGGTCCGGCTGGAGCAGCAGGCCCGCACCCGGCTGCCGCTCCCCGGCCAGGCTCTGCCCGGCCAGGAGGCGCGTGTCTCCAGCGCCCCCCAGGACGACCTATCCGAGGATCTGGACGAGGCCGACGAGATCGCCCGGCTCGAGACCGAGCTGCAGGTGATGAAGGCGGTGCTCCGGGCCCAGCGGCAGGAGGTCGAGGCCCTGCGCGCGCAGCGCCAGCTCCTGACCGAATCCGCGGCGAGCGACGACGTCCGGGCGACCCGCGAGCGCTGGGCATCCCTGGTCGACACGCTCCTGATCCGCGCCCGGTGATCCCTCTCCAGACCAAGCGGGGTACGGCCATGGGCGCGCGCTGCTCGCTCGTCGTCAACGGCCGGTCGGTGCGCGTCTCGACCGGCGATACGCCCCTCGAGGCGGCCCTCGCCGAAGGCATGATCGCGCCCGTGCAGGCGCAACTCGCCAACCAGATTGCTGGCCAGGGCAGTGCCGCCCCGTCGAGCCGCCGGCCGCCGGCCCGCCGGGCCCGGGCCGAGGCCCTGCGGCCGAGCCTGCCCGGTGCCCCAATCCAGGGCCAGGAGGAGGCGCCGTCCCCGGCCGTCGCCATCCGCAAGGGCACCGTCTCGGAGATCCGCCGGCTCTGCCCCGGCATCGTCGAGGTGGTGGCGACCCTGACCCGGCGCCCGAACCTCGAACCCGGCCACCAGGCGCTCGTCACCTTCGCGGGCCTGCCCGCCCTGACCCTGGCCCCGACCCTGCGGGTCGATGGTTCCGCCGAGATCAACGAGGCGGTGTTCCATATCCCCCGAGATCCCGAGGGCGGCCCGGTCGACGCGATCCGGCTCGACCAGCCCGTGCGCCTGAAGGGCCCTGTCGGCCGCGGCCAGTACCGGCCCGGCGGCGGGCGCCTCGTGCTGGTGGCGGCCGGCGCCGGCTTCGGCCCGATCTGGTCGATCGCCCGGGCGGCCCGTTACGTCGAGCCCGCCCGCGAGATGGCGCTGGCGGTCGGCGCCCGCGACGCCCTCGACCTCTACATGCGCGAGAGCCTCGACTGGCTGCGCTGCACCGGCGTCGGCCGGATCGTGCTCTGCGCCGACCGTGGCGGCCAGCGCCCGCCGGACGTGCGCTCCGGCCCGCTCACCGCCCACCTGCCGAGCCTGCGCGCCACCGACGTCGTCCACGTGGCCGGCGACATCGCGACCATCGGCGCCGTGCAGGTGCTCGCCGCCGCGGTGGGCGCGCGCTGCTACCCGATCGTGCTCGCCTGACCGCGACGCTTCTCCGCGGACCGCGGCCGGACCATCAGGGCTCCGCCCCGAGACCCCGCCAAAGGGCCGGGGGCCCTTTGGGAACCCGTGTCGTCCCGTGAGTTCGTCTGCGTCGATGCTCCGCGTGCTCTGCCTCGGCTACAGCGTCACGGAGCTGCCGGGCTATGTCGAGCGGGCCAACGCCCTCGCCGAGGCCGAGGGGCGCCCGGTCACCTTCCTGCGCAGCGGCTGGGGCGGCCACTCCCTGCCCACGATCGCCTGCCTGATCGACGAGATCCTCGACGCGATTCCCTGCGACCACGTCCTGCTGGAGCTGTTCACCGGCAACGTCCGCTACTTCGACGGCGCGACGATGCGGGCCTACCTGGACGACATCCTGGCGGCGACCGCCCGGCGGAACCTGCCGGTCGCCTTCCTCAACCTCCACCAGGGCGGGGTCGCTTACGGCGCCGAACCGGTGGCCGCCCTGCTCGCGGAGTACCGCACCCTCTACAGCATTCCGTATCTCGACATCGCCGCCCCGGTGGCGGCGGGCGACAGCGGCTATTTCCTGACCGACGGGACCCATGTCGCGCCGGCCGGAGCCGAGCTCTACGGCACCCTGGTCTACGCCTTCCTGCGGGCGCCGCCGCCGGGCCGCACCTATATCGACCGGTTCCGGAGACTGCCGGTCCGGTTCGAATCCCTGCCGCTGCGCACCCTCCCCGGCCTGGATTGCGGGTTCACCCTGCGCCGCAACGGCATCCCGCTGCACTTCCTGGAGATCCCCGAGGGTGCGAGCGTCGAGATCCCGTTCGGGCGCCCGCGCCACGTGATCGGCGCGCTGGTGACCTACGGGCCGCAGGCCGGCACGCTCACGATCCGGGATCCGGCGCGCGGGCGGGCACGCGCGATCACCGCCTACGACGAATTCTCGTACTACACGCGCTCGGTCTACCGCAGCGCCGTGTTCCCGACCGCGCGGTCCCTGACGATCACGCAGGAGGCGTCGCTCCCGGACATCGCTCTGCGCAAGGGTGAGCCGGATCGGGGTCCACGGCTCGGGCGCGTGTCGCACGTCTTCTTCCGGCGCAGGCTCGGGCTCGCCGAGCACGCGGCGCTGATCCGCCACCGGCTGCTACGCAACCTGCGCCGGCTCACGGGTTTCCCAAGGGCCTGAGGCCCTTGGGCGGGGTGTCGGGGCGGAGCCCGACACCAGGGCTCCGCCCTGGACCCGCGAAAGGTCTCGGACCTTTCGAATCCGGGACTTCTTCAGCTCAGGCGGACGCGCCAGATTTCTTCGGCGTATTCGCGCATCGACCGGTCGGAGGAGAACCACGCCATCCGGGCGGTGTTGCGGATCGCCTTGGCCCACCAGCCGCGCGGGTCGCGCCAAGCGTCGTCGATGGAGCGCTGCACCCGCCAGTAATCGTCGAAATCGGCGGTGAGCAGGTACTGGTCGCGCTGGCGCAGGTCGTCGGTGAGCGGCCGGAACCGGCCCGGCTCCTCGGGGGAGAACCGCCCGGAGGCGATCATGTCCAGCGCCGCCGCCAGCCGCGGCGAGGCCTGGATGGCCTTGGCGGCGTAGCCCGGCTCGGCCTCGCGCGCCTGCACCCCGGCGGCGTCGAGGCCGAAGATGAAGATGTTGTCCGCCCCGACATGGTCGCGGATCTCGATGTTGGCGCCATCCAGCGTGCCGACCGTGAGCGCGCCGTTGAGCGCGAACTTCATGTTGCCGGTGCCCGAGGCCTCCATGCCGGCGGTGGAGATCTGCTCCGACAGGTCGGCGCCCGGGATGATCGTCTCGGCGAGGCTCACCGAGTAGTTCGGCAGGAACACCACCTTCAGCCGGCCCGCGACCTCCGGGTCGTCGTTCACCGCCTTGGCGACGTCGCAGGCGAGCTTGATGATCAGCTTGGCCCGGACGTAGCTCGGCGCCGCCTTGCCGGCGAAGATCTTGACCCGGGGCGTCCAGTCCCGGTGCGGCTCGGCCTTGATCGCCTGGTAGAGCGCCACCGTCTCGACGACGTTGAGCAGCTGGCGCTTGTATTCGTGGATGCGCTTGACCTGAACGTCGAACAGCGCGTCCGGGTCGATGTCGATGCCGGTGCGCTCGGCCACGACCTTGGCCAGCGCTTCCTTGCGCTGCCGGCGCACGGCGGCGTAGCGCGCCACGAAGGCCGGATCCTCGGCATGGGCCTCGAGACCCCGGAGCAGCGCGGGATCGTCGAGCACGCCGGGGCCCACCGTCTCCACGGCGAGCCGGGTGAGGCCCGGATTGGCGTTGTGGAGCCAGCGCCGGAAGGTGATGCCGTTGGTCTTGTTGACGATCTTGTCCGGATCCAGCGCGTGCAGGTGCGCGAACACCGTGGAGCGCATCAGGTCGGTGTGCAGGGCCGAGACGCCGTTGACCCGGCGGGCGCCGTGGAAGGCCAGGTGCCCCATGCGCACCCGGCGGCCATGGGCCTCGTCGATCAGCGAGATCGAGGCCAGGTAGGCGGCGCCCTGGTGAGCCGGGTCCTGGCGACCGTGCTTGGCCTGCTCTTCCAGGTGCATCCAGTTGATCAGGTAGATGATCTGCATGTGGCGCGGCAGCAGCCGCTCCATCAGCTCCACCGGCCAGGTCTCCAGCGCCTCGGGCAGCAGGGTGTGGTTGGTGTAGTTCAGCGTGTTGGTGGTGATGTGCCAGGCATCCTCCCAGGAGAGGCCGTGGTCCTCCAGGAGAATGCGCATCAGCTCCGGCACCGCGATGGCCGGGTGCGTGTCGTTGAGCTGGATCGCGGCGTGGTCGGGCAGGGAGCGCACGTCGCCGCGCTCGGTCACGTGCCGGGCGATGAGGTCCTGGAGCGAGGCCGAGGTGAAGAAGTATTCCTGGCGCAGGCGCAGCTCCTGGCCCTCGGCCGAGGAATCGCTCGGATAGAGCACCCGGGAGATCGCCTCGGCGCGCATGCGCGCCGCCACCGCGCCGACATGGTCGCCGCCGTTGAAGCGGGCGAGGTCGACCGGCTCGCCGGCCTCCGCCTTCCACAGGCGCAGCCGGTTGACGTGGCGCCCGCGCCAGCCGACCACCGGGATGTCGTGGGCGACCGCCCGCACGGTCTCGGCCGGCTGCCAGTGGCGGCGGATCACGCCCTCGCCGGGGGAGGACAGGGTCACGGTGCCGCCGAAGCCGATCGTGTAGCTCGCGTCCGGCCGGGCGAACTCCCAGGGGTTGCCCTCGGCGAGCCAGGTCTCCGGCGCCTCGCGCTGCCAGCCATCCTCGAAGGACTGGCGGAACAGGCCGTGATCGTACCGGATGCCGTAGCCGACCGCCGGGATGCCGATGCTGGCCATGCTGTCCATGAAGCAGGCGGCGAGCCGGCCGAGGCCGCCATTGCCGAGCGCCGCGTCGGGCTCGGCATCCTGCACGGCGTCGAGATCGACCCCGAGTTCCCGGAGCGCCGCCCGGGTCGTCTCGGTGAGGCCGAGATTGTTCATCGCGTCCGACATCAGCCGGCCGATGAGGAATTCGAGCGAGAGGTAGTAGACCCGCTTGTTCGGCACGGCCTTCTCGGAGGCCATGCAGGCCGCCACGATCCGCTCGCGCAGGGCCATCGCGGTCGCGACGAACCAGTCGCGCGGGCGGGCGGTCTCGGGCGTCCGGCCCAGCGCGAAGGTGAGCTTGGCGCGAATCGATTCCCGCAGGTCGACCACGGAATCGCCGGTCTCGGACAGGAGCGGCGCGATCCAGGCGGCGGTCGTCGGGATCTCGGATGCGCTGTCGTCGCGCAAGGCGTCCCGCTGGGCGGGCGGAGTGAGAACGTCGTTCAGCACGTGCGGGTCCCCCAAAAGTCGGCGCCCCGGATTCTAGCGCCAGGGCTATCGTGGGCGGATTATCTCTTTTGACGGATTGCCAGCGAATGAACGTCTCGGCGATCCGTGCCCCGAAGCCGCAAGTTTGCGATCGGCTTCCGGGCGAAGTCGTGGCGGGGCTGCCCCGACCGGGGCGTGCGACCGCGCGGCCAGAGATATGGCGCGACTACGTGACATTCTAGACACAACGGCCGGCGGCGCCAGCCCATGACGCGCGCATCTGAGCCGTCGCCAGCGCGCGGCTCAGCGGTTAACCGTAGCTCCGAGATTCGCGGGGCACAGCATGACCGAGACCGTCTGGTGGAAGCGCGGGACCGTCTACCAAGTCTATCCCCGCTCGTTCCAGGACACGAACGGCGACGGGGTCGGCGACCTGCCCGGCATCACCGCGCGGCTGGACTACCTCGCCTGGCTCGGGGTCGACGCCGTGTGGATCTCGCCGGTCTACCCCTCGCCCATGGCGGATTTCGGCTACGACGTGGCCGATTATTGCGGCATCGACCCGCTGTTCGGCACGCTGGCTGATTTCGACGCGCTGATCGCCGAGGCCCACCGGCGCAAGCTGAAGGTGATCCTCGACTTCGTGCCCAACCACTCCTCGATCGCGCATCCGTGGTTCGCGGAGAGCCGGTCGTCGCGCTCCAGCCCGAAGCGGGACTGGTACATCTGGCGCGACCCGGCCCCGGGGGGCGGTCCGCCGAACAACTGGGTCTCGAATTTCGGCGGCCCCGCCTGGACCCTCGATGAGGCCACCGGCCAGTATTACTACCACGCGTTCCTGGCCGAGCAGCCGGACCTGAACTGGCGCAACCCCGCCGTGCGGGCCGCGATGCACGACGCGCTGCGCTTCTGGCTGGAGCGCGGCGTCGACGGGTTCCGGGTCGACGTGATCTGGCACCTAATGAAGGATGCGGGATTTCGCGACAACCCGGCCAATCCCGCCTACGCGCCGGGCACGCCGGAGATCAACCGCTTCACCCAGGTCTACTCCGCCGACCGTCCGGAGGTGTTCGACGTGATCGCCGGGATGCGGGCGGTGCTGCGCCAGTACGGCGAGCGGGTGCTGATCGGGGAGATCTACCTGCCGATCGAGCGGCTGGTGGCCTATTACGGCCCCGACCTCGCGGGCGCCGACCTGCCCTTCAACTTCCAGCTGATCCAGACCCCGTGGCGGGCCGACGCCGTCGCCGACCTCGTGGCCAATTACGAGGCGGCGCTCCCCGAGGGCGGCTGGCCGAACTGGGTGCTGGGCAACCACGACCAGCCGCGGATCGCCGCTCGGGTCGGCGAGGCCCAGGCCCGCATCGCCGCGATGCTGCTGCTGAGCTTACGCGGCACCCCGACCCTCTATTACGGCGACGAGATCGGCCTCGGTCCCATCCGGATTCCGCCTGAGCGTGCCCAGGACCCCTGGGAGCGCAACGAGCCCGGGCACGGCCGCGACCCGGAGCGCACGCCGATGCAGTGGGATGAGGCTCCGCAGGCCGGCTTCTCCACCGCGGAGCCGTGGCTCCCGCTGTCGGAGGATTGGTCGGTCCGCAACGTCGAGGGCCAGCGCTCGGACCCGGCCTCGATGCTCACCCTGCACCGGCGGCTCCTGGCGCTGCGGCGCGACCACGCGGCTCTGGCCGTCGGCGACTACCGCGGCGTGCCCGTCGAGGCCGCGGACGTGTTCGCCTACGAGCGATTCGCCGACGGCGAGAGCCTGCGCGTGGTCCTGAACTTCGGCGGCGATTCGCAGAGCCTGCCCTTGCCCGAGGGCGATTGGACGATCCTGCTCTCGACGCTGGCCGGGCGGGCGGGCGCGCAGGCCCGCACGACGCTCGCCCTCGGCCCCGACGAGGGGGTGATTCTCCGCCGCGCCTGAGCCTCGGCCTGCCATCTCTTGTCGCAGTGCAGCGCAGTTATTCGGCCGTAGCCGAATCTGTAACCGAAGCTTAAGGCTGACGCTGGCCTAAATTGTGCGTCGCAGCGGAACTGTTGCGGCGAGGGAGCATTGGACATGGTTGAGGTCGTGACAGCGGTGTCTGCCCGATCCTCTGCCCGACCGGGGCATCCCGCCCGGCCAGGATCGATGCCGATGCACGATGCGCTTCGCGGTGGCTCCCTGGCCGATGACGCCTTCGGCGAGAGCGGCGGAGGCGCTGCGCAGTTCACCAATCCGGCCTGGCCGGCCTTGCTGCGCCGCCGCATCCTCTACGCCACCCCGGAGATGGCCGACTTCGTGAAGACCGGCGGCCTCGGCGAGGTCTCGGCCGCCCTGCCCCGGGCCCTGGTGCCGCATTACGATATCCGCGTCCTGATCCCCGGCTACCGCCAGGTACGCGCCGCGTTCCCCGAGATCCCGGTGGTCGCCCGGCTCGAAGGCTTCGCGGGCGTTCCGCCTTGCGACCTCGGCCTGGTCGAGGCCGCCGACGGATTGCGCATCTACGTCCTGCTGGCCCCCGAGCTCTACGAGCGCGACGGCACGCCCTACGGCGACGCCCACGGCGATTTCGGCGACAACGACCTGCGCTTCGCGCGCCTCAGCCTCGCGGCGGCGGAGATCGCCGCCGGCATCGATGGCGACTGGGCGGCGGATCTGCTGCATCTCAACGACTGGCAGGCGGCCCTCGCCCCGGCCTACCTGGCCTGGCGCGGCCGGCGCATCCCGAGCGTGCTGACGATCCACAACCTCGCCTATCAGGGCCTGTTCCCCCGCGACAGCCTGGGCCGCCTCGGCGTGCCGGACTCGGCCTTCCAGGTGGACGGCGCGGAGTTCTACGGCCAGCTCTCGTTCCTGAAGGCCGGCATCTTCTACGCCTCACAGGTCACCACGGTGAGCGAGACCTACGCGCGGGAGATCCAGACCGCCGAGATGGGTTGCGGGCTCGACGGGCTGCTGCGCACCCGCGCCGGCCAGGGCCGCCTCGCCGGTATCCTCAACGGCATCGACGAGACCTGGGACCCGAGCACCGACCAGCACCTCGCTACCCGGTTCGAGGTCGACGACTGGAAGGGCAAGCGCGCCAATGCCGAGGCGGTGCGCCAGCAATTCGGGCTGGCGGTGTCCCGCGGCCCGCTCTTCGCCATCGTCTCGCGCCTGGTGCACCAGAAGGGCATCGACCTGAGCCTCCAGGCGGCCGAGGCGATCGTGGCCGAGGGCGGCCAGCTCGTGGTGATCGGTCAGGGCGAGGGCCGGTTCGAGCAGGCCCTGCGCGGCCTGTCCAAGCGCCATCCCGACGCGGTCGGCGTGCATGTCGGCTTCGAGGAGGCCCAGGCGAGGCGGATGTTCGCCGGCAGCGACTTCCTGCTGATGCCCTCGCGGTTCGAGCCCTGCGGGCTCGCCCAGATGTACGCCCAGCGCTTCGGCTCCCTGCCGATCGTGCACCGCACCGGGGGCCTGGCCGACACGGTCGAGGACGGCGTGACCGGCTTCACCTTCCCGGAGGCTTCGGCCTCGGCCTTCGGCTCGGCGGTCCGCCGGGCCTTCGAGGCGTTCGGCCAGAAGAAGCGGCTCAACGCCATGCGCCGGCGCGCCATGGCCGCCCGGTTCGGCTGGGACCAGGCCGCCGACAGCTATGCCGGCCTCTACGCCCGTGCCATGGGCAACAGCCCGGCGCTGCGCTGGCGCGCCGAGTAAGACCGGGTTTCCAAAGGGCTCAGCCCTTTTGCAGGGGTTCGGGGGCGGAGCCCCCGAGACACCAGGGCTCTGCCCTGGACCCGCAAAAGGTCACGGACCTTTTGAATCCGTGACCTTCGAGGACGAGCCTCTATCGCTCCAGCACGAAGATCATCGTCGCCAGCGGCGGCAGGGTCAGCGACAGGGACTGGGCCTGGCCGTGGCTCGCCTGGCCGTCGGTGTGACCGCCGCCGTTGTTGCCGAGGTTCGAGCCGCCGTACACGGCTGCGTCCGAGTTGAACGCCTCCCTGTAAAAACCCGCCTCCGGCACGCCGACGCGGTAGCCCTCCCGGGGGAGCGGGGTGAAGTTCGAGACCACGATCGCGACCTCACCGGGATTGGCGCCCGTGCGGGCCCAGGCGATGACGCTGTTGTCCTGGTCGTCGGCCACCAGCCACTGGAACCCGGTCTGCTCGACGTCCCGGGCGTAGAGGGCCGGGGTCGAGACGTAGAGCCGGTTGAGGTCCCGGACCACGTCCTTGACGCCCTTGTGCAGGGGATCGTCGAGCAGGTGCCAGTCCAGGCTGTTGTCGTGGTTCCACTCGCGCTCCTGGCCGAACTCGCCGCCCATGAACAAGAGCTTCTTGCCGGGATGCCCCCACATGAAGCCGAAATAGGCGCGCAGGTTCGCGAACTTCTGCCAGCGGTCACCCGGCATCTTGCCGAGCAGCGAGCCCTTCCCGTGCACGACCTCGTCGTGGGAGAGCGGCAGGATGAAATTCTCCGAGAAGGCGTAGAGCAGCCCGAAGGTCAGGTTGTGGTGGTGGTAGCGGCGGTGGATCGGATCCTCCGACACGTATTTCAACGTGTCGTGCATCCAGCCCATGTTCCACTTGAAGCCGAAGCCGAGGCCGCCCGTGTAGGTCGGGTGCGAGACCCCCGGCCAGGAGGTCGATTCCTCCGCCACCGTGATCGTGCCCGGGGCGTGGCTGTAGGTCGCCTCGTTGGTCTTGCGCAGGAAGTCGATGGCGTCGAGGTTCTCGTTGCCGCCGTAGCGGTTCGGGATCCACTCGCCCTGGCGGCGCGAATAGTCGAGGTAGAGCATCGACGCGACGGCATCCACGCGCAGGCCGTCGAGGTGGTAATGCTCCAGCCAGAACCGGGCATTGGCGGCCAGGAAGGTCGCGACCTCGGTCCGGCCGAAATTGTAGATGTAGGTGCCCCAATCCTGGTGGAAGCCCTGGCGCGGGTCGGCGTGCTCATACAGGTGCGTGCCGTCGAACAGGCCGAGCCCGTGCGCGTCCAGCGGGAAGTGGCCGGGCACCCAGTCGAGCATCACGCCGATGCCGGCCTCGTGGGCGGTGTCGACGAAGGCGGCGAAATCCTCCGGCGTGCCGAAGCGGCTGGTCGGGGCGAACAGCGAGACCGGCTGGTAGCCCCAGGACCCGTCGAACGGGAACTCGGTGATCGGCAGCATCTCGATATGGGTGAAGCCCATATCCTTGACGTAGGGGATCAGCCGCTCGCCCAGCTCCTTGTAGGTGAGGTAGCGGTTGCCCTCCTCGGGCACCCGCGCCCAGGAGCCGAGATGGACCTCGTAGATCGAGATCGCGGCGTGGCGCGGGTCCTTGGCACCGCGGGTCTTCATCCAGCCGGAATCGCGCCAGGCGAACTCACCCGTCCCGTGGGTGATCGAGGCGGTCTCCGGCGGGTGCTGCGCGGCGAAGGCGACCGGGTCGGCCTTGAGCGGGATCAGGGCGCCGTCGGGGCCGCGGATCTCGAACTTGTAGCACGCGCCGGCCTTGAGGCCGGGCACGAACAATTCCCAGATCCCGCCGTCCTGCCACAGGCGCATCGGGTGGCGCCGGCCGTCCCAATCGTTGAAGTCGCCGACGACGCTGACCTTACGGGCGTTGGGCGCCCACACGGCGAAGCGGAAGCCGTCGATGCCGTCGAGCTGGCCGGACTGGGCGCCGAGCATCCGGTAGACCAGGTTGGTGCCGACCTCGCGCAGGGTCGCCACGTCGTATTGCTCGATCGAGGAGCCGAAGCCGTAGGGATCGAAGCGTTTGCGCTTGGTCCCGTCCCAGAGCTCGACCTCGATCTCGTAGAGCGGCCGGCCCTCGCCCTCGACCCGGGCGACGTAGAAGCCCTCCGGGTGCCGCTTCTCGAACGGCACAGTGCGGTCGCTCATCACCAGGGCGGCGGCCCGCGCCTCGGGCAGGACGGCGCGCACTTCCCAGAGGTCGGGGCCGACCCGGTGGGGGCCGAGCACCGAGAACGGGTCGCCGTGGTTGGCGCTCATCAGCGCCGCGATCGCGTCCGGATGGACGCTCGGCGGTGCCGAGGCGGCCCCGGAATGCGGGACATCCGCGTTCCGCGCGCTCGCCGCTTCCGGGTCGATCCGCGGTGCGAAGGTCTCGTCGATCGCCGTCATTCAGTTTCTCCGGGCTCGTGGCCGTCCGTGTCCAGAATGGTGAGAACCCCCCGGGCGGGGATTTCGATCCAGTCCGGCCGGTTGTTGGCCTCGTAATCGACTTCGTAGAGCGCCTTGGTCAGCAGGCAGAGGCGCAGCAGCCGCGCCCGCGTGGCCGGGTCGGTCACGGCCGCCCGCGTCCCCGCCACGGCCGTCTCGTAGCCGGCCAGGAACGCCGCCTCGATCATGCCGCGCCAGGCGCTAGCGGCGTCCCGCGCCCGTGCCTCGGAATCGCCGAACCGGACGGTGATCTCGCGGATCACGGTCTCGGCCCCGTACGCGAAGGAGCGCATCAGGCCGGCGACGTCACGCAAGGGCATCGACTTCGCCCGCCGCTCGTCGGCCGGGCGCGAGGGCTCGCCCTCGAAATCGACGATGATCAGGTCGCTCTCGGAGACCAGCACCTGACCGAGGTGATAATCGCCGTGGATCCGGATCTTGTGGGCCCCTCGCGGCGGCTCGGTGCTCAGCGCCTCGATCAGCGCCTCGACCTCGGCCCGCCGCTGCATGAGCGCCGTGCAGGCCGGCTTGCCGGCATCGAGGCCGCGCTCGGAGAGACCTTTCAGCGCCCGGAAGGCCCGATCGGCCTGGTGACGCGCGTCGCGGGCGAGCACCGCCAGGTCGTCCTCGGCGAAGGGCTCGGCCGCGAAGGCCGGGTCGTCGGTCTCCATCGCGAAGGCGGCGTGCATCTCGGCGGTGCGGCGGCCGAGCAGGTCGGCCCAGGGCCCATGGGCCTGGAACGCCTCCTCGGGGCTGACCGCCTCGCTCTCGGGGGTGAGCACCACGGTCTCGAAGTCCCGGCGCAGGCCCTCCAGCATCAGGGTCCAGGCGTCGCCCTGGTTCATGACGAATTTCTGAAGGACCGCCAGCGCCGTCCGCGTGCCATCCTCGGCCACGTGCTCGAGGGTGCCGAGCAGCGCGGGGGTGTTGGAGAAACCCGCCTGCTCGGTGAGGAAGCGCCCGACCTCGATCTCGGGATGCGTCCCCGGCTGCAGGCGGCGCAGGAGCTTGAGCATCATCTTCGAGCCGATGGCGATCGAGGTGTTGCTCTGCTCCGCCGACAGCCGGCGGATGTCGGCCACGTCCACCGTGACGTCCGGATCGAAGGCCGACGTGGTGGAAAAGACCAGCCGCCCGCTCTCCGTGGGAATCTCGGTGCCCTGGCGCATGGCGTCGATCAGGCCGGCCGCGAAGGCGTTGGAGCCGGCCGCGCCGTAGAGCAGCCCGGTGCGCGGACCGCGACGCACCCGCGCCACCGCGAAGGGCAGCAGCGTCTCGTCCTCGCGGCCCTCCTCGACGCCCACGGGCACGAAGTATTCCTGGGATTCGCCGTTGGCGAGCTGGACCTGCAGGCGCGGCAGCAGGAAGCGGGCGCTGCCGTCCACGTCCTTCAGGGCGGCGCAGTCGATCACCTTCACGGACCGGATCCGCGAGCCCTTGGCGCCGAACCAGCGCCGGCTGGTCAGGAACGGCGGCACCACGGTGCGCTCGAAGGCGACGCGCTCGCGGCCCGACATCAGGCTCTCGATGCCGCCGGTGAGCACCAGGGTGAACAGCTCCGGGGGCTCCTGCTGCGGGCCGATCGCGCCCGAGCGGGCGGCGCTGAGCGAGAACCAGTAGAAGCCGTAGGACGGCAGGGTCAGCAGGTAGGGCAGGTCGCCGATCGGCGGGAATTCGGAGCCGCCGGTCAGCTCGATCGGCACCGCGGTGCGCAGCTCCGACAGGTCGAGCTGCACCGCCTGGGGCGCGCGCGACAGGTTGGCGACGCACAGGATCCGCTCGTCCTCGTGCTCGCGGATCCAGGCCAGGACCTTGCGGTTCGAGGGATACAGGAACTGGATCGTGCCGCGGCCCAGCGCGACGCTGTTGTTGCGGATCGCGATCATCCGCCGGGTCCAGCTCAGCAGGCTGGTCTGCGACTGGGTCTGCGCCTCGACGTTGATCGCGTCGAAGCCGTAGATCGGGTCCTGGATCGCCGGCAGGAACAGCCGCTGCGGGTTCGCCCGGGAGAAGCCGCCGTTCCGGTCGGGCGACCATTGCATCGGCGTGCGCACGCCGTCGCGGTCGCCGAGATAGATGTTGTCGCCCATGCCGATCTCGTCGCCGTAATACAGCACCGGCGTGCCGGGCATCGACAGGACGAGGGACTTCATCAGCTCGATCTTGCGCCGGTCGTTCTCTAAGAGCGGCGCGAGGCGGCGGCGGATGCCGAGGTTGATCCGGGCCCGGCGCTCGGCGGCGTAGAACGACCAGAGATAGTCACGCTCCTCGGCGGTCACCATTTCGAGCGTCAGCTCGTCGTGGTTGCGCAGGAAGATGGCCCATTGGCAGCCCTCCGGGATCTCCGGGGTCTGGCGCATGATGTCGGTGATCGGGTGCCGGTCCTCCCGGGCGATCGCCATGTACATCCGCGGCATCAGCGGGAAGTGGAACGCCATGTGGCATTCGTCGCCGTCGCCGAAATACTGCGCGGTCTCCTCGGGCCACTGGTTGGCCTCGGCCAGCAGCATCCGGTCGGGATAGCTGGCATCCAGCGCCGCCCGGATTTTTTTGATCACATCATGCGTTTCGGACAGGTTCTCGCAGTTCGTGCCGTCGCGCTCGATCAGGTAGGGGATCGCGTCGAGTCGCAGGCCGTCGACGCCCATGTCGAGCCAGTAGCGCATCGTCGCGATGACGGCTTCCAGCACCTTCGGGTTGTCGAAGTTGAGGTCCGGCTGGTGGCTGTAGAACCGGTGCCAGAAATACTGCTTGGCGACCGGATCCCAGGTCCAGTTCGAGGCCTCGGTGTCGAGGAAGATGATCCGCGTATCCTTGTACGGCGCGTCGGTATCCGACCAGACGTAGAAGTCGCGCTCGGGTGAGCCGGGGGGCGCCTCGCGGGCCGCCTGGAACCAGGGGTGCTGGTCGCTGGTGTGGTTGATCACGAGCTCGGTGATCACCCGCAGGCCGCGCGCGTGCGCCGCCGCCACGAAGGCCTTGAAGTCCTCCATGGTCCCGTAGGACGGGTTGATGCCCTCGTAATCGGCGATGTCGTAGCCGTCGTCGCGCAGGGGCGAGGGATAGAACGGCATCAGCCAGATCGCCGTGACGCCGAGGTCGCGGACATAGTCCAGCCGCCGGGTCAGGCCCTCGAAATCACCGATCCCGTCGTCGTTCGAGTCGAAGAACGACTTGACGTGGATCTGGTAGATGATGGCGTCACGGTACCATTGCGGGTCGCTGCGATCGATCATCGCGTCGCTGCCTCATCGGTCGAAGGGACTGGGACCGGCGGGCGGAACCGGCCGGGGCGCGGGCGATCGGCCGCGCGGCGCAAGAGTCGGCGCCGGGCGGGCCCGGCGTCGGAATTAGAAGTCATGGTCAGGTGCCATGGGCTGGCTCAGCCCGCAACCCGCCGCGGCGCCCGAAGACGCCAGATGATGCAGGATCGCTCGGCCGGATCCAGCGCGATCCGGTGGGTCTTGCCGCGCAGCTCGAACGTGTAGCCCTGGAGCAGGTCCTCAACCTCCACGGCGCCGTCATCGGGCAGGCCGAACAGCCAGAGCGGCACCTCGTAGGTGCATTCCTGGCGGTTCTTGGGATCGAGGTTGACCATGGTGAACACGCAATTGTCACGCTCCGGCGTCGCCTTGGCGTAGGCGATGATCTGGTCGTTGGAGGCGCCGGTGAAGACCACGTTGCGGAAATCCCAGAGGGCCGGGTTCTCGCGGCGGATCTTGTTGAGCGTGACGATGTGCTCGCGGATATTGCCGGGCCGGTCGTAGTCCCAGGCCTTCAGCTCGTATTTTTCGGAGTTCAGATACTCTTCCTTGCCGGGATACGGCGCCGCCTCGCACAGCTCGAAGCCGTTATAGATGCCGTAGACCGACGACAGGGTGGCGGCCAGCGTCCCCCGGATCACGAAGCCCGCCCGGCCGCTGGTCTGGAGGAAGTACGGGTTGATGTCGGGCGTATTCGCAAAGAAGTTCGGGCGGTAATACTCGCCCATCTCGCCGGCGAGCTCCAGGGCGTACTCGGTCAGCTCCTGCTTGGTGTTGCGCCAGGTGAAGTAGGTGTAGCTCTGCTGGTAGCCGGCCTTGGCCAGCTTCTTCATCATCTTCGGCCGGGTGAAAGCCTCGGCCAGGAACAGCGCGTCGGGATAGCGGCCGTTGACCTCGGCGATCACCCATTCCCAGAACGGGATCGGCTTGGTGTGCGGGTTGTCGACCCGGAAGATCCGCACGCCCCGGGCGCACCAGCCGAGCAGGATGTCGCGCAGCTCGATCCAGAGCGAGGGCAGGGCGCCCCCGTAGAAATGGACGTTCGAGATGTCCTCGTACTTCTTGGGCGGGTTCTCGGCGAATTTCAGCGTGCCGTCGGGGCGCCACTCGAACCATTCGGGATGGTCCTTGATCCAGGGATGGTCCGGCGAGCACTGGATCGCGAAGTCGAGGGCGATCTCCATGCCG
This sequence comes from Methylobacterium sp. E-066, assembly GCF_022829635.1. Classification (GTDB taxonomy): domain Bacteria; phylum Pseudomonadota; class Alphaproteobacteria; order Rhizobiales; family Beijerinckiaceae; genus Methylobacterium. The sequence goes on from NZ_JAKSYO010000088.1 coordinate 78,809, forward strand.
TAGGCGTGGCTTTCCGCCACCAGGCGCTCGAAATCCTCCAGCGTCCCGAGGTCGGGATGCACGGCCTCGTGACCGCCCTCCTCCGCGCCGACCGCGTAGACCGAGCCGACGTCGCCCGGCAGGGCCTTGAGGGTGTTGTTCTTGCCCTTCCGGTTGGTCCGGCCCACCGGGTGAATCGGCGTGAAGTAGAGCACGTCGAAGCCGAGCTCGCGGATCTCCGGGAGCCGCTTGATCACATCGTCGAAGGTGCCGTGGCGGTTCACGTCCATCGATTGCGAGCGCGGGAAAATCTCGTACCAGGCGGAGAACCGGGCCGCGAGGCGGTCGGCGATCACCGGCAGCACCACCGGATAGCGGCTGAGATTCACCCGCTCGGCGTTCCGGCGCACGAGGCTCGCCGCCTCGGGCTGCAGGATCCGCTCGAGCTGGGCGGCCGAGCCGGTCTCCTCCGCGGCGAGCGCCGCGACCAGGGCGGCGAGCCGCTCCGCGTCGCGCCCGGCGCCGCGGCCCCGGGCGAGGGAGGCGGCGCTCTCCACCAGGGTGACGCCCTCGATCGTCTCCAGGCGGATGTCGACGCCGGCGGCGCGCTTCTTCAGGGTGTCGCGCACCCAGGAGGAGAACGGGTCGCGCCAGGCGATCAGGGTGAACTCGTAGCGGGCGTTGCGCTCCAGGGGGAATTGCCCGGCCCAGCGGTCGTTGTCGACGAAGACCATCGGGTCCTCGCGCCACGCCTCGGTGCCGGCGACCCGCGACAGGATCGCGGCGTCGAGGATCTCGTGGCCGTCGGAGAAGATGTCGGCCTCGACCCGCAGGGATTCGCCGACGATGCGCTTCACCGCCGAGCGGCCGCCGTCGATCTCCGGGCTCACCGCCTCGATCACCACCCGGCCCTCGCCGTCCGGCGTGCCGCGCTCGGGCAGCTGGGCGACCTGGGCGGCGCTGGCGCTGAGGATGCGCAACTCGCCCGGCAGCAGGTCGATGGCGCTGCCGGGATGGAAGGCGATCGGCTCGGCCTCGGGGGTCCGGTCGACGAACGTGCCGAGCATGCCGCCGGTCCGGGCGATGAGCGCCCCGGCCTCCACCGGCACCGGCTTGTCCGAGGGGTTGTAGAGCACGATCAGCGCGTGCTGCGCCGAGGCCGGATGGCCGGTGTCGAAGCGGGCCAGCGCCACGAGGTCGCTGTCGGGAGCCGAGATGCGCAGCTGCGCACCCTCGACATTGGCGGCCGGCAGTTCGGCCCGCAGGGCGTTGATCGCCCGGATCGAGGCGGAGATGTCGATGCCGGTGTCGTTCTCGCGGTCGCGCGGGGTGGTCTCGACCACGTGCAGCGCCCGGCGGTAGCCCCATTCGTAGCCGATCGGCATCAGCACGCCGGCCGAGAAGAAGGCGGCCAGCGCGTAGCGGGTGCGCAGGTGCCGCGCCACCGCCTCGGAGCCGCCGCCGATCTCGGCGGCTAGGCGCTGCATATCGTGGTTTTCCGGGAAGGCGATCGAGGGCGCCAGCACCCGCAGGCGCTCGTACTGCTCCAGTGCCCAGGGCTTCTTCAGGTCCCACCAGGCGAAGGAGTTGAACAGGTAGTCGAAGCCGGCGCCGGCCGTGGCCTTCGCCTCCTCGAAGGTGCAGCCCAGGGTCTCGGCGGCGAACAGGCAGGCGGAATCGCGGCCCTTGGCCTCGCCGATCAGGACGCGCCAGGTCTCGGGCGGGACCTTGTAGGCGGCGTCGCACCGGAAGCCCGCGACGCCGAGCGCCTGCAGCCGGGCGACGTAGGCGCCCCAGATCCGGGTCAGCTCGTCCCGGGCGGCGGGCGTGTGATAGTCGAGCTCGACCAGATCGCCCCAGACCGTGCGGATCGAGGGATCGTCCGGATCCACCGCGCCCGGATGCATGATCGAGCCGTCGGGCTCCTTCATGAACAGGTCGGGCCGCTCCAGAGCCAGCCGGGCGTTGTCGGCGGTGTGGTTGATCACGAGGTCGGTCATCACCGACAGGCCGGCGGCCTCGGCGGCGGCGCAGAAGCGGCGGATCTGCTCGTCGTCCGGGGTGCCGTCCTGGTCGCGGAACCGCTCGTCGAGCCGCTCGGGATCGGCCACCGCGTAGAGGCTCCGCGAGCCGCCGGTCTGGTGGAACGGGTTCAGGTAGATCCAGTCGAAGCCGAGCGATGCGATCCGGGGCAATTCGGCCGCCCAGTCGGAGACGCGCCCGACCAGGAGCGGGAACAGGTTGTAGATCCGGGGCCCTTCGGCGCGAGGCGCCAGGGCTGCGGGCAGGACGGCTCCGGTCGTCGCAGCGGCGGTGGCGGCGGCGGTGGTCGGTGCGTTCATGCTGGTCTCTGGCTCCTGGTCCATGGTCGTAACGCCCGAACCGCGCGGGCGTGCCTTACGTGGGACGGCGCGGATGTTCAGGTCCGCGCCACCCGCCTCTCAGCAGATTCGCATGACAGGGCCGCGAGGGGCCTGCCCGGGCGACTGGCGTCAGTGCGAGCGGAGCGAAGCAAGCCAGAGAGACGCGACGATCTGGGAACGCGCGCTGCCCTGGGTTGCCTCGCTCCACTCGCAATGACGGAGCGGATCACCCCTGCCGCCGCAGGACCGCGTAGGGCAGGTCGCGCAGGAGCTGGCCGAGGTCGGCCCCCTCCCCTCCGGTCTCCACGATCTGGCCCGACACGAGGTCGCGCCAGTGCGTGCCCGCCCCGAGATCGACCCGGGTTCCGGCGAACGCCTCGCCCGACCAGACCGCGTCGCCGACGATGCCGGCGAACAGACGCGGCACCGCCACGAACAGGTCGCCGCCCTCCTCGCCGGGATCGGTCCGCCGGTAGGCGATGACGTGGGCCGCCCGGGCGCCCGTGGCTTCCACCGGCTCGTAGGCGGCGCTGGCGTAGAAGGCCGGGCGCTCGGCCCGCTCGGCGAGCAGACGCGCCAGGGTCGCCTGCTTGACCCGCCCGTCCGGCCAGTGCGGCAGCAGCGCGGCCGGTTCGCCGCCCTGTTCGAGCATCCGCTCCAGGGCCGGGTAATCCACCGGGCGGCGGTTGTCGGGATCGACGAACGAAAAATCCCAGACCTCCGTGCCCTGGTAGGTGTCGGGCAGGCCCGGCAGGGTGCATTTCAGCACCGTCCGGCCGAGCCCTGCGAGCATGCCGAGATGGGCGAGCCGTCGGGCGAAGGGGCGCAACTCGTGCAGGAAATCCGAGCCCGGGGCGATCAGCGCGGAAAACAGCTTCTTGACCGCGCCCTCGTAGACCTCGTCGACATTGACCCAGCTCGAGCGGCGCTTGCCCTCGCGCATGGCCTTCTCGCCATAGGCGATCAGCCGATCGCGAAAATCCGCGATCGTGGCGGTCTCGTCCCGCTCCAGCAGCTCCAGCGGCCAGGCGCCGAGGATCGCCTGGAAGAACATCCACTGGTCGTTGGCATCGGGGGCCGGCTCGCCATCGATCCGGGCGAGATGCGGCCCGGCGGTGCGCTGCCACAGGTCCCAGGCGCCGGCCCAGCCCTCCGGGATCTCGGAGAGCGCGAGCATCCGGGTCCGGGCATCCTCGCCGCGCTTGGTGTCGTGGGTCGCCGTGGTGATCATGGCGTTCGGCCAGTCGCGGGCGCGGGCGATCTGCAGGTCGTGGAAATGCTCGGCGTCGATGCCGTACTCGCCCGGATCGCCGCCGACCTCGTTGAGGCCGAGCAGGCAGGCGTACCGGTAGAACAGCGTGTCCTCCAGGCTCTTGGCCATGACCGGGCCGGTGAGCTGCTGGAACCGGCGACGGAAGCGCAGGACCACCCGCGGGTCCGGGCGCCCCGGCCCCACGGTCTCGATCCGCCCGAGCAGCACGTCGGCGGCGAAATCGTGCACCGAGCGGTCCGGCAGGCCCGACCAGCGCTTGGCCTTGGCGACCGCGCCCTCGATCAGCCGCACGTCCTCGGGCTCGACCTCGCCCTCCTCCAGCTCCGGCGGCAGGTAGCTGCGATAGGTCGGGAAGCGGGCGATGATCTCGATCAGGGCCCGGCGCAGGGCGTTGACGGTGAAGTCGCGGGTGCGCCGGTCGGCATCCGCCACCTCCTTGAGGTCGGTGGTCAGCACCTCCAACTCGCTGGCGAAGCTGATCTCCAGGATCTCGGCCTTGGCGGCGCGGAGCTGGAAGCCGTAGGGCTCATCGAAGCCCGAGGCCCATTCGTAGAGCCGCCGGACCTTCCCCTGCCGCTCCTTGTCCACCAGGATGCCGTCGAGCTGGTTGAGCACGTCGTAGCCCGTGGTCCCGGCCACCGGCCAGGGCCGCAGCCGCTCGCCGGGCTCCAGGATCTTTTCGACGACCACGTAGAAGCCGGGACCCACGGCGGCCTGGAGCGCCCTGGCGTAGCCCAGCGGATCTGCGAGCCCGTCGATGTGGTCGATGCGCAAGCCGTCGATCCGGCCCTCGCGGATGTGCCGGAACACGGTCTCGTGCGAGCGGTGGAAGATGTCGGACAGCTCCACCCGCAGGCCGGCGAGCGAGTTCACGTCGAAGAACCGGCGGTAGTTGATGTCGCTCGACGCCACCCGCCAATGGGCCAGCCGGTAGGCCTGGGCCTCCAAGAGCCGGTGCAGCGGCCCGAAGCTGTCGGGGCGGCCCTTGAAGCCGTTGAGCAGCGCCAGGGTGCTGGCGGTCGCCTCCTGGATCAGGGTCGAGACGCCGTAGATCTCGGCGAGCCGGCGCTTGAGCCCCTCGGCCTCCTCCGGAAAACCCTTCCGGCGGGTCTCGTCGGTGTCGATCGCCATGGCGCGCAGGCGCTCGGAGATGGCGAGCAATTCCGCGGTGGTGTCGTCGTCCACCGCGCCGATGGCGGCGATCACCCGGTTCAGGATGGTCGGGTAGCTCAAGGGGCGGATCGGCAGCTGGTGCTCATAGTGCCAGACGCTGAAGGCGCCGGCCTCGGGATCGAACTTCAGCTCCAGGGTACCCTGCTCCAGGGCCTCGCCGTAGCGCTCGCCCAGGAACGGGATCACCAGGTTGCGGCCGGCGCCGAGGCGCTGCCAGTCGATGTCGAAGGCGTCCGCGAAGGGCGACAGGGAGCCCCATTCCAGCACCGAGAGCCACCACGGGTTGTCGGAGCCGCCGACGCCCATGTGGTTGGGCACGATGTCCAGGAGCAGCTTCAGCCCGTGCCCGTGCAGGGTCTCGGACAGCTTGACGAAGCCCTCCTCGCCGCCGAGCTCCGGGTTGATCGCACCGTGATCGACGATGTCGTAGCCGTGGGTCGAGCCGGGCCGCGCCTTCTGGAGCGGCGAGGCGTAGACGTGGCTGATCCCGAGCTTCTTGAGATACGGGACGATCCGCTCCGCGTCCGCGAAGGTGAAGTCCTTGTGGAACTGCAGCCGGTAGGTCGATTGCGGCGGGGGCGCCGCCAGCCGGGCGGAGCCCGAGCGCGGGCCCCGCGACTCGGCCGAGAGCGAGGCCGCCAGCTTGGCGAGCGGGCCGCCCGGGGCGGCGATGGCGACGAGGTCCCGGTCGAGCTTGCGCCGCCAGTTCGGGTAGCCCTCGGTGGAGCCCGGCACGTTGGCCTGGGCGAGTTCCGAGACCACGTCCTCGTACTGCACGGCGGTCAGCATCGAGGGGGCGCGGGCGAGGTAGCGGGCGGCGGCCTCGAACGGCGCGGCCTCGGGGGGCTCGGCCGAGGGCAGAAGCTGCTCGGCGGCGAGCGCCTCGGTGAGGCGGCGGCGCTCGACCACCCGCTCGTTCCGTTCGGCCTCGGCGCGATCCTGATCGTACAAGCCCAGCGACTGGCGGGTGTCGGTGTCGACCCCGCGCCACCAGCCGACGAAGGTCGGCAGGTCGTGGGTGGTGATGGCGGTGAGCGCGTCGCGCGGATAGGCGGAGGGGGCCTTGAAGCGACCGTCCCCTTCCCGCTCGAAGGCCAGGATCCGGTAGCTGAGCACGCCGGCCCGCATCAGGGCGTCGGAGAAGCCTTCGGGCGCGGTGCCGAGATCCTCGGCGATGACCAGGCACTTGTTGCGGTGGCTCTCCAGCCTCAGCACCGCCAGCATCGGCTCGAACGGCATCGCCACGTAGGCGCCGGCATGGGCGCCGGCCCCCAGCGGGATCAGGAACAGCCGGGCGAGCTGGAAGGCGTGGTCGATCCGGATCGCGCCGGCATGGCGCATGTTGGCCTGGACCAGGGCGCGGAACGCCGCGAGGCCGTCGCGCTCCATCTCCAGCGGGTCGAAGGCCGGCAGGCCCCAGTTCTGGCCCTTGGGCGCCAGCAGGTCCGGGGGCGCGCCGATCGAGACCCGGTCGGCGAAGCGCTCGGGATGCGACCAGATCTCGGAGCCGCCCCGGTCGGCGCCCACCGCGAGGTCGCGGTAGAGCCCGACCCGCATGCCGGCGCCCAGAGCCGCCGCGGAGGCCGCGGCGAGCTGGCGGTCGGCGAGGTATTGCAGCCAGGCGTGGTAGCCCACCGCCTCGGCGTTCCCGGCCGCGAAGGCCACGACCGCGTCGGTGCCGGCACGGCGGTATTCCTCCGGCCAGTCGCCGAGCCAATGGGCGCCTTGCTGCCGGAAATGCTCGGACAGGGCCTCGAACACCGCGTGCGCGGCGAGATCCGCGCCGCCCTCCTGGCGGAAGCGCTCGAACGCGGCGTCGGTGCCGGCCCGGGCCGGGGATTCGAGCCAGAGGGCGCGCAGCACCGGGTCGAGCACGTCGGCCACGCCCTGGTGATCGACGAGCGCCGCCTCGCGGAGCGCCGTGATCGCGTCGGCGCGGTCGGCGAGGAGCGCCTCGGCCCGGGAGCCGGCGAGCCCCGGCAGGCTGTGCGGCGCGATGAACAGGGTCTCGAGGAACAGCCGCGAGGACGGCGAGTAGGGCGAGATCTTGGTCCGGTCGGAGCCGAACAGGGCGTGGACCGGGCTGAGGCCCAAGAACGCCGCCCCGCGCAGGGCCGCCTCGCGGGCGGCCTCGCCGGCATCCGCGTAGGTGCCGATGCCAATATTGGTGGCCGAGCGCAGGCCGTAGAGCTGCGCGGCCATGCCCCAGTCGGAGGCGCCCTCCTCCGTGTAGGGCCGCGGGCGCCAGCAGCGCTGGGGCGCGGCGATCACCCAGGATTCGGCCCGGATCCGGCCGGCCTGGACGGTGAGGCGATGGTAGCCGGGGGTCAGGGGCGGCAGCTCGAAACCCGGCTCGGCCCCCTGCGGGTTGGCCCGGCCCTCGCGGGCCGCCCCGCGCTCGTCCACCAGCCGCCAGACCAGGGTGTGCGGGGCGCCGTCCGCGACGCGCACCGGCACCCGGGCGGTGCGGCGCGCCTCCACGGGCAGAAGCGGCGGCACCAGGCCCCGGCGCAGGGCCTCGACCTGGGCGAGGCTCTCGGCCACGCCGGCCTCATCCTCGACCGCGAAGCCGAGCGCCGCCAGCAGGCCGCGCCGCACCTCCAGGGAGGTCTCGACCGGCTGGCCGAAGGCGTCGGTATAGCCGGCGGCGACGCCGACGAGGTCGGCGAGTTTTTCCAGGGGGCTCACGAGCGGGGCTCCGTCAGGAACAGGCCTGTCCAGGACGGCAGGTCCCGTCCGGTCTTATCGGGGGCGTTGGTCCAGACCACCCGGGCATCGCCCGGATCCACCGCGAAGGCCGCGTCCCCGACATTGGCGACGAACCGCAGGGTGCCGGCGCCGAACCGCCAGGTGCAATCGACCACATCGGATCGCGGCAGGGTGGCGGCGGCGCCTTGGTAGCCGGACTTCGCCAGCGGCACCACGACGTCCCGCCTTAGACCCAGCAGGCGCGTCGTCTCGGCCAGGACCTCGCGGTGCGGCGAGCGCGCCCGCTCCGACCAGTCGAGCTTCGAGGTCTCGAAGGTCTCGCGCTCCGTAGGATCCGGGATCTTCGAGGTGTCGTCGGCGAACGCCGCAAAACTCTTGAACTCCCGGCGACGGCCCTCGCGCACGGCGGTGTTGAGGTCCGTATCCGGAGCGAAATCCACGAAGAACAGGAACGGCGTCGAGGCCGACCATTCCTCGCCCATCCAGAGCATCGGGATCTGCGGCGCCAGCAAAAAGCCGGCCCGGGCGAGATCGAGCTTTTTCGGGTCGGCCAGATGGCTCAGCCGCTCGCCCAGCGCCCGGTTGCCGACCTGATCGTGGTTCTGCAGGAAGGTCACGAAGGCCGAAGGCGGCAGATGCGCCGAGGGCTCGCCGCGCGGATGGTTGCCCAGCGTCGAGAACGGCTCGCCCTGATACGCAAAGCCCTCCGCCAGGCAGCGGGCCAAGCGCTCGACTGGTTTGTCGGCAAAGCTTTGATAATAGCCGGCGTCCTCACCGGTGAGCAGCACGTGCCAGCAATGGTGCAGGTCGTCGGCCCATTGCGCGTCGTGCATCTTCGGCCGCCCGGCGGCGTCGCGCTCCAGCCAGCGGGCCTGGTTGGCCTCGTTCTCCAGCATCAGGTGGATCTGGCGGTCCGGAAAGGTTTTGCGGACCGTCTCGCCGAGCTCGGCCAGGAAGTGGCGGGGCGAATCGTCGAGGATCGCGTGGACGGCGTCGAAGCGCAGGCCGTCGAAATGGTATTCCTCCAGCCAGTACAGGGTGTTCTGGATGAAGAACTGCCGTACGGTGGCGCCGCTCTCCTTGCCGTCGAAGTTGATGCCCGCGCCCCACGGCGTCTGGTGGCGCTCGGTGAAGAAGGTCTTGGCGTAGGCGTGGAGGTAATTCCCGGCCGGTCCGAAATGATTGTAGACCGCGTCGAGATAGACCATCAGCCCGAGCCCGTGGGCGACGTCGATCAGGCGCTTGAGGTCGTCCGGGCGGCCATAGGCGCCGTCGGGGGCGTAGGGCAGGACGCCGTCGTAGCCCCAGTTGCGCGAGCCCTTGAAGTCGGCGAGCGGCAGCAGCTCGATCGCGGTGACGCCGAGCGCCTTGAGGTCGGGCAGGCGCGCCTGCAGGCCGGCATAGGTGCCCTCGGGCGTGGCGGTGCCGACATGGCACTCGTAGATCACCGCCTCCTCGAACGGGCGCCCGGTCCAGGCCTCGTCCGACCACGCGAAGGCGCGCGGATCAACCACCTCGCTCAGGCCCGAGACGTCGTCCGGCTGGAAGCGCGAGGCAGGATCCGGCACGACGAGGTCGCCGTCGACGCGAAACCCGTAGCGGGCGCCCGGCTTCACCCCGGGCAGGGCGGTGCGCCGCCAGCCGCCGCCGGATTCGGGCAGCGGATGGTCGATGCCGTCGACGACGAGCTCGACGCTCTTGGCGGTCGGCGCCCAGAGAGCGAAGCGCACGCCGCCCTCCACCATCTCGGCTCCGAAATCCATGCTGTGGGCGCGCCGCATCGGGCCACGGTCCTCGTCGTTGGCCGTGCGCCCCGGGGGACAAGCGCGGCAGGGATCATTGTCGTGGGAGAAGGCCCCGGGCCCGATCCGGTTCCCGCAGCGCAGCTATGGCGGCGAGATGAGACGGCAACCGTGCGAAAAATGGCGCGGGAGCGGGGCGATCGGCGGGCGGAGCCCGTTGGAACCGCTCGTCCCTGCCTCGACTGCAAGACGAGGGGAGCGGTTGGGATATCCGTCAAGTTTGCGCGTCCGCCTCGTCATTGCGAGCGCAGCGAAGCAACCCAGGGATCCGCCACGTTCGGGAAGCGCGCGCTGCCCTGGGTTGCTTCGCTGCGCTCGCAATGACGGTTTGTTCCCGATCCGAACCGGCTCAACCCGCCGGTACCCACCCGCTCCGCGCGCCCACACCCGCCGCGGTGAGCACCAGCACCGAGCGGCCGGGCAGCGGCACCGCGTCGTCCGGCCCGTATGACGGGGCGCCCGGCGGGACCGTGCCGGTGGCCTCGCCGGTGTCGAAGACCGGCTGCCAGGGGCCGCCGATCACCGGGGCGAGGCGGAAGTCGAGGGCCTCCACCCCGGCATTGAACAGGAGCAGCAGGCGGTCGCCGGCCCCGTCATTGCCGATCTGCATGCCGAACACCTGGAGGCCGTCATCGGCCCAATGGCGGTTCTCCATCTCGGTGCCCTCGGGGGCGAGCCAGTGCACGTCCCGCAAGGGCGAGTCCGGGCCGACCGGGGCGCCGGTGAAGAAGCTGCGCCGCCGCAGGGCCGGCTGGCTCCGGCGCAGGGCCAGGAGATTCGCCACGAACGCGGTGAGCCGGGGATCCGGGTCGCTGGTCCAGTCCATCCAGCTGATCGGGTTGTCCTGGGCGTAGGCGTTGTTGTTGCCGCCCTGGCTGCGCGAGCGCTCGTCGCCCATCAGCAGCATCGGCACGCCCTGGGCCAGCATCACGGTGGCCAGCATGTTGCGCTTCTGACGGGCGCGCACGGCCAGGATGCCCACGTCGTCGGTATCGCCCTCGACACCGTAATTGCAGCTGACGTTGTGGCCGTGGCCGTCGCGGTTGTCCTCGCCGTTGGCCTCGTTGTGCTTCTGCTCGTAGGCCACCGTGTCGGCCAGGGTGTAGCCGTCGTGGCTGGCGATGAAGTTGACGCTGGCCAGTGGCGAGCGCCGGGACGGGGCGAACACCTCGCGCGAGCCGGTCAGCCCCTGGGTCAGTTTCGCCAGGGTGCCGGAATCGCCCTTCCAGAAGCCGCGGGCGGCGTCGCGAAACTTGTCGTTCCACTCGCTCCAGCCGCGCGGGTAGCCGCCGAGCTGGTAGCCGCCCTCCCCGATATCCCAGGGCTCGGCCACCATCTTGACCCGGGCGAGCACCGGATCCTGCGCCACCGCCTGGAAGAACGCCGCCTGTGGGGTGAAGGTGAGCGGCGAGCGCCCGAGGCTCGAGGCGAGGTCGAAGCGGAAGCCGGCGATGCCGTAGGCGGTGACCCAGTGGCGCAGGGAATCCAGCACCAGCTGCATCACCCGCGGGTGGCTGACGTCGAAGGTGTTGCCGCAGCCGGTGCAATCGATCGTGCGGCGCCGGTCCGCGGGGTCGAGCTTGTAGTAGCTGGCATTGTCGATGCCGCGGAACGACAGGGTCGGGCCGCTGTGGTCGCCCTCGGCGGTGTGGTTGTAGACCACGTCGAGCCAGGTCTCGATCCCGGCGGCGTTGAGCTCGCGGATCGCGGCCTTGAGGCCGCCAAGCCCGCCCTCCCCGAGGTAGCGCGGGTCCGGGGCGAAGTAGCCCAGAGGCTGATACCCCCAGAAATTGACGAGCCCCTTCTCGACCAGGAACCGGTCGTCGGCAAAAGCCTGGATCGGCAGCAACTCCAGGGCGGTGACCCCGAGCTTGACCAAGTGCGCGATGATCGCCGGGTGGCCGAGCGCCGCGTAGGTGCCGCGCTCCGCTTCCGGGATGTCGGGATGGGTGCGGGTCAGCGCCTTGACGTGGGCCTCGTACACCACCGTCTCGGTGAGTGGCCGGCGCAGGGGGGCCAGCGCGAGATCGGGCACCTCGGGGGCCGTGACCACGCCCTTGGGCATGTAGACCGCGCTGTCGCGCCGGTCGATCCGGCTCTCGTTTCCCCGGCGGTGGCCGTAGAGCGCGTCGTGCCAGCGGATCCGGCCGCGGATCTCCCTTGCATAGGGGTCGAGCACCAGCTTCGAGGGGTTGAACCGGTGGCCGTTCGCCGGATCCCAAGGCCCGTGCACCCGGTAGCCGTAGAGCTGGCCCGGCAGCACCCCGCGCAGGTAGCCGTGCCAGACGTCGTCGGTGCGGCAGGGCAGCCGGACCGTGCGGGTCTCGTGCCGCTCCCCCGGCTCGAACAGGCAGATGTCCACCGCGGTGGCGTGCTCGGAGAACAGGGCGAAGTTCACCCCGCGCCCATCGAAATGCGCGCCGAGCGGCGCCGGCACCCCGTCATCGACGGCGATCATGGGCGGGGTCCGGTTTTCTGGGAGGTGGGGCGATGCACGTGCCGGCGCCGATGGGCGAACTCAGCCATCGGGGCCGGCGGCAAGTCGCTTGGAACAATGCGCTTTTCCCCGTCCCCGCAAAGCCTGCGGGCGGTACGGACCTGCACGGGGACTACGATCACGTCGTCGGCCGGATGAGGCCCGGGCCCCCTCTCCCGTGCGGGAGAGGTCTGCTCTCGCAGAGAGCTGGGTGAGGGATGCGCGTTATCCGGAAAGACCTGGTCCCTCACCCCAACCCTCTCCCGCACGGGAGAGGGGGCGCGGCGCGGCCTGCAAGAGCGATGGCGCCTCAAAGCGGTATCGACATCGTCGGCGTCAGCGCAAAAGAACCGGCTACTCGGCGGCCGCGGCCGTCGTCGGCGCCTCACGCTCCATGGTTCGGAAATTCTCCAGCTCCGACAGGAAGTTGCGCGCCCACCAATCCACGTCCTCGCGGGTCATGCGCTCGACCATCGGCTTCCAGCGCGCCAGCCGCTCGGCCTTCGGCATGTACAAAGCGGAGCGGATCGCCTCGGCGACCTCGAACCGGTCGTAGGGGTTGATCAGCAGCGCTTCCGGCATCTGCCGGGCCGAGCCGGCGAATTTCGACAGGACCAGAACGCCGGGATCGTCCTCGCTCTGCGCGACCACGTATTCCTTGGCGACGAGGTTCATGCCGTCGCGCATCGGCGTGACCAGGCCGACCCGGGCCGCCCGGTAAAGGCCGGCCAGCACCGGGCGCGGATAGGCCTTGGTGATGTACTGGATCGGCGTCCAGGCCGGGTCGCCCAGCGCGCCGTTGATCTCGCCGACCTTCTCGTTCACGTCCCGGGCGAGCTGCTCGTATTCCGGCACCTCGCTGCGGGATTTCGGGGTGATCTGGATGTAGGTGACGTTGCCGCGCTGGTCTGGATTCGAGGCGAAGAAGCTCTCCACCGCCTCCATCCGCTCGGACACGCCCTTGGAATAGTCGAGCCGGTCCACGCCGATCAGCAGCTTGCGGGTGCGCAGGCCCGCCATGGTCTCGCGCACCACCTTGTTGGCATTGGCCTTCTCGGCGGCCTCCTTGAAGCCGGCGACGTCGATGCCGATCGGGAAGGCGCGGATCCGGGTGCGGCGCCCGTCGACCATCAGCGAGCCGCCGCCGAGCGGGATCGCCCGCTGGGTGTCGACCAGGTTGCGCTGGAGGTTCTGCACGTCGGCCTCGGTCTGCAGGCCGATCAGGTCGTAATCGACGATGGCGCGCAGCAATTCGGTGCTCGCCGGCAGCGAGTTGAACACGTCGGCGGCGGGCCAGGGGATGTGGTGGAAATAGCCGATCGGGTTGTCGAGCCCGAGGCCGCGCAGTTCGGCGGCCAGCGGCAGCAGGTGGTAATCGTGCACCCAGATGATGTCGTCGGGCTCGACCAGCTTGGCGAGCGCCCGGGCGAAGGTCCGGTTGACGCGGCAATAGCCGGCGTAATCCGAGCGCGAGAAGGCGCCCAGGCCCAGCCGGTAATGCATGATCGGCCACAGGGCCCGATTCGCAAAGCCGGCGTAATATTCCAGGTGGTCCTGCGGCGAGAGGTCGACCACGGCGTACTGGACCCGGCCGCGGTCGATCAGGGTCGGCTCCTCGGAGGGCTCCTCCGTGATGTTGCCGCTCCAGCCGAACCACAACCCCTCGTAGGCGGTGAACGCCTCCTTCACGGCGACGGCGAGGCCGCCTGCCGCGACCGCCTTCCCGCTATCCTCCGGGATGGCGACGCGGTTCGATACGATCACAAGGCGTGCCACGCGGGTCGGCTCCGGATCATGGGTGCGGGTCAGGTCGAGGACCCTGCCGCGCCTGCATCGGGACTTCTCTTATAGCAGAACGCGCGGAGTCCCTGCGCGATCCTTTGTCGGGGCAACCCAAGCGTGAAGCCGGGCGCGGGTCAAGTCGAGCACGACGCCGCGCCGGACAGGAGCGCCGGCGTGTCCGGTGCTGGAGGCGCGCTCCGGCCCCCCTCCGACTCCCCTCCGGCCAGCCTTCGAAGACGACGCGCAGCGAAGCCCGAGACGTGCTGAAGAGCGGACGAAGCGTCGCCGTTGTGCAAGCGCGGCGGTTCTGCCAGACCGCGCCTGAACGCCGGCTGAGCGAGGGCCCGCGCGCCGGAGCTTGAGTCGCGCGGAACGGTCCTTCCCGATGGACCGGAACCGGTGACAGCCCAGCCGGTTACTCAGCCATCGCGGGGGCCGCGGTCGCCGCGAGCGACGCCGTCCCCGCGCCGCGAGGAGTGTTTTCGAGATGGCCGGCAACGAGTTCCCGCAGGACGCGCCCAAGGACCCGCTGAAGGATCCGCTGCACGAGGGCCCCGCCGAGCGCCCCCAGTGGCGCGCCCTTCAGGGTGACGTCGAGGGACTGGCCGACGAGGCGGCCGAGCGCGGCCGCGGGCTGATCGACGCGGCGCGGCTCCAGGCCCAGGATTACGTCGAGCGGCGCAAGAGCGACGCGGCGCAGTCGGTCCAGGATCTGGCGCAGACGATCCGCAATTCCGGCCGCGACCTCGGCGACAAGCCGCATGTGCGCGCCTTCTTCGACAGCGCCGCCGACGGGCTGGAGCAGCTCGGCTCCTCGATCGAGCGGCGCAGCCTGGGCGACTTCTACGGCGAGGCCGAGGCCTTCGCCCGGCGCGCCCCGGTGGCGGTGGCGGTCGGCACCTTCGTGGCCGGCCTGATCGCCGCCCGGTTCATCAAGTCGTCGAGCCTGCCGCCGGAAGCGCCCGACGGCGACGCCCGCGACAGCTTCCGGGCCTGACGATGGCCCAGGGACCTGATCCGCGCCAACCTGGCGCTTCGAGCATCCAGAGCCTGATCGGCGACGCCCTGCGGGAGACCAACGAGCTCGCCCGCAAGGAGATCGCGCTGTTCCGCGCCGAGATGGCGGGCAATGTCCGCCAGCTCATCATCGGCCTGGCCTGCATGGTCGGTTCGGCCGTGTTCGCCGTGGTCGCCCTGCTGGTGCTGATCGGCGCCTTCGTGAAGTGGCTCGCCACGATCGTCGGCTCCGAGTGGCTGTCAGCCCTGATCGTCGGCGGCGTGCTGCTGGTCATCGCCGTCGGCATGGCCCTGTGGGCGCGCAGCGTCCTGTCCCTCTCCACCCTGGCGCCGACGCGCACGACGCGCCAAGTGCGCCAGGATGCCCAGGCCCTGTCGGAGCGCGTATCCGGATGAGTTCGATGACCGACCTCGAAAAGGAGATCGAGGCGAGCCGGGCACGGCTCGACGACACGATCGACCAGATCCAGGGGAAGCTCTCGGTCCCGAACATCGTGGACGAGATGCTGGGCAACGCTCGGCGCACGCCCGCGCTGAGCGGCGTCTATGATGGCGCCCTCGAAGCCGTGCGCCGCAACCCCGTTCCGGTCCTGCTGATCGCCGCCGGGGTGGGGCTGCTGTTCAACCGGATGGCCCGGGATGCCGAGCGCCGCCGCACCCAGGTCTCGGCCGAGCGCGTGGCCACGCTCAACACCGGCACGGCCCGCGGTTACGACCCCGACCTGCCGACGGCGCGCCCGCTTCGCGACCCTCTCGAGAAGACCGACATCTGACGGCCGAGACGTGACGATTCGAGCCCGGCCCGACGGCCGGGATGGGCGACGCCCCCGCGCGGCGCCGAGACCGACATTCGAGGACCCCGCCATGACCGACAAGCCGACCCCGTCCAGCCTCCCCGAACAGCTCGCCGCCCAGGCCGGCATGCCGACGGGCTCGAGCAATAGCAGCCTGCGGCCCGACCCGGCCGGCCACGGCGATCCGCGTCCGGCCCCCGGCGAGGTGGCCGGCGACTTCACCCTCCGCCCCGACCCGCGCGGCCTGCACGATCCGCTCCAGCCCGGTGCCGCGACGCGCCCGATCGATGCAGCCGCATCCGTGAAGGACGGGGCTCAGGCCGCCGGTGATCGCGCCGCCGACCTCGCCGGGCAGGCGCGCCAGACCGTGTCGGAACTGGCCGACGATATCGGCAACCGCCTCGGCAGCGCCGCCGACCAGGCCCGCGCCCGCGCCGCCTCGGCCTATGACGAGGCGAAGGAGCGTGCCGGCGCCCTGCACAAGCGCAACCTGCGGGCGCTCGATGACATCACCACCCAGGGGATCGATGGGCTCCAGCGCGGCCGCAGCACGGTCGAGCGCTTCGTGGACGACAACCCGCTTCTGGTGGGCGTCGTCGGCGTCGCCGCCGGCCTCCTGCTCGGCGCCCTGCTGCCGCGCACCCGCCAGGAGGACCGCAACATCGGCCCCTGGGCCGACGAGGTGCGCGACCAGGGCCTGCGCTACGCCCGCGAGGTGACCAATATGGGCCGCGAGTTCGTCCAGACCGCCCTCGATCCGGACAATCTCAACGCTGCGGTCCGCAAGGCCACGGATCCCGAGGGGCCCACGCCGCCGGCGAACGAGCGGACCGCGCACAACCTCTGACGACGAAGTCCCCCGCCCGCCGGCCTCGCAGCCAGCGGGCGGTTTCTTTTACGCCCGATACAGCCCCGCATGGGCCTCGCGGAGCAGGTTTTTTTGCACTTTGCCCATGGTGTTGCGCGGCAGCTCGTCCACGAACAGCACGCGCTTGGGGCATTTGAACCGGGCGAGCCGCCCCTCCAGGGCCGCCAGCACCCCGGCCTCATCCGGGGCGTCGGTCCCGCCGACCACCAATGCGGTGACCGCCTCGCCGAAATCCGGGTGCGCCAGACCGATCACCGCGGATTCGACCACGCCCGGAAGGGCGTCGATCTCGGTCTCGACCTCCTTCGGGTAGACGTTGAAGCCCCCTGAGATGATCAGGTCCTTGCCGCGCCCGACGATGTGGACGTAGCCCCGGGCATCGACCTTGCCGAGGTCGCCGGTGATGAAGAAGCCGTCCGGCCGGAACTCGGCTTCGGTCTTCTCGGGCATGCGCCAGTAGCCCTCGAACACGTTCGGGCCCTTCACCTCAAGCATCCCGACCGCGTCCGGTCCCAGCGCCGCGCCGGTCTCCGGATCGACCACCCGCAGGGATACGCCCGGCAGGGGGAAGCCCACCGTGCCGGCGACCCGGTCCCCCGCGTAGGGGTTCGAGGTGCTCATGTTGGTCTCGGTCATGCCGTAGCGTTCGAGGATGGCGTGGCCGGTGCGCGCCTGCCACTCCCGGTGCGTCTCGGCGAGCAGCGGCGCCGAGCCCGACACGAACAGGCGCATGCCCTTGGCCGCCTCGGGGGTGAGGCCGGGCTCCTTGAGGAGACGCGTGTAGAAGGTCGGCACACCCATCAGGGCGGTCGCCCGGCCCATCAGGCTCAGGATCAGTTTTGGGTCGAGGCGCGGCAGGAACAGCATGGTGCCGCCGCTCGCCAGCACCGTGTTGGTCGCCACGAACAGGCCGTGGGTGTGGAACACCGGCAGGGCGTGGATCAGCACGTCGTCTTCGGTGAAGCGCCAGACATCCACCAGCGTCCGAGCGTTCGATGCCAGGTTGTCGTGGGTAAGCATGGCGCCCTTGGAGCGCCCGGTCGTGCCCGAGGTGTAGAGGATCGCGGCGAGATCCTCCGGGCCCCGGGGCACGTCCGCGAAATCGGTGGCCTGCCGGTCCGCGGTCTCGGCCGCGCTGCCGGCCCCGGCCGCGTCCAGCGTCCAGACCTCGCGGATGCCGGAGGCGGCCTGCGCCAGGGCCTCGCGCCGTCCCGGGTCGCAGACGAAGATCGTGGGCTCCGCATCGCCCAAAAAGTACCCGATCTCCGCCGGGGTGTAGGCGGTGTTGAGCGGCAGGAACGCCGCGCCGGCGCGCACCACCCCGAGATAGAGGAAGATCACCTCAGGGCTCTTCTCGACCTGGACCGCCACCCGGTCGCCGGGCTGCACGCCCGCCGCCTGCAAAGCCGCCGCGTAGGCGCCGGAGCGCGCGATCAGGTCCGCGTAACTGTAGCGGCGCCCCTCCGGTGTTTCGATCACGGTCTTGGCGGGATCGGGGACGCCGTCCCGGACCAGGGAGAAAAGATGGTTCGTCATCGTGAGGCTGGAGCTATCACGGGCCGCAGGGTTCAGGCAGCCATAGAACCGTTCCCGATCGCCCCGCAATCGGGGCCGGCGCTCCGCCATGACGTTCACGGGCCGCCTATGCCCGAACCGGCATCCCCGTCAGGGTGGGGACGGCTCGGCCTTAGGCCTCGGCCAGCACCACCGCCCGCGGCGGCGGGAGCTTGGCGCGCAGCTCCCGGGTCACCGCCGGCGAGGCCGCCACGGTGCCGAGATTGGCGTAGGTCTCGTGGTTCTTCTCGATCGCCGCCAGGTCGTAGAGGTAGTTCACCATCAGCCCGTGCGACTGGGCCAGCCCTTTCTTCGAGGTGTCGCCGAGGAAGTTGATCCGGTCCAGCCGGGCGCCGTTGCCGAGATGGAACCGGGCCACCGGGTCGAGGGGGCGCCCGCGCTCGTTCTTGGCGCGCAGGAAATAGGCGGCGGCAGCCGGGATCAGCGCCTTGCGCACGGCCTCGGCCCGGGCCTTGTCGGCGTGCCAGTCCGGATCGTCCAGCGCCCGCAGCACCTCCACGTCCTCGGGCAGCAGGCCCTGCGGGCTGTCGGCCCGGCGCTCCCGGGCGAGCCAAGCGGAGAAGCCCGGCACCGGCGAGAGGGTCACGAAGGTCTTGAGCGAGGGCACCTCGCGGGTCAGATCCTCCACCACCTGCTTGATCAAGAAGTTGCCGAAGGTGACGCCGGCCAACCCCTTCTGGCAGTTGGAGATCGAGTAAAAAATCGCCGTGGTCGCCGCCCGCGGCTGCAGCGGCTTGCGCTCCCGCGACAGAATCGGGGCGATCGCCGGCGCGACTTGGTCGGTGAGCGCCACCTCGACGAAGATCAGCGGCTCGTCGGAGAGCGCCGGGTGGAAGAACGCGAAGCAGCGCCGGTCCGCCGGCTCGATCCGGGCGCGCAGGTCGTCCCAGCCGGTGATCGCGTGCACCGCCTCGTACCGGATGATCTTTTCCAGGATATGGGCGGGCGTGGTCCAGTCGATGTGCCGCAGCACCAGGAAGCCCCGGTTGAACCAGGAGGCGAACAGGTGCTCGAAATCGGAATCGAGGCTGTCGACGGCGTCCAGCACTGCGGCCTCCGCCTCCGCGCCGGCGCGCAGAGCCTTGCGCAGGTCGAACAGGTCCTCGCGCATCCGCACAAGGCTGAGCGTGCCGCCGCGGGCGAGGTTGAGACGGCGGATCAACTCCTGGCTGCGCGGCTCGGCGGCCTCATGCAGGGTGCCGAGGCGGGCGCGGGTCGGATCGGCCCGGTAGGCGGCGATCGCCTCGTCGACGGCGGCATGGTCCGCGTCGAAATCCAGCGCGATCGCCCGCAGGAAGGCGTGGCGCTCGGTCTGGCCGAAGCTGGCGTAGCGGTCGAGGATCAGCCGGGCCAGAGCCACCCCGGAGGCCTCGCCGCGGCGGGAGATCAGGTCCTCGCACAGCTTGACCAGCTCGCCCGCATTGGCCCGGCCGGCGATGTCGCCGCGGCCGATGCCGATCAGGTCGCGGCCCCGCTCGCTGATGGTCTGGAGCAGGTCGCCGAAGAAGGAGATCGCCGCCATGACCCTCGCACTGACCCCTGTCGGACCGGATCCGAAGCGCACCCGGACCCGTGACGCCGGCGCGTCGATCGGAGGCGCGCAAAACCGCCGAACCGGGACGAGCCGGGCCTGTTCAGGCCGGTCGGCTCAGGCCCCCGGTTCCACCTGCCATTCTACGGCGGCGCGGGCGCGGCGACCAGAGCTTGAGCGGTCGCGGAGCGCCCCAAACCTGCAGCCTGCGGTCTCGCGACGACGATGATGTGACGGGCCGAGCCTGTCCGGTCAGAGCCGCTCGGCCACGGTGGCGAGGTCGGCCAGCTCCCGCCAGTCGCCGAGGCCGTGCTGGCGGGCGAAGCGGATCTCGGCGGCCCGGCGGGCGCGCTCCGGATCGCGGGCCCGCATGATCGCGACGGACCCGATGGTGAAGGGCACCCCGAGGATCTCCTTCGCGAACTCGACGCGGTAGTTCGGCATCCCGTACTCCCTGCTGCGGTGGTTCCGGACGTGCCCGCCCGGAACGAACCCGGCCCCGAAACCGTATCCGGCTGACGAACCAGCCTATTTGGGTTCGACGCCCGGGACGCGGACGGCCGGAACCGCGTTGATCGCATATGGGGCAGGACGTTGGCCGGTGAAGAGGCAGCGGGCGTGACCGAGGGCTGCAGCCTCGGCGCTTGCCGGAGGGCGTGCCCTGCCCGTATCGGTCTCGGCCCTCCCCTCCCGACACGGACCTCACCATGGCCTTGATGACGGCCCTGAAGCGGCGGCGCGCCTGCCCGCCCCCGATCCTGGCGTGACCACCCTCCTCGACGCGAAGGCCCGGCTCGGCCTGACGCTGATCGCCGGCGGGGCGGTCGCCAACATCTATTACAACCAGCCGCTGCTCGGCCTGATCGTGTCCGAGTTCGGCGATGCCGCCGCCCTGTGGGTGCCGACCACGGCGCTCGTCGGCTACGGGCTCGGCATCATCGGGCTCGTGCCCCTGGGCGACGCCCTGCCCCGCCGCCGCCTGATCGTGGGGCAATGCCTCGGCCTCGCCGTGGCGCTGCTCGCCGTGGGCCTCGCCCCGAACCTCGCCTGCCTGGCGCTCGCCCACCTCGTCGTCGGTGTGCTCAGCTGCGCGGCCCAGCAGGCGGTGCCGTTCGCGGCCGAGCTCGCCCCGGACGCGAGCCGCGGCCGGATCGTCGGGCAGGTGATGACCGGGCTGCTCACCGGCATCCTGCTCGCCCGGACGGCCAGCGGGTTTCTGGGCGCGCATCTCGGCTGGCGGGCGGTGTTCCTGGCCGCGTCGCTCCTGGCGCTCGCCATGGCCGGCATCGCCCGCGCGACCTTGCCGCACACGCCCCAGACCCATCCCCTGCGCTACCGCGCCCTGATGCTGTCGATCCTCCATCTCGCCCGGTCGCAGCCGGTGCTGCGCACCGCGAGCCTGTCGCAGGCGCTGCTGTTTGCCGCGTTCAACGCCTTCTGGGCGACCCTGGCGCTGCTGGTGGAGAACCCGCCCTTCGGGCTCTCCGCCGCCGGGGCTGGGCTGTTCGGGGTGATCGGCGTCTGCGGCGCGTTCGTGGCGCCCCTGTCGGGCCGGTTCACCGACCGGAGCGGCGCGAAGCCGGTGGTGCTCGGCGGCAGCCTGATGGTCGCCCTGTCGTTCCTGGTGCTCTGGGCCGGGGGAACGTGGTCGCTGGTGGCGGTCGGGATCGGCGTCCTGCTGATCGATATCGGCATGAACGGCGCGCTCATCGCCAACCAGACCCGGGCCTACGCCCTGGTCCCGGGGGCGCGGGGCCGGATCAACACCGTGCTGTTCACGACCCTGTTCGTGTTCGGGGCGCTCGGCGCCTTCGCGGGTTCGCAGGCCTTCCTGGTGGTCGGCTGGCCGGGGGTCTGCGCGGTGGGCCTCGCCTTCTCGGCGCTGGCCGTGCTGGTGGCGGCCCGCGATCCACACGGACCCGCGACGCCGGCTACTTGAGCACCCGCGACAGGCGGCACCACGCCGCCTTTCCGGCCGGCAGGCCGAAGCGGAGGCGCTCAAGCCGCTCGGGGAAGCGCCGCACCGCGATGCCCGCCTCCGCCAGCCGCCGGTACAGGCCCGGCCCATCGGAAAAATCGGCGGTGCGGAACAGGCTGGTGCCGCCGACGAGGGTGCCGCCGCCGCGGGCGATCAGCCGGTCGAGGCGCGCCGCATCCGCCGCCCGCGCCTGGGCGGTCTCGGCCCGCCACGCCGTGTCCGAGAGGGCGGCCCGGCCGATCGCCAGGGCCGGCCCGGACACCGCCCAGGGGCCGAGGGCCGTACCGATCCGGTCCGCCGTCCCGGGCTCGGCGATCGCGAAGCCGAGGCGCAGGCCCGCGAGGCCGTAGGTCTTGCCGAAGGAGCGCAGCACCACGAGCCCCGGGGCCGCATCTGGGCGCAGGACGTGCGGGCACAGGCTCGCCACCGGCTCCAGATCCGCAAAAGCCTCGTCGGCGATCAGCAGGCCGCCGCGGGCGCGCAGGGTTTCCGCCAGGGCGAGCCGCTCAGACAGCGGATGGGTCCGCCCGTCCGGGTTGTTCGGATCGACCAGCACCACCACGGCCGCATCGCCGATTGCCGCAATCCCGTCGACCTGCGTCACCGCGTGTCCGGCCCGCACCCAGGCGGCTTCGTGCTCGGCATAGGTCGGGCCGACCACCGCGACCCGGGTCGGGGCCACGAGCCGGGGCAGGGTCTCGATCAGGATCTGGGTGCCGGGGGCGAGGGCGACATGCGTCGCATCGGGCGCGCCGTAGGCCGAAGCGGCCGCCGCCCGCAGGGCCTCGACCTCGGCGGCGGCGGGCAGCCGCGTCCAGGCGCTGGCCTCCACCGGCGGCACGGGATAGGGGACCGGATTGATCCCCGTCGAAAGGTCGAGCCAGGGCTCCGGCGCGTCCGGGAAGGCTTGTCGGAGTCCTCCGAGATCGCCGCCATGGGGGATCGGACCCGGGATCGCCCCCGGCTTCGGAGCGGGATTCCAGAAACGATGCTCCATCCGCCCGACACGCTCGCCATCCTCGCCCTCGCCCTCGGGATCGAGGCGGCGTCCGGCTACCCGGACGCGCTCTACAGGGCCATCGGCCACCCTGTCACCTGGATCGGCCGGCTGATTTCCTGGCTGGAGCGCGGCCTGAATCGCGGTTCCGAGCGCCGCCGCCGGGTCGCCGGCTGCGGCGCGCTGGTGCTTCTTCTGGCGGTCACGGGGCTGCCGGCCTGGGCGCTCACCGGGCTCAGCCTCTGTGCCGGCCCCCTCCCCGCCCTGCTGCTCCTCGGCCTGCTCTGCGCGAGCCTGCCGGCGCAGCGCAGCCTGAACGACCACGTCGCGGCCGTGGAGACCGCCCTGCGCGACGGCGGCCTGGAGGCCGGCCGCCGCGCCGTGTCGATGATCGTCGGGCGCGACCCGGACCAGCTCGACGGGCCGGCGGTCTGCCGCGCCGCGATCGAGAGCCTGGCGGAGAATTTTTCCGATGGGATCGTGGCGCCGGCCTTCTGGATCGGCTGTCTCGGCCTGCCCGGCGGCGTGCTCTACAAGGCGATCAACACCGCCGACAGCATGATCGGCCACCGCACCCCGCGCTACGCCGCCTTCGGCTGGGCCGCGGCCCGGCTCGACGACGGGGTGAACCTGCCGGCCTCGCGGCTCGCCGGCCTGCTGATCGTCGGGGCGGCGCTCTTGCGCGGCGCCGATGCGCGCGGCGCGCTCCGGGCGATGGCCCGCGACGCCGGCCGCCACCGCTCGCCCAATGCCGGCTGGCCCGAGGCCGCCATGGCCGGGGCGCTCGGTCTGCGGCTCGCCGGCCCGCGGGTCTATGACGGCACCCTCGTCCCCGACGCCCATATGGGCGACGGCCGGGCCGAGGCCACGGCCGACGACATCGCCCGCGCGCTGACCCTCTACCGCACAGCCTGCCTGCTCCAGGGCGGCCTCGTCCTGGCCCTCCTCGCCCTCTGGCTCGTCGCGATGGGCTGACCCGACGGCACGGCCTGCGCCAGGGCTCTGGTTTGCATCCTCGTTTTCCGAAAGCCGGCACCCACTTTTCGGGATGATGCGCTACGCTGGGTTGGGCGGGACAGGGAGAAGCCGATGCGCGCGGTGTTCGTCGATGCCAGCGAGACCCTGGCGGCGGTGGCGCGCCGCCTGTTGCGGCCGGACGATCCGCCCGTCGCGATCAATCGCCAGCCCGACATCACCCCGGAGGACCTGCCCGGCCTGCTCGCCGGGGCGGAGATCGCGGTGATCGACCACACCGCCCTCCCCCTCGACGTGGCCCGAGCCTGCCCGAGCCTGCGCCACGCGGTTTTCCTCGGCACCGGCGCCCGCAGCTACATGGACCCGGAGGCGCTCCAGGCCAAACTCGGCATCACGGTCCATACGATCAAGGGCTACGGCGACACTGCGGTGGCGGAATGCGCCTTCGCGCTACTATGGGCCGCCGCCCGGGGCCTGCCCGAGATGGACCGGGCGATGCGGGCGGGGCGGTGGCTGCGCACCGAGGGGATCCAGCTCACCGGCAAGACCGTCGGGCTCGTCGGCTTCGGCGGGATCGCGGCCGAGATGGCGCGGCTCTGCCGGGGCGCCGGCCTGCGGGTGCTGGCCTGGAACCGGACCCCGAAAACGCATCCGGAGGTCGAATTCGTTCCCCTGGAGCAACTGCTGGCCGAGAGCGACGTGGTCTCGCTCCACCTGCTCCTGACCGAAGAGACGCGCGGCTTCCTGTCGGCCGCGCGCATCGCCGCCCTCAAGCCCGGAGCGATCCTGATCAACACCGCCCGGGGGGCACTGGTCGACGAGCCCGCCCTGGTCGAAGCCCTGCGCGACGGGCGGATCGCCCGGGCCGGGCTCGACGTGTTCACGGTCGAGCCGTTGCCCGCCGACCATCCGCTCGCGTCCCTGCCGAACGTCACCCTGTCGGCGCATTCGGCCTTCCGCACCCCGGAGGCCAGCGACAACCTGATCGGCGCCGCCCTCGACCATTGCCGGCGGATCGCCGCCGGCTGAGGGATCAGTGTTCCGTACCCGGCATGTTCGCCCGCGGCGCGCCGCCGTGGTCGCGGATCACGCTGGACCGTTCCGGGGAGCCCTTGGCGTCGGCGACCTGTTTCCGGGCCGCGGCGGCCAGGAACCAGACGCCGCCCAGAGTCCCCAGGGCGAGGATCAGAAGCGGAATTCCTTCGCTCATCGCGGTGCCCTCCTCGATGATGTCCCGCGGGGCTGCGGGATTGCATCATCATGCCCGATAGACGGGCATCAGGAAGAATAACGCACGATGTCGTGCGATGTTCAGGCCGTCCGAGCCCGCGTCGGCGCCGCCTCGCGCCGGGCCGCGTCCCGCCGCAGGGCGGAGAGCACGATGAACATCAGGCCGGCGCCGATCGCCAGGCAGGCGGACAGGAACAGCATCGGCACGAGGTCGCTCTTGGTCTGGTCGCGGATGAACGGGACCATGTTCTGCGCGACGAACCCGCCGAGATTGCCCACCGAGTTGATCGCCGCGATTCCGGCCGCCGCCGTCGCCCCGCGCAGGAAGGTCGCGGGCATCGACCAGAACACCGGCTGGGCGGAAAAGGTCCCGGCCGCCGCCACGCACAGGCAGGCGAACTTCACCGCGTTGCCCGGCAGGATCACGCTGAGCGCCAGCCCGGCCGCTCCGACGAGTGCCGGCCCGACCACGTGCCAGGTCAGGGCGTTGCCCTGGGCGCCGGTGCGGGCGGCGTGGCGGGGGACCCACCACAGGGCGACCGCGGTGGCGACCCACGGGATGATGTTGAGGAAACCGTTGGTCAGGTTCGAGACCCCGAACCCCTTGACCACCGTGGGCAGCCAGTAGCCGAGGCCGTAGGCGGCCAGCGGCAGCGAGACGTAGACCCCGGCCAGCATCAGCACGCGCTTGTCGACGAGCGCCGCGAACGGATTGCCGTGATCGACGAGGCCGCCGCCCTCGCGCTCGGCCCGGAGCGTGCGGGCGAGCCAGTCGCGCTGGTCCTGGGACAGCCAGGGCGCCGTCTCGGGACCGTTCGGCAGGATCAGCAGCACGATGGCGGTCATCACGATCGCCGGCGCCCCCGTGGCCAGGAACACCCATTGCCAGCCGGCCAGCCCCCAGACCCCGTCGAGGCCGAGCAGCGCCCCGCCGATCGCCGCGCCGACCGCGTTGGCCACCGCGCTGGCGATCATGAACCAGCCGATCATCCGGGCCCGGTGCGCCTGCGGGAACCAGAGCGTGAGGGCGAACAGCACACCGGGGAAGAAGCCGGCCTCCGCGGCACCGAGCAGGAAGCGCAGCACGTAGAACATCGTGGCGTTCTGGGTGAAGCCCAGCAGGAGCGTGACGATGCCCCAGGTGAACATGATCCGGGCGAACCAGATCCGGGCGCCGACCCGCTCCAGGAACACGTTGGCGGGCACCTCGAACAAGAAGTAGCCGAGGAAGAACAGCGACGCGCCGAGCCCGTAGGCGGTCTCGCTGAGTCCGAGGCTGCCGACCATGTCCAGCTTGGCGTAGGAGACGTTCTGCCGGTCGATATAGGCGATCAGGTAGAGCAGGCCGAGCAGCGGCATCAGCCGCAAAGTCACGGTGCGGACGGTGCTCTCGGCGAACTCCTCGCCGACCGGGGGCTGCGTGGGGGGCATATGGCGTTCCTCTGGACCCGTGCGGCCCCTCGTGGCGAGGGCCGGCAATTACACAGAGTAATCCGTGGCGTGGCCTTCGCCTACCGGGCAAGCGCCAGGAGCCGGTCGCAGTCGACATGGGCCGCGATGTGTCGCGCGAGGCCGTCGAGGGCCGCCTCGACCCCGGCCTCGTAGCCCGCCCCCTCCGAGACCGTACCGAGGCGGGCGAGCCAGGCGGCGCGCTGGGCATCATGCGCGAACAGGCCGTGCACGTAGGTCCCGGCCACCAAGCCATCCGCCGAGACCGCCCCGTCGGCGCGTCCGTCGGCGAGCCGCAGCAGCGGCCGGGCCGCGTCGGGGCCCCGGGTCGTGCCGATATGCATCTCGTAGCCCGAGAACGGCACCGCATCGGGCAAGCTGGTGCCGGTCACCGCAGCCAGCCGCTTGTCCGGGCTCATCACGGTCTCGACATCCAGGAGCCCGAGGCCCGGCACCGTGCGGGGCGCCCCCTCGATCCCGTGCGGATCGGCGAGGCTGCGCCCCAGCATCTGGTAGCCGCCGCACAGGCCGAGCACCCGCCCACCCCGCCGGACATGAGCGTGCAGGTCGACATCCCAGCCCTCGGCGCGGAAGAAATCCAGGTCGTCGATCGTGGTCTTGGACCCCGGCAGCAGCACCAGGGCGGCCTCCGCGGGGATCGGCGTTCCGGGGCGCACCAGCACCACCGACACCCCAGGCTCGGCCCGGAGCGGGTCGAGATCGTCGAAATTGGCGATGCGCGGCAGCACCGGCACCGCGACCGTGACGGTCCCGGCCGGGCGCGGCCCGGAGCCCGCCAGCCCGAGCACGTCCTCGGCCGGCAGGCGCACGGCCTCGGGGAAATGCGGCACGAGGCCGAGCGGCGCCCAGCCGGTCCGCTCGGCGATCAGCCGCATGCCGTCGGCGAACAGGCTCGGGTCGCCCCGGAAGCGGTTGACGATGAAGCCGGCGATCATCGCGGCGTCGGCGGCCTCGATCACGGCCTTGGTGCCGACCAAGCTCGCGATCACGCCGCCGCGGTCGATATCGCCGACCAGCACCACCGGCGTATCGGTGGCCCGGGCAAAGCCCATATTGGCGATGTCGCCGGCCCGGAGATTCACCTCGGAGGCCGAGCCGGCGCCTTCGACCAGGACCAGATCGGCCTCCGCGGCCAGTCGCGAAAAACTCTCCAGGACGGCGGGCATCAGCCGGGGCTTCCAGGCCTGGTAGTCGCGCGCCTTCACGGTGGCGACCATCCGGCCCTGCACCACCACCTGGGAGCCGATTTCGCTCTGGGGCTTGAGCAGAACCGGGTTCATGTGCACGGAGGGCGGCACCCGGGCGGCCCGGGCCTGGAGCGCCTGGGCGCGGCCGATCTCGCCGCCATCCGGGGTGACGGCGGCGTTGTTCGACATGTTCTGCGGCTTGAACGGGCGCACCGCCAAGCCCCGGTCGGTGAAGGCGCGCGCCAGCCCCGCCACGAGCAGCGACTTGCCGACATCGGAGCCGGTGCCCTGGATCATCAGGGCCTTCTTGCGCGCGGGCTTCAGAACTCGATCCCCTCCTGGGCCTTCACGCCGGCGGAAAAGTGATGCTTCACGCTGCCCATCTCGGTGACGAGGTCGGCGGCCTCGATCAGGGCCGGCTTGGCGTTGCGGCCGGTGACGACCACGTGCAGGTCCGGCCGGCGGGCTCGCAGGGCGGCGACCACGGCGTCGAGGTCGAGATAATCGTAGCGGAGCGCGATGTTGAGCTCGTCGAGGACGAGCAGGCGGATCGTCGGATCGGCCATCAGGTCCTCGGCCACGGCCCAGGCGTGGCGGCAGGCGGCGATGTCCCGGGCCTTGTCCTGGGTCTCCCAGGTGAACCCCTCCCCGAGCGTGTGCCAGGCGACCCGGTCGCCGAACACCCCGACCGCGTGGCGCTCGCCGGTATCCCAGCCGCCCTTGATGAACTGGACCATGCCCACCCGCCAGCCGCGGCCGAGCGCGCGGAGCATCAGCCCCAGCGCCGCCGTGCTCTTGCCCTTGCCGGGGCCGGTATGGACCAGGAGCAGGCCCTTCTCGAGGGTCTTCTCCGCCACCTCGGCGTCCTGCACGGCCTTGCGTTTCTCCATCTTCTCGCGGTGGCGGGTCGCATCGTCGCTCATGCGGGCACTCCTGGTTTGACGATGAGCGGCAGCCCGGCCACGGTGAGCACGACCCGGTCGGCCCGGGCGGCGAGCCGCTGGTGCAGGCGCCCGGCCTCGTCGCGGAAGCGGCGGGCGAGCGCGTTGTCGGGGACGATCCCGAGCCCGACCTCGTTGCCGACCAGCACCAGCGGCCCCGGCGCCCGCGCGCAGGCGGCAAGAAGCCGCGCCACCGCGTCCTCCAAGTCGGCCTCCGCCAGGATCAGGTTGGTGAGCCAGAGGGTGAGGCAATCGACCAGGACGGGCCCCTCCGCCGCCGCCACCGCCTCCGGCAGGGCGAGCGGCACGTCGCGGGTACGCCACGGCTCGGCGCGCCGGGCGCGGTGCTGGCCGATGCGCGCGACCATCTCGTCATCGAAGGCCTGCGCGGTGGCGAGATAGAGCCACGGGCCGGGGCAGGCTTCGATCAGCCCCTCCGCGTAGACGCTCTTGCCGGAACGCGCCCCGCCGAGGACGAGGGTCATGCGGGGCGGGATCTGCACCATGCCCCTCCATCGCCCCAACCCGTCCCGCGGTCAAACCTGAGCCCCCGTGCGGATCGACGGTTGCCGGACGCGCCGCCGCCGACTATAGAACCCCGGCCTAGCCAAAGCGCCCTTCGTCTAGCGGTCCAGGACGTCGCCCTTTCACGGCGAAAACACGGGTTCGATTCCCGTAGGGCGCGCCAGTAAAATCAAGCGGTTGGCTGGATTTTACGAGCTGGCTCACACAAACGTCTCACATAGTCATTGTTGAGTGCTGCCGTACGGAATCGTGAGCTCCGAGCAGTCAGTGAGGCATCTTGACCGTGATGCTGCTGCTCAAACATGGCGGATGCTGACCCACAGCTGACGTCCGGAACGTCTGCTCGTGGGCAGTCTGGTGAACTCCTCCGCGACGCCCTGCGCCAGTACGAGCGGGTCGACGGGGCCGTCAGAGAACCGCTCTCGACGGCTTCGCGCGTCACCAGCGACCCAGAGGGTGAGCCGATCGAGATCGACTCGCACGACGCGCACCACTTGGAGGGGATCTTCGGCGGTGGGCTGGACTGGTACTTCGCCGTCCTGGCCAACACCGAGATCGAGACCGAGAAGAAGGCGCTGAAGGCGGAGCTCGAGCGGCTGACGACAACGCTCCTTTGTGCTGGCGGAACGTAGTGGATCTCTTCCTCCTGGATGCGCTCGACGAGCTCTTTCCTCGGGCTGAAGGTTAGCGTCCAACGCCGCTTCTTCTCGTTGAAGCGCCAGCGGCCTTTCTCGGGGAAGGCCGCCGGCCGGCTCACTCGATAATTGCTCAACGCCATCGGTCGCCCTTATCTTCCGCCTCCATTGGCCGGCGAAGCCACGGTCGCGACCCCACGAGACACGATCTCTGCCGAGCCTCGGCTGACCCGCCGAGCTCAGATCAGCTTGACCTCAGACGCGGCGACATCTTCGGGCGCGAGGATCTTGGCCGGAACGAACGGACCGTCGGCAGACACAACCGACGCGGGGTCGCGATCGTTGAACAGGTCTCGGTACTGTTCATCGCTGACGACGGCGTCACCGTAGACGTCTGGCGGCCAGTCGACGAACTGCCAAGCGCCCGCCTCCGTCATCCGCACCGAATGCAAGGGGCCGACATAAACGGCGCTCTTGGCGATGAACTTTCGGACGAACGGGTCCATCTCGAACGCATGCCTGATGAAGCACGCTCCGAGCGTACCCGGAATGTACCAGCGCTCCGACCGAACGCTCCGAACTGCTTCTCGACGATGTCTCGCAGACAGGTGATCGCCGCCAGCGCGTCGTCGCGGGCGCTCACATAAGTCGCCGGGTTGAAGTGAACGGCCCGGTTCCTCAGGCGCGACAAGGTCCTGAAAAGATCGACGACCTCCTGATCCAGGACCTGCCACGCCTCGAGTGTCGCGATCATGAGCCGCCAATTCGAGAAGGCTCTGTCCGCGGCGACGGCCGCGTGCTCGGGCGTGTCGGCGTAGTCGTCCCGCAGATCGAGGACGAGGTGGTTGAGCGTGCGCTCCCCCAGCGCACAGGCCGATAGCAAGGCCGGATAGTAGGCGCCCTGGACGAAGGCGTCCCGCGTCTGCGTGAAGAAGCGGTTGTGGTAGCTCAGGACAGAGAACGGCTTGACCCCGATCGCGACGAAGTCCGCTCGTTTGCGCTCGGCGCCCCACTCGCCGTACTCGGCCACGAGCTCCGCCTGGCGCCGCGCCATGTTGTCGATGTGCAGCGCGCGAACCTGCTCGTCCCAGGTCTACGGGATCGGCTGGTCCATATCCGCAGCGCGGCTGTCGAAGTCGCCCGGGAGCGTGCGGAAGCGCCGCATCAGCCGATCAGGACCTCCGCCGCCTTCACCTCAACGAGGTTCGACACCTCGGCATGTAGGTCGACGGCTTGCCCGGACGCCGACAAGGAGATGACTAGGGCGTACCGGCCCTTATCCGCGAATCGCCGCTGCCCGAAGTGGGACTTCCACCAACCGCCGACTGGGTAGACCGCGATCGCGTCGTGACCCGCAAGCTCGATCGCCCGCCCCCGCCACAGATCGCAATGGAGCGATCCCGCTTGGACAGCCTTAGGCCCGAGCAGCCAGCAACTGGTCTCGGTTTCGCTCGCCGAACCGTCCCCCTCTTGCGCCGAGGAGATGCGGCTACGAAACTTTGCGTCGGTCTCAGTCCGTTTCTTCATGTCGAAGCGCAGACCGAAGGAGCGGTACGTATCGGGACGAGTCGCCGCCCTCCCCGTGAGGTTCGGTTCGACAAAGTAGGAGAGCGTCACCTTGATGGTGACGATCTCGTTCTCCAGCTGCTCGAGTGCCGCTTTCGGCCAGGGCAGGTCGTAGAAATGCATCTCGTTGAACACGGCGCTGCGCCGGTCCGCTCCGAGCGCGAAAGGCTGGATTTCGGCCTCGGCGATCAGGGTGACGTCGTTCCGTGCGGACAAGATCGCGCGGTCGATGTCGGGCACGCCGTAGCCCATCTCGCGCAGGATCTTCTGCTTTTGCGCCTTCGACCCCGTTTTCCAGTGCGCCCCTTTTCCTATCAGCAGCCTGCGGATCGATTGCGGCCAGTCCGCCGAGTCCACCGTCAGCGCCCGGTGCGTCTCAGGCCAGCGGTCCGGCAAGCTCGCCTGCAGCCGCCCGAGGAAGTTGCCCGCCACGCCGGCCGCCGCGCTTGTCGCCCAGAAGGGCACCAGCGGCTCGGCCGCGACGTCCGAGCCTAGGGCGAGCAACGACACCGCCTCGTGCCAAGCGCAGAAGCCTGTATCGGTGGAGAGCATGTTGCCGGCCTCGAACAACACCTCAGGCTTGATCGGCGTCAGGTCGTCCGGAAGGGTCTGGGAGCCGCGGCTGAACGGACTCCGATGGTTGGCGGGCACGACCGGTTCGAGCGCGGGCGGCGGGGCCGGCGTCTGCTCCTTGCGCGTGAAGCCGCCGATAGTCAGCGCGTTCCAGCTCTGGGACGGGTCTTCGAGCGGCTGGGACAGCGTCACGTCGACCATCATGCCGCCCTGCACGTTGCCGGTCGCGACCACGACTAGGCGCTTGGGGCCGTCTGCGGCGGCCGTACCGTTTACGGCGTCGCCGGGCATGGACCCGGCCGCGATCTGGTCGAGCGCTCCGCTCCAGCTCGAGGGCCGGCTCGGCGGGAAGTCCGTCGCCGACGTGGCAAGACAGAAGCTTCGCAGCATGTTCGGGCGCTCCGCTTCGACGAGTGCGACGGAGCCTTGCGTTACCACACCGTAGCTCGGCGGCTTGGTCGCCGGAAAGCCGTGCGGCGGCAGGAGCTTCATGGACTCCACTCCGTGCGTGAGCTCGACGGGCTCCGTGCTGTTCATGTGCGGCTCGAGATCGCCGTACAGGATGAGGCCGGCGATTGCCGTCCCATGTCCGCCATAGGGCGCATGATCATCGGTCCCCCAAGCGGCGTCATAAGCCCACGCGCCCTTCAGGCCCGGCTGGACGAGCGGGTGCTCGGCCGCGACGCCGGTTTCGAGGGCGCAAACGACAGGCACGTCGTCGGACGCGGGTATGACGCGCTCGGCCAGTTCGGACACCCAGTCGTGTTGACCGAGGCGGGCCTCGCCCCGGTCGAGGAACGGCTCGATCGTGCCGGTTGCCCGCCTGATCTCCGTGATCGCCCCTGGCACCCGTTCGGCGAAGCCCAGCACGGCGGCCGTGGGCGCGTGGACGAAGATCACGGTTGTGTCCGGGAATATGAGGCGATCCGCGTGCACGTCGAGGTTCACGCCGCGCGCCAGCACGGCAACACGCTCGGCACGGCCTGCATCACCCTGCACCCAGAGCTCCCACCAGACGATGTCGGGCGCACCGAAATCGACCGCGCCGACGAACAGCGTGCGGGCGGGCGCGGCGGCGATCGTCTCCACCGCCTCGAAACGGTCGACGTCCGGCCGACGTGCATTCCCAAGGTTGCGGCCGTAGGCGGCGATACGCTCGCGCAGGAATCCTCGGGCGTCGTCGGGCACGAACAGCAGAGCACTCTCCGTCCGGTCGTCGCGCCGCTCGGTGCGGAGCAGCACGATGTCTTGACCGGGGAACTCCAGCGCCGCCGGAACCTTCGCAGCCTTTGAACGCGAACCCTCCGCGGGCGGTGCAGTCGCTACCTCGACGACGGCGCCCGATTTCAACCCTTGGACCTGCAAGCGGGTATCCGCTGCGGCAGCGGGCAGCTCGCCCAGCGCCTTGGTTAGCTGGTCGAGCAGCGCGTCGGCGTGCGCGCGATAATCGTCGCGCAGCGGTTTGCGCTTCTGGTCGCGCGAAGGATAGCCGTACTGTGCGGCCTCGCGGAACGCGTCGATCGAGATATGTGGTCGATCCCGCGCCCCGAACTCATCAGGATCTGACATAACTCTTCAACCCCGAACAAACATGGTTCCTGCAGGCGGCCGGCTCGTCTTTCTAACGGCCGGTCTGACGGCGGAATTTGCCCTTCAGGGTCTGGCGGTTCTGCAGTGCGTCCTTGAGCGCATCAGGGGAGGCCTTCGCCTCTCCCTCCAGGATCACGTCCTTAACGACCGCGTCGGCCGCCCGCACCAGCTCGGCTTGGCTCAGGCCATCGAGCGCCGTCTCGATCGCCGCCCAGGAGCGGGCGGCCAGCTTGAACTTGCCGAGGCGACGTTCGACGATCGCGCGGGCGGCCTTGCGGTCGGGAAGGCCGTACTCCACCACCTCGTCGAAGCGGCGCGCGAGCGCCTCGTCGAGGATCTCGACATGGTTCGTCGCGGCCAACACCAAGCTGTCGGTGCTGTTCGGCTCCTCCATGAAGGCGAGCACAGAGTTCAGCACGCGGCGAATTTCGCCGACATCATTCTGGTCACCCCGACGCGCGCCGATCGCGTCGAATTCATCGAGCAGATAGACTCCTCGCGTCTGCGCGATCTGATCGAACAACAGGCGCAGTTTGCCCGCGGTCTCGCCGAAAAAACGGCTGAAGAGCGCTTCTAGGCGGACTGTGAACAAGGGAAGGTGCAGCTCGCCCGCGAGCGCCGACGCGGTCATGGTTTTGCCGGTGCCGGGTGGACCAATGAGCAGCATATGCGTGGTCGGCGCCTGCCCGTGATCGCGAAGCGTCGCGCGCTCCTGCTGCTGACGCACGACCCGCATCAACCGTCCGCGAACTTCCTCCGAAAGCACCATGCTGGCGAGCGTCACCTTGGGATAGGCGCTCTCGACTAGACCTTGGAGCTCGCCGCGCGGCCGGGCCAGCGGGATAGGGGTCTGTCCACCGGCCGGACGACTAGTCCGCTGCTGGTCGCGGGCCTTCTGCACCAGGCGCTTCAGCTTGTCGGCATCCTCAGACCGTCCCTGACGCGCCTCCTGCGCCGCAACCTGCAGCGCAATCGAGAGGAATTGCTCTTCATCGCCTTCGATGTGCGAATTCAGGAGGGCGAGCAGATGCTTGGTCGACATGCTCGCCTCCTTCCCTTCGACTCGAGGCCTTGCCCGTTGAAACGGGTGAAGCACTGTCCCCACCAGAACTTACGAACGAAAGCCTTAATTGAATGGCTCAGGCCGTGCCACGGTTTCATGGCCGCTGGGCACAAGGTCGCGCGATGGGCGGCGTCCCGGCATCGTTCCCGTCATCCAGAGCCTCAATCCCGTCGATCGTTGATGCGGCGTTCAGGCCCACAATGAGGCGCGATCGGCCGTAGCGACCTCGGACGAGGAATGCCCGCTTATGGGAGAGGCCCCAATCTCTGTTTCTGGCGCGAACCTGAGATTGACCGAGCTGCAAAGGTCGGCAGCTTTGCGCCCATTGCCGCCGCTCGGCCGAGCCCGACGACATCCCATAAGCGGACGTTCGAGTTGCACCTATGCGATGGCGTGGTGGCCGATTTACCATCCACCACGGTGGCACCGTTCAAAGCTCGATGAACTCGACCTGATCCGATGGGAGGAAGCGCCACCAAGCGTCCGGCGCGCGGAACACGTCGTAGGCTAACCGCAGGATGGACTCCGGCTGTCGATGTGACGGGTCGATCCCACCGCGGGCCTCGTTGCGGGCGAGGAGCATCTCCCAGGAAAGGTCGAACACCTTCCACTCGACCGAGAGACCGTATCGCTCGACGACCTCTAGCTCGGCCTCGAACACCCCCCGGGTCAGGTGGGTGTCGGCCATCACCACGCTGAACCCTGCCGCGAGGGCCGCATCCAGGGCAGCAACCTTCACGCCGTGGAGAAGGCGGCGCGCCTCCTCATCCCAGTCCGTCCGTCGCACCTGCCAGTAGACCTGACGGTCCGGCGGCCAGAATGTCTGGCGGAGGTCGTCCAGGGTGAGGTGCACCCAGCCCTGCATTGGATCGAAGAACCGGCGCGCATAGGTCGTCTTGCCCGCTCCCGGGCATCCGATCAGCCCCACCACCCTCTGCCGGCGCGGGGGTGCCTCAGCGTCCATGGAGCGCGGGGTCAGGCATGGTGGGCGGCGTCCTCGTCCTCGTCCTCGTCGAGTTCGGGATCGGCCTCGACGGTCTCGCCGCACAGGTAGCGCGCCTGGACCTCGGCGACACGGCGAGCCGCCTGCGCGTGACGGGTCGACACGAGGCTGTCCGGGCCGAGGTCCCCGCCGCGCTTGGCCGTGAGCAGGTCCGGGTCGCCCCACCTTTCGAGAAGTGCCTGGAAGGCATCATGCCGGCTGGCGTCGAAGGCGATGCGCTGTCCCATCATGTCCTTGTAGGGGTGCGCCGGATGAATGCCGGCGCAGGGAACCCAGCCCGTCGGGATCGGAGTGGTCGCCGCATGCGTGCGGCCGCCTCGCAGGAGCTTGGGGAGGACGTGGCTGTGAGGGCCCTCCGGGCTGGTGCCGCCGGGCCCCGGGATCGGGGCATAGACCTCGATGCGGCCGATCCGGGCGAGGAACACCCGGTGCGGGCTCAGCGCCACGAGTTGGCGACCGATGGGGCTCGAAGGGTCGAACAGGGGAAGCCCGACACCGGACCGGAGACAGGCGATGGCCTCCGGGTCGCTCGTGCGCACGCAGGCGTCGACCGCGAGGAGGCTGAGACCCAAATCGAACAGGATGGCGTCCCGGTCTCGTTCGCGGGCGGCGTCCCGGTCCGGGCCGAGCTCCGTTACCACGCCGCGCCGGTTCATCGCGCAACGCGCTTCCGGCAGGCACAGGGCGACGGCGTGGTTCCAGCCTGACATGACCGCGGTCTCGTAGGCCACCGGTCGCAGGTCGGGACTGGGAGCGAGCGCGATTGCGCCCCGCTCCGTCGATAGGCCCATGCGCCCATCCGGCAGCAGCGACGTGGCCTCGTCGGGGTCGCGCATGAACTCGGCGATGGCCCCGAAGCTGCCGAGGCTCCAGGCGGTGCCGGAATCGGCCAGTGCCTCCCGCAGTAGGGTCGTGACCGCGTCAGCCCGTGATGGTGACGTCATCGCGTTCCTCCGTCGTCGTAGCCCCTGACCGCGCCCAAGGCAGGATGTATCGTGTTCCGTCCGAAGCCCAGCCCCGCTCGGCCCTGACGCCGAACGCCTCGGCCAATAGGACGTCGGTCAGGGCCTCCTCCGGGGTGCCGTCCGCGACGAGGCGGCCACCAGCCAGCACGACGATGCGGTCACAGAACCTGGCCGCGAGCGTCAGGTCGTGCAGCACGGCGACGACGCCGGTGCCGTCCCTGGAGACGGCCTGCAGAAGCGCCATCGCGTCGAGTTGGTGCGCAGGGTCGAGGGCCGTGACCGGTTCGTCGACGAGAAGCCACGGCGCCTCGACCGCGAGCGCCCGGGCGAGCAGGACGCGCATGCGCTCGCCCGAGGACAGGGTCGGCTCGCTTCGGCCGGCGAGGTGGAGGATGTCGGTGCGCACCATCGCCCGTGCGACCCCGGCATCGTCGGCCTGGGACGAGGATGCGAAGGCGCGCCGGTGCGGCAATCGGCCGAGCGCCACGATCTCGCGAACCGTCATCGGCCAGCCGACGCTACCCCCCTGGAACAGGGCGGCGATTCGGCGGGCCCGTTCGTCGCGTCCCATGGCGGCCAGCGGACGGCCATCGAGGGTGATCCGGCCCCGAATCGGGATGATCAGCCCCGCCAGAACGCGAAGCAGCGTGGTCTTGCCGGCTCCGTTCGGGCCAACCAGCCCGACGAAGCGGCCGGGCTCCAGGGCGAGACCGATGTCCGAGAGGATGGTCCGTCCATCCAGCGTCACCTGGGCATCCTGCAGGCCGAGGCTCATGCCCGCCTCCCGCGGCTGCGCAGGAGCAGCACGATCAGGAATGGCGCCCCGACCAGCGCCGTCACCACGCCAAGCTTAAGTTCCGGCCGGGTGGCGAGCAGGCGCACGCCGATATCCGCCGCGAGAACCAGGATCGCTCCCGCGAGGCCGCTCGGCAGCAGACAGGCGCCGGGACGGGCACCGACGAGGGATCGCATCAGATGCGGTACGACAAGGCCGACGAAGCCGATGGCGCCTGAAACCGCGACACCGCTTCCGACGGCCAGGGCCGCACCCGTGACGAGACGCAGGCGCACTGAGACCAGGCCGACCCCGAGGCTCGCGGCGGTGTCCTCACCAAGCGTGAGGGCATCGAGGGCGGAGCCGGTCGACAGCATGAGGGCCCAGCCGACAGCCATCAGCGGCAGGCATAGGAGGACGTAGTCGAGGCTGCGGTCGCTGAGCGAGCCCATCAACCAGAACACGATCTCCAGGGCCGCGTAGGGGTTCGGCGACAGGTTCAGCGCCAGCGCGGTCAAAGCACCGGCTAGGCTCGACAGCCCGACTCCTGCGAGGATCAGCCCAAGGGTGCTGCTGCCGCGGGCGGCGAGGGCGTTCAGGAGGAGCGCGGCGACGCCGGCGCCGGCGATGCCGCCGAGCGGTAGGGCAAGGCTCACGGTAGCGGCGAAACCGCCGTAGAAGACGATGACCGCGCCCAGCGCCGCCGCCGACGAAATGCCGAGGATGCCGGGGTCCGCGAGCGGGTTGCGCAGGTAGCCCTGCATCGCCGCGCCGGTCAGACCGAGGCTGAAGCCGACCAGGGCTCCCAGTAGCGCGCGCGGAATACGAAGCTCCCAAAGGACCAGGGCCGGCAGCGTCGTGCGACCGGCGACGAGGTCTGCGAAGGCGGCGGGCACGTCGAAGGGCGCGTAGCCGATGGCGATGGAGGCGAGCGTCAGCGCGACGACGGCGATGCCGAGGATAGCGATGACGGCGCGCCGGCCCCGCGGCGTGCCGAGGCGCCGGGATGCCGGGGGGCTGAGCGTGGTGATGGGGGCATTCATGGTCCGGGCGCCCGTTCGTTCGCAGCCTCGGCGAGCCGCGCCACGACTTCCGCGACCTGTGGCCCCGGACAGGTCCAGAAGCGGTTTGGAATGTCGACCGTCCGATGCGCTCGTGCGAGAGCCCGAAAAACCGGATGGTGCAGGAGGGTATCGGCCAAGGAAGGCCAGCCTGGCGCGCCTTCGTCGACGACGATAAGGTCCGGGTTCGCCAGCGCCGCGGCTTCGAGGGGCACCTGCCCGAAGCGGTCACGCCCGATCTCGGCCGAGACGTTGACGAGGCCGGCGGCGCGGATCAGCGCGTCCCCGAAGCCGCCGGGCGCGACCGTGAAGGCGTTCGGACGCATCACCAAGGCGCGAAGGGGCTGCCTGGCCGGCACGATGGCGGCGAGACGTGCATCGAGCGCCGCGACCATGGCATCGCCCCGTTCGGGATGGCCGAGCGCCGCCGCGACCTGCCGGATCTGGGCGCGGACGCCGTCGAGGTCGACCGGCACGCCGAGTTCGAGCACGGGGGCGCCGACGCGCTTGAGCATGCCCACCGTCGTGCGTGTCGTGAAGGCACCTGCGATCACAAGGTCGGGCTTCAGGGCCACGACCTCTTCGGTCAGGCCCCGCGTCACTGGCAGCCCGACCGCCTCGGCCGCGACCGTCGACCCGCGCGGGTCGCGGGCGAGGTAGGTGACGGCCAGCACCTGACCGCGGTCCGCCAGCCGCAGGACGAGCTCGTCGGCGCACAGGTTCATCGAGACCACCCGTACGGGTGCCGCCGCCGCGCCGAACGGCACGACGGACAAAATGGCCACGAGGGCGATCATGAGCCGAGACGGCATCCGCGACCTCAGAACGACGTCACGCGGACGCCGCCGTAGACGGCAAGCCCCGGCCCCTGGAACCCGGTCGGGTTCTGGTAGCGCTGGTCGAACAGGTTATCGATCCGCCCGAACACCGTCAGGGTCTCGCTCCATGCGTAGTTCACCGAGAGGTTCACCAGCGTGAAGCCGGGGGCCTTCAGGCGGGGAACGGAGAAGTCGCGGCTGCCGTCCACGAACGACCCCAGCACGATGAGCGTGCCGGTCATGGTCAAGCCCGGCATCAGGTTCCAGATCGCGGTCGCGCTGACCTTGTTGCGTGGCCGGCGCAGCAACTCTTGGTGGGCGATCTCGTCCTTCGTCACCGTGGTGGTCCAGTCGAGCCGCCCACTCCAGAACTCGTTGAAGCGCAGGGCGACGAAGCTTTCGGTGCCGTAGGCGGTCGCCCGGCCGACGTTCACGTTGGTCGAGAAGGTCGGGTAGTAGGCCGTCTGAATGAGGTTCTTGAAGTCGGTCTGATAGTAGGTCGCACCCACGGTCATGAACCCATCGAACAGCGGCTGCTCGAAGCCGCCGTCGAACCCGAAGCTTTCCTCCGGCCGCAGGTTCGGGTTCCCGAAGAAGCGGAAACCCGGGTAGTCCTGATAGAGCTGGCTCAGGGTCGGCGGCTTGAAACCGGTGCCGACGCTGCCCTTCAGGCGGGTCTCGGTGCCGGGCACGATGTAGCTCGGCGCCACCCGGAAGGTGGTCGCGCCGCCGAACTGATCGTTCGCGTCGTGGCGGATGTTGGCGACCAGCGCAGCTCCCGCGAAGGGCGTCGTCTGAAGCTCGGCGAAGCCCGCGGTGTTGCCGTTGGACCGGTCGATGCCGGTCGTCTCGAAGCGCTCATCCTCGCGCTGGGCACCGAACAGCACGAGGTTGCCGGGCGAGAATTGCCAGTCGCCGCGGTAATCGAACCGGGTTCGTTCACCGAGGTAGGTGGTGGGCGTCGGCGGCGCTAGCGGGTCGAGCGGGCCGGCGAACAGGCGGTCGAACTTGGAGTAATTCGCCCCGAAGACGTTGTGGAAGCCCGGCACCGGCGTCCACTCGGCCTCACCGCGCATGATCAACTGCTGCTGATCGTTGAGGTTACGGTACGGCAGCGGCGCGTACGGGAAGCCGCCGTCGGCCTGATCTAGATACGCACTATCGGAGAAGCGCAGGACGTAGTTGAGACGGAACTCGTCGGTGAGTTGCGCCCCGAGCTTGGTCGAGACCGTCTTGATGTCGGTGAAGGCTGTCCGCAGCGGCACGCCGCGGGGCAGCAGCTCGAACGGGGTGATCTGGACGGCGGATTGCCGGATGTGGCCGACCGAGACCGAGTAGTCGAAGATCCCCTCCGAGCCCGAGATATTGCCGAACTGGTTGAAGGTGCCGAACGAGCCGCCCTCGACGGTCGCCGTTGCCCGAGCCGGCCCTTCGCCACGCTTGGTCACGACGGAGATGACGCCGCCGATGGCGTCGGCTCCGTAGAGGCCGCTCTGCGGCCCGCGCAACACCTCGATCCGCGAAAGGTCGTAGGTCTGCAACTGGCTGAAGTCGAAGGCGCGGTTTGGGGTCGAGGGGTCGTTGACGTCGATACCGTCGATCTGGACCTTCACGTGGTTCGAGTTGGTTCCGCGGATGAAGACCGAAGTTTGACCGCCGGCGCCGCCGGTCTGCACGACGTTGAGGCCGGGCACCTGCTGGAGGGCATCCGGCACCGTCCGGCGCTGCTGCTCCTGTAGCAGGCGGTCGGTGAGCACGGTGACACTCGATCCCGTGTTGGCGATCGGCGTCGGCACGCCGGTGGCTGAGACCGAGATCTCGGACAGGGAGACCGCGGCCTGTGCGCCTCCCTGAATATCGGCGAACGGCGCAGCGACCTGCTGCGCGAGGGCGGGAATGGAGACGAGCAGCGCGGATACGGCGCAGGACAGCGCTAGGCTGCGCCGAAGCGCGGAGGGGACGGAACAGGACACGGGACGGCCTCGGGGGACGGCTGTGGCACGTCACCGCGAACGAGGCCTCGGCGGCCGCGTCCTCAAGGGAACCACGGCGCCGCGACACCTCCCAGGACACCCCGCCCGGCAAGCTCCGCGTGTGACCACGGCTGACGGCAGGTCTCCTGGCTCGCGGGTCGTCGCCCTCTCATCGTCTTCCCGGGCGAGGCCGCCCAGTGACGTCGTGATGAAGGACTCGCCGCTTACAGTTGCGGGGGCAGCCGCGGCATCGGCCGAGCCCTCACGGGCGTGACCTCACCGCGTTCCCTTTTGATCCCCGAGGGGAACCGTCTTCTCCACGCTAGATGGAGCATTCCTAATCCGTCAACGCAGGTGCGCACGTTCCTGTGGTGTGTGCTTTTCCAGCCTCGTTCCACAATCCACCAGTCTGTTCGACGAATGGATTGTGTCGGAAGCGGAACGTCCGCTTCCAAATGGAAGGCCAAAGTCTGGTTCCCACGCTTAGCGGCCGGTTGAGCCGGTGCGATTTTAGTGTGGGCAACGGAGCGACCGGCGGTAGTTCGCTATGGGTGCGCCTTTCTCAGACCGGCGCTTGCGGTTGCTTGCGACCCAACCTTGCCGGCCGCAGCGGTCTGCCGGGTGCCCAAAAGCAGTCGTTCGTCCTGCCCCTTTCAACGGTACCGCGCCCGTCTTCGTGCATGGGTACGACCAGGTCAGTGCTCGTGCTGATGCTCGCCCGCGTTCGGAACCTGTGCCGTGATGCCTTCCACGGTGAACGCCACCGGAACCGTTCCGGCTGTCTCGAAGGTCAGCGTGCCATCCACCGTGTCGCCTTTCATCAGCGGCTGTTTCAGGTCGGTGAACATCAGGTGGTAGCCGCCGGGCTTGAGCGTCACGGTCTCCCCGGGCTTGATCACGAGGCCACCTTCGACGGGGGCCATCTTCATCACGCCGCCGTCCATCGACATGGAATGCACCTCGCCGCGGTTCGCCCTCTCAAGGGAGGCTCCAGTGAGTTTGTCCGGCTCGGTTCCGGTGTTGGTGATGCTAAGATAGCCGCCGGCCACCTTGGCGCCGTTCGGCGTGGCGCGCGCCCATGGGGCCTGAATGGACAGGGTGCCGGCCCTGATCGCGGTCACCGCCGGAGCGGCCGTTCGTGCGGCGACGATACGAACCCCGGGGGCGGGCTGCTTCAGGTCTCGGGTGGATGTCCCCGCCGTAGGGATCTCGCTCCAGCTCTGGCTGCCCGCCTCGCAGTCTTGCTGCACCGGAAAATAGACGGTCTGGCCGGGCGTAAAGGCGTCCGAGACACGCGCGAAGAACGTGAACTCGTCCACTTGGTCGTCGGGCAGGCTGCCGCCGGCCCAGGTGATGCTCTTCACCCCTTCCGAGATCGCCCCGTGGTAGTAGGGATAGGCCTTGGCGTAGGCGCCCTTGGTGGTCGTCACCCGCCAGCCGGGCTTGGGCATCGGCTTGGCGCCGACGACCCCCTCCGGGATGGTAACGCTGACCTGGGTGGTCGATGACCCGGCGCAGCCGTGGGTGATCTGAACGACACCGCGGTAGGCGGCATCCGGAGTGGCTTCCTTGTGCTCCAGCACGGCGTGCGCCCAGGCCCCCGTCACCGGAAGGACGAGGAAACCTGCGAGCGTGAGGCGGAGGGTAATGGGCATGCTTTGCCTCTAAGAGTGATCGCGTGATGTAGAGACCGGGTCGCCGACACGCCCCCGGCCCCGATGGAGCCGCGGTCGCCGCGGCGACCGCAGGATCGGCGCGGGTTCAGAACGAGGCGCGGATGCCGCCGAACACGCTGCGGCCGTTGCCGGGATAGAAGGCGGCGAGCGCGCCCGCCCCGCCGGCGGTGGCCGCCGCGTTGGTCACGACGGAAATGTCCGAGATGTAGCGCGCGTTCGTGAGGTTGCGGGCGTCCACGAACAGCGACACTCCGTTCTTGAAGTCTATGCCGGTCTGCACGTTGAACAGCGCGTAGCCCGGCACCTGCAAGGTGTTGGCGTGGTCGGCGAAGGCGCCCTGTGGCACCCAGTCGAGCGATGGCGAGAGGTAGAACCCGCTCGGATGGGCATAGCTCAGGATCGTGCGCAGGACGTCCGTCGGGATGCCGGCGATGCGGTTGTTGCCGAACACCGGATCGCCGACGAAGCGGAAGTCGTTGTGTGTCCAGATCTGCGTCACGGTCAGGGTGTCGCCCACGCCGGTGAGATCGCGCACCACATCGAGCGAGACCGCCGCCTCGACGCCCTGGTGGACCGAGCGCGGCGTGTTGAAGGTAGCCGCCGGGATGTTGAGGCCCGGGTTGATCGAGAAGTTGATCAGCTCGTTGTGAATGTCGGCCCGGTAGAGGGTCACGTCGAAGCCGATGCGGTCGATCTTGCCGCGGGCTCCGGT
The DNA here is from genome assembly GCF_022829635.1 of Methylobacterium sp. E-066. Lineage (GTDB taxonomy): Bacteria > Pseudomonadota > Alphaproteobacteria > Rhizobiales > Beijerinckiaceae > Methylobacterium. The sequence goes on from NZ_JAKSYO010000088.1 coordinate 121,864, forward strand.
CTCGTAGGTCACGGCGCGTTGGGCCCGTAGGGGCACGAAGGTGGTGCTCAGGGTGTTCTGCTGCACGAGGTCGGAGAAGTCCGGCACGTCGCGCGAGCGGGTCACGTCGCCGAACACCTGCACGTCCGGCAGCGGTTGCCACAGCAGGCCGATCTTCGGGTTGATGCCGTCGTAGGTCGTGTTGCCGAACTGGGCGACGGGGCTGGCCGCCAGGCCGCCCTTGTTGCTGTAGGTGCGGTTCGAGGAGAACGCCTTGGCGCCAGCCATCAGCGCCACGTCGGGCAGGAACCAGAAACGGTTCTCGCCGTAGGCCTCGTAGTTCGAGGCGCTCTGCAGGCTATTGAGCGTCTGCGTGCCTCGCTGACCGCGGACGTTGACGAACTGCAGCGCCGAGTTCTCGCCGGCGAAGGCGCGCAGGCCCAGGATCGTGTCGTTGCGGAAGCCGCCGACGTCGAAGGTGCCGGCCCAGTGCGGGCTGATCCCGTAGGTCCAGCCGTCCTGGTCGATCGCCTGGAAGATCGGGTGGTACAGGCTCTTGTGGATCGCCCAGGTGTCGATGTCGAGCTTGCCCACGTCGAGCAGGAACGAGGTGCGGTTGGCGATCCGCTCGGTCTCGACCTTGCGCGATTGGTTGCCGGTGATGGCGGTGGGGTTGGCCAGTGTCGGGGTGAGGAAACTCTGACCGAGCGTCAGCGTGCCGGGCAGCTTCTGGTCGGTGATGTAGACGCCCGCGTAGAAGCGCGTCTCGATGCCCGGGGCGATCTGGTAGCCGACGTTGGCGTTGAAGTTCTTCGTCGCCTGCGCCTCGTGAGCGCGGTACCCATCCGAATTGGTGATCGTGGCGTTGACGAGCACGTCGAGGGGCCCGTCGATGCGAGAGACCTGAGCCTGCTCGCGGATCGTGCCGAAGCTGCCGCCGTCGATGCGCAGGATATTGGGGGCGAAGGCCGTGTAGGCGGTTGGCGTGACGAAGTTGACCGCGCCGCCAAGGGTTGTGGCACCGAAGGTCAAAGCGTTGCCACCCTTGTAGACCTCGACCGAACGCAGGGCGAGGGGGTCGATCTGATAGAAGTCGCCGCTGCCATCGGCGAGGTTGATCGGGATGCCGTCCTGCAGCAGTTCGAGCCCGCGCAGGTGGAAGCCGCGGCTGATCCCCGAGCCGCGGATGGAGAGGCGCAACTCCTGGCCGTAGCGCTCCTGGACGTAGACCCCAGGGGTATCCTTGAGCACGTCGCGGATCGTGTTGGCGTAGCGGTTCTGAAAGTCTTTGGCGTCGACGAACGCGACGGACCCGACGGTCGCGTTCACCGCGGCGCGCTGGCGGTCGACGCTTGGCACGGTGATCGAGCCGGCGCTCTCGCCCGCCCGCGGTGAGGTGCCGACACTCGGCGTAGCGGCCCCTGCGACGCTGAGTTCTGGCAGGGTGACGGCTTGGGAGGCTGCGGTCTGGGCGAAGGCCGACGTGCAGGCGAGCAGCGTCAGCAACAGGGCGGCGCAAAGCTCGACCCGTGGAAAGCGGTACATGACAGGGATCCGTGGTCTGAGGTGATCGAGAATGGACGATCAGATCAGACGACGGGCGGTGCTCGGGCGTTGGCTTGGGTACGGGGCGGTGCCCGGGGGGCGGAGACAATTTCGGGGCGCCAGATCACGCTGACGGCGTAGCGCAGCGGCCACGCAATGGTCGCCGCGATGCCGCGCGGGGTGTCGAGGGCCGGCTGGGTATGGGCCGCTGTGCAGCACGACAGGTGGCAGTGCGGGAGTAGGGGCTGTGCCGGCCCGTCGCCCCCGCCATCCGTACCCTGCAAACAGATCTGGTGTGCTGTCCCGTCGAAGCTGACGGAGACGATGCCGCCGAGGACGGCCTGCAGCGCGAGCGCGTACAGCGCGACCACCGCGATGGTCGCGCGGACGGTGGTCCAGCTTGACCGTGGCGCGCGCATCGTATTCGCGTAGAGCTCGTGCACGAACCTCGTCAATCCGCGGGCGTCGAACGATCGCAGATTTCTGACGGCTGTGTCTTCGATGTAGCTGGGTCGCCCAGAATAGTCGGTCTGTCGAATAGGTCGGAGTGCTTCATTGCGAGATAGAGCGGTCATTCGCATTGAAGCGCCCGGCGGACGGTGCGCTGTGCCGCCACACGGGACCGCGCACACGCGGCAACGGCCTTAAGCAGACGTCGTCGCCTCATCTGATCTCAGATTCATAGAGATGGCGGTGGCCGGGCCGCCACGATCACGCTGATACCAGTTGCAATGGCTTCACATATTGCTCGGCAGTTCGTTGCCCACTCGCCACTGAAGCTCGGCCTCGATCTGCGCTCGTACGGTGTCGCGTAGGCAGCCGGAAGCGACCTTCCGCCGCAGAACTGCCGTAGTATAACCGGCGAAGGGGCGCAGGGTCTGCCAGCGATGCCGCGACATACCGATGATAGAGTGTGTCAGCATATCGGCCCTTTCTTACGGTGCTGCTACGTCACTCATACTGTCGAGGAAGATGTTCGGTCCTGGCATTGTTCGCTATAGGACCGTCCGCTTTTCTGTCAGGTTTGCTCCGAATCTACTGGCCCGGATCATCGCGTCGCGCGGAAAGCACGAACATGGGAACGCCACCTGGATAAGGCGCAGAGCGAAACAGGTGCTGCCACGCGACGACCTCCGTGAATCCTGCCGCTTTCAGCAAGTCTTGGGCATCGACCTCGCGCAGGCCGGCATGGAAGGGAAGCCGTGCGGCGAGATCCCCGGCATAGTCCGAGCGTTCCCCCGGCGCGACCAACCACATCCCATCGGACACGACGACACGGCCACCCAGGCGCAGGGTGCGACGGGCGACTTGTAGCGCCTCACCTGGTCGTTCGAGTGTCCAAAGCACGTTGCGGATCGTGACGATGTCGGCACTTGCAGGTTCTAACGGGGCGTCCGTGATGAGCGCCTGTACGAACTCGATATTGAGCCCAGCCTTGCCGGCGGCCGCGCGTGCGACGGCAAGCATCTGGGCCGAGCCGTCATACGCCCGGACGCGATGGCCAAGGGACGCCGCGGCGAGCGCGCACGCACCCGTTCCGGTCCCGAGATCAACGACGTCCTTGGGGCCGTCGGCGCAGAACGCCGCCGAGAGGACCTCCGTCCAGTCGTCCGGCGAGCGGACATGCGCTGCGGCGCCGTCGAAGCGGGGCGCGCGGGCGTCCCAATAGGCAGTGACACCGTCGGCGACCTCGGATGCACTCATGATCGTGGCACTCCCCGTCGTTCAGTCCAAGCGGTACTCGATGTGCGGCCGGCCGCTGAACTCCGAGGCGTGGACCTCGGCGTGCACACCGAAGACCTCCTGGATCAATGCGGCCGTTAGGACCGCCGCAGGCGGCCCGGAGCGAACCAGGCGGCCTTCGTTCAGGATGGCGACCTCGTCGCAGAACAAGGCGGCCAAGTTCAGATCGTGCAGGGCGACGATGCTGGTGATGCTCAGCCCGCGCACGAGCGATAGGACGTCGAGCTGATGGCGCACGTCGAGATGGTTGGTCGGCTCGTCGAGAATGAGCTCACTTGGTTCTTGCGCGAGTGCCCGCGCGATCTGCGTCCGTTGGCGCTCGCCGCCCGACAGGGTCGCCCAGGGTTGGTTGCGTCGGAGGTCCATGCCGACCTGCGCGAGGGCCCGTTCCAGCGCGGCCTCGTCGGCCTCCGTCCAGGGCGACAAGGCCCCCCGGTACGGGGTCCGTCCCAGGCGCACGACGTCCTCGACCGTCACGTTCTCCTGCGTGCCGGCGTGTTGCTCGACGGATGCGATGCGCCGGGCAATGGCCCGGCGCGGGAGATCGCGGATGTTCCCACCATCGAGGGTCACAACGCCGCTTCCTACGTTCCGCAAGCCGCAGAGCAGGCGCAGGAGGCTCGACTTACCCGAACCGTTCGGACCGACGACGCCGAGCATCCGCCCCGGCGCCGCCGCCAGCGTCACGCCGTCTACGATCATCCTGCCGCCGGCATTCCAACGGACGTCCCGTGCCGCGAGCGTCATGCCCGGCGCCGCGCGCGGGTGAGGATCAGGGCGAAGGCCGGCGCCCCGAACAGGGCCGTGACCACCCCGATCGGCAGGACCTGACGCGCGATCAGGGTGCGGGACAGGATGTCGGCGACCACCAGGAACGCCGCCCCGGTCACCAGAGCTGCCGGCAGAAGGCGGATATGGCGTGGACCGACGACGAGGCGGACGGCATGCGGGATCAGCAGGCCGACGAAGCCCACCGCACCCGCGATGCTGACCATGATGGCCGTCATCGCGGCCGTCGTCGCGAAGAGCACGAGGCGGACCCGGGGAATGGACACGCCGAGCGAGGCCGCGGCATCTTCCCCGAAGGTGAAGGCGTCTAGGGTGCGGGCATGCGCAAGGCAGATCGCGAACCCAACGAGCGTCACCGGCGCCGCGAGCCAGACGTCCGGCCAGCGCACACCGCCGAGGCTTCCAAGGAGCCAGAACATCACGCCGCGTGCCTGCTCGGCGCTGGCGAAGGTCGTCACGATGGTCGCCGTCGCGGCGTTGAAGATCTGGGCGGCCGCGACCCCAGAGAGGATCACCCGCTCGCTGGTACCGCCGGAGCCGGCCGCAAGCAGGGCGACGGTCAGGATTGCCAGGACCGCGCCGAGGAGAGCGCCGCCCGAGATCCCGAGCGCCGCGCCGCCTAGGCCGAGCACCATCACCGCGACGGCGCCCGTGGAGGCCCCGGCCGAGATGCCGAGGAGGTAGGGTTCGGCGAGGGGGTTCCGGAGCAGGGCTTGCAGGATGACGCCGCAAACCGCGAGCGTTCCGCCGCAGGAGGCAGCGAACAGGGCGCGGCTGAGCCGGTAGTCGAGCAGCACGCCTTGTTGGATCGGGCTGACCGCATAGCCGAGATCGAGCGTAGCGTTGCCGAGTGCCCGCATGACGACTGCCAGCGGGATCTGCATCTCGCCGACGGTCATCGCCAGGGCGATGGCCAGGCAGAGCAAGGCCAGCGAGGCGACGGCGGCGATGGACCACGGTAACCAAGCGGACCCAGTGACTACGACGGCCCTCACCGGGCAGGCCCGAGCGTACGAAGCTCCCGCGCCAGCGAGACCATTCCATCGATGGTCCCGAGCCCCGGCCGGGTCGCCGCGGCATCCAGGACGACGATGCGGTTCTCGCGAACTGCCGTCAGGCGCCGTGCGACCGGGTCGGTCCGGAGGAAGTCTAGTTTCACCGCAAGATCGTCGGCCGGGAACAGGCGGCGGTCCATCTTGACCACGACGATGACGGCGGGATCGGCGACCGCGATGCTCTCCCAGCTCACCTGGGGCCACTCCTCGTTCGTAGTGATCACGTTGCGTGCCCCGAGCTTGTCGAGGATGTAGGCCGGAACGCCCTTGGCCCCCGCCAGGAAGGCGTCGCCCCTCACGTCCCGGCTGGAGAACCACACGACGACCGACATCCCGCGTACCGGGCTGTCGGCCATCGACGCGATGGCCGCGTCCTCGCGGGCCTTCAACTCATTCGCCAGCATCACGGCTCGGGTCGAGACATCGAAGATCCGTCCAAGCTCGCGGACGTTGCGGTAGACCAGGTTCATGGTGAAGGGCAGCGTGCGCACGCCGTCGCCCGGAGCGGAGTTGTCCTTGCCGACGCAATCGGCCGGCGACACGTAGACGGGCACGCCCAGGTCATTGAACTGCTCGCGCCGGGCCACGGCCCCGTGCGGGCCGATGTGCCAGGCGAACATCGCCGTCACGAGGTCCGGCGTTTGATTGAGCACGGATTCGAAGCTCGGAGTGTTGTCGGCGAGCCTTGGCACCTGTGCGTTCGCCGCCTCGTAGGGCTTGGCGACGGGCCCGAACCAGACGGCGGTACCGACGACGCGGTCCGCGAGACCGAGGGCGTACAGGATCTCCGTCTGCGTCTGGCCTACGGAGACGACCCTCTTGGGCGCCCCCTTGAAGTTGATGTCCGTTCCACAGTTCTCAAGGGTGAGAGGGTAGCGCGTCGGCTCGGATCGAACTGCGTCGGCCGATGCGAGCAGCACGGCCGCCCCGAGCATGGCCAGCCTGGTACCAGCTCGGAACGTCATCGCGCTTCGGTCCATGAGAATTTGCGTTCCCGCCGGCGGCACGCGTTCGTCAGAACCGTGCCAGCAGTGAACCCGTGATCCGACGGGGCGAACCGGTATCGACGCGGAACTGGCTGACGGAGCCGACGTAGTAGGCGGTGTCAAAAACGTTCTCCACGTTGATGCCGAAGCGGAAGTTCTCGTACTTGTAGTAGGCGAGCGCGTCGGCGACGACGTAGGTCGGCAGCTTGAAGCCGGAATTGGACGCGTCGCCCGCCCGCTCGCCGGCCGCGCGCACGCCGCCGCCGATGCCGAGCCCGCGAAGGGGTCCGGCCTGGACCTCGTAGACCGCCAGCATGGTGCCGCTGTGCTCGGGGATGTTGAGCAGCGGGGCGCCGAGCGGGAGCACGTTGTCCTTGGTGATGAACGCGTCCGTGAAGGCGTATCCGCCGATGATGCGCAGCTCCGGCGTGAGCTGGCCCGCAGCGGAGAACTCAAAGCCCTGGCTGCGCACGCCCCCGGCCGCGATCTGGAATCCGCTGTTGTTGGGGTCGGCGGTGAGAACGTTCTGGCGGTCGATGCGGAAGGCCGCGCCGGTCAGCAGCAAGGCGCCGCCGTAGAGCTCGACCTTGACCCCGGCCTCGTAGCCGAGGCCCGTCTCCGGCTCGAACGGCCTCGACTGGGCTCCGAGGCTTGCGTCGGTGCCGATGTTGGGACGGAAGCTGGTGCTGACGTTGGCGTAGAGGGCGAGCTCAGGAAGGGGCTGATAGACGAGGCCGGCCCGCGGCGAGGCGGCAGCCCGGGTCTGCTCGCCGCTCGTGTTCCCGACACGCTGCTTGAAGGACCGCTCGAACAGGTCGAAGCGCACGCCGGCGAGCGCCTTCCATTGCGGGGCGAGGTCAATCAGGTCCTGGGCGTAGAAGCCGGTATCGGTCACGCTCTCCAGGGTGTTGGAGGCGCGCGTGAGCGGCGGCAGGGGCTGGCCGTAGCGCGGGCTGTAAATGTCGAGGGCGTAGGGGAACGTGTTGAAGTTCGAACGCAGGTAGAGCTGCCGGTTATCGAAATCCTCGCGGTCGAAGCCGAGGAGCACGGTGTGGCCGACGTCGCCGGTCGTGAACTTGCCGATGATCTCGGCTTGGCCGATGGCCGAGTCGTAGCTGTAGTCGCGAAAGTTGCGGTCGCGGATGACGGTACGATTGTCGGGCCGGAGGCCGCGGCCCTCGGCGCTCTCGCCGTTGAGGGTGCCGGTGTTGAACTGGGCCGCGAGCCGCATTTGCCAGTCCGCGTCGAAGCGGTGGTCGAGCCGAACCTGCAGAACCTCGTTGGTCTGGCGGGTGGCCTGTCCGGGCTCGCCGAGGAAGCGGGAGATCGGCACGAACCCGAGCTGCTTGTTCACCGCGACCACGCCGCGGTCGACGATGACGTTGTTGCGGGTGACCGAGGCCTCGACCGTCAGCTTGGTGTCCGGCGTCACCTGCCAGCTGAGAGCCCGTCCGATAATGATCCGAGGCGGGGTTGAGTGGCCGGGATGGCGATGATTCCAGGCGGGTTGCTGAAGCCTGACCTGGAAGCGCCATGTGGACCCCGACCACCCGGCGGCAGCATAGCCGCGCGGGCCTTCGCTATGAAACCGACCTGACCGATGCCGAGTGGGCGGTGATCGAGCCGCTGATGCCGAAGCCTGAGCCACGCGGGCGGCCTCCGGTCTGGACGCCCCGAGAGATCTTAAACGCGATCTTCTACGTTCTGCGCGGCGGCATCGCATGGCGGCTGATCCCCAAGGATCTGCCGCCGCGATCGACCACGTTCGGTTACTTCAGCCGCTGGCGCGACGCAGGGCTGTTCGGCCGGATCAATCACCACCTCGTCATGGCTGATCGCGAGCGTGTCGGACGCGAAGCCTCGCCGTCCGCCGCAGTGCTCGACAGCCAGAGCGTCAAAACCATGGAGAGCGGCGGGCCGCGCGGCTACGACGCCGGTAAGAAGGTCAAGGGTCGCAAGCGCCAAGCGCTGGTCGATACGGACGGGCGTGCGCTCGTCCTCGATCCACAGCCTGCCGACGTGCAGGACAGGGACGGGGCCGTGCCGGTCCTACGCCTGTCACGCCGAAGCTTCCCGTTCATCACCAAGGCCTTCGCCGACGCCGGCTATGCTGGCGACAAGCCAGCGAGCGCGACGATCATTGCCGTCGAGATCGTGCGCAAGCCTCCGGATCAGGTTGGCTTCGCTGTCCATCCACGCCGGTGGGTCGTTGAACGGTTCTTCGGCTGGATCAGCCGCAACCGGCGCCTCTGGAAGGATGCGGAAGCGACCCTCGCCTCCGCCAGAGCCTTCCTCTACGCCGCCGCCGTCATGATCCTCGTCAGACGCCTCGCCCGATCACCCTGACTTCTCGGACGGACTCTTAGGGACCCTTGGACGGCTCAAGGGTAATCGTGTTTCCGTGAAGCTGTTCCTCGGTTGGATAGTAGCTGCCCGTAGGCTCCCCAGCCGTTTGTAGCTCCTGGCAAGGAGCCGTAGTGGCAGCTCGGATCGTTCCCTCAGCCGGGCTGAACGGCGCCCGTAAAGTCACGGTTAGCTATCCCGAGAGAGCAAGCGGAACGGCAAGCTTAGCCGTCTGTTCCGCCTACATGGAACACTACAGATCCACCCTCGCCACCACCGCGATTGCTGCCTTCGGGCTGCTGGTCGCCGCACACGTCCTACATCCAGGCAACTACGAGAGGTCGGAACGCAATGTCCGGGTCGTTGTAGTCGCTGATGACACGGCGACCGTGCCGACAATCTGGACCGATCCTCCGCATAGACTACACGGCAGTGAGCCCGCTGCGTTGATGGCGGACAGCGGAGCGTTGCTGGCACATCGCCCAACGATGCCCCTACCGCCGGGGGTGAGGACATTGCCCAGGCTTTCGAGCACCTTGATACATCCAGCCTCACAGAACAGGACTTCCGACGGCGATCCGATCGGTGACCTGATCCGCGATCTCGACCTGGATCAAGACAGCTGACGGTTCTCTCAGCCGTATCTCAGGCGTAGGGACCACCGAACAGGTCACCCATCGCCTTCCGTCGGAACAGGGTTCGCCGCCGCCGCCTCTGATGCTCCGGCCGGTCGTGAATCATGTGGCAGCGCTGGCAGAACGCCGCGAGGTTGGCATCCGCGTTGTTAGCCGTGTCGTGATCCCGGTGGGCTGCCGCCAGCACGACGTGGGTTCGGCGGGCGCGGCCGAGGATGTCAACGCCAGACCTAAGCCGGATCCGGCGTCCCCATCCGTCGCGCCAGCGGCGAGCCTCAGCGTCCCACCAGCGCCCATCACCGAGGTGGTAGACCATCTGCCTGTGCGGTCGCCCACAGCTCTCGCAGCGGCCCTGCGCCCGGCCGAAGCGGATCGCCATCGACAGCTCGCGCCAGTCGATCGGGTAGAAGAAGCGGTGCTCGGGCCGGATCGGCATGGGGCCGCACTGTGCCACCAGGAGTGAAGGAAGCGTAGCGCTAAGGGGCTTGTGCCGGGATAAATGCTACAGCCTGCCTCGCTTGGGACACTAGGCAGCAGCCGATGTGGCCTCCGCCTTTTGCCGAACTCCGAGACCGAACCGAGTTGCGAACACGTCTGCGGGCATTGGCTTGCCGAACAAGTAGCCCTGTCCCTCTTGGCAACCCTTCTCGCGCAGACGCGCATACTCCGCCTCTGTCTCGATGCCCTCGGCGATCACCGCGAGCCCGAACCCACACCCAAGCTCCAGGATCGCCCGCACGATCGTTACATCCTGGTGCGAGGCCAGCATGCCGGTCACGAACGAGCGGTCGATCTTCAGTCGGGTCAACGGAAAGCGCTTGAGCAGGCTGAGCGACGCATAGCCGGTGCCGTAATCGTCGAATGCGATGCCCACCCCAGCCGTGCGTAAGCTGCGCAACGCTGCGATCACCTCGGCATCGTGGCGTAGTACGATGTTTTCGGTGATCTCCAGTTCGAGGCCAGCAGCGGGCAAGTTGGTGTCCCGTAGGATCGCCTGGACCGTCTCGGCAAGATCGCCGCGCTGGACCTGCGCGCTGCACAGGTTCACCCCTATCCGGAACTCAGGTGCTCCCGCGTTGCGCCATATCACGGCTTGTTCAGAGGCGGTGCGCAGCACCCAGTCGCCGACTTGGGCGGCATACCGGCTGGTATCCAGCGCGTCGAGGAATGCCATAGGCGCGAGCAGCCCTCGCTCCGGGTGCTGCCACCGGATCAACGCCTCTGCCCCGACCAGTACACCATCGCCGAGGCGTACCTGCGGTTGATAGAACAGCACGAACTCACCGCGTTCGACGGCCCGACCCAGTTCGTCGCGGCAGGTGTGGAGGCGCTGTGCCTGCTGCCGCAGCACGGGGGTGAACAGCCGGTGGCAATGCCGACCGTCGCCTTTGGCCTGGTACAGGGCCAGATCCGCGCACGAGAGCAGGTCGTCCGCACTCTCGCCGTGGGTCGGGGCCAGGGCGATGCCGACGCTAGTGCCGAGGCGGAGCGTCTGACCCTCGTGCTCGAACGGCTCCGCAACAGCAGCGATGATCCGATCCGCCACCTCGGCTGCCCGCAGCGGATCGTCAGTGTCGGGCATGAGCAGTACGAATTCGTCTCCGCCAAGACGCGAGACCGTGTCGATCGGGCGAACGCATGCCAGCAGACGGGCGGCGATCGCCTTGAGCGCGGCGTCGCCAGTGGCATGCCCGTGTCTGTCGTTGATCTCCTTGAAGCCGTCGAGATCGAACATCAGCACCGACACGGTACGCGCGGCGGCGACGATCTCGGTCAGCCGCTCGCACAGTACAGCCCGGTTAGGCAGTTCGGTCAACGGATCGAGGTGGGCGAGGCGGAACAGACGGTCCTCGTTGGCGCGCCGCTCGCGGATATCGCGCATGATCGAACCGAACGCGGCACGCCCCTCCTCCTGCCAGCGCGACAACGACAGTTCGATCGGGAACTCGGTCCCATCCTTATGACGAGCTGGCAGCTCGACCGTCTTGCCCAGGAGCCGGGGCTTGCCCCCGCCGGCGACGCGGTGCAGGCCACCGCCATGACCGCCCTGCATCCGCTCGGGCACGATCAGGTCGATAGGCTGCCCAATCGCTTCGGCGGCACTGTGCCCGAACATGCGCTCGGCGGCGGCATTCCAGAAGGTAATGTGGCCCGTTGCATCGGCACAGACGATGCCGTCCGGCGAAGTCGCTGCGATCTGGACGAAGCGCGACTGGCTCGCTCGCTCGGCAACTTCCAGCCGGCGCAGCTCCATGCGGTCGAGGACAAGATCGGATAGCTGCTGCAGGATCTGCCGGTCGGCGTCGGAGAAGCTGTTGCGCGGCCGCGTGTCGGCGAGGCAGAGCGTACCGACGGCATGGCCTGAAGGCGCGTGCAGCGGGATGCCGGCGTAGAAGCGAATGTACGGCGGCCCGGTGACGAGCGGGTTGTCGTGGAAGCGTGGATCGAGGGCGGCGTCGAGGACGACAAGGGCGTCACGCTGCGTGATGGTATGCGAGCAAAACGCCACCTCTCGGTCCGTCTCGCACAAGTCAAGGCCGACCTTGGCGTGAAAGACCTGACGGTCGCGGTCGAGCAGAGAGACGAACGCGGTCGGGACCTGGAACAGGCGTGCGGCCAGGGCGACGATCTGAGCGAAGGCTGGTGCTGGTGCTGAGTCAACGAGATCGTACTCAGCCAGCGCGGCGATGCGCACGTCCTCTGCGACGAGGATTGAGGGAAGCCGCACAGCAGGAACCCGAGATTGCGTTCGTCTGCTGTTGTGCCCTTAGGTTGTTAATGGAACCCCTACAGTGCGGTGCGATGTCGGCACTGTTCTAGACACCGCAACACCTGCTGTAAGCGCCGGGAGGGGGTCTACGAGCCTGGAGACCTACGGAAGCGATCGAACCAGGTCTGCGAGCCTGAAGAATGTAGAGGTAACGCCGTTCTCGATCAGCGGCTGACCCCTGACCCCGGTACTCTCCCGTTACTCCCTATCAGCGGCTGACACAGCCCCCTGGCGCGCTGGCGATCCTCTTCGCAACGATAGGGGCTTGTGCCTTGCCCTGTGCGCCCAATTCGGCACGACGTCGGGTGCACAGAGGCTGGAGGCCGGCCTCAAAAAGCAGAAAGGGCGACTTGCTCCTGAAGTGGGGGAAGTGGCCCCTTCGCTGACCTGGTCCAGTGTCACCCTGGAAAGCCTGAACGCTTTACGCCACACGCACGGTTGCCAGAAAGCGTCCGACCTCGGCCGCGAGATGCTCGGATTGGCGCGACAGCTCAGAGGCCGCCCCAAGCACCTGGCTCGCCGCCGCTCCGGTCTCCTCGGCCGCGCCTGCCACACCCGAGATATTGCTCGTCACCTCGCCGGTGCCCATCGCGGCTTGGCTGACGTTGCGCACGATCTCTTGGGTGGCCGCACCCTGCTGCTCAACGGCAGCCGCGATCGATGTGGCCACACCGCTGATCTCGCGGATCCGCCCGGTAATGCCGCCGATCGATGTGACGGCCTGGCCTGTCGAAGCCTGGATACGGGTGATCTGACCCGAGATCTCACTCGTGGCCTTGGCGGTCTGCTCGGCGAGCGCCTTCACCTCCGAGGCGACGACGGCGAAGCCGCGGCCGGCATCCCCGGCGCGGGCCGCCTCGATCGTGGCGTTCAGCGCTAGTAGGTTGGTCTGTCCGGCGATGGTCGAGATCAGTCCAACTACGTCGCCGATCCGCGCTACCGCGGCACTTAGTTCCTGCACTAGCGCCCCGGTCTGGTCGGCCTCGTACACGGCAAGCTGTGCGAGTTCAGCCGAGCCGCTGACCTGCCGGCCGATCTCCTGGACAGATGAGCCCAGCTCCTCCGCTGCGGCGGCGACCGTGTTGACGTTGCTGGCTGCCTCCTCGGCCGCGGCCGCGACCGTAGTCGACTGGCTCGCCGTCTCGGTTGCGGTGGCTGTCATCGTCTGCGCGGTTGCCTGCAGCTCGGTGGCTGACGAAGACACCATGCCGATGATGCCGCCGACCGCCCGCTCGAAGTTCTCGGCCATCTGGCGCATGCCGGTCTTGCGCTGTTCCTCGGCGGCCAAGCGGGACTCCGCCGTCTCTTCTTCCAGGGCCCTCATGCGGATCAGGCCGTCTTTGAAGATCTGAACTGCCGATGCCATCGCGCCGATCTCATCGCGGCGTTCCGCGCCTGGCACCTCTCGGCTTAGATCTCCTGCGGCGAGATTGGTCATGAATGCCGTCATGGCGCGTAGCGGCCGCACTACGCTACGGCCTATGAGCGTAGCGAAAAGACCGATCATCGCGGCGACGATGGATGCGCCTCCTAGTAGACGCATCAGGGTCGGGCGCATCTGCGCCGCCGTGTCGTCCGCGTAGATGCCCGATCCGATGATCCACCCCCACGGCGCGAAACCCTTCACGTAGGAGATCTTCGCCACGGGCTGATCCAAGCCCGGCTTAGGCCACAGGTATGGGACGAACCCTGCCCCCGACTGTTTCACCTGCTCGACCACATCTACGAACAGGTGCTTGCCAGCCGGGTCGACGATCCCAGCGATGTCCTTGCCGACTAGGTCGGCCTTGGGATGCAACACCATGCGCGGGTGCATGTCCTGGATCCAGAAATATTCGTTGCCCGCATAGTGCAGGCCCCGAACCGCCGCCACGGCCGCTTGCTGAGCGGCATCGCGGCTCATCCGGCCGATGCGCTCCTCGCCCTCGAAGTACGCGAGTACCCCCTGTGCCGTTTCCACGAGGTCACGGGTCTTAAGCTCACGCGCATCGGTAATGGTTGCGGACATGTCCCAGGCCGCCAAGCCAACCAGCGTGGCCATCCCGCCCAATGCGATCAAGGTAATAGTTTGAATGCGGGTACCGATATGAAAGACCATGAGGTTCTACTTCAAGTTTATATCAAACAAGTCAGCAGGCCGCCGTGGTGCGAGTCGGCAGCCTACCGAACGCGAACGGCAAGCTTCATTTTTGGATGGACGCCACACAGGACGGTGAAGTCGCCTTCCTTCGGGAAGGTGATGACCGCCCTAGCGCCCGGCTCGATGTCGCCGGAGTCGAAGACGAACTCATCGTCCTCGATGTAGGCGTGGTGGACGAAATTACCGTCGTCATTGACGATGGTGATGTGCTCGCCGGTGTGCAGGACGACGTCCCGCGGTCCGAACTGCTTGCCCTTCTGCGATATGAGGTGATCCGCGTCTGGCAAGCTGGCGATGGCGCTACTGGCTACGGCCAGGGAAGCCGTGGCACACAATACAAGTGTCTGAAACAATCTCTGGTTGATATAGAGCATCTGCACCACCACAGATTGGCGACCCGTGGGATGGATACTGAATTCACTTCGTTAAGGTTGGCCAAAAATCTTCTGCGTCTTCAGTGTGATAACGAGGATGTGATTCGATGAGGCTCATGCACGAGACAACAGTGAAGCAGCTGGCATACGTCGCAAGACGAGTTGCCCACACCCTTAGTGCGTGTGGTGTGATGCCCTTCCTGCTGCTGTCCCGCTTACCGTGCCATTACCGTCTTCTACCGCCTCTTGCCGGACCCGACCGTACCCTGCCGTGCCTCCACCAACGTGCGACGTGCCGTCTGCGCAGCAGGGGAAGGCTGCGGCCACGCCCAGCCACTGAAGGCTTCAGGCTGCCAGTCGTTGCTAGAGAGTTTGCTAGCGGTTTGCCATAAGCTAGGTGGCATCACATCACACGCACTGAAGGCGCCGGGACCCATATCGCCATGGTCCGCGCCCTCAAGCCGAAGCCGATCGAAGCACCGCGGCGCAGCTCGAAACAGCGCCGACGCTCTCGGACGTTCGTACCTGTTCGGGAAGGCTCGGAGATGTTCTCTGCATACCTGTGCACCCGCGGTGCGGATCGGCCGGCCCAGCCCGATCCGTGACTACGGGTGCCTTGGTCTGTAGGGAACATGACCCCACTTCCGCGCCCCTGCCGCTCCCGGGTAGGATACCGTTTTGAGCTGCATCGCGTCCCTCTTCATCCGCCGCGGTAGCCGCCCACGTGATCAAGAATGACGTCGCCGTCCCGGCGACCGTCAGCTGGGCTGCCGTTCCCGGTTGGCATCTTGAGCTGACACGGCCTCAACTGCTGCAATCACGTTCTTCAGTTCGGCGACCTGGCGCAGAGCGCTTCTTGCCGGCAACCCATCGTGCTCGGCCATCGCCAGGATGAACGTGCGCTGGTGCTCCTTCAGGCAGTCGAGAAGGGCGTGAAGCTTGTCGGACGTGGAGGCGCTATAGCCGCGAGAGGTGGTCTTGACAGTCTAGGGCGCGGCTGCTGACGAGCACTGATCATTCCTTCCTGAGAACCGTTTGGACCATACGACCACGATGATAATCGACCCTGGCGATGATCCGACCGTATGATTAACTTCGATCAAGGATCCCTTATAAATTCCTGCTATTACCGCTTAAAATTAACTACTCATTAACCATGATTGTGTCGCTATCCCGCCATGCTTCCCATTTAGGCATGGAACAAATCACCATGGTCGCGGCCCCCACTGCCTCTTGGTCCCATATCCTGACGCAGGTTGCGGAAAGCCTCGACAGGATCAGTGAGAAGCCGTCAGCTGAGATCCTGATGCTCAAGCCGACGCTGAGCACGTTCGAGCCTTCGCTTTCTCGATCAGACGCTGAGGTCGCCAGCGTTGGACCATCGCCGATCACACCTGATCCGGTCGTCAATGACGCTCGACCTGCATCCGGCATCTCCAGTGCTGAGATAGAGGATGTCGCGGATTGGATGAGCACTCTCGACATCATCAACGGAATGGCTGGGATCGCCGACGATCAGAAGAAGCGCCTGAACGAACAGAGTGTGTCCCATGACGCTGCGCTCCAAGCACTAAAAACTGAACTGACGGAGGCGCAGCACCTTCTGCGATTATCTGAACTGCGCGCGCACGAGAACCAGGCTCGGGCAGATATTCGATTGCAGAAAGTTCAAGCCGATGCAGACGCGCAAGTCCAAGCAATCCGTGCGGAAGCAGAGGGACGGGTACGCACGATACGAGCAGAGACGGAGGCTTGGATACGAGCTACTGAAGAGCAGGCCCGCGTCGCAGATTTAAGAGCTGATACGGCCGAAAAATGGCTTCAACGCATCGACACGGCTGCCAAAAACCTGCTGCTGGGTGGTCACATGAATTCGTGTTCGTCTAAGACATAATCGGATTGGATAAATCCAATTGATTGCACAAAAGTAATAATAGTCGTAGCGAGAATAAGTGATGGAACAGGTACAACGACTCGCTTCGATTTGTACATTGCAAGATGAAGAGGTTCCATTTTCCACATTTGGAGTAGGTAAAAGCCGACCGACGAATAATGTGACCGTCCTGGCACCATCTATCGACAGCGCAGCCATCGATCGTACCACGAGCAAGGAGATTTCCTCTGCTGGGAAATGGCCTGGGCTACTGAAGCGGGTGCGCGGCGCGGCTCATTATATTCGCGAGGTCGAGGATCGCGCTCAAGAGCAGGAACTTCGTGTCCAGGAACTCTTGGAGCAAGTGCAGGCCGACATGCAGGAGGCCAGTGCGAAAATACAGGATGCGGAGCAACGCGCCCGAGATGTGCAGGTGCACGCCAGCAAGTTGATCCAAGCCGCCGAGGAGCGGGCAAATATGGCTGAGAAACGCGCTGCAGTTGCAGAAGCTTGGCTAATTCAGATTTCTCAAACAATCGAGACTGAGTTTGTTATAGAGCCTGCCGTTCCAAAACAAACTGGCACAATTAGCAAGTGATTGAACTCTATACCAATCGTTGTCTCGTTGAGCGTGGTGGAAGGATGGGGAGTTGGTGATGGCAGCAATAGACGAGGCCTTCTGGGTAGACCTCGATGCACATATCATAGCTAATCGTTCAAAGGATTTGGCTGCTCCTTCGTCCGGGGTGTTCAACCTATCGCCGTTAATTAATGCAAGCGCGCCCTCCGGTGCTCCTCCCACATCGCCACGTCAAGTAGCTTCAGATTGGACCGGCGTACTCGATACTATCACTGCAGCTAAAAGCGCTGCGGATCGTCAAGAAAATCGATTACGAGAGCAAGCTGCTGCGTATGAAGCTCTTATTCAAGAATTGAAGTTAGCTCAGAATAAGATCAAAGACCTTGAAGTTCTTGCAAATGAAGTGCGGGAACAAACGGAAAAAAAGCAGCACGAAATAATGGCTGGAGCTGAACGCCTCAGACAAGAAATTCAGGCTAAGGCGGATGCTCAGTTGCAAACTGCAGAAGATCGCATACGCGCTGCTGAACTGCGAGCAAGCGTGGCAGAAGATTGGTTAAGGCGCATCGAGCAAGCCAGCAAAAACCTTTTGCCGGGTGAACGACGTGCCGCCGCATGAGTTCGACCAGTACATGAACAATTGTCTCAGGCTGCGGCCTCTGCTGTTAGATTGAACATGTCGATGCGAATTCTTCTTGTCGCAGCACTAGTTGGAATTGTTCTTGGAGGATGCGCCTCGGCGAATGACGAGCTTGCTGACCAAAATCTTATTGAACACATATCTAAACAAGAGATTGACTACACATATCCAGTCAATCTAGAAGTTTTTAACCAATATAACTGGCAGCTTCGCCTTACGCATCTCTAAAAATACGATCCCATAATTATGATATAATCTTTTGATACTAACCGAAGCGAAGTGTAAATTCTTTGACATTGTATGTATGTGACGTCTCAGCGTGGACAGAACTATTGATTGGCGGGCAGGGCCTCGACGGCCACGTTCCAGAACAGCCCGTGGAACTAGTTGGGGCCTGGCATAACTCACACTGCTATCAGGTCTGTTAACCGTCCCACGCCACCATGCACTTAGCGACCGGCCTGCGGGCTGAGCGCCGGCAGAGCAGCACTGGGATCTCCACCCCTCGATACTCGGTGCGGCCTCGCCGGCGCAGTCGCGCTCGCTGCAGATGTTGTTGCTGTCAAGCTTGAGCACCGCTAGAGCCCCTGCTTGTGATCCGGAGCAGGTGCCGATGGGCGACGACGTGACCGCCCTGCTTGTCGCCATCGCGCGTGAGAACGCCGAACTGCGCCAGCAGCTCGCGACCGCCCAAGACATGCTGATGGAGACCGCGATCGACGCTGGGAACCTGCATGCGCTGATCGAGGCGGTTCAGGCCGAGCGCGATGCGTGGCGGGAGGAGGCTGAAGCTCGGCCTAGCAGCAGTCGCGGCTTGCGGAGACCCAACACGCCACTCCGCGGTGGTGCGAACACGTCCCTTGGCGGTGCTGGCTGAAGCTCCAATCGCCGTCGCGGCAGTGCGCGGTGGCGTCCGTCTGCTTGGCGCAGGTTGAGCCCTCGGGCTGCTCGGGGCGTGGCACCTCGCATCCGTCCCTGCTCGTATAGGTGCCGTGGCGCAGCTCCTCGGGAGCAAACAGCTTGCACGCGCCGCGCGCCCAGACGTCGCCCGATGACCCGAGCAAGGTGGCAGCGAGCAAGGCGGTGGTGAGAAGCCGGGCCGGCGCCCGGCGACGATCGCGCTGTGGCATGACCAGCCTCAGTCCCAGAAGAAGTGTCCGGCGACGTAGTGCCTGCCGTGCCGGTTCGTGCGCCAGTCGGAACGTGGGTGACAGTGGCGCGGATGGCCGTGGCAGCCCCGGGCGTTCAGCATGCCAGGCGTGGCAGAGGCCGGTGCGGCCGTGAACAGCAGCGGCGCGGCGAGTGCAAGCAGGATCGGCAGGGTGGCCCGGGTCAAGGTGCATCCTCCAGTTGAGACGCAGCGTACCCGAGCGTGACGGTAAGGCGAGTCGCGTCCGCCGGAACCTGATCTTAAGCCTACCACCACACCGTGCCGACAGCGCGTCGAGGCTCGGTGGTCAGCATGTCGGTAGCAATCCTCACGGCCCTGATCGCCAGCGCGCTGTGCCTCGGCATGTTCTCGGTCGTGATACCGTTGGGCCCGCGACGGGACCAGGATGACGGGGACGACGAGGCGTTCGGGTACGAGGACGAGTTCTACGACCTCAACGGCCCGGTGATCGACATGGAGCCGGCGCGCTGATGCTTGGACAGCCGGCAAAACGTGATTGCCTCAATTGCCGGCCGCCATCGACCCGAGGGTTTCAAAACCATGCGTAACCGCTCGCCGCGGTCTTTCACCGTCGAGACCAAGTCGGGTGGGCGCCAACGTCCCATCATCCCGCATCGTGCTGCCGAACTCGTCGCCCCGCGGCCAGCCGTGTCCTGGCCTACGGTGGCCGAGCCACGGGCACCTGCCGCCGAGGCGCGCCGGATCCTTCCCAACCTGATCGTGACGGAGGCTCCACCGGACGAGGCGGAGCCAAAACCGGTGGCAGAGGAGATCTCGGTGAAGCCACGGCGCGGGCGACCGCCCAAGGCCAAGTCGGTCGTTACCGAGATGGAAGTGGAGCCGCTTGCCGAGCCCGTGGTCGAGGTCGCAGCTACTGCGCCCGCACTCATTCTGCATGCCCCAGCACCTCGCCTGATGCGCGCCGCGAAGCCGCCGGCCGTTCTGCCAGCTGGTGAGCGCTGGAAGCGACGCCTCGGGCGGTGGGCTCGGTAGCGCAATCAACCTCGACAGCCGCCCCTACACTCGCCATCCTTGGGGCCATGAATACCGGACTGACCTCGAAGGCACTCACTGGGCCGATCGCCGTCGCGATGGTTGGGATAGCACTTGGCTCCCCGACCGCTCGCGCATGGGCCCTCGACTGCAAGAACGCGGTCACGACGCCCGACCTTAATGAGTGTGCGGATCGAGACTTCAAGGCGGCCGACCGCCGACTGAACGAGGCCTATCGCCAAGCGCTCGGACGCATTGATACAGCCGGCCTGCCGCCCGAGGGGCAGCGCGCCTATCGGCAAGCGCTCCAGGATGCCCAGCGGAAGTGGATCCCCTTCCGCGATGCCGAATGCGAACTCGCCCGCTTCGACGCCTACGGCGGCACAATGGCGACGATGATCGGTATCGGCTGCCTGACCAAGCAGACCGAAGGTCGGATCAAGGATCTCCAGGGTATCGCAGCTTCGCAGTAGCTGGATCCGATATCCGCTCTGCCGATCGCCCACCCAAGCGCACGCTCGCGAGCGCAGCCAGACCTACGACCCGTGAGCCTGGCCACTCACGCCGGCATTTCGCAGCATCCCGTAAAACTTGCCCGGGTCGAACATGGCCCGCGCCTGCTGCAGCGAGATCGGCCGGCCGCCCGGAGCCTCGCCCCCGGCCATTCCACCGCCTGCCCGCTGACCCTGCGCCTGCTTCTGCTGGCCGCCGGCGATGCTCTTCAGGGCGTTGCCGATCTGCGCGTACTGGTTGCTCGGCTGGTCGGGCTGCGCCGCTGGATCCGAGGAGAACCCGCCCGGCATCGGCATCGTCGTGAGCGGCTGTGCGGAGAGGGACGCTGCATCCGGCGTCGGCGATGCCTGGCCTGGGACCGCCGAGCCCTGTCCGACGATGCCGCCGAGCCCGAATGCGCCTCGCGTGGCCGTCGCGCCCATCGAGCCGCCTCGAGGAGCCGCGACCCCCGGCAGGGTCTGGCCGCCCGCGAGGCTGTTGGCGTAGGCCTGGGTGGTCGCCAGCCGGGCCGCGTTCTCGCCGCCTGGTCTGTCGTAGCCCGCGAACTTCCAGGCGCCGGCCATCAGGGCGTTGGCCTCCTGCGGGCTCTTGGCGTTCTGCAGGGCCTGGATCAGCGCGGGGTTCTCGGCAAGGGTGAACTTCGCCTGCGCCACCACCGGGTCGGGCGCGCCCTGCGTGAACGCCTTCATGTTCGCGAGGCGATCGGCCCGCCACGACAGGATCCCGCCGGACTGGCCAGCCTGCCCGCTCTCACTTGGGTCAGACCAGGAGCCGACGATGTTGCTGGGCGAGTACCGGCTTTCGTGCTGGGCGTAGGCCGCGACCGCCCCAAGGCCGTTCGGGTTCGTGAGACCGCCCTGCTGCAGGGTCGAGATGAACCGGCCGCGGATGTCGTTCGGGTCCGGCGTCGCCGCCTCGGCGCTGTTCGGGCCCATCATGGACAGGAGCCCCGTGGCGGCCGCCTGGGCTCCAGGCTGGACCACGGGCGTCGGCGCGCCGGTCGGCGGCGTCGAGGGGTTGAAGCCGGAGTATCCCGGCGGGGTGGCCGCGGGCACGTCCTGGGCGGCCGTGGCCGGTGCCTGTGCCTGTGCGGCCTGCTGCTGCAGAAATTGCTGCAGTGCCGGGCTCAGCGGGTTTTGGTCGTCGCCGCTCGCGAACGAGGGCAGAGAGCCGAAGCCGATGCTCATGCGGAATGCCCCATGGCTGCGAAATCCGGCCCGCTGGCGGGCGTGGCGGAGATGCGGGTGGCAGAGTGCGGTTCCAGGCTGACGCGAGCCCTGGGCCAATTCTGGCGAGGCTGGCCGCTATCGACAGAATGACGGGGTGGGGCCATCTTCATGGGATGCGCCGCTGGGCTGAAATCCTGACCACCCTCGTGCTGTTCGCCATCGTCATGTCGGCGATCGGGTGGGCGGCGAATATCGGCATAGAGCAGGCGTACCCGTGGGTGCTCTCCAACATCGGGCATGCCGGCATCTGGGCGTTTTTCGTGCTGCTCTGGATCACGGGCGGCGTGCTCCTCTACCGTGAGAGGGCCGGCAGGGCGGGGAAGGCCGCCGGCAGGTAGGGCCGGACCCGGTCCGCCTGAGACGGCAGCGCCGCCTGGCCGCCGCGGGCCGCCATGTTCCCGAGTGCCGCCGCCCGCTGCTGCGTCACCCCGCGCGCCTCGATGGCCGCCAAGAGCGCGTTCAGCCGATCCCCCTGGGTCATCGTCACCGCATCTGCCAGTTCGCGGTTGCGGGCGACGTCGGCCGACTTGCCGGCGGCGTTGATCCCGGCTTTCGCCAACCGACTCGCCTGCGCCAGCGCCCAGCCCTGCGGCCCGCCGATGGCACCCGCGACGGTGCCGCCAAAGTCGTCCCCGAGGGTGGTCCGAGGTGCCACCCGATCCGCCGCCTGACTGCGCTGCGCGGTCTGCGAGCCCTCGACGATCCGGCGGTTGGCCTGGTCGAACGCCGCCTCCCTGTTCACCGCGCCGACGACACGATCGACCGGCGCCTGCCCGTGGAGCTGCGCGAGGTTGCCCGACCATCGGCCACTCCGCGAAGGACCGCGGCACGTCCTACCGGGAGATGTACGGGGCACCGGGCAACCTGCTCGCCTACGTCCACAACGGATCCGAGGCCGATCACATCGCCGCCAAGGATCGGGCGCTGGAGATCCTCGGCGAGCGCCAGGATTTCCTGAGCCGCGATCCTGGGCCTGACCCGGTCGAGGCCATGAACCGCCGGGTCATGCGCCGCCAGGCCGAGGAAGCCGACCGCGCCGAGACCCTGCGCCGGCAGCAGCGCGCCGTCTGCATCTGGGGTGAGGCGCGGGACCCGCGCGGCACGCCGGTCGAGACGTACCTGCGCAGCCGCGGCCTGGACCTTACCGACGAGGTGGCAGGCACAGCGCTCCGGTGGCACCCGCGCGGGCCGTGGGGTCTCGACCGCTCGCCCATGATGGTGGCGGCCATGTCCGACGTGCTGACGGGCGAGGTACGGGCCGTGCACCGGACCGCTCTGACCAGCGATGGCCAGAAGATCGACCGCAAGATGCTCGGCCCGGCCGCCGGCACCGCCATCATGCTGACGCCCGCCGCCGAGACGGTGGCGATCGGCGAAGGCATCGAGAGCGCCCTATCGGCCAAGCAGCTCGGCTACGGGCCCGGTGTCTGGGCCATGGGGAGCGCGGGTGCGATGGGCCGCCTGCCCGTCCTCGACGGCGTGCAGCGCCTCGTCCTCCTGGAGGAGCGCGACACCGCCAGCGCCAATGCCGTGTCGGATTGCGGCCACCGATGGACCCGCGCCGGGCGCGCCGTGTCTGTGGTGCTGCCGAAGGTCGGCAAAGATCTCAACGACAGCCTGCGGAGGAGCGTTTGATGCGATCAGCATTCGCCGACGAGCGCCCCTTCGTTGCCAACGACCACCCGCCGCCTAAGCCCGACGGCACCGACCTCGACGCCCTGAACGAGAAGTACTGCGTCGTGCGCGAGGGCAGGAAGACCCGGGTCCTCACCTTCGAGCCGCATCGGCGGAAGGAGCACACCCGCGAGGTGGCGACGTACCTCGCGTTCGAGGATTTTCGGAACTTCCACCTCAACCGCACTGTGCGGATCGGCGAGGATAAGAAGATCCCGCTCGGGCACTGGTGGCTCAAGCACCCCGACCGCCGGCAGTACGAGGGCGTCACCTTCCAGCCTGGCGCCGGCCAGGAGGTCGACGGGCGGCTGAACCTCTGGCGTGGTTGGGGCATCGAGCCGAAGAAGGGCCTGTGGCCCCGGATGTACCGGCACATCAAGGAGGTGCTGGCCGACAACGACGTGGCCGCAGCCAACTACATCTTCAAATGGGTCGCCTGGGCGGTTCAGCATCCGGCTGAGCGGGCGCAGGCTGCCCTCGTGTTCAAGGGCAAGAAGGGTACCGGCAAGGGCACGCTCGGCAACGCGCTCTGCACGATCTTCGGCCAGCACGGCACCCACATCAGTAGCGCCGAGCACCTGGCCGGACGGTTCAACGGGCACTTACGCGACGCCTGCCTGCTGTTCGCCGATGAGGCCTACTGGCCTGGTGACAAGGGCGCCGAGGGCTCGCTGAAACGCCTCGTCACCGAGCCGGACCTGTTCATCGAGGCCAAGGGCCGCGACGGCATCACGGTCGCGAACATGCTGCACATCATCATGGCCTCGAACGAGGACTGGATCGTGCCAGCCGGCGACCGGAGGTTCATGCCGTCACAGTCAGATGCCGAGCGCATCGCGGCCCGCATCTGTCGCCGAGACAAGGTGATGATGCTCACGGCACGCAGAAGCCGCTCGCGCCCTTGGCCGAGCTTCCATTCATACACCCCAGACGACGCTGCCTGACCGGAGGACGCGCCATGCCCAGCAACCACGACCCAGACCGCATGCCCCACCCCGGCCGCACCTCGGCAGAGCGCCGCGCCGTTTAGGCAGCATCACTGGATGGAGCGTGGTCCAGGGGTCATCGAGCGCCCAGCTTCGAGCAAGGCACGGATCTTGGCCGTCGCGTGCGAAAGGATGTCCGGGCGCGCTTCATCGTAGGGCATTTCGGCGATGAAGCTCTGGAGGGCCTCGGTAATCCGATCCTCGATTTCATCCATCACCATCAAGCCACTCGGACCTTCGCGGAGTAGATACGCGTCTGCGAGCGTCAGATAGGCAGCACTGGCCAGGAGGAAGGCCACACCATTCGCTTCTTCCGCCGGATTAGGTCCCGGATCGCTCCCGCTAACTTGGCTGCTCGGCAATTCATCGATCATCAGTTCGCGCCCTGAACATTATCAGCGCGAACGTATGCCTCAGACTATGCGGAACACACAGCTGTGAATACTGCGCATTATTTTGAATATTATGGCATTTATATAATCTAGGGGTGGAACATTTTTGCTCAACCACACCCTTCGGTTGTAATCGCATCTTCCTCCGTCATTGACCCGATTGGCACCGCCTGCCGGGCCGAGCTGCGCCGGATCGGTCACGTGACCCCCGCCGCCCACCCCGGCGGCGACGTGGCCGAGCTCAGCGTCGAGATCGCCCAAATGGATCCGGCACACTCCGGCTGGCGTGCCATAGCACTTGAGACCGCGTGGGCTGGGATCGGTGGGTCTACGCCGCGATTGCAGCCTAGGGAGCAGATCCAGGCCATGAAACGCCCGCTGACCACCAGCTTCTCGGCGCCAGCGCTCATCCAGGCACCGCAGGCCGAGCCAGAGCAACCGCCGATCCCAACTTGGCGCGAGGTCGCCCCAATCGTGTCGGCCCTGGTCATCACCCTGGAGGCGATCGAGACCGGACCGAAGGCCGGGCCCGCGATGAGGGCTCACCGTTCCGCTATGCGCCGGCAAGGGGAGGCTGCAGCAGCGCTCGGCGGGCACGTGGCCATGGAGGCCGTGCTGCACCAGGTTGGGGATGTGGATCCCGCTCGTGCAGAACGGCGCCAGGCGCTCATCCGTGACGCCTGGACGGGGCTATCTGAATGGCGCCCATGACGCTGCCTCGCGCACGCGCGCCCGCGAGTGGGAAATTTTGGCATTGAGATCGCCCACTCCGTGTAGGCGCAGACGATGAACCAGAACCTGTAAGGGTCCTGGCCGACCGCTGAGATCAGTAGCCGCCGTAGAACCGGCGCGGGCCGTCGTACCCCCCATAGTAGCCGCGGGGTCCGCGGTCATAGCCGCCACCGTATCCGTAGCCCGGGCCACCGCCGTAGTAGCCGCGAGGGCCGCCATAGCCCCAGCCGCGATCATTGGGACGGCAACGGCCCCACGGGTTCGGGTGAAAGCCGGGACCGCAGCCGCCTGCCACGTGTTCGACCAGGGTTTCGCCGGCAGGCGGGCTGTAGCTGAACGGGGCCGCGTTCGCCGTCGTGGCTGTAGTAAGGCCGGCTGCGATCACCGCAGCCATCCCGAGCGTCTTCGTGCGCACCATGTCGTGCCCCTCCGAAACCATCGAACCGGACTTGCCGGACCTGATGTGGCCAGGGTGTGACCGGCGCCCTGAACCGGTTCTGGTCGGCTCGTTCATCAATCCGCTGGCGCCCGGATGTGCGTCGATCCGATCGTGACGGTTCACAAGGACACACAAAAACGGCGGGGCTCGCACCCCGCCGCTTATAGATCGATGATCCTCGCTCGACGCGGATCAATCCTCGTCATCGTCCTCGCGGCGTAGGCGCTCCTCGCGGCGAAGCGGATCGCGCCGCCCATCGCGGAACTCCTCACGACGGTCCTCGCGACGGATCTCGTCCCGGTCACGCTCCCGCGGTGAGCGCGGATCGACCCGCACGCCGCCCGGTCCGATGTCGATGCTCTGCGCCGTGGCCGGCACACTCGGGATGGCGAAGAGGCCGGCTGCGATCAGCGAGCTGGCGAATAATTGCTTCATGGCGCGTTTCTCCCGGGGGTAGAGGCTGTCACCTACGGTTCGTCAGGCTGAAGAGCGCGAAACCCGCCAATGCCGCGAGGCCTAAGGCGAGGGGCTGATTGGCTTGAACGAAGTCGGCCGCTTGCTCTCGGGCTTGCCGAAGATCGTTGCCCAGAGGCGAACCCGTCAGGATGCGCTCGGCCCGGTCGCGGTTCTCTTCCCGGGTGTTGATCGAGACCTCGAACGCATCGCCATGTCGACCGATCTCGATGCTGTTGCGGGCAAACCCTGCCTGGGGGAGGTGATCGCGCGCTGATTGAGCGGCCTTAAGGGATGGGAGTGTGACCGACGCTAACGTACTGTCCGACATCATTTCCTCCGAAGGGCGGATCGAAACTCGTCGGGGTCGATCTCGTTCCTCGTGACGCTAACCCCTCCGTGGCCATCGAGGTCCGAAACGATGCGATCGGTGTCCAGCACTGAGGTGTCGCCTTTGCGCTCCAAGCTTTGGTGAAAGGCCTGGGAGTTTGATGCCCCGTGACGAGACCAGCACCTGCATTTCGCCTGCATTTGCAGTGGCACCCTCGGAACAGCCGCGATAGACAAAACCTATGACCAAAGCATGGTGGGATAGGCTATGAACGATGGAGGCAAGTTCCAACCGGGGCAGAGTGGCAACCCAGCGGGCAAGATTAAGGGTACTCGCAACCGGACGACCCAGGCCGTCGAGGCGATCCTGGACGGCGAGGCCGAGGCGCTGACCCGTAAGGCGGTCGAGATGGCGCTGGACGGTGATGGCCCCGCGCTGCGGTTGTGCCTCGACCGGCTATGCCCGCCCCGTAAGGACCGGGTGGTGCAGTTCGACATGCCGGTGATCGAGAAGATCGCGGACGTGCCGATCGCTACCGCGAAGCTCATGCAGGCGGTGGCCGACGGCGAGCTGACCCCGAGCGAAGCCCGAGACGTCAGCGCGGCTGTCGGCGTGCACGTCGAGGCGATCAAAGCGGTGGACCTGGACCGGCGGCTCGCCCGCATCGAGGAGGCTATGGGAAATGTACTCTAAGGTCCTTGAAGCCCGCCTCGCCAAGATAGAGGCCAATCCGCGGTTCGGTGCGCTCTTGGGTCTATCCGACGCCGAGCTCGACCGGCAGATCGTGGCGGGCCTGAACGAGATGGCGTCCGAGTGGCCGTCCTTCGGCGCCATGGTCTCGAACCTGCGCGAGTCGCCCATGCCGGCAGACAAGGAGCTCGCCGGCCAGATCGAGACGTTCATCACCGACTGGCAGGCGCAGCAGCGGCAGAAGGCGGTGCAGTAGGCCAGACAGCTTCATGAACAGCATGCTGGGCCTCGTCAGCTTGGTGCTCAGCGCCGACGATTAGGTGGCCCGTTCGCGATCAAGCGATGAGGCTTCGAGTGGCATCGATCGGCGCAGGCGAAGCGATCAGCCCAGCCTGCGCCGTTGCAGTCGCAGGCCTTAGCGCAGGCCAGCCGCTCCGGAGACCGCACCGGAGACCACGAGGGCGTTGCCGTCGATATGGCCGCTGACGGAGCCCGGGCCCATCAGCTGAGAGCCAGAGTAGCCGGACAGGCCGGTGGCGGCGTTGGAACTGGCGGCGCGGTCGAAGCCGCCGGCGAGCTTACCGCTGGCGTCGATGTTGTACGAGGCATTGTTGGCGTGGGCGTTGTTCAGGGTCGAACCGCCGAGGTTCGACGTGCCCGAGGTGTTGTTGTAGCCGTTGAGGTTGCCGCTACCGCTGATCTCACCGATCTGCGCCGACTTCATCTCGTTGTGAGAGGCCGAGCCGCCCTGCAGGGTCGTGGTCTGGACGACGCCGACGACATTGGCGTTGCCGGCGTTGATCTGATCGGCGCTGACGCCGACGAACCGGTTGGTGACGTTCGTGTTGGCCTCCAGGCGGGTACCCGACATCGAGGCCGAGTTGTTGAGGCCCGGTGTGCCGAGGCCGGCGGAGTGGGCGCCGATCGTCATGTTCGACAGGCCGACGTTCGAGAGCCGGTCCTGGGCGATGGCCGGCGCGGCCACAGCGACGACGGTGACGACGGCGAGTGAGAGTGTACGCATCTACTAACCCCTTGAATGGCGAGGATCGATGTCCTGGCTCTTCGATGCCTGAGCGCATCCCGTGGGGGACGATGTCGACCGCGTCCCCCCGAGGATGCTCTCGTCATCGACCGGAGTTCGACAGGCTCTGATCGATCGAGGCCCGCACGGCGACACGGCTGGCGACGCGCTGCCTGCGCACACGGGTACGTCCGCGCGGTGGGGCGGTATCGACGATCGGCTCATTCTCATCCGGGGCGACGCCGAGGCTCCCCTGGCGTGCCGCCTGACGGGCCGCCTCGTACTCCGCACGCTGATCGGCGCAGACGATGCCCGAGCGGTTCAGAGCTCCCTTCATCGCATCGCTGGTGCACAGCATCTCCAGGGCGGCGGCGTTCTGGCCGAGGCCGGCCAACGCGGCGGCGTTCGCCCGGATCGTGCACTCGTGCATCTCCCAGGTGCTGCCGCCACCGAAGGAGAAGCCGGTGCCGCCAACGCCGACCGAGGAGGAGCCGGCGCAGGAGTTGAGTCCGGCCGAGGTCAGACCAGGCGCAAAAGCATTGGCGGTGGTGTCGATGGTCGACTTGTTCCGGGTCGTCGCCGGCGAGTTGAAGACGTTCATCGCGGTCGAACCGGCGGTGACGCTCGACGACGAGGTGGTCATACCGTTGGACTGTGCAGCTGCAGGCAGCGCAGCCGAGAACATCGCCAGGCTAAGCAGCCCAGCCCGCAGCGTCAGTTTCATGATCAGATCCCCTCCGCCTGCAGGGTCTTCAGATACGAAGACCGAGGCCGGTATTGTTAATTTCGCCCCGCGTCCGCTGGCGACATCTACAGAGTACCGATTATCGGTCATGTTGCAATTATAGATTTGAACTAAGTTCTGTATTAACCCCGTCTGTTTAGAATGTGAAGCTATATTAACCATCCGCGTCGACAGCGGATAGTAGATAATTTCAATCGCAATCTATGTATATTTCGCTCTAATTTTCGACGAAAAGATTCATCTCGGAGGATCTATATGCAGTGTAGAAGTGGATACAATACCAATAAATGTCGATTGCTTGCTGATTATTGGATTTATCATCGCAGGAATGGCCATAAAATCAGTTCTTAGCCGTTATCATAGCTGAATGCATCGTTCTGATATGAGACATCGATCAAAAATGGTGTTTAACCAATTCTTCACGTCGCGGTGGAGGCGGCAAAAACCGGGAGTTTCAAGGGCTGCAACACGGCTGGATAGCCATGTCTGAGCAGCCCGAAGCTGATCGCCCAAGGGTGGCCGTCCAGATTGTCACCGAGCACTGAATAGCGAGGCTGCCTGTTAACGGTTCGGTATCATTGCGGAAGTATGAGACCTCATAGTTCGAGGTGGTGTCATGCGTGTTCTGCTGATCGAAGACGATGCCACCTTCGCACAGAGCATCGAGCTGATGCTCAAGTCCGAGAGTTTCGTCACCTATACGACAGATCTCGGTGAGGAAGGCGTCGATCTCGGCAAGCTCTACGATTACGACATCATCCTCCTCGACCTGAACCTACCCGATATGTCCGGCTACGAGGTGCTGCGCTCGCTCCGCGTAGCCAAAATTCAGACGCCGATCCTCGTCCTGTCCGGCATGGCCAGCATCGAGGACAAGGTGAAGGGTTTGGGCTTCGGGGCCGACGACTACCTGACCAAGCCGTTCCACAAGGACGAGCTGATCGCCCGCATCCACGCCATCGTGCGCCGATCGAAGGGCCACGCCCAGTCAGTGATCACCATTGATGATTTGGTCGTGAACCTCGACCAGAAGATGGTCGAGGTCGGGGCCGCCCGGGTTAATCTCACCGGTAAGGAGTACCAGCTGTTGGAGCTCCTGGCCCTGAGGAAGGGCACGACGCTCACCAAGGAGATGTTCCTGAACCACCTCTACGGTGGCATGGACGAGCCTGAGCTGAAGATCATCGACGTGTTCATCTGCAAGTTGCGCAAGAAGCTCGCCAACGCCAGCCAGGGCAAGAATTACATCGAGACCGTATGGGGCCGCGGCTACGTGATGCGTGATGGTACGAGCGAGATGCGAGCTATGGCGGGCTGAAAATATCTTCGCAGATTTCTAGAAAATCCATAAGCCGTATTGATTTCTCATTCTCGTCGGCTCAAATGCTTTGCTTTACACAAGCAGGCGCACCATGGATCAAGACGTAGAGACCTTCGACGCTTCGGCCGTCGATTTCATCGAGCTGACAGCCGACATCGTCTCGGCCTACGTTTCGAAAAATTCGGTTCGACCCAGTGACATGCCGGAGCTACTTGCCAGCATTCACAGTGCTTTAACTGGGCTCAATCAGGGCAGCGCTCCCGAAGCCCAGACGGTCGGCAAGCCCACCCCGTCCCAGATCCGGAAGTCGATCACCCCGGACGCGCTGATCAGCTTCATCGACGGCAAGCCGTACAAGACGCTGAAGCGCCACCTCACCGGCAACGGCATGACGATCGAGCAGTACCGGGAGCGCTTCGGCCTGCCGCGTGACTACCCCTCGACGGCCGCCAGCTACTCCGAGAAGCGCTCGGCGCTTGCCAAGAGCCTCGGCCTTGGAAACAACCGCCGGAAGGCGGCTCCGAAGGCCGCTGAGCCTGCTGAGACCGTCTCTGAGAAGCCGAAGCGCGCTGCTGGGCGGCCGCGGAAGGCGAAGGCAGGCGTAGGCCTAAGGAGAGAGCGTAAATCCGGCTCCTATCTTGGTCTTGAAACTGCGCAGGTACAGGGGCTCGACCGGCGGCGATAATCATAGCCGCCGGCTGACCCCTGAGCGTGGCTTAGGGTGTGAGCATCGGCACAGCCTCC
>NZ_JAKSYO010000091.1 GCF_022829635.1 Methylobacterium sp. E-066
GGCCAGGCCGCGTCGACCCCGGGGGACATGTCGAGCACGACCCGCACCATGGCAGGCAGCAGGCCCAGCACCAGGACGAGATAGGTGAGCTTCTGGATGACGTTGTAGCGCTTGGCCTCCACGCCTTCGGGGAAGCGCAGCAGCAGGTCGTCGTTCACCGAGCCGCCGAAGTCGCGGATCTGATCGCCGTCGGGGATCAGCCGGCGGCGCAGCTGGCCGCCGAACAGCCCGCAGAGCAGGTAGACCACACCGTTGTTCCCCAAAAACTACGCAGAAGGGGATTGCCAACTCCGAGCCCTGG
>NZ_JAKSYO010000001.1 GCF_022829635.1 Methylobacterium sp. E-066
CGGTTTCCCTTCTCACCCGGTAAGGCGATCCGCGCAACGCTTCGGCGTATGCCCGGCAGCGTGGTTTGGTTGCCTCGGGGCTGTTACCCAAGTTGGTTAAGCGGCACCCTTGTAAAGGTGGGGTCCGACCGTCCGGGCGGCCCAAGGCCACCCCGGCAACGGGCGGTCCGTTGGGCTGGGGTTGCCCCCTTGGGGCAAAAGTTAAGTGGGGGGGGGGGGTCCTTTGAAGCATGAGGGTGGTCGGTTCGTTCCCGCTTGGTCCCCCATTTTTTTTGGGAGTCTCTGTCGAGTTGCTACTGCGACTTCTGCCCAAATCGAAGTGTTGCGCCGTGTATGTGGAGGATGGGTCTGCTGCGGCAGACGTTCCACGAGGACCGAGAGGTTCGGTTGATCCCGTCGTGCGCCAAAAACATCAGTGACATCGTGAAGAGCGAATGTGGCCGTTGGGGGCGCTACAGCGTCAGCCCCGGCGGTCATGTTCGGCCAGCATACGGCCATTTGTTCGGAAACGATCGGATCGCTGGTCTTTTTGTGAACCTGTTAGACTTT
>NZ_JAKSYO010000024.1 GCF_022829635.1 Methylobacterium sp. E-066
GTTTTTTCCGAAGACGTCGCATCCCTCACCCTGTCCCTCTCCCGCACGGGAGAGGGGACCCGCGCCACATCCGGGATTGTGTGAATCCGATAGTCTGTTGGGGATGGAGGGCCCTGCGTCGGCAGGGGTCTGGAGAGGGAAACCCGGCTTCCGGACGAGGCAGAGCGGGCGTGTGGCTCGGAGCTTTGTCCTGCACCGTCGCTCCCCTCTCCCGCCCCCCTTCGGGAGCCACCCTCCCCCACAGAGGGGGGAGGGAGAGGCGCGGGTACCCGGCCGTCGCGCTCGTCCGGCGCCGATACACGAGCATCGAAGGGGCTCGCCTCGGGCGTTCGGATCTGCCGCTGGGCCAGCATCGTCACGGTGCCGGCCGGCACGTCCCGCAGGGTGCAGACGCCGATCCCGATCGTCGCCCCGGCGCCTACCGTGACGGCACCCTGAACGGCGGCGTGAGCACCGACCACCGCGCCGTCGCCGAGACGCGGTGCGTCCGCGGGGAACGGTTGCCCGGGAAACACCCAGTCCCGCGGTCCCACCAGGGTCCCGGGCAGCAGGATCAGATCGATCCCGGCGCTGCCGCAGAACACCACCCGCGCCGGGTGCGGCACGAACAAGCCGGCCCCGATCGGCGAGCCTGGATGCAGGCTCGCGCCGGTCAGCCGCAGCGACACGTCCGAGACCAGGGCGGCGCAACGGCGCCATCCGCTTCCATGCAGCAGATGGGCGGTCCGGTGAAAGATCGCGACCTGCATCGCCGGCAGGGTCAGGTGCATCAGGCGGCGCAGCCGGGAGGTCGGCTTGCCGCCGGTCGTCTGGCGCAGGACCCGGGCGAAGTCCGCCGACAGCAGCCGCCGCAGCTCCGCGAGGCCGCCCGGTTCGGGGGTCGTGACGGAGCCGGTCATGCCGCAGCTCCGCGGCCGGGCAGTGCGCGCCACGGCTGGGGCATCACAGCCTCGCCCGCCTGCACGTCCTTGAGGATGATCGTGCGCGGACCGAGCCGGGCCCGGTCCCCGATATACACGGCGCCGAGGACGATCGCGCCGGCCTCCAGCACCACGCCGTCGCCGAGCACCGGGAGGCCGGGGCCGCCGCCGATATCCTGGTCGGGCTCCTTCAGCAGGCCGCCGATCGAGGCCTGGACGCCGAAGGCCGCGTCGCGCCCGACGGCCCCGGCGATTACGGCGCCGTAGGGATAGGGCAGGAACAGTCCCCCGGCGATACGGCTCGACGGCGGGATGTCGGCGCCGGTCCACCAGCCGTTGACCAGCCACAGCAGCCACGCCGCCATTCGCCAGCCGCGCTCGTGGCTGTAGCGTGAGAGCCGATAGAGCCAGACGGCATGATAGCCGCGGCGCAGGGCCGCCGGCCCCTGGCCCCGGCGGTCCCAATGCGCCCGGTCGGCCGCGAGCGCGGCGCGCACCTGCGGCCAGCGTGGTCGCCGCCCCGCGGCGGATTCCGATGGGGCCGCGAGGGGGATCCCTCGGGCGGCGTCGGCTTCGGCGCGCTCGGACATACGCAGTCCTCCGGTTTCCTCAGACGCTTCATCTCTGCAACCATAAATTGAAGATACGGTTGCAAGCCATACGCACCCTGCCACGATGCAATCGTAGGTCGTGGTTTTCAGTAAGGCTTCACCGAGAGATGGTTCGCTTGGTAAACCGATTGCGTGGACGCGGCCGCCCCGGCGGCCTGCGATACGGCGCCAACCTGCTCGGTCAGGCCGCCGGGCGCGGCGTCTACTTGGCCGCGGGCTTCGCCGCCTTCGTGATGGTCGGACATGGTGTCGGCCCGGAGGCGCTCGGCCGCTACGGTCTCGCGCTCGCCGTGCTGGCGGTGGCGCTGATCGCGGCCGATTTCGGCACCACGCTCACCTTCGGATCGCGTCTCGGCGCCGGTGCGCCGGAGATGCGCGCCGTCGAGTTCGGCCGCATGATCTCGGCCCGGCTGATCCTCGGCCTCGTCACCGGGGTGGCCCTGCTCTGCGCGCTGCCGCTGCTGCCCGTCGAGATCCGGCCCGCGCTGGCGCTCGCGGCCGTGCTGATGCCGCTCGCGGCCGCGCGTTTCCTCGATTCCCTGTTCCAGGTCTGCGGCCGGCCCGGCTGGTCGGTCTGGCCATCCCTGGCCAATGCCGCGACCCTGGTCGGCGGCACGGCGCTCGCGCTCTGGTTGCGGATGCCCGAAGCCGCACTGAGCGTCGTCGCGGTGGCCTCCGGCATCGTCTACGGCTTGGTCGGCTTGATCCTGGCCGCCAGGCTCGTGCCCCTGCGCCCCGCCTCCCTGTCGCATGGCTGGACGACAATCCGGGCCGCAGCCGGGGTCGGGGTCTCGAACGCGCTGGGCTCGCTCAACGGCCGCATCAGCCTGATCATGCTGGCGGCTCTGGCCGGGGCGGCCGAGCTCGGCCAGTTCACCGCCGGCTTCCGGTTCTTCGAGCTCGGCGCCGCGGTGGCGATCACCCTGTGTGCGCCGCTGGTGCCGGTCTTCGGCCGGGCGGTCGGGACCCTCGATCCCGGCCGCCCGCGCGCCGGCACCGATCGCCTCCGCGCCAGCGTGCGCCCGGCGCTGACCCTGATCCTGGCAGCCTCGGGGGCCGGGACCGTGGCGGCCTGCGCCGTCGCCGAGCCCCTGGTCCGCCTGGTCTTCGGCCCGGACTTTTCCGCCGCCGCGCCGGTGCTGCGCATCGCCGCCGCGATGAGCGCCCTGCTGATCGCCGCCACGGTGCTGTTCGCCGGCCTCGTGCCCCTCGGCCGGACCGGCTTCGCGGTGCGCGGCAGCGCCGCCGCCTGCGCTACGAACCTCGCAGCCTGCGTGGTGCTGATCCCCTGGAATCCGCTGCTCGGCGCCGCCTGGGCCGCCCTTCTCGCCGAGGTCGCCATGCTTGCCGTGGTCGCCCACGCCTTCTGGCGGGAAGCGGGGACGCCGCTCGCCCTCGCCGACGCGCCGACCGTGCTCGGCCCCGGCCTCGTCACCGCCCTCGTATGGGTCGCAGGCCCCGCGGCACTCGCGCCGGTGACGGTGCCGGTCGCTGCCGGCCTCTCCGCCCTGGTGGCCGCCTGGCTGTGCCTGCGCCGCCGCGCCCCCGCCGATCCCCTCCCCCTCCCCCTCTCGATCCCGGAAGCTTCGTCATGAGCGACGTCCCCGTGCTCTCGGTCATCATCCCGACCTACAACCGCGCCGAAACGCTGCGCCTGTGCCTGCGGGCCTTCGACCGGCAGGCGACCGACATGCCGTTCGAGATCGTGGTCTGCGACGACGGCTCCACGGACGCGACCGGAACGGTAATCAGCCGGGCGGTCGCTGCGGGCGGCGTTCCGGTGGTGCATCTGCGCCAGGAGAATGCCGGAGCCAACGCCGCCCGCAACCACGCCATCGCGGCGGCCCGGGGCGAGCGGCTGCTGATCGTCAACGATGACACGATCCCGGCCCCCGGCCTCGTCGCGGCGCATCTCGCCGCCCATGCGAGGCGGGGCGGGCGCGAAACCGCGATCCTCGGGCGCATGACCATCGATCCGGCGCTGCCGTTCTCGCCGTTCTCGGCCCTGCACCACGACGCCTCCTACGACGCGCTCGAAGGCCGCGTGGAAGTCGGCTGGGACGCCTTTTTGACCTGCAACGTCAGCGTCGACCGGCGCCTGCTGGAGGAGGCCGGCGGGTTCGATCCGCGGCTGACCTGGCACGAGGATATCGAGCTCGGCGAGCGGCTGGCCCGGCGCGGCATGCACCTGTTCTACGCCCCGGAGGCCCTGGCCTATCACCACCACCTCCTCGACGAGGCGGCGTATCTGCGCATCGCCGAGCGCGAGGGCGCGGCCCTGGTGCTGTGGTACCGCAAGCGCCCCGACCTCGCGGCCGACCTCACCCGGCTCGGCCTCGTCGGGCCGCCGCCGCTGGCCGCCTTCCCACGCCACCGGGTCGCCGACCTAGCGATGCCGACGGCCCTGCTGCCCGGCTGGCAGATGGCGGCACGGGCCCTGACGCGGGTCAGCCCGGAAGCCGGCCGCACGATCTGGCGCCGGCTGTTCCAGCGCCAGAAGCGCCTCGCCATCGCCCGGGCGCTGGCGGCGTGATGCGGTACACCCGACACAGCCTTGTAGCCCTGCTCCTGCCGGCGCTCGCCGCCTGCGGCGCGGCCGATGCGCAGTCGCAGCAGAACATCCTGGTCGATCCCGCCGGCGGCACGATGGAGAACTACCGCACGGTGGCGCGGCTCGCCGACGTGCCGTTCGCGAGCCTCGGCCCCGGCTCCAGCGTGCTGATCCGCGGCGGCAGCTACGACACCGTGGCTCTGATCGGGTCCCGCGGCAGCGCCGAGGCGCCGGTCACCGTGGCAGCGGTCGCCGGCACCAAGCCGGTCCTGTCGAACTCGGTGGTGTTCGAGAATGCCGCCTACGTCACGGTCACCGGCCTGACCGTCCAGGGCGCGGTCAATTCCGGCTTCATCATCCGCCGGGGCTCGCACCACGTGACGGTCTCGGGCTCGACCGTGGCGAAATCCGGCCTCGGCATCTGGATCGGCGACGGCGCCGGAGCCGGCCACCGCATCACCGGCAACACGCTGTCCGACAACAAGACCCACGGCGTCGCCGTCGACGTCATCAACGTGCCGCCCGAGGACCCGAGCTACATTCTGGCCAACACCGTGACCGGCAACGGCATCCACGGCATGGAGATCAACGGCTCCGGCTACGTGGTCGAGGGCAACCGGGTCTCGGGCAACGGCGTCGGGATGTCGGGCACCTCCGGCATCCACGTCTACGCCAAGGACGCCGCCCAGGACGCGGGCGACCGCAACACCATCCGGTACAACATCGTCACCGGCCAAAAGGAAACCACCGGCCAGGACGGCAACGGCATCCAGATCGACCAATGGTGCGATGGCAATACCGTCGCGTTCAACGTCGCCACCGACAATGACGGCGCCGGCATCAACCTGTTCGACGCCGGCTCCAATACGGTGGTGAACAACACCGTCACCGGCAACATGCGCGATTCCGGCGGGAAGCACGTCTACCGCGGCGAGATCGTGCTGGCCTCCGACTACACGAAGCGCGTCGACCGCACCGCGGGCAATCGGGTGCTCAACAACATCGCCTTCGCCACACGGCCGGGCATCGCCGCCATCGCGGCCGAGGCGACCACCGCCGACAACGGCAACGCGATCGGGCCGAACTTCATCGGCAGCAGCATCGGCGCCCCGCTCTATCGCTGGGCCGCCACGGCCACCAGCGACGGGGCGAGCCTGCCGCTGAACGGCCAAGGCCCCGACCTCGCCGGCACACCCGCCTTCCGCGACCGCGCGGCCGCGTTCGCGGACGGCCTCGCGCTGACCAAGCCCCCCGCCCGCGCCGGCATCCCGCTCGGCGCGACCCGCGACCTCGCCGGCCGTGCCTACGCCCCCGGCGAGGCCCCGACCTTCGGCGCCTACAGGAGCCCGTAACCATGCTTCGCATCGGCATCGACGCGCACGTGCTCACCGGCAAGCCGCAGGGCAGCCGGACCTGGCTCGTGAACATCATCGGGCGCGCCGCCGCCCGCCATCCGGACGCGACCTACGTGGTCTATTCCGGCGACCCGGAGGCCTGCGCCCGGATCGTCTCGGGCCCCAATATCGAGCACCAGCGGCTGCCGCGGGTGCCAGCGAGCGTGCGCCTGCTGGCGATCTGGCCGTGGCTGGTGTTCCGCGACCGGCTCGACACCCTGCTCACCACCTACATCGCCCCGCCGCTGGTGCCGGGCGACCGGCAGGTGGTGGTGGTCCACGACATCCTGTTCGAGACTCACCCGGAATTCTTCTCGTGGCGGATGCGGTGGCGAAACCGCCTGCTCACCCGGCTCTCGGCCCGGCGCGCCAAGCTGGTCCTGACCATCTCCGATTACAGCCGCGATTCCATCGCCAAGGTCTACGGCATCGAGCGCGACCGCATCGCCGAGGTGCGCTGCGGCTCGACCCCGCCCCGGACGTCGGCCGAGCGCAGCCCGCTGGCGGACGGGCGCCCGTACCTGCTGATGGTCGGCCGCCTGGAGCCACGCAAGAATCTCGGCCTCGTGCTCGACGCCTTCGCGCGTCTGCCCGCGGGCGCGGCCCGCCTGATCGTGGTCGGCAAGGGCGATGGCGAGCGGCCCGAGACCCTCGACCGCCTGACCCGGACCCCGGACGCGGTGCATATCGCCGGCATCGACGATAACGGCTTGTCGGATCTGTACGGACGGGCCGCCGCCCTGGTCTTCCCGAGCCGCGGCGAGGGCTGGGGCATCCCGGTGCTCGATAGCCTGGCGCGCGGCACGCCGGTGATCGCCTCCAGCCTCACGGCAATTCCGGAGGCGGGGGGCAGTGCCGCGAGCTATTTCGACCCCGACGCCCCGGACCGGGTCGAGCGGCTGGCCGAGCTGATGCGCGCGGCCATCGACGGCCGCCTGCCCTTCGATGCAAGCGCGGCCCGGGCGCACGCCGCCCGCCACGACTGGGACGGACCGGCGGCGACCTTCGTCGACCTGATGCGCCGGAATTTCCCGGCTCGGACGCCAGCGCGCGATCTTCACGCACCGGTGCCGCATCTGCGCGGCTGACCTCCGATCACTCGGCGGCGGTGAGGCCCGGGGCGAAGGGTTCGGCAGGTGCCTCCGCGGCGATCGGGTCCTGGATCAGCACCCAGTATCCGAGCGCCGCCACCACCGCGATCACCGCGCCGGTGATGAACGCCATGGAGAAATGGCCCGTCCCGCCGACGATGAAGCCGGTCACCGTCGGGGCCAGGGCGCCGCCGATATAGCCGCCGAAATTCTGCATGGCGCCGAGGGAGGCGGTGGCGTTGGCCGGCGCCGCCACGGAGGCCATCGCCCAGGCCGCCGACGAGCTGACATAGACCAGGAACAGCGACGCCGAGATGCACACCATGGCGAGCGTATCGCTCGGCGTCAGCGCGGCCACCACCGTGCAGGCCGCGGTGGCGAGCAGACCCAGCACCATCGGGATCTTGCGGCTCCGGATCGGGTCGATCCCGCGCCGGACCAGGATGTCGACGATCCGGCCGCCCAGCACACCGCCCAGCACCCCGAACGCGAAGGGGATCGCCCCGATGATGCCGGTCTTCTGCAGGGTGAAGTGCCGCTCGATCTCGAGGTAGCTCGGCAGCCAGGCGGTGTAGAGCCAGGTCATGTAGATGCAGCCGAAATACCCCATGATCATGCCCCAGCTGGTCCGGTAGCGGAACAGCCGCTTCCACGAGCTCCAGGTGACGCGCCGGTCGGTGTTCGGCGCATCGCCCTCCTCCAGGAAGGCGCGCTCGGCCGGGGTGAGGTCGATCTCGGGCGGGTTGCGGAACACCAGGTAGACGATCCCGGCGAGCACCAGCCCGGCCGCGCCCATGATGATGAACATCGCCCGCCAGCCGAAGCTCACCATCAGGAAGGTGAGCAGCGGCAGGGCCAGGAAGGTGCCGAGCGAGGACGCGCAGTTCCAGATCCCGGTGGCGGTCCCGCGCTCGCGGATGTTGAACCAGTCGCGCGAGACCCGGGCGCAGGTCGGGAAATGCGGCGCCTCGCCGAGGCCGAGCACGATGCGCGCGCCGACGAACTGCCAGAACGAGGTCACGGCCCCGCCGAGCATCTGGCCGAGCGACCAGCAGCTTAAGCCGAGGGTGAGCGTCAGGCGCGGGCCCAGCCGGTCGGCGAGCGCCCCGGCCGGCAGCTGCGCGAAGGCGTAGGCCCACAGGAACGCCGAGAGCAGCAGGCCCATATCGGGGATCGACAGGCCGAGATCCTGCCGGATCAGCGGGTTGGCCACCGCCAGGGTGGCGCGGTCGACGTAGTTCACCACCCCGGCCGTGACCAGCAGGATGAGCGAGATCGTCTGGATGCGCTTCACGCGCGGCGATGCGACCGGAGCCATGGCTTCCCCCCCTTTTTTGGACTGACGCGCACTCTTCACGGTGCGTCCGGGTCCGACCGCTCGTCTGCGACTCACGGCATCCCGCCGGCATTCTGCACCGAATGCTCTCGAGGGGAAGCTGCCGGCTAACAGATCGCCCCCTCGCGTCGCGGGTCCGGGCGTCGTAGACCAGCCGGACCCGCCACCGACCGAGACTGCCCCGCGTGCGCCTGATCCAGATCACCCACCACGACCTCGACGGCTACGGCGCCGCCACGGTCGCCGCCGCCTGCGCGGCGGTCGAGCGCGTCGTCCACGTCCCGCGCTACAGCGATGTCGGTCCGGTCTTCGAGGACGAGACCAAGCGCCTGGCCCGGGCGGGCGAGAGCGAGATCCTGCTCATGACCGATCTCGGCCTGGAGGAGCAGACCATCGCGGGCCTGAAGAAGTTCGCGGCCATGAACCGCCGCCGCGAGGACGGCCGCAAGCACCGGCTCGTGGTCCTCGACCACCACGCCTCCTCGCTGGACCAGCTGCGCCGCCAGGGACTTGAGCCCGTGGCCGATCCCGAGCGGCCCGGCCTGAGCCGGATCGACCTCGGCGATCCGGACTGCACCCTGCTGATCGACGAGAACGTCTGCGCCACCCGGATGACCTTCGATCACCGGGCCCTGTTCGCCACCCACGAGCCCGCGACCGACCTGACCGCCCTGCTGGCGGCGATCGACGCGGTGGACCTCTGGCGCAAGGACAGCCCGGCCTTCCCGGGGGGCATGGCGCTCGACGAGCTGTTCTGGGAGAGCGTGTCGAGCTTCGTGCCGGTCGGTCATCCCTGGCACGAGACCTTCATGGCCGGCCTGCTGCTGGCCGCCGCCGTCGCGCTGCGGGAGGGCGCGAGCCCGGCCGATCTGGAGCGGCGCGCCCTGTCGTTCCGCTCAGACGTGACCGACACCCTCCTGCACGACGCGCCCGACGACGACCGGGCGCTGACCACGCGCATGCGCCTCGCCCGGGCGCTCGCCCGCTCCGACGCCCTGTTCCGGCCGCTCAAGGACGGCACGCTCCTGTCCTTCGCCCTCGATTCGGGCACGTTCCAGCGGGTCTCCGACCTGATCATGGATGCGGGCCGGGCCAAGCGCGTCGTCAACGTGCAGCGGATGGGCACGCTGTCGTTCCGCTCCAACGACGGCACGGCCCTCGACGGCGCCCGCCTGTTCCGCGGCGGCGGTCACCGCGACGCCGCCGGCGGCCGGCTCCAGAGCGGCTCGGCCTTCTCGATGACGGACGCGATCGCCCAGGTCGAGCCGGTGCTGAACCCGGATAAGCCCCCGGAGGCGGACAGCCCGTTCGCGGCGCTGAAGAACTGGAAGGCGTGAGGCGGGGCGTTCAACGCCTGCTGGACTGTGGTCTTCCATCGCTCCTACCGGGAGCGGCGTCGGACCGGCTCTGGATCATGCCGCCCGAAGGCGATCCAGTTCGCCCCCGGGAGCGACATGCTTGCTGGCGTCCAGGATTTCGACACCGACGATCCGCCCTTCGGCGTCTAGGTCGACAATGAAGCCCGGGCGAAGCTCCTCGCTCTCGATGACCCGCGCGTCGGCGAGACGGATGTAGAGGGCATCGACCGTAGGATCGTATTCGGATTTCATCGGGTCTGTCTCCTCTTGCGGGTGTGGCCCCGATCAAGGAGAGCCGTGACGACAACGATCTCGTCGCCCTCCAATGGCTCATATACCACGCGCATCACCCGTTCGTCGCGCTCCGGCACGGAAGCGAAGACTCGAACGCGACCGGGTCGAAGAGGATCGGGCTCGACAACCTCGGGATTCCGTATCGTTCGCTCGACCCAGGCCGGTTCGATCTCGCGCAATCGCATGCGCCCGAGAACATGATCGCTCCACCTGATTCGGACAGTGCTCACATCTGCATTCTGTCGCGTCGATACGGCATCGCAAGGTGATCCTGCCGACACCGGGTGGACCACCGTCGCTCAAGCCAGCGACATTCCCTTGTCGCCGAGTCCAGTGTTCTCTCTCAGGCTTGGCCGCACGCGGCTCCCAGAGAAAATCCGTCACCCATGCGCCCGGATCGCATGCCCATCCGCGTCCTGATCGTTGTCGCCATAGCCCAGATCGTCGGCTGGGGCAGCGTCAGCCTGACGTCCATCGTCGGCACGCGGATCGCGGCCGACCTCGGGGTGGACATCGCCGCGGTGTTTGCCGGCAATTCGGTGCATTACGGCGTGATGGGCCTGTGCGCCCCGTTCCTGGCCCAGGCGTTCGAGCGGTACGGCGCCCGGCGGGTGATGATCGCCGGGAGCCTGGTGGCGGGTCCGGGCTTCGCCCTCCTGGCGGTCGCGCAGGGCTACGGCGCCTATCTCGTCGGCTGGGTGATCCTGGGCGCGGCCGGGAGCGCCACGCTGACGACGGCACCGTACATCCTGCTGACCGAGATCGTTGGCCGGTCCGCCGGCCGGGCGATCGGGGCGATGATGCTTATGACCGGCCTGTCCAGCAGCCTGTTCTGGCCGACGACGGCGTTCCTGAGCGACTTTTTCGGATGGCGGGGCACATGCGGCGTCTATGCCGTTGCGATGTGGCTCGTCTGCGTGCCGCTGTATCTTTACGGCGTTCCGCGCCGGGCGACGGCGCCCGCGGCTCGGCGCTCGCAGAACGCCATTCCGGCCGAGCCGCCCCCACGCACCGGCCCACTCGCCTTGATTGCCGCCGGCACCGCGCTCATCGCTTTCGTCGGCTTCGGTCTCAGCGCCGTCCTGGTCGAATTGCTGATCGTCGAAGGCTTGAGCCGGTCGGAGGCGATCGGCTACGGATCCGCCCTCGGCGTGATCCAGATCGGCGCCCGGGCGATGGATTTCCTTGGCGGCGGCCGCTGGGACGGGCTGACGACCGGCTTGTTCGCGGCGCTTGCCGTCCTGACGGCGCTGGCGCTGCTCGCCGCGGGCGATGGCGGCCCGTCTGCGGCCGGCGCGTTCATCCTGCTCTACGGCCTCGGCAGCGGCGCCCTGGCGGTGGCGCGGGTGACGATCCCGCTCGTCTTCTTCGACCGGGCGACGTACGCCCGGTCGGCGTCGCGGATCGCGCTGCCGCTCAACCTGGCCTCGGCCCTGTCGCCGCCGACCTTCGCGGCCGTGCTGAGCCGGTTCGGCGGCCATGCCGTCCTCCTGCTCGCGGCCACCGGCATGGCGACGGCCACGGTCGCACTTCTGGCGCTGGCGCGCCGCCGCCCGCGCGCCCAGTTGACTGTCAGAGCCTGAAATCCTCGCCGAGATACAGCCGCCGGGCATCCGGGTTGGCCACGATCTCCTCCGGGGTGCCCTCGGTGAGGATGCGGCCGGAATGGGCGATGTAGGCGCGGTCGATCAGGCCCAGGGTCTCGCGCACGTTGTGGTCGGTGATCAGCACGCCGATGCCGCGCTGCTTGAGGTGCTTCACCAGATCCTGGATGTCGCCCACCGCGATCGGGTCGATGCCGGCGAAGGGCTCGTCGAGCAGCATGAAGGTCGGCGAGGAGGCAAGCGCCCGGGCGATCTCGCAGCGCCGCCGCTCGCCGCCGGACAGGGCGATCGAGGGCGCCTTGCGCAGGCGCGCGATGTCGAACTCTTCGAGCAGCGCATCGAGCTTGCGCGCCCGCTCCTTGCGATCGGGCTCGGCCACTTCGAGCACCGCGCGGATATTGTCTTCAACGGTCAGGCCACGGAAGATCGAGGCTTCCTGCGGCAGGTAGCCGATGCCGAGACGCGCCCGCTGGTACATGGGCAGGTGGGTGATCGGCAGGCCGTCCAGGGTGATGTGGCCGCGATCGGCCACCACCAGCCCGGTGATCATGTAGAAGATCGTGGTCTTGCCGGCGCCGTTGGGCCCGAGCAGCCCCACCGCCTCGCCGGTGCGGACCGTCAGCCCGGCCTCGTGCACGACGGTGCGGGCGCCGTAGCTCTTGCGCAGGCCGCGCACGCTGAGGATGCCGGGGCCGCCGTCTTCCGACGCGGCGATCTCATCCGCATCGGCGACGGGCGGGCTCGCGCGCCGTCCGAACAGGCGGCCGAGGAGCGTCGGGCGGCGCGCCGCATCCTGCGGCTCCGCCCGGAACGCGACCGCGCCGCTCAATTGACCTGCGCCCGCGGCTTGACCGGCGGCTGCGTGCAGCCCTTCGGCTTGCCATCCTTGGCATCGCCCTTGTCGCCGGGCACGAACAGGGCCGAGACGCGCCCGCCCGCCACCGGATCCATGTTCGCCCGGCCGGTGCCCATGTCGTAGACCAGCCGCTGGCCGCGGGTGACGTTCTGGCACTGGCTTAGCACGACGTTGCCGGTGAGTACGATGCGCTTGGCATCCTGGTCGAACACCGCGTGGTCTCCGGTGGCGACTTGGTCCTTCTGGACCACCGTGACCGGGCCGGCGCAATCGACCTTATGGATGCCGTTCTCGGCCGGGTTTTTCGGAGCCGGGGCCTCGGCGGCGGCATCCGCGGCTTTCGCTTCGGCCTTCTCGGAAGAGTCTTTGCCGCGCTTGTAATAGACGGTCATGGTCGAGCAGCGGATCGTACTCTCACCCTGCACGGCCACGACGTTGCCAACGAACACCGCCCGGTTCTCGCGGTCGAACACGTCGAGCCGGTCGGCGTCGATCTTGATCGGCTCCTTGCCGCCGCCACCGATATTGCCGAAGGGCGAATCCTTCTTGGCCGGCTTCTCGGCGAGAGCCGGGCCGGCCAGCGCGAAGCACGCCACGACAGCGGCGCAAACCATCCTGGCGGCGCTCATCGGCTGCCTTCCGCGGGCTCGGCGTTCGATGTCAGGATGTGCGGGGGCGCCTTGTCGGCTTGGTCGTCGTTCACGATCACCACGTGGACGTTGCCGACGAACGAGATCCGCTTGCCGTTCTCGACCACGTCGAGGGCGTTGGCGTTGACGGTGGCACGCGGGGTC
Organism: Methylobacterium sp. E-066; assembly: GCF_022829635.1. Lineage (GTDB taxonomy): Bacteria > Pseudomonadota > Alphaproteobacteria > Rhizobiales > Beijerinckiaceae > Methylobacterium. Next base: position 12,810 of record NZ_JAKSYO010000024.1, read on the forward strand.
GAGACGGTGACCGGCTCCTGAGAGCTTACGGAGCCGGTCTTGAAGCCCACGGCCGCCGAGCGCAGGCGCGCCTCCTCGCCCTTGTCGGTCCAGATCCGGATGTCGTCCTTCAAGTCGAGCGCCTCGCGAGCGGTGTCGAACAGGCCGGACGCGGCCGAGAGCCGGGCCATGCCACCCTGGTCGTCGGTGGCGAGGTGGCCCCGCATCCGCTCCAGCTCGATCAGGCTCGGCTTGCGCACGTCCTGCAGGGCGGCGTCGGCCGTCACCTCGTAGCCGCGGTTGCCCTGGCGGAAGCCCGCGAGTCGGGGGCTCTCCATGCGGACCTTGGAGCCGGCCACCGTCACCGGGCCGACCGAGACGCCGGGCAGGCTCGCGGCGAAGGGATTGAACAGATAGGCGAGCAGCAGCGCCACCGCGCCGCCGGCTGCCACCGGGATGAGGCGGCGCATGGTGCGCACGCGGCCGCTGTGGCGGTACGCCCGGGCGTGAGCCCGCGTGCGCGCCGCCGCGACCGCCTGTCCGTTGCCGGCTGAAGCCTCGACCGGGTTCATGCAGCGTCCGTGAGGCGCGCAGGCCGCGCGCACGAGAGGGATCGGCTTAGACGCCTGCGGCCCCCACCGCGCCCGCGCCTCCGACCGGGGGATGGCCCCGACCAGTGGCGAAGTTATGGCTCGCCCGTTTCCGAATGATCAACCGAACTCGGAAACTTTCGACGCGCATGTGCGTGAACACACATCCGCCTGTTGCAGCAACGTGCCCGCGAAGAGCCGGGCTGAGCGGATCGCAACCACCTTTCCGGTCGAAGCCGGGGGCGCGTGTTGGGCCCGGCTTCGATCCTTGAGAGCGAATCGCTCGCGTCAGGCGCCCCGGGCCGCCGCCAGGGCCGCCGCGATCGTGCGGGCGAAGCCGGCCGGGTCGCGAGGGCTGTCGCCGTCCTGGATGCGGGCGAGGTCGAGCAGCGTGCCGGCCTCCTTCGAGATCTCCGATTCGGGCGCGGCGGCGAGCGCCCGGATCAGCGGGTGGCGCGGGTTGATCTCCAGCACCGGCTGGGCGGCACCGGCGCGACCGGCGCGGCGCATCAGGCGCTGCATCTGCAGGTCGGGCCCGGCCGTGCCCGCCGAGAGCACCACGGCCGAATCGACCAGCCGATCGGTGGTGCGCACGTCGGAGACTTCGGCACCGAGGGCCGCCTTCACGGCGGCCACGAAGGCGTCGATGCCCTGTGGCGCCTCCGGCTGCTCACCCGCGGGGGCGAATTTCGACAGGTCGAGGCCGCCCTTGGTGATCGACTTGAGCGGCTTCTCCTCGAAGGTGCCGAGCTGGTCGGGCCAGAAGGCGTCGACGTGGTCGGAGAGCAGCAGCACCTCCAGGCCCCTGGCCTTGAAGCCTTCGAGCTGCGGCGAGGATTTCAACGCCTCGGCATCGTCGGCGACGAGGTAGTAGATCGCGTCCTGACCGTCCTTCATGCGCGACACATAGTCGGGCAGCGAGGTCCAGCCCTCCACCGCCGAGGAGCGGAAGCGCAACAGGGGCGCGACCTCGCCGCGGCGCTCGAAATCCTCGTAAATGCCCTCCTTGAGCACCGCGCCGAAGTTTTCCCAGAAGGTCTGGTAGCTCTCGGCATCCTTGGCCCGGGTGGTCAGCTCGGAGACGACGCGGCCGGTGACCGCGCGACGGATCCGGGCCAGCGCCGGCGTCGATTGCAGCATCTCGCGGGAGACGTTGAGGGGCAGGTCCTCGGTGTCGACCACACCCTGAACGAAGCGCAGCCACGGCGGCAGCAGTTCGGCCTCGTCGGTGATGAACATCCGCCGGACGTGCAGGCGGACCTTGCTCTGCCGGTCGTTCTCCAGCGCCTGGAACGGCTTCGCGCCGGGCACGAACAGCAGCGCGGAGAACTCGAGCTGGCCTTCGGCCCGCCAGTGCAGCGTCGCCCAGGGCTTATCGAAGTTCATGCCGATGGCGTGGTAGAACGCCTCGTACTGCTCCTCCGTCACCTCGGATTTGGGCTTGCGCCACAGCGCGGTGCCCTGGTTGGCCGATTCGTCCTTGCCATCGCGGGCGATGGCGATCGGCACGGTGATGAAGTCGGCCCATTTCCGCACGAGGTGATCGAGGCGGTAGGGCTCCAGATACTCGTCCGCATCCTCCTTGAGGTGCAGCACGATGTCGGTGCCGGGCTCAGCGCGGGTCGCGGGCTCCAGGGTGTAGCTGCCCTGCCCTTCGGAGGCCCAGGTCCAGGCCTCTTCGCTGCCGGCGCGGCGCGACGTGACGGTCACCCGGTCGGCGACCATGAAGGCCGAGTAGAAGCCGACGCCGAACTGGCCGATCAGGCTCGGGCGGTCCTCGGCCTTGGCCGAATCCAGCGTCTGCGAGAAGGCCCGCGTGCCGGACCGGGCGATGGTGCCGAGGTTGGACGCCAGATCCTCCTTGGTCATGCCGATACCGGCATCCGAGATGGTCAGGGTGCGTGCCTCCTTGTCGGGCACGATCCGGACCTTGGCGTCCGGCGGCAGGGCGCTCGCCGCCGAGGTCAGGGCCTCGAACCGGCGCCGGTCCAGGGCGTCGGCGGCGTTGGCGACGAGTTCGCGCAGGAAGATCTCGCGGTCGGAATAGAGCGCGTGCACGACGAGATCGAGGAGCCGACCCACCTCCGCCCCGAACTCGTGCCGCTCAATCGTCTCGCTCACAGGGAATGCCTCCGCGTAGGGGAAAATGCGGGGCCGATATGTCGGCTTGGCCGGCGATTTTCAATGCGGCTGCGGGATCGATGGGGCGTATCAGGCTCAGATCTCGATCTCGGTCCCGACCTCGACGATCTGCCGGGTCGGCAGGCAGAAATGGGCGCCGGTGCGCTCGGCGTTGCGCTTCATGAAAGCGAACAGGCCCTGGCGCCACAGGGCCATGCCGGGCTTCTTCGACGGGATGACCACCTCGTGGCCGACGAAGAAGGTCAGATCCTCCAGGTATTCCGGCGGCAGCAGGCCGCTCTTGACCGCGCAATGCAGCCCCTCGGGGATCGAGGCGGTCTGCATGAAGCCGTAGCGCAGGACGACGCGCTCCATGCCGGGGGTGTATTTCGAGATCGCCTTGCGGATGCCCTGGGCGACCAGGGTGACCTGCGCCCGCTCTTCGGCGGGGATCACCGGCGCCTCTTCGTAGATCACGGTGATCAGCAGGATGCGCTCGTGCAGGCACCGGCTGCGCTCGACCAGCCGGCCCAGGGCCATCGGAATGCCCTCGGTGGCGGCGGTGAGGAAGGCCGCGGTGCCGGGCAGCGTCACCGGCGGATGCGAGGCGAGGCGGGCCAGAAAGGTCGCCTCAGGCTGGCGCATGGTCTCGCGCACCGCCTCGAGGACGTGGTTGCCCTTCATCCAGGTCAGCATCAGGAAGGCGACCGCCGCGGCCAGCACCAGGGGAAACCAGCCGCCCTCGAACAGCTTCACGCTGTTGGCCGCGAAGAACACGCTGTCGATGGCGAGGAAGAAGCCGTTGACCGCGAAGACCAGGATCGGGTTGTAGCCCCACCGCAGCGCGATCAGGGCGGCGAGCAGCGTGGTGATGCCCATCAGCGCCGAGACTGCGATCCCGTAGGCCCCAGCCAGCGCGTCGGAGGAGCCGAACACCACCACGGCGGTGAGGGTCCCGGCGGCGAGCAGCCAGTTCACCGCCGGCACGTAGATCTGGCCGCGCTCGTCCTGATCGGTATGGACCACCCGCATCATCGGCATGAAGCCGAGCTGGATCGATTGCTGCGTCAGCGAATACACGCCCGAGATCACCGCCTGCGAGGCGATGACGGTGGCCATGGTCGCGAGCGCCACCAGCGGGTAATGCGCCCATTCGGGGGCCAGCAGGTAGAACGGGTTCTCGATCGCGCTCGGGTCGGCGATCAGCAGGGCACCCTGGCCGCAATAATGGATCAGCAGCGCCGGCAGCACGAGGCCGAACCAGGCGAAGCGGATTGCCGGGGCGCCGAAATGGCCGAGATCGGCATACATCGCCTCGCCGCCGGTCACCGCCAGGAAGGCCGCGCCCAGCATCATGAAGCTCACATGCCAACCGGCATGGGCCAGAAACTCCACCGCCCGCCACGGATTGGCCGCCCCCAGGATTTCCGGCGCCCGCAGGATGCTCGGGATCGCCAGCAGAACGAGCACGACGAACCAGACCAGCATCACCGGGCCGAACACCCGTCCGATTACCGCGACGCCCTTGTGCTGGATGGCAAACAGCGCGACCAGGATCGCCAGGGTCAGCGGCACCACGAACGGCGTCAGCACCGGCGCGTCGACCTTCAAGCCCTCGATGGCCGAGAGCACCGAGATGGCCGGGGTGATCGCGCCGTCGCCGTAGAGCAGGGCCGCACCGACCAAGCCGACCACCAGCAGCACGGCCTTCCAGGTCCCCGGCTGCGCCTGGCGGGCGCCGAGCAGCGCCAGCATCGCGACGATGCCGCCCTCTCCCCGGTTGTCGGCCCGCAGGATCAGCACCGCGTATTTCAGCGACACGATCAGGATCAGCGACCACAGGATCAGCGACACCGCCCCGAGCGCCGCCGCCGGGACCGCGGCGCCCCCGGAGGCGGCCGCCTTCACGGCCTCCTTGAAGGCGTAGAGCGGGCTGGTGCCGATATCGCCGTAGACGACGCCGAGCGCCCCCAGCATCAGCGCCGGGCCGGGCCCGTGCCGGACGGCGCCGGGCTTTCGCGCCACCGACGCGGCAGGCAGGGCGACCGGCGGGGCAGCCGCGGGACTGAAGGCTTGGCGCACGGGCATGTCCGGTCGATGGCGTCGCTGTCGTGCGCGACCTTAGCAAGCCGGATGCGGGGCGGAAGACTTAAACCATCTTCGCCGCGAACCCGGCGAAGACTTGTCACCCGAACGTGATGACAGTGGAATGAAGATCGATGCTCCCGCGCCGCGCACGGCGCGGGAGCATCATCGGTCAGGCGGCGTCCAGCCCCAGGTCGATGATCGCCGCCGAATGAGTGATCCAGCCGCAGGAGATCAGGTCGACGCCCGAGGCCGCCACCGGGCCCACGGTCTCGCGGGTGATCCGGCCGGAGGCTTCCGAGAGGGCGCGGCCGTCGATCATCGCCACGGCGCGGGTGAGCAGATCGGGGCCCATATTGTCGAGGAGAACGGCGTCGACCCCGATCGAGAGGGCTTCCTCCAGCTGCTCGAGGCTGTCGACCTCGCACTCGATCTTCACCAGATGGCCAGCCCGCGCCCGAGCGCGCTGGATGGCCGGCACGATGCCGCCGGCGACCGCGACGTGGTTGTCCTTGATCAGCACCGCGTCGTCGAGGCCGAAGCGGTGGTTCGAGCCGCCGCCGGCCCGCACCGCGTGTTTCTCCAGGGCGCGCAGGCCCGGGGTGGTCTTGCGGGTGCAGACGATCGAGGCCTTGCCGTGCGGACGCGCCGCCTCGACGAGCCCGTTCGTCGCCGTGGCGACGCCGGACATCCGGCACAGCAGGTTCAGGGCGACGCGCTCGGCCGTGAGGATCGCCCGGGCCGGTCCTTCGAGGCGCAGGACCACGTCGCCGGGCACGACGCGGGCGCCGTCACCGCGCTCGACCGTCACGGTCACGGCCGGATCGATCAGCGCGAAGGCGATGGCCGCGGCATCGGTGCCGGAGATGACACCGGCCTGGCGGGAGGCGATGACGCCGCGCATCCGCTCGCCCGGGGGCACGATGGCGTCGGTGGTGATGTCGCCGGCCCGGCCGAGATCCTCGACCAGGGCGGCGCGCACGACCGGCTCTACCAGGAGCCGCGGCAGGGGCAGGATCTCTTCCGTCAGGACCGATTGCGTCATGGCGTGAGCTCCGTCCCTACGGTGATGGTCTCGCGGCGCTCGGCGTTCAGCACGGCGAGGGTCGTCTCGGTATGCGCCGCGGGGGCGGTGTGAGGAAAATCGCTGCGCCAATGGGCGCCGCGGCTCTCCTCGCGGGACAGCGCACCCCGGGCGATCATCAGCGCCACCAGGGCGGCGTCGCAGGTCTCGGCACGGGGTTCGAGGACTGACACCGCCTCGGCGAGGCCGCCGGCGTCGCGCACGACACCGACCCGGGCTTCCATCAGCCTGCGGATCGACGGGAGCTCCGTGACCGACCGGGGCGGTGCCGTCTCGGGCACGATCGCGCCCGGGAGCGGCGCGTCGAGGGCGTCGGCGATGAAGCCGGCATAGGCCAGCCCCTCCAACAGGGAATTGCTGGCGAGCCGATTGGCGCCGTGCAGGCCCGTGGAGGAGACCTCGCCGCAGGCATAGAGGCCCGGCACCGAGGTGGCGCCGTAGGCGTCAACCTTCACGCCGCCCATGTGGTAGTGGGCCGCCGGGCGGACCGGGATCGGCTGCACCGCCGGATCGATGCCGGCGGCGGCGCACAGGCCCGCCACCGTCGGGAAGCGCCTCGGCATCGAAGCCCCGAGGGCGCCGCGAGCGTCGAGATAGACGATGCGGCCCCGCTGCAGCGCCTGGAAGATGCCCCGGGCGACCACGTCCCGGGGCGCGAGGTCGCCGCCGGTGATCCCGGCCATGACGGCCGCGCCGGTCTCGTCGATCAGCCGGGCGCCCTCCCCGCGCAGCGCCTCGGTGGCGAGCGGCATCGGGTCGGCGCCGGCCGCGATGGCGGTCGGGTGGAACTGCACGAACTCCATGTCGCGCATCACCGCCCCGGCGCGGGCGGCCAGCGCCAGGCCGCCGCCGACGGCGCCGGGCGGATTGGTGGTCGCCGCATAGAGGGCGCCGACGCCGCCGGTGGCCAACACCACGGCCCGGGCCGGGATGCGGAACCGGGCGCCGTCGCGCTCGGCGACGATGCCGGCCACCGCGCCGTTTGTGTCGCGCAGCAGGTCGCAGGCGCGGGCCTCGACGACTTCGACGGAGGGCGCGGACAGGACCGCCCGCACCAGGCCTTCGAGGACCCGGGCGCCGGTGGCGTCGCCGCCGGAGCGGACGATGCGGCGGCGACCATGCGCTGCCTCCAGGCCGAGGGCGAGAGTTCCGTCCTCGGTTCGGTCGAACGGGACACCGATCCGCACCAGCCAGTCGATCAGCCCCGGCCCCGCCTGGGCGACCCGAAGCGCCACGTCGGGCTCGGTCAGCCCGGCGCCGGCGGCCTCGGTGTCGGCGGCGTGGAGGGCGGCCGCATCGTCAGCGCCGACCGCGGCGGCGATGCCGCCCTGCGCCCAGCCGGTGGCGGTGCCCAGCCCCAGGGCCGAGGCGGTGATCAGCGTCACCGGGCGGGGTGCGAGCCTCAGCGCGACGCTGAGGCCGGCGACGCCGCCGCCGACCACGACGACGCGGTCGGCCATGTTGGGAGAGACGGCGTTCATGACTAGCGCACCAGCAGCATGCGCTCGACCGCCGCCCGAGCGCGGTCGGCGAGTGCGGGATCGACCGTGACCTCGTGGGTCAACGTCTCCAGAGCCCGGCGGATGTTCTTCAGGCTCATCCGCTTCATGTGCGGGCACATGTTGCAGGGCTTGATGAACTCGATATCCGGGTTCGCCGCCGCGATGTTGTCGGCCATGGAGCACTCGGTCACCAGCACGACCTGGCTCGGGCGCTTCTGCAGGACGAAATCCATCATCATCGCGGTCGAGCCGGAGAAGTCCGATTCGGCGACGACGTCCGGCGGGCATTCGGGGTGCGCGATCACCGTGACGCCGGGGTAGCTGTCGCGCACGTCGCGGATGTCGCCGGGCGTGAAGCGCTCGTGCACCTCGCAATGACCCGCCCAGGTCAGGATCTCGACTTCGGGGATCTCGGCCTGGACGTTCTGGGCCAAAAACTCGTCCGGGATCATCAGGACCCGGGGGGCGTTCAGCGACTTCACCACTGCGACGGCGTTGCCGCTGGTGCAGCACAGATCCGACTCGGCCTTCACGGCGGCCGAGGTGTTGACGTAGGTCACGATCGGCACGCCCGGGTACTTGGCGCGCAGGCCGCGCACGTCGGCGGCGGTGATCGAATCGGCCAGCGAGCAGCCCGCGGCCATATCGGGGATCAGGACGGTCTTGCTCGGGTTCAGCAGCTTGGCGGTTTCGGCCATGAAGTGGACGCCGGCCAGGACAATGACGTCGGCGTCGACGTTTACCGCCTCGCGGGCCAGCGCCAAGCTATCGCCGACGATGTCCGCCACCGTGTGGAAGATCTCCGGCGCCTGGTAATTGTGCGCCAGGATCACGGCGTTGCGCTCGCGCTTCAGCCGCAGGATCGCCTCGATATCGGGGGCGAGCGCCGGCCACTCGATCGCGGGAATGTGGCGGCTGACACGGGCGTAGAGATCCGGCAGCGGAAGGCCCGGAACCGACATACGAGAGACGGGTGACACGGTCGCCGTCATGGCGTCCTCCATTATGCTCAGTTTGAGCATTGTGCCGTCTAACTTATGGGCGCCGGACCCGTCTGTCTAGATATGCTAGCCTTGAGCATAAATCTTTTGCGACGCGGTGTTATGCTGCGCCGCCGAAGGCCGCTCGCTCAGCAGAAAGTCGCCGGGTCCGGCCCGATCCGCCCGTCCGGCCGGTCGAGGGCGGCGATCTGCACCATTTCGGCATCGCTGAGCACGAAGTCGAACACCGAGACGTTCTCGACGATGCGCTCGGGCCGCGCAGTTTTGGGGATCGCCACGCAGCCGATCTGCATCTGCCAGCGCAGCACCACCTGCGCCGGGCTCTTGCCGTGGGACTTGGCGATGGCGACGATCACCGGGTCGTTCAGCTCCTTGCCCTGCCCCAGCGGGCTCCAGGATTCTGTCACGATCCCGTGACGGGCATCGTCGGCCCGCGGCTCCGCGCGCTGAAAACGTGGGTGCAGCTCGATCTGGTTCACGGCGGGGGTTACGCCGGTCTCAGCCACCAGCGTGGCGATGTGCTCCGGCGTGAAATTCGAGACGCCGATCGACTTCGCGCGTCCCTCGTCGCGGAGCTGGATCATCGTGCGCCAGCTCTCAACGAACAGGCGCCGCTGCGGGCACGGCCAATGGATCAGGTAGAGGTCGACGTAATCCTGCCCGAGGCGCTTCAGGCTCTCGTCGAAGGCCTGGTGGGTGGCGTCGCGGCCCTGGCGGTCGTTCCAGAGCTTGGTGGTGAGGAACACCTCCTCGCGCGGCACTCCCGCCTCGCGGATGCCGCGGCCGACGCCCTCCTCGTTGCCGTAGGCGGCGGCGGTGTCGATCAGGCGGTAGCCGGCCTTGAGCGCGTGGCCGACGAGGTCGGGCGCCTGCGCATCCGAGAGCTGCCAGCAGCCGAATCCGATCTGCGGAATGCGGCGCCCGTCGTTGAGGGGCAGGGTCGGGACGATGACGGCCATTCTGAAGACTCCGGTGAATCTATTCCCACAGACGCATGTGGTTCGGATCCACGATCAACCAAGGGCGAACCGCGCGGATCAGCTGTGAACCCGCGGTGAAGGGGCGCAGTCTGGACCGGATCTAATCCGCGAATGCTGGAGTTGGGACATTGAATTCCAGGCTGCGCCCCGCCGTCGAGCGTCGCGCATGGGCGGGATAGCAGTATGACAGACGAGACTCCGACCAAGCCCTTCGCCCTGACGCGCCGCGCCGTCGTGGAAGGCTGCACGGTGGCGGGCGCGCTGGGCGCCCTCGGCTTCCGGCCGGCCCCCGCAGCCGCAGCGCCCGGCGATCCCGCTCCGCAGACCATGCCGGTGCGGCTCACGATCAACGGCCAGCCGCGCGACTTGGTTCTCGACACGCGCACGACCCTGCTGGACGCCCTGCGCGAGAACCTCGCGCTCACCGGCACCAAGAAGGGCTGCGACCACGGCCAGTGCGGCGCCTGCACGGTCCTGGTGGACGGCCGGCGGATCAATGCCTGCCTGACGCTCGCCGCCATGCACGAGGGCGACGCCATCACCACGATCGAGGGCCTGGCCTCCGGTGACAAGCTCCACCCGATGCAGGCGGCCTTCCTGGAGCATGACGGCTTCCAGTGCGGCTACTGCACCCCCGGCCAGATCTGCTCATCGGTGGGCATGCTGAGCGAGGCCAAGGCCGGATGGCCGAGCGCCGTGACCGACGACATCGCCGCGACCCCGAGCCTCAGCGACGCCGAGATCCGCGAGCGGATGAGCGGCAACATCTGCCGCTGCAGCGCCTATCCGAACATCGTCGCGGCGATCCGCGATACCGCCGCCAGCAACCTCTGAGGGGGCGGACATGAAGGCTTTCACCTACGAGCGTCCCGCCACCGTGCAGGATGCGGCCAAGCTCGCGGCCGAGCGGCCGAACGCCAAGTTCATCGCCGGCGGCACCAACCTGCTCGACCTGATGAAGCTCCAGATCGAGACCCCGGCGACGCTGATCGACGTCAACCGCCTGCCCCTCGACACGATCGAGGCGACGCCGGAGGGCGGCCTGCGGATCGGCGCCCTGGTGCGCAATTCCGATCTCGCCGCCGACCCGCGGGTGCGCAAGGATTACGCGGTTCTGGCGAAGGCGCTGCTCGCCGGCGCCTCGGGGCAGCTGCGCAACAAGGCGACCACCGCCGGCAACCTGCTCCAGCGGACGCGCTGCTACTATTTTTACGACACCGCGATGCCCTGCAACAAGCGCGAGCCCGGCTCGGGCTGCTCGGCGATCGGCGGGTTCAACCGGATCATGGCGGTACTCGGCACGAGCGACGCCTGCATCGCCACCAACCCGTCCGACATGAACGTCGCGATGCGGGCGCTCGACGCCACCGTCGAGACCATCGATCCGGCCGGGCAGGGGCGCAGCATCCCGATCGCCGACTTCCACCGGCTGCCGGGCGACACGCCGCAGATCGAGACCGACCTGCGCAAGGGCGAGATCATCACCGCGGTGACGCTGCCCAAGCCGGTGGCCGGCCAGCACATCTACCGCAAGGTCCGCGACCGGGCCTCCTACGCCTTCGCCACCGTCTCGGTGGCCGCGGTGATCGCCGGCGCCGAGGGCGGCAAGCCGACCACGGCGCGGCTCGCCTTCGGCGGCCTGGCGCACAAGCCCTGGCGCGTGGCCGAGGCCGAGGAGGCGCTGATGCGGACCGGCTCCGCCGATGCCGCCGCCGACGCCGTCCTGAAGGGCGCCCGCGGCTACGGCGCCAACGACTTCAAGATCCCGCTGACGCGGCGGACCCTGCGCGCCGTCATGGCGCAGGCGACCCGCGCCTAAGCAGGTTTAGGAAAAGTGGTATCCGGTTTTCCGTCAAAAACCTGCGAGCAATCAAAAGCTTAGGCAAGCTTGCAGCGGTAGGCCGCTGCAAGCTTGCCGAAATCCAGCAAGGACCAATCCCATGGAGATGAACCAGCCGATCGGCCGGACGCCCCTCGACGACCGGCCCGACGGCCTCGTCGGCAAGCCGCTGGACCGCGTCGAAGGCCCGCTGAAGGTCACCGGGCACGCCCCCTACGCCTACGAGACCAAGGCGCTGAAGAACCCGGCCTACGGGTTCATCGTGCCCGCCGCCATCGCGGCCGGCACGATCCAGGCGATCGACGCCGAGGCCGCCCGCCGGGCCCCGGGGACGATCCTGGTCCTGACCCACGAGAACGTGCCCGAGCAGGGCGAGAAGAAAGAGCAGGTCTGGCCGCAGCTTCAGGGCAAGGAGATCAAGTTCTACGGGCAGCCCGTGGCCTTCGTGGTCGCCGAGACCTTCGAGCAGGCCCGGGCCGCCGCGATGCTGGTGAAGGTCCGCTACGACGCGGCCAAGCCCAAGGCCCTGCTCAAGGACAACATGGCGGCGGCTTACGAGCCCAAGCCCGTCAACTCGCCGCCGGACTCCAAGCTCGGCGACTTCGACGCGGCTTTTTCCGCGGCGCCCGTGAAGCTCGACGTCGAGTACACGACGCCGCCGCAGATCCACGCCCAGATGGAGCCGCACGCCACCATCGCCTCCTGGGAGGGCGACGGGGTCGTCTTGTACACTGCCAACCAGATGCCGAACCGCGGCCAGAAGGCCCTGGGGTCCGTCCTCAAGCTGGCGCCCGAGAAGGTGCGGATCGTCAGCCCCTATATCGGCGGCGGGTTCGGGGCGAAGCTGCAGGCGCAGCCCGAAGCGACCCTGGCGATCCTGGCCTCCAAGGTGATCCAGCGGCCCGTGAAGGTCGCGATGACCCGCCAGCAGGAGTTTCACGTCGCGACCCACCGCACCGACACGGTCCAGCGGATCCGGCTCGGGGCGGACAAGGACGGAAAGCTCTCGGCGATCAGCCACGAATCCTGGTCCGACACCGCCGAGGGCGACGGCTTCTTCGAGACCTCAGCCAACGTTACCCGCTCGCTCTACGCGGCGCAGAACCGCGTGACGCGCCACCGGCTCGTCAACCTGAACATGCCGATCGCGTCATCGATGCGCGCGCCGGGCGAGGCCGTGGGTCAGCTCGCCTTCGAATGCGCTATGGACGAGCTGGCCGAGCACCTGAAGATCGATCCGATCGAGCTGCGGGTGCGCAACGAGCCCGCCGAGGATCCTGAGAAGAAGGTGCCGTTCTCCACGCGCCAGCTCGTGCCCTGCATGCGCGAGGGCGCCCGCCTGTTCGGATGGGACAAGCGGCAGGCGGCGGGCAGCCGGCGCGAGGGCAACTGGCTCGTCGGCATGGGCATGTCGGCGGCCGCCCGGCTCAACCCGCTGATGCCGTCCTCCGCCAAGGTCCGGCTCGGCCCGGACGGGGTGCTGGTGGTCCGCATGGCAATGACCGATCCCGGTACCGGCACCTACACGATCCTTACCCAGATCGCCGGCGAGATGCTGGGGCTTCCGATGGAGCGGGTGCGGGTCGAGATGGGCGACACCGACTTCCCGTTCGCAGCGGGCTCCGGCGGCTCGTTCGGCGCCGGCTCGGCGGGCTCGGCCCTCTACGTCGCCTGCGACAACCTCCGGCAGGCTCTGCTGAAGGCGGGCGACCTCAACCCGGAAGGCGCGACCTTCCGGGACGGCGCGGTGATGTCGGGCAACCGCACCGAGTCGCTCAAGGACTTGGCCGGAACCGGGCTGGAGGCGTCCGGCGAGATTAAGCCGGGGGAGATGAAGGAAAAATTCTCGCAGTATTCCTACGGTGCCCACTTCGCGGAGGTCGGCGTCGACGCTGATACCGGCGAGATCAGGCTTCGGAGAATGCTGGGCGTCTTCACCGGCGGCCGGATCCTCAATGCCAAGACCGCGCGGAGCCAGGCGATCGGCGGCATGACCTTCGGCGTCGGCGCGGCGCTGATGGAGGATGCGGTGATCGATCCGCGCTACAGCTTCTTCGTCAACCACGACATGGCCGAGTACCATGTGCCGGTCCATGCCGACATTCCGGTGATGGACGCCGTGTTCCTGCCGGAGCTCGACGACAAGTCGAATCCATTGAAGAGCAAGGGGCTGGGCGAGCTCGGCATCTGCGGCGCCGGGGCATCTCTCGCCAACGCCATCTACAACGCCACCGGCATCCGGATCCGCGAATACCCGATGACCCTCGACAAGGTGCTCAAGGGTTTTGAGGAGCAGGAGGGCCAGGCCCAGCGGCGGACCTGAGACGGTTTGCATCGGCGCCGGCTCACCCACGGTTGACGAGCGCGGCGCCGATGCGGGACACCCGGGCCAAACCCTCAACGATGGGGAACGCCCTTTGTCCGACGCCCTCCGGTCCCACGATCGCCAACCGCCGGCCCGGTTCAACGCGGCCCGGTACTGCCTGTCCGAGAACGCGCGGCTGCGCCCCGACAAGACCGCCCTGGTCCTGGTCGGCGACGGCACCGCGAGCCGGCTCAGCTTCGGCGAAGTCGACCGGGCGGTGCGGAGCATCGCGGCGGGCCTGCTCGGGCTCGGGCTGAAGCCCGGCGACCGGGTGATGATCCGGATGGGCAACGAGGCCGATTACGTCCTGGTCTATTTCGGCGCCCTGGCGGCGGGCCTCGTGGCGCTGCCATCCTCGCCGCAGCTGACCGAGGGCGAGGCGGCGTTCCTGATGGAGAATTCTGGCACGGCGGCGATCGTGGTCGGCGGTGGCTGCACGGTCACGCCCGAGGCCTCGGGCACCCGCCTCCTGCTCGACGCCGCCGCCATCGCCGCCCTGAAGGCTGGCCCGCCGCTGCCCGACTATGCTGACACCGCCGCCGACGACCCGGCGATGCTGATCTACACCTCCGGCACCACCAGCCGGCCCAAGGGCGTGCTGCACGCCCACCGGGCCGCCTTCGGCCGCTGGCCGATGGTCGCGCATTGGATCGGGCTCACCGAATCCGACGTGATGCTCCATGCCGGCACCATGAACTGGACCTACACGCTGGGCGTCGGCCTGAGCGACCCGTGGTCGGTGGGCGCCACAGCGGTGCTCTACAACGGCCCCCGCGACCCGGCGGTCTGGCCGCGCCTGATCGCGGAATACGGCGCCACCCTGTTCGCCGCGGTCCCGACCCTCTACCGCCAGATCCTCAAATACGGCGATCTCGCCCAGCACGACCTGTCGAGCCTGCGCCACGGCTGCACCGCCGGCGAGCCCCTGTCGGTGGAGCTGCTGGAGGCCTGGAGCCGGGCCACGGGCAAGCCGCTCTACGAGGCGCTCGGGATGAGCGAGATCTCCACCTACATCTCCAGCGGCCCGACCATCCCGGTCCGTCCGGGCTCCCCGGGCCGGCCGCAGCCAGGGCGGCGCGTGGCGATCCTACCGGTGGAGGGGCCGCCCGAGCCGCTACCCGCCGGCGAGACCGGGCTTCTGGCCGTCCACCGCTCGGAGCCGGCGCTGATGCTCGGCTACTGGAACCGTCCCAACGAGGAGGCCGAGGTGATGCGCGGCGACTGGTTCGTCGGTGGCGACCTCGCCCGGCTCGATGCCGAGGGCTACGTCTGGTTCGAGGGCCGCAACAACGACCTGATGAAGGCCATGGGCTACCGGGTCTCGCCGAACGAGGTCGAGGTCGTCCTCTCTGCCCACCCCTCCGTGGCGGAGGTCGGGGTGGCCGAGCTGCCGGTGCGGGCCGACGTCTCGGTCATCTGCGGCTTCGTGGTGCTCCAGCCGGGCGCCGAGCCCGACGCGGCCGACCTGCTCGCCTGGTGCGAGAGCCGGCTCGCCGCCTACAAGCGCCCGCGGGAGATCCGCTTTCTCAAGGCCCTGCCTCGGACCGCCAACGGCAAGGTCCAGCGCAAGCGGCTGGTCGAGGCAATGGGGTAAATGAGGATCGTCGCTTCGGCGGGCTGAGCGGTTTCAAATTGGCTCGGAAGAGGCGAGGCGCCCTCTTCCTCGTACGGGCTATGGAACTTCACACGCCGCGAAGCGGATCATCCGCGGTTCGACAGGGCATGTAGTCCAGAGATAAGACGCTCCATATCCTAGCCCCGATCAGAGCGTCCCGATCAGCACCAGCAGCATCGTCGTGGCGACGGTGGTGCTGATGAACCCGCACAGTGCGGCCGCGAAGGACGGGCCGGTGCGGTTGGCGGCGGGCGCTTCGATGTCGGACGACAGCAGGGCGGTGGTCATCGGCGCATAACCTTGTCGGCGACGTGCGTCGCTTGTGTTGAGATGATGATGCGGGGCGTGAACGGTCGAGGTGCGCAGGCGCACCCGGTCAGTCGCAGCGGTTGATTTTCTTGGCGATGCGGAGGCCGCGCAGCTCGCTGCGGAGGTCGATGGCCACCACGCCCTCGCCGCAGCGCTCGAAGGCGTCGCGGGCGTCGTCGTAGCGGTCGCCGACCTCATCCAGCGTGTCGCAGACGCGGTCGTGGTTCCCCAAACGCGCCTCCTGGCGCGCCTGGAAGCGCAGGGCATTGGCCTCGTCGACCTTGCGCTGGGCCTCCAGGCACGCCGGCAGGGCCAGCGCCGAGGAGGTCAGAGCGAGGATCGCGAAGGCCCCGGCCAGGGCCGTTTTGGCGAGGCCGGAAGGGAGCAGAGAGGCCGAACGGGCACTCACGGGCTGACTCGCGGATCGGTTTCTGGTGCAGCCCCGCGGACGGGGGTGGCGGGTGTCTCGGGGGTGGAACGCATCCATCCCCTCTCTGTCCGCTGAAACGGTGAAGCTGCTGTGAAGGTTCCGACCCGACTACGCCTTCCGGCGGAGGCGCGAGGTGAGGATTGCTGAGAGGCCGACCGGGGCCGGCCCCATCGGATCGACCCCGACATCGTACTGCTTCGGCATCGGCTTGAGCTTGCCGTGGCTATGCCCATGCAGGTTGAGCGCGCCCTTGCCCATCCCGTTCCAGGTGCGGAACGCGTAGTGACAGAGCACGACCATCCGGTCCTCAACCAGCAGTTCCGCGTAGTGGCGCACCGAGGCCCAGCCGGGGGCCTGGAGCGTGTCGGGCCCATCGTTGTTGCCGACGATCAGGTGCTTCTCGCCGTTGAGCCCGTCGAGGATCTCGCGGATCCGCGCCCTGCTCGGGCCGAGGGCGAAATCGCCGAGGTGCCAGACCGTGTCGCCCGGCGCCACCGCGCCGTTCCAGGCGGCGATCAGGCCGGCATCGTGGGCGTCGAGATCCGGATAGGGGCGATGGTCGAAGCGCAGGGCGCGCGGGTCGCCGAAATGGGTGTCGCCCGTGAAGAAGATGGCCACGCGTTCGCTCCGTGCGGTGTTCGACCCGCCCCTGTGGTCGCCGGATGCTGGGCCGTGCCGGTCCGGCGATCACGCACCGGACCGGCAAGGACCGGCGCCGGCTTCCGCTGCGTAGGCGTTGATGATCGCGGCCAGCAGGCCGGGGAAGCGAGCCTCCACCTCGTCCCACCGCGAATGGTTCCGCATCTCGACGCCGTGGCGCTCACTCCGGATCAACCCGGCCTCGCGGAGCACCTTGAAGTGCGTGGACAGTGACGATTTCGGGATGACCCGATCGCCCAACGCGGAGACGGCCGAGCAGGCCTCGACGCAGCCGGCCGTCATGATCTTGGCGAAGATCGCCGCACGGTTCGGGTCGGACAGCGCGTGCAGGATCGCCTCGGGTTGGACGTCCTCGATGGCGGGGTGAACGAACGGCCTCATGATTTCCGTATCTAGGGGCTTGAACCGCGCTTCGTTAGTTCCGAAGTTCCGAACTATGGGATCAAGACTGTCATCCCGGAGCCGGTCCCAGCCAGAGGTTAGCACACATGTCGAAGCTCGCAGGAAAGGTCGCCGTGGTGACCGGTGCGTCGAAGGGGATCGGAGCCGCTATCGCCAAGGGACTGGCGAAAGAGGGCGCGGCGGTCGTGGTCAATTACGCGTCGAGCAAGGCGGGCGCGGAGGCCGTCGTCGACGCCATCACCGCGGCCGGCGGCCGGGCGGTCGCCGTCCAGGGGGACGTGTCCAAGGCCGCGCAGGCGCAAGGGTTGATCGACGCGGCGGTGAAGCAGTTCGGCCGGCTCGACGTGCTGGTCAACAATTCCGGCGTCTACGAATTCGCGGCGCTCGAAGAGATCACCGAGGCGCATTATCGCCGTCTCTTCGACGTCAACGTGCTCGGCGTCCTGTTGGCGAGCCAGGCGGCCGCGAAACATCTCGGCGAGGGCGGCACCATCATCAACATCTCCTCGGCCATCACCCACGTGCATACGCCGAACGCGGCGGTCTATGCCGGGACCAAGGGGGCCCTGAACGCGGTCTCGGGCGTCCTCGCCAACGAGCTGGCGCCCCGGAAGATTCGCGTCAACACCGTCAGCCCGGGCTTCGTGGTGACCGAGGGCACGCATACGGCCGGCGTCGTCGGCTCCGACATGGAGACCAGCTTCGTCGCGCAGACGCCGCTCGGCCGCGCCGGCCAGCCGGACGATATCGCCGGGGTCGTCGCCTTCCTCGCCTCCGATGACGCCCGCTGGCTAACCGGCGAGGTGATCACCGCCAGCGGCGGCATCCGCTGACGCCGTGAGGCAGGCCCACGCGGGCTGCCGCAGAGGCGTCCGCGTGGGCCTGGCGACGCGGAAGGTCGCGCGCCGGCCGGACGATGCGCCCGGTTGACGCCCGCGCCCGCCGGCGCGAAGCCTGCCGACCTACAAAAATGAACCGGCGAGGAGAGCGCAGCGATGCTGGGAACGGTCGGGTTGGCGTTTCTGGCGGGGCTCCTGTCGGTGCTCTCGCCCTGCGTGCTGCCGCTGGTGCCGATCGTGCTCGGGACCGCGGCCTCTGAGCATCGCCTCGGGCCGGTGGCGCTGGCGCTGGGCCTGGCCGTGTCCTTCACCGCCATCGGGCTGTTCGTGGCGACGATCGGCTTCTCTATCGGGCTCGACGGCGACGTGTTTCGCAGCGCCGGGGCAGTGCTGCTGATGATCCTCGGTCTGGTGCTGATGCTGCCGCGGCTGCAGGCGCAGGTCGCCACCGCCGCCGGGCCGGTGGGGGCCTGGGCGGAAGACCGGTTCGGCGGGTTTCGGTCCGCGGGACTGTCCGGCCAGTTCGGCGTCGGCCTGCTGCTCGGGGCCGCCTGGAGCCCCTGCGTCGGGCCGACCCTGGGGGCCGCCTCGCTGCTGGCGGCACGGGGGGAGCATCTCGGGAGCGTCGCCCTGACGATGCTGGCCTTCGGAATCGGCGCCGCCGCGCCGCTGATGCTGCTCGGCTTCGTCTCCCGGGAGGCGCTGATGCGCTGGCGGGGCGGGCTCGCCGCGGCCGGCAAGGGCGTCAAGGCCGCCCTGGGGGCCGTGATGATGGTGCTGGGCCTCCTGATCCTCACCGGCACCGACAAGCGCGTCGAGGCCGCGGCGGTCGCCGCCTCACCGGACTGGCTCAATGCGGTGACCACGCGGTACTGATTTGGGAGCCGCTTCGGCGGCTTTGGCCGGAACGGAGCCCAACCATGACCGATGCCCCCCGTCTGACCAGTCTCGCCCATGGCGGCGGCTGCGGCTGCAAGCTCGACCCGGCGATTTTGCGCCGTCTGCTCGCCGAGCAGCCGGCTGCCGGGCCGTTCGAGCGGTTGCTCGTCGGCAACGAGACCTCCGACGACGCGGCGGTCTGGGAACTCGACGACGGCACCTGCGTGATCGCCACGACCGACTTCTTCACCCCGATGGTGGACGATCCTGTCGATTTCGGCCGGATCGCCGCGACCAACGCGATCTCGGACGTCTACGCCATGGGCGGAAAGCCGATCTTCGCCCTGGCGATCCTCGGCATGCCGGTGGGCAAGATCGAACCCGACGTAGTCGCCCGGATCCTGCGCGGCGGCGCGGAAAAATGCGCCGAGGCCGGGATCCCGGTGGCGGGCGGCCATTCCATCGACACGCCGGAGCCGATCTATGGCCTCGCGGTGATCGGCACCTGCCGCCGGGAGGCCGTACGGCGCAACGCCGACGCGCTGGCCGGGGATGCGGTGATCCTCACGAAGCCCCTCGGCGTCGGGGTCTATTCCGCGGCGATCAAGCGGGGCGCGCTGGACGAGGCCGGCTATCGCGACTTCGTCGCCACCACCACCCGGCTCAACACGATCGGCATCGCCCTGGCCGCCGAGCCGTCCGTGCATGCGCTCACCGACGTGACAGGCTTCGGCATCCTGGGCCACGGGCTCGAGATCGCCCGCGGCGCCGGGCTGACCTTCGCGCTGGACGCCGGCGCGCTGCCGTTCCTGCCCCGCGCCGAGGCGCTGGTTCAGGAGGGCTTCGTCACCGGCGCCTCGCACCGCAACTGGAACGCCTTCGGGGCCGAGGTCGATCTGCCGGCGGATTTCCCCGATTGGCGCCGGCACCTGCTCACCGACCCGCAGACCTCCGGCGGCCTGCTGGTGACCTGCGCGGCGGCCCAGGCGGATGCGGTTCTCACGCGCATCCGGGACGCGGGCCACGCTGCCGCGACCCGAATCGGCCGGATGGCGGCCGGCCCCGCCCGCATCCGCGTTGACGGCTGATGACGCGCGGGCCCCGCGCGGCAATCTTTTTCATCCTTCGCGCGCAGAGTGCCGGCCCCGCCCGACCCGCGAACCGACTTTGACCAACGCTGCACCCTCACCGCCCGCCCACGGCGTCGCCGGCTGGCCGTTCGGACCCGCCGCCCCCGGGGCAGCCCGGCCGGCCGCGCTGCCGGATGGACGCCCTTGGCCGCGAATCCGCATCGTCACCGTGATGACGCCCGGCGCGGATGCGAGTGGGACCGCCGCCTCGATCCTGCGCCAGGACTACCCGGAGCTCCGGCACGACATCGTGCCGCCAGGTCTCGGCCGCGCGCATATCCAAAAAATTCTGGGAGAGCCCGGTTGCGATGCCCTGCTGTGGCTGCGCCCGGGCGATCTCCTGGCCCCCGGCGCCCTCACCGCCCTGGCCCTGGAGGCCGCCCTGATCGGCGCGGCGGCGGTCGCCGGTCTCCGGGTCCTGTTTGCCGACACAGTTCTGGGATTGGACATCCCGGGGCTCAAGGCCTCCGACGCGTCGGGCGGCGTGCCGTTCACCGGCGGCGAAGTACTGTGGGTGCGCGACGCCCTTCGGGCCCATGCAATCCTCGACGTTGAGGGCCGCCTGGACGCCTCCGCCGCATGGTCGGCGCTGCCGGAAGCCGCGCGCGGGCGCATTGGCCGCCCGGTCCTGCTCCAGCGCGTGAGCGAGGCGCCGGCGGAGGCGACCGAGAGCCTGTCGATCGTCTCTCTCACCGGCACCGGCACCCAGGGCGGCGCCGGCGTCGCCCAGCGGCGGCTCGCCGATGCGCTGGCGCTGGCCGGCCATCGGGTGACGGGCGTCGCGCTGAGCGACCGGCCCGAAGCCGCCGAATGGACCGACGCGTTTCCCCAGGCCGAGGCGGAGATCGAAGCTGCTTCGCCCGACCTCGTCCTCGCCGGCAATCTTCACGGCGCCACCCGCAGCCTCGATGTGGTCGGGCGCCTCGCCCGACGCGGCCCAGTGGCGCTCGTGCTGCACGACCTGTTCCCGCTCACCGGCCGCTGCTGCCACCCGCGCGACTGCACCCGCGCCGCCATCGGCTGCGATGCCGCCTGCCCGGGGCCGGACGAGTATCCGCAACTCGCCCCCGGGCGGATCGCCGGGATGCACGCCCGCAAGCGTGCCGTGCTGGCTGGTCCCGCCGGACCGTGGCTGCTGGCGAATTCCGACTGGACCCTGGCGCGCGCGCAGGAGCTGGCCCCGTCCGGCACCCCGTCGACACAAATCCGGCTGGCCTTCCCGACGGCGACCTTCCGTCCGGGCGACCGCGCCGAACTGCGACGCCGCCTCGGCCTGCCGGAAGGCGACGTGCTGATCCTCATTTCGGCGGTGATCGTCGACGGCCCCGACAAGGGGTTTGCGGATCTGCGCGCCGCCCTCCAGGCCGCGGTGCGGCCGGGGGTCGGCGTCGTGGCGATCGGCCGGCTCGACGATCCGGCCCGGCTTGGCGTGCCGAACCTGTTCGCGCCGGGGCTGATCGCCGACGAGGCGACCCTGGCCGCCTGGTACGGCGCCTGCGACCTCCACGTCACCGCGAGCCGCCACGAGACCCTCGGGCAGACCCCGATCGAGGCCGGCCTGTGCGGCGTGCCGACGCTCGCCTACCGCACCTCCGGCCTGACCTCCGCGGTGATCGACGGCGTGTCCGGCCGCCTCGTGCCGATGAAGCCCGGTGCCCTGGCCCAGGCGCTCACCGAGCTGGTGGAAGACAGAGCGGCCCGGGCACGGCTCGGCGCCTTCGCGCGGATCGCCCTGGAGAATCGCCACAGCCCGGCCGCCGCCGCCCTGTCGCTCGATGGTCTGTTTCGGGATGGCGGGCTCCTCTCCGACACCGCACGCCCTAGCTTCGCCCCCGCCATGCTCGGCCATTTTCCGTTCGCGGCCCAGCTTCAGCCCGGCGCCAGCGGCACGGTGCCGGCGGCGTCGCGGCCCCTGGTGCGGCGGCTGCGACGGGCGAAGCAATTGGTGCTCGGCCGGCGCATGCCTTTGTTCGTGCGCCGCTGCCTGTACCTCGCCGGCACCCTGCGGCGGAGCGTGCCGTGAAGCCCGGCACCAAGCGGATCTATCTCGACCAGACCCATCTGCGCGCCCACGTCACCGGGATCGAGCGGATCACCCTCGATTTGTTCGCCCCCGACCGGCTGGCGCCGCACGAGATCCGCCCGGTCACCAGCGGCTCGCTGCCCGGGATGATCGGCCAGCAGCAACTCGGCCTGCCGCTGCGGGCGCTGCGGGACCGGGACACGCTGTTCCTGTTCCCGGGCTTCCCGCCGGGGCCGCTCTGCGCGATCGCGGCCGAGCGCTGCCTGTTCTACGTCCACGACACCTTCCTGCTCGACCGGCCGGAGGATCTGAGCCTGAAGAGCCGGCTCTACATGAGCCCGAGCTTCGCGCGGGCGCTGCGCTGGTGCCCGAACCTGTTCGTCAACAGCCGCACCACCGGCGCGGCCGTGAGGGCCGTCTGCGCGCCCACGGCCCGGGTCGCGCTGCTGCGCCCGTCCGTGCGCGATGCCTTCGGCCTCGACGACCTGCCGGGACCGGCTCCCTACGTCCCGGGTGCGCCGTTGCGGATGCTGGCGATCGGCACGATCGAGCCGCGCAAGGATTACACCGCCGCCCTCGCGCTGACGGCTGCGCTCAACCGCGCCGGTATGCCGGCAGAGCTGCATCTGGTCGGCCGGGTCGGCTGGGGCCGGCACGCCTTCCTGGACGCCCCGCCGCCGTTCCTGCACCGCTACGGCTACCTGTCCGATGCCGAGCTGCGGGATCTCGCCGGCTCCTGCCACCTGCTGCTCTCGACCTCGAAGGCCGAGGGGCTCGGCCTGCCGCTGCTGGAGGTCCAGCACGGCGGCCTGCCGGTGGTGGCCCCGGACGCCCCGGTCTTCCGCGAGGTGCTGGGCACGTCCGGCCTGCTGATCCGCCCCGAAGCGCCCGAGGCCGCCGCCGCCGCGCTCACGGCCTGGATCGGCGGAAACGGCCTGGCCCGGGCCGCCGCGGCCAGTCGCGACAATATCGGGCGCTGGAACGATGCGGCGGCCGAGGACCGGGCGCGCTTCCAACACTTCCTCGCGGGCGAGTCTGCGGCCTACGCGGCACCGGGTGCGACGATTCTCGCGTGAATCCGTTTACGTAGTCCCCAACAATTCCAGGCCTGTTGGTGCCACAAAATCGTGACAGAGCGCCCTAGTTCTGTAAGCAAGATCTACAGGAATCCATGTGTAGGGTCTGGTTCAAGGCGAGAGTACTGGTTCGGTATGCCGATTGCTGCCGTGTCG